>CAXBNN010000006.1:0-162932 GCA_963977135.1 uncultured Flavobacteriales bacterium | reverse complement strand
AGCAGGAAATGACGGAGCAGTTGGTGCTACAGGCGCAACAGGCCCACAAGGTCCAGCAGGAAATAATGGTGCAACAGGTCCACAAGGCCTGCAAGGTATTCAAGGCCCAGCAGGAAATGACGGAGCAGTTGGTGCTACAGGCGCAACAGGCCCACAAGGTCCAACAGGAAATAATGGTGCAACAGGTCCACAAGGCCTGCAAGGTATTCAAGGTCCAGCAGGAAATGACGGAGCAGTTGGCGCAACAGGCCCAGCAGGCCCAGCAGGCGCAGATGGTCAAGGAGGTGTAACGACAGCTGGCGCAGATATTGCGATTGCAGGAACGGGAACTGTTGCTGATCCTTATGTTGTAAGTTCAAAAATTTATACAATTGGTCTTTGGCCTGAACTGGGCGGATACGTTTTTAGAATTTCCGCAGATGGAAGACATGGATTGGTTGCTGAAACACAAGATCAATCAGCGTCTAGTTCTTGGTATTTAGCCCAAGATGCTATTAGCAATCCCTTAAATCACAGCACAAACGGAGAAAAATTCATGGATTGGAGATTACCAACAAAATACGAATTAAATGAAATGTACGTTCAGCGATTAGCAATTGTCGGTTTTGCTAATAACTTCTATTGGAGTTCTACGGAGAACGATAACAACTTTGCGTGGCATCAGAGTTTCTTCAGTGGCAACTCGAACTACAACGGCGGTAAGACCAACGGCTTCTATATTCGTTCGGTCAGGGCTTTTTAACTACTCGCACTGAGCTTGTCGAAGTGTTTAACTATCTATCTATTTAACTATTTTTTATAGTGGGTCTTTCACCGCGAAGCGGTCAATTTTGAAAATGGGTTTTATACCATGCAAAATCCCTCCGAGTAGGAGGGATTTTTTTGTGCTGTATTTTCGGGAGTGGTTAGTTGGTTATAACGGACAGGGCTACGAAACGGCGCTCTCCGAAAAACGTTTTCTTAAAAATAGGACTTTTTTCCTTATAAAAAGAAAGATTCTCGAAGTGAAAACAGCGCTGTTTTGTAGGACGTGTTATAGCCTTTTCTTATTAAGAGTACTGTTTTTGAATTTATTCATATACTCGCAACTTGCGTTAATGATTGAATGAACACCTATGTCTGAATCAAAATTTTCTTTCTGTTCTGTGCCGCGCGTAAATCACAACGCTTATTGCTTCATCAATTTAACGGTTTCAATTGAATCATCATCTGAAATGATTAAATAATAAATCCCTGAATTTAACTTGGAATTTTCCAATTCAAAATTGAATTTCCCATCAAAATTAAAAACTGAATTACGTTCAACTAATTTGCCGTTAAGTGTTGAGAGTTCGTATTGAATACTCTGTGATTTAGAAATACCGTTTATGTTCCATAAATCAGAAGATGGGTTGGGTTGAACCGTAATATTGGATTGCAAATTTGCTCCTGGTTTAATCCCTAAAGATTGCGAATAAGTTCCACTTCTATATTTTACTGTTCCAGAAGAAACATCTTCCCAAACAACCCAGACAGTGCCGTTATTCATCATGACATCAACAGCGCCAACGTTATCTACAGCAACAATCTCCTGAATAGGATTTATCCCGCTCGTAATATCTTCCGTAAATTGTATGGCTAACTCTTGTTGTCCATTTGAAAATTGTTTCCAAACAAAAGCCATGGAATTTATGTCGCTATCAACACGTGGGAAATTTTGAGAAGTTAACGCTATTGGTGTTGTCTGATCCAATGGAATGGCAGTTGAGCCCGTCATAGTAGAAATGGAGGAAATGTTGTAAGATACTCGTGAAGATCCAGTTGCACCACTCATATAGGTTGTATAGAGATTATCACCAATTATAACACCATCAGGGCCGGAGGATGGACAAGACATCAACATCCAACCTTGTTGATCCACATCCATCCCGCCAAGAAAGTTAGCGCCACCATCAGTTGATATTCCCACCCATGTGTCGCGAATATTACTATTGTTATCTCGATAAGGCATCGCGACCGTATTGCCATCGCTCACGATTTTACTTGGGCAGCAATCACATACCTCAGAAGTACCGCTGCTCCAACCACTAGCGAGAACATCAGCGGAAAAAGACACTCCGCCATTAGTAGACCTCGAAATCATCCATTGAGCATTACCAAACCCTGCATCAAATCTCATAAATCCGACAATGGGATTCCCAGAATCATCTACAGTAACTGTCGGAAATCGGCAGATATTATCGCCTATAAAATCTACCCGAACAGGTGGGTTAAATGTTATTCCTCCGTCAAATGATCTTACACACCAAACATGACTATTTGTATCTGCTTCTGGTGTTTCTTTATAAACTGCAAAAATGGTATCTCCCTTTGACGCAATGTCCGGTCCCATCCATCCTGCACCAGCTATTGGAACACTATTCAGAGTGGTAGGGGTAGAAAATCCAGATCCATTCCAACGCGCAAAATACATATTACCATTCGACGTCCATGAGATAACGGGATCACCTCCTCCGTCCTGAACTATTCTAGGAAAATTGTAACCGAAAGTGGATGAGGAAACATCAGATGCTGTGCCCCAAGTAATTTGATTCTGTCCTAAGGTGACGGAGCTTAGAAAGCATAGGCTTGAAAGAATTAATAATTTCATAAGTAGTAAGTTTGAGTGTGTATTTTGCAATTGAGTTTAGAAATAGTAAAGTAATATGTTTTAGTCTGTCGTAATTATTTTATCCCGCCATAGAGCACATAAATTACAATTAATTTAGGACAATCAATAATGCACTATTTTCGGGTGAATATGATATAAACGGAAGGGTCGGTTCATTTGATAAAGACAAATCACTTTACAAAAGAGTTTTGAGAGTTACCATCATTGGCTATAACGTTGTTGTATATGGTTTGTTGCGTGTTTTAAGCACCTAATTTAGCAAATAAAAACCGAATAGAAAATCCGCGAAGATTTTCGTAAGAAGGCTAGAACTATCAATAAATTATATACGGTGTTGTGCATAGTGCTTGCGTTCTGTTTGGTTTCCGATGTTTTCTGTCATAAGTATTGGCAAAACATACGCTTTTGCAATTTTTGGAGTAGCGTTAGCTTTTTGTTCTATTCATAAATAGGCTTGCAATAAGTCCAATTTCGACAATTACATCTACCATGTTCCAGATTTCTCTTCCAAGTGTAATTTTAAAAAAAAAAGTGAAGAATAGTGAAAGTACAACGTAAATAATCATTTTGGTTTTCTTATTTTCTTCATTCGCTTTATGAGCAGATTAGAGATAATACCAAAATAAACAGCTAGGTATTTAAACGAAAAGTGATTACCTCCGGGTATAAGTTAAATACGTAAAAGCAGAGGCATGTCTATCATCGGTTGAGTGATGTTCTTCTGAAACAAGTTTCCAAATATTAGGGTCAATATCTGGAAAAAAGGTATCGGCATTTTCAAAATTGGTATGTACACGCGTAAGTTCAATCCCGTTGGAATATTTCTCACCCTGCTTATATATTTCCCCTCCGCCAATAATAAATGCCAAGGCGTCGTTCGCTACTAGCGCAATTGCATCTTTCAATGAATGCACAACAATACAATCATCAAAAGCGACTTTATAATTCTTATCCCTTGTAATTATAATATGTACACGGTTAGGTAAAAGCGTGGGCATGCTCTTAAAAGTTTTTCGTCCCATAATAGTTTTATGGCCCGTAGTTAGTTTATTAAACCGCTTAAAATCGTCGGGTAGATCCCAAAGTGTGGCGTTGTCTTTTCCCAGGGCGTTGTTTTCTGCTGCTGCTGCTATCATTATGATTTTGTTCATTGGTCTCAATTATAGTTGAAATTATATGCTTTTATACATTTCGCTTTAATCTTCTAAAAACTTTATTATTTCTTGTATTCTATTGATGTTTTCTAAAATTGAATGCAATTTTAAAAGTTGAGTAATCACCTATTCCGTAATTTCAGTCCGATTTTTTCGAGCACTTGCTTTTGTGTCGGCAAAAAAATAAATGTGCTGTTTGAGCGGTTGGCTTTTTTAGCACTATTTTCAATGGTTGGCACTATTTCCCGCATTATGCACAACGTTTTCGGGCTTTGCGTTCGGGCGGGTTTCAAAGCACAAAGTTTCAATTTATTACTAAAGTTCATTAAAAGCACAAAGCTCCAAGTTTGCACGTCACCCCGCCTGACGCAAAACCCGTGTTATGCGATCGCTTTTTATTCAATGTCGTTTTCGTTGTCTTTCCCATGTCCATATACTCCGTCAATCCTTGTGTGAAATTTTGCAACAAATCCAACATCAACTCCATATTCTCTAAATTTCTTCAACCCTAATCAACTTGCTCCAATTCGCTTTGGAGGTTTTAAAAGGAGCTCTTCGAAATCCCACGGCATGAAACAACCAAGCCATACGTGAACGTAAGCGGAAAACTTTGCCTACTTGATAAGTAAACGATACATACTTGATGCCGGAATCTGTATAAAAGATCACGTCGTATCCCGTATAGGCAGGTAATGAAGCCAGAATCGACTGCGCGCCATCATACACCCATAATACGCAATCGCATGATTTGTTTTTGTCTCGTTTCCGCCAAATTCTCTTCACCTTACTCCAGTTTTCTTTGCTAACAGCGCGGCATAAGGCACTTTTTGTTGGGTCATAAACGACAAGTTTTGGCAAAATTTCAAACGGATACTCCAAAAAGTTGCTGGTAAAACTCCCCTCCCAAATAAAATGGTCGGGATAATCATCGACACCATCTTCTGAAATAGGGTCTATGTCTGTAAATTGGCGAAAAGCATACTTGAAAAACGAAGAATTTTCTGGTGTATAAAGTACTTGAAATGCGTATTTTCCTTTATTCAAATCAGGAATTTGAATGGATGATTCGAAGCGCAATCTGGCATTTTTACTATCATTGACAAAAAGAGGCAAGGAATAAGTTTCTCCTGCTTCCAATTGCCAAAAACTCCCCTCTGTTTTATATTTTGAGGTGTCCATATCCAAAATTTCTTGAGAAGTGTAAACCAAAGTGTATTTGCCCGCTTGATCAATCTCATAAACACGCAGTTGAAAAAGCGGTTTCCCATAATTTTGGGCATAAGGAACAAGAATACTACCACGATGATTGGAAACATTCTGAATGTGTATTCTCAGCGGAATTATATCCGATTGGTGCTCCAAAACAGGAAGCTGCTCCAACGTGATTTTCAAATCCTGAGGACGTAAATCTTTGGCATAACCCATCAATGAGACACCCAATAAAAACAATAAAACTAGTCCTCGTACATCCATCCTCGGTGATTATTTGGTGTCTCATTGATGTCAGTTAGATTGGCATATATCTTTCCAGACCTTTGGTCATTCATAATTACTACAGCATCAGTTGCGACATTTGGGGAAAGTGTGTCCGAGCCGTCCTTACTGTATATAGTTCCTGAAACAAGTGCAATGGTCGTGTCAGCAATTGAAACGCTTTCAAGCTTCAATACTTTACTGTCAATTTTTGTAAAATATACACCGAAATACGGATCTACAATTTTTCGGTAACAGCTTGAGAAAGTGACCGAAAATAAAATAGTGAATATGGTGAATTTGTTCATCATTTTATAATGCCACTAACTGTTAGGCTAAAATAAGCAAAAACGGTTTGGGTTGGTTAGGTTTGTGTTTTTTTAGTGATTGTTAGGCTTCGTTTTTTCTTTTCTAAAGTAATCGTAAATCATTTAATCCTCTTGAATACTGGGCATCAATCTTTAGGATGGGAATTTCTCTAAAGTAATTTTAAATCCAAATCTTAATAATTTCATTTTTCAATGAAGCCTAACGGTTAGGCTAAACTGCGTTTCAATGCAGTTTAGGTTTTGTTATAAATGTGTTCTATTTCTGAATCCCTCAATAATACTAATAAAAATCACTACAATTAATATTAATATTATTGCAATAACCCCAAATGCATCACCAAAAGAACAGTCAAAACCTGAACAATTAATAGCGTTTATTATCATGAATCCTATGGGAAATAATAGAAATATACATCCTGAACAAAATGCCTCAATCCATTTCTTTTTTAATTGGCCTTTAAATTTTAAAAACCCGCCAATACTTATGTAAATTGTCAGAAAACCTAAGAGACAAAGATGCACCATTGGTTGATACTCTTGACCCCCCCCTCTTTCTTGAGTCCAAGCGATAGGATAATAAAGCAAGTTTATGAATAGAAACATAATCAAATGAGTCCACATAAGTGATTTTCTCCGTTGATCTCTATCTTCTAGGATAACTGATTTTCTGTATAGGGAGCGGATAACAATAAAAGTTAATGGAATGCCAACCAGAAATAAAAAGAAATCAAAATTCAAGTTAAATCGGAAACCTACTCCAACTAGCGTATATGTAGCCCAAATAAAAGGAATACTCAGAAATACTATCGAATTTAAATTATCCTTCTTTTTTTCGGTTAACAAAGTATTATTTGGCAAAATTAGAGAGACGGTAATTATTGCTACAGTAACCAATACGATAAGTAATATAATACTAATAATTATGAATGCAGAATCTAAGTAGCCCATGTTGTAATCTTAGTTATGTATAACGGACAAGTATAAGCGGTCATTTTAATGCCGCTTATACATTGTTAGCAAATAGTATTATAACTGAATGCCGATTATGCAGATATCATCTGCTTGCTCATGATCTCCCTTCCATTGCGCTAGTGAATTATTAAAAATATTATTTTGCTCGTCTAATGGTTTAGAGTGGTTATCAATAAATAATTTTCTGAATGATTGATACTTGAATTTCTTTCCTTTTGGACCCCCGAACTGATCTGCAAAACCATCAGTAAATAAATAAAATGTATCACCTTTTTTTAGTTCGATTTTATGGTTCGTATATGGTTTGGGGAAATCGCACTTACCTATTGGTTGTTTGTCGGAACAAATTTCTATAAACTCCTGTTCAGCAATATAATACAGTGAATTGTTGGCTCCAGCATACTCTAAAGTTTCATTTTCAATGGTACATAACGCGATGTCCATTCCATCTGATATGTTGATTTCACTTTTAGCAAATGTTTCTACGACAAGTTCTCGTGTTTTGTTCAAAATAGCTGCAGGTTGTGACAAATTGAATTCTCGAATGGATCGATTTAGAGCATTGCTGCATACAATACTTACTAATGCCCCAGGTACACCATGCCCGGTACAATCTGCCACTGCAATGATGGTTCGGTCATTCAATTGCTCAAACCAAACGAAGTCACCAGCTATTATATCTTTTGGTTTGCAGAGTACAAATGATTTTGGAAAATTTACTTGGATTTGCTTTAGGGATGGCATTATTGCCTCATGAATTCGTTTAGCATATTGGATGCTTGAGGTAATCTCAATATTTTTGGACTCAATGTCTTTTTTTTGAACTTCAATTCTTTTTTGTTGCCGGAGTAAAAAACTGGAGCCTCTTTCAATAATCACAGTGAAAACAGCAATAGGCAATAGAATTGTGAGTGTTGAGTTGATTGTTTGGCCAATGAAATAATTTGAAAGAAACAGCGCTACCATACACGCTAGAGCAAATAAAAATTGAATGGCTTTTTTATCAAAAAGAAAGAATATTGCTGTTACAGTTGGAACTGCTTGAATCCATGCGGGTGAATTTATCCCAGCGTAGTAAGTCAATAAACCGAGATTTAGCACCATTAATGACATTGCAATAAAAATGGGGGTTTTATTATTTAACTTTTCTGATAGCTTAATTGATAGAAATCCAAGTAAAGGGAAAGAGATGTTTATTGGTAGCGTTATAGAAAGATTTTCTGAAGAAAAAGCGATTAGAGAAATAATAAACAAATCAATTGAGGGAAGTAAAATTGAAACGTAATTGTACAATTCACTATTTAAACTAAGAATAGAAGTAGCGCTCTTAGATTTTGAGTTTGATTTTATCATTTCAGATCGATTATTGCCTTTAATTTATATGTTTGCTAACGGTTTGCAGCTACCCGAAGGGCGGGACTTTTAGCACAAAACTTGATTTGAAAAACTAATGTTTGATTAACCACAAAACTGTCTTTGGAACACGAAACCCCGCCTTTTGGGTAGGTGCTGTTAGCACCAGCTTTTTATAGTTTAATCAGCCTAATTAGTTTTTCATCAACATACACAAATATACCCAATTTGCTTGCTTTACCTTCCACTATGAATCTGAATTCGTTGGTTAAGTATGCTGGGACTTCAATTTCAACTTTGTCAAAATATGAAAAAGTGGTGTCATTAATCTGGCGGAAGGTATTATTTAATACTTGTTCCGTGGAATCAACTTGATAGTAATATCTGCTACCGTCAAGAAATAAATTAAATTGAGTGGTGTCGGCTGCTTTCGTTTTGGAGATTATTTTTTCCAATGAATAATTATACCGAGTTCCATCAGATAAATTTGAGTTCAACCTGATTTCTTTTACTCTCAGTTTATATGTATAGCCCCAAAGGAATTCAAAGCCATCTATGTATTCTGCTTCAGAATCAGGTGAGCTTAATGTCAACCTCTTAAAATGTTCATAGTTCTGAAAAGATAATTGAGGGTTAATAGTTATTGTTTTAAATTTCACTTTTTGCGCATACATAGTATTGGTCAAAAGCAAAATAAGAGTGGTTATTATTATTTTCATTTGTTCTAAGTTGGTGCTAACACTTGGCTAATAGGAACGTTCCTATTATTCCCTTAGTATATTTACCACTAATCTAATGAATTTTTCAAAACATTGAACGTAGGTTTTCACGGTATTGTTGGCATAGCGTTTCAACTCCAGTTTCAACAAATATTCCTCTGGACAAGGTCTATAGCCTAAAGGCAATTCACGTTTTCGGAACCAATCCACGTTGATTTCTTCGTTGTCATTATTTAGTCGTCTATGCGGGAAAAAGTAATTCGTATTTACCCATGCGACGCCTCTAAATTTTTTATAAATCAAGTTTAGATTGTCTTTGTTGTTGGGCACATACGCCAAGCTAAATTCCTTACTCCATTTGATATTGGGCAATTCTTTAAGCAAAGCTTGAATGACTTTGTCAGGATGAAACTGAAGTCCAATGCATTTATTGTCTGCAATTAGTAAGTGTTTTAAAGTGATTGATTTACGATTGTCCATTTTATTCATTTTCCAACAAAAGAACTTCAAATGAATGTCGTTTTACAAATTTAACCGTAGATTTAAACGTTTAATTCGACGGTTAAATAATTTTATTCGTGCATTCGTGGCAAAAAATATGATTGAAGATAGAACTTGTTTAAACTGCCAAAAACCCATAGTAGGAAGAGTAGGCAAAAAGTACTGCGATGCGTATTGCAAGTCCAACCATTTTTACGAAAAAAACAAAACGAAAGACCAGTCCTTTTTCAAATCAATAGATTTACAACTCAAGAAAAACAGAAGAATTTTAAAAGAATATAACAAAGCAGGTAAAGCAACAGTTCGCGAAGAAGTTCTATTAGCGAAAGGATTTAACCCAAAATTTTTCACCCACTTTTGGCGTAACTCCGAAGGAAAGGCTTATATCTTTTGCTATGAATACGGCTTCATGAAAATAATGGAAAACGACAAAATTAAATATTCTTTGGTACAATGGCAAAACTATATGCGCTAACATGTTAACGAATTATTCAAAGATAATCTCTTAAAGTAGTACGTAAAATGCCGCCAGGCTTCAAATCCATCAATGTCCGAAGGACTTCAAATAACCCAACTAGACACGTCCAATAACCCAGCTAAACACGTCCAATAACCTCAGCAATCGCCTTTTCCAACCCCCCAGCATTCTTACCGCCAGCAGTTGCAAAAAACGCCTGACCGCCTCCGCCACCTTGAATATGAGAAGAAACTTCACGAATGATTTTTCCTGCGTCTAATCCTTTGGATTTAGCTAGGTCGTCTGAAATCATGATACTAAGCGAACATTTGTCGCCTTCTTTTCCACCGAGAACGCCTATGAAAGCAGGGTATTCGCCTTTGAATTGGAATAGTAAATCTTTGATAGAACCAGCGTCCAAATCTACGATGCCTTGTAGCAATTGGTATTCGCCTTTATCTTCGATTTTAGCTTTCAAATCCTGTTTAACAGACATCGCTATCTGCTTTTTGTAAGCTTCAACCTCGTTTTGAAGAGCTTGATTTTTAGAAATTAAATCTTCAACTGCTTTGTTCAAGTCTTTCGGACTCTTCAAAGTTTGCATTAAGGTAGAAACTTGTTGATCTCTCTCTCGGAAATAAGCTTCTGCTGTTGGACCAGTAATAGCTTCAATTCTTCTAACGCCTGCAGCAACCGCTCCTTCTGAAAGTATTTTTACAGATGCAATTTTACCTGTGTTTGGAGCATGACATCCACCGCACAATTCTATAGAATCTCCAAATTGAATCACACGAACAGCGTCGCCATATTTTTCGCCAAACAAGGCCATTGCACCCATTTTTTGAGCTTCAGTGATTGGCGTATTTCGCATTTCATTTAATGGATAATTGGCCAAAATAGCAGCATCAATATGTGCTTGAATTTTTTCCATTTCTTCATCCGTTACTTTGGCGAAATGACTGAAATCGAAACGTAAATAATCTGGATTTACGAGCGATCCTTTCTGTTCAACATGCGTTCCAAGTACTTCTCGCAAAGCACGGTGTAATAAGTGCGTAGCCGAGTGATTTAGGACTGTTCGCTCACGCTTGTTAGTATTTACAAACGCCGTAAATTGACCGCTTAAGTCTTCAGGAAGCTTATCTGTTAAATGAACGATGAGGTTGTTCTCTTTCTTCGTATCTGAGATGTATATTTTGTCTCCTTTTGCATTTTCCAAATGACCTGTATCACCAACTTGTCCGCCACCTTCTGGGTAGAAAGGAGTGAGGTTGAAAACCAACTGGAAAAAGTTCTTATTGTTTTGTTTTACTTGTCGGTATTTTACAATTTCAAGCTCGGCGGTTAAGTAATCATAACCAATGAATTCTTGAACATTATCTTCACGAAGGATAACCCAATCATCCGTCTCCAGATTTGTCGCAGCACGAGAACGATCTTTTTGAATTTTCAATGCTTCCTCAAATCCTTTTTCATCGACTTCCATGTCGTTTTCTCGGGCAATCAAAGATGTCAAATCCAATGGGAAACCATAGGTGTCATAAAGTTCGAAAACTGTTTCACCGTCCAAAGTGTTTTTACCTGCTTTTTTTAAGTCTGCAATGGTACTTTCTATTCGTCGAATTCCCAACTCCAAAGTACGGAAGAAGCTTAGCTCTTCTTCACGTATAACTTTGTAAATCAAATCTTTTTGTTTGTCGAGTTCAGGGAATGCTTTAGACATTTCTACACCTAAAACTTTGGACAATTCACACATAAATGGTTCCTTCAAACCTAGCGTTTGATAACCGTAACGAATAGCTCTTCTTAAGATTCTTCGGATAACATAACCGGCTCCATTGTTTGCAGGCAATTGACCATCAGCAATAGAAAATGCAATCGCTCGAACGTGATCTGCTATTACACGTAATGCAATATCCGTTGGTTCAGATTTTCCATAAGGAACTCCAGAAACTTTCACCATGTGTTGAATCAAAGCTTGGAACAAATCTGTATCGTAATTCGATTGTTTTCCTTGCAAAGCCATAGCCAAACGTTCCAATCCCATTCCTGTATCCACGTGGGTAGCTGGAAGTGGTTCCAAACTGCTATCTGCTTTTCTGTTGAATTGCATGAAAACGTTATTCCAAATCTCAATAACTTGTGGATGGTCTTGGTTCACCATATCGCGACCTGGAATTTTATCCACTTCGTCCTGATTTCTCAAGTCAACATGAATTTCTGTACAAGGACCGCATGGACCTGTATCGCCCATTTCCCAGAAATTATCTTTCTTATTTGCTAATATGATTCGGTCTTTTTCTATGTATTTCATCCAGATGTCGAAACTTTCTTGATCCATAGGAACGCCATCTTGCTCATCACCTTCGAAAACGGTAACGTACAGTCTATCTTTCGGTAGTTTGTAAACTTCTGTCAACAATTCCCAAGCCCAAGCTATTGCTTCTTCCTTGAAATAATCGCCAAAAGACCAGTTGCCCAGCATTTCGAACATGGTGTGGTGATAGGTATCAACACCAACTTCTTCCAAATCGTTGTGTTTTCCAGACACCCGCAGACATTTTTGAGAATTTGCAACACGCTTATTTTTCGGCACTGCATTGCCAAGAAAGAAGTCTTTGAATTGATTCATTCCAGCATTTGTAAACATCAATGTCGGGTCGTTTTTCACTACCATTGGGGCAGAAGGCACTATGTCGTGGCCTTTCGAAGCGAAAAATTGAAAGAATTGTTCTCTTATTTCTTGAATTTTCATGCGTTTGCGTCTGTTATAAAAAAGTTGCGTTGCAAAAATAGCGGAATTCATGAAAATGAATACGGTTAGCGAATTATACTTTAAAAAGGGATTGAAAAAAAAGTTTGAGAAATGCATTTTTCATCATTTAACATTAAATAATTACAGGTAATATGTTTATAACAAATCTTTTAAAAATTGATAATTGTTAACTAACCTTTCTCAGAGAAGTGCTGCGTTACTTTGCAATAAAAAAAGAAATCATGAAAAAAATTACGATGTTATTTGCTGCTTTTGGATTCGCAGGATCCATGCATGCACAAATTGGATTTAATCCAGAATTTGACTTTGAAAATGTTGTTGACACTGTTTTGGTTCCAAAATCTCCACTTTTGAAGCAAGTGCTTTTTATTGGAGGAGTGGATATGGTTCAAACCACAGCAACCTACGGTAACCCTGCAACAGAAGTTCCTGCAAAACAATGGCATGACTTCATTGGTTTTACACCAGATATTACGGCTGGATCAGCAGATTTAGGCTGGTTGAGTGTTAATCATGAAATGATTGAAGCCAACGATAAAATTGGTGATGGTGGAGGAATGACGGTTTTCAAAGTAAAAAGAGATCCATCAAATGATACTTTGATTATTGTCAACCAAACTCTTTTGGACGGTCGTTCAGGAAAGTTCTTCAACGTTGATTTTGTTAATACAGTTGGAGAAACAGGAATGAATTGCGGAGGAATATCTTCTGGAGTTGATGGTCGTATTTGGACAGCTGAAGAATGGATGCGCACGGATAACTCATCAATTTACAATGATGCAAATGGCGTAACTGGTGCAGGTGTTCAAGATACTTTGGATTACACAATTTCAGGTTCTCCAATCGCTTTTGCAAATGGAACGACTATGGAGAAATATGAAAACTTCAACTATATGGTTGAAATTGATCCAAGACAAGCAGTTGCTTTGCACAAACAATACAATTGGGGTCGTCAAGCTTTTGAAGGAGGAGTAATAATGCCTGACAACAAAACAGTTTATTTGACGGTTGATGACACGCCTGCGTTCTTCACAAAATTTGTTGCGAACACTGCTGGTGATTTTTCAGATGGTACAGTTTACGTATACAAACAAAATGCATCTAACCCATGGATTGCTTTATCAAACTCTATGACAACAATGCTTAATTTTAAAGATTCAGCGGTTGCAGTTGGAGCAACAATGTTTGATCGCTTGGAATGGTCTGCTTTGAATCCTTCTGATGGTAACGTTTATTTGACAGAAACAGGATTAGATTCACCTATGAATGCCTGGTTGGATGAATATAATGCTGGAGCAACTTATGCTCAGCATCATTTGGATAGAGCGACCGTGTTAGGCGTTGCTAGTCCTGGAGCAAGTGGTTACAAAGATTACTACGGTCGTGTTTTGAAATTCAATGTCACAACAAATCAAATGACCTCTTATTTGGAAGGAGGACCAAGCTATTCAGGTGAGGTTACTGTTTCAAATTATCCAGCATATCATTTGTCTAATCCTGATGGATTAACATTTATGACAGTAAATAATAAATCTTACATGGTTATCTGCGAGGATTTGAACGGAACTTCTAACGGAAGAATGCCAGCTGGAATAAGCAATAGATCTTGTGAGTTATTCATTTTGGATGCTGATTTAACTGCTCCAACAACAACGGATCTAGTAAGAATTGCTCAAGTTCCTTACGGAGCGGAGGTTACTGGTGCTAAAGCTACACCTGATGGAAAAACATTGTTGTTTAACTCTCAACATCCTAGTACGTCAAATCCATTTCCTTACAACAACTCTTGTACAATCGCTTTAACAGGTTGGGACAAAACGGTAAGTCAACTTGGTTTGGAAGAAAACAAAACGGAAGAAGGATTAAATTTTACAGTTTACCCGAATCCAACTTCAAGAGTTTTGTATTTCAACGAAGCAACAGATGTTGCTCTTTACGATGCAAATGGTAAATTGGTTTTGGTAGAAAGAAACACAAAAAGTTTAGACATTATTGGTTTGAATCCAGGTGTTTATTTCTTGAAAAACAAAGCAGGAATTGCCAAAAAAGTAATTATCAAATAATTGTAATAATATCAACATTGCCTCCTGTCTCATGGCAGGAGGCTTTTTTAGTTTTATATGAAAACACTCATTTTTTCCATAGCCATACTTTTTTTCTATTTGATGTTGCACTCATTTTCAACATCAAATAATATTGAATTAATGCCAGTTCAGCAAGCCATTCCTCAAATTTCAACTGATCTGGAAAAAACAATTGCTTTGACTTCAAGTCTAAATGAATATTTGGCTAAGGAGAATTTTGTTGAGGCAAGAAAGTCTTTTGTTCAATTGAAGAGAAATTACAAACAAATAGAGTTTTTCTTGCTTCATTTTGATTACCAAATGCATAGTCGATATATCAATGGTGCGCCTTTGCCAAAGATTATCGAGAAAATGAATGAATTGACGATACTTGAACCACAAGGTCTTCAAATCATTGAAGAAAAATTATTCGACGAGCAAGCTGATTTTAAAGAAATAGCAGAATTGGTTCATACGTTTGAATTCAGCCTAAATGAGGTTTTTGAAAATTTAAAGAAAAATAAATTTACCGATGCCGATATTTTTGAGGCCATGCGTTTTGGTGTTATTTATCTATATTCCATGGGGTTAACAGGTTTTGATTCACCTTCAGGTCCAGAGAAGACGAACGAAGAAAATCAAGCTTTTTTAGAAGGAATTCATAAAGCGTTTCTAACGTACCAACCCTATATTGAAAAAAAACATTTTTTGAAAGTCGAAAAGTTGTTTCAAGATGGAAATCAAATTTTTAACAAATATAAATTCGACCAACTTGATAGATTGGGCTTTCTAAAAAACATTGCCGATCCCTTGTTTGGAGAACTATTACTGGTGCAGAGGGAACTTCATATTGAAGAACCAAACCAAAGGGGAAATTCCATTTATCCAGTAAATTATGGAAGTATTTCACTGTTTGATAATGATTTTCTGAACAAAGACTTTTTCTTGAATTCTATATACAAAGGGAATGCAAATGAAGTCATAGAACTCGGAAGAATTTTGTTTTACGACCCTATTTTGAGTTCGAATAATCAAAGAGCATGTGCCTCTTGTCATCATCCAGAGAAAGCCTTTACAGATGGATTAAAAACCAGTTTGACCACAGGGAATAAAACTCCGGGTCTGCGAAATGCTCCTACTATTTTAAATGCAGTTTATTCCACACGCTTTTTTCATGATGTTCGATCAGATGATTTGTTAACGCAGATTGATCATGTTGTTTTGAACACAGAAGAGTTTAATACAGATTATATCACTCTATGCAATAAATTAATGAGTTCTGTAGATTATCAACACAAGTTTGAAAATGCTTTTGGCACCTCGGAAATCAATGCATCCAAGTTGAAATTTGCTATTACCCAATTCGTGGGTAGCCAAAGTTCATTTAATTCTTCTTATGATCGATATCTGCGCAATGAAACAACAGAATTTTCAACTTCGGCAAAGAGAGGTTACAACCTTTTTACAGGAAAGGCAACTTGTGCAACATGCCATTTTGCACCTGCTTTTAGTGGACTTGTTCCTCCATTTTACCAAGAAAACGAATCGGAAGTTTTAGGGGTTCCTTCGAATAATAAAGCACCATATATTTTGGATAGTGATTTGGGAAGATATGCCAATGGAATCATTCAAGAGCAAGCTCCATTTTATAAGTTTTCCTTTAAAACACCTTCACTTAGAAACATTGAATTAACCGCACCTTACATGCATAATGGGGTTTTTGCGACTTTGGAAGAAGTCATGGATTTTTACAACGAAGGCGGTGGAAGCGGATTGGGAATGGAGGTTCCACATCAAACATTGCCAGAAGACAAGCTCAATTTGACAAAAAAAGAAATAAAGGATATAATTGAATTCATGAAGACTTTAACAGATACGAGCAAGCTTACACAAGCTCCAAAAACTCTCCCGAAATTTCCAGATGCTTATATGAACAAAAGGACAATAGGTGGAGATTATTAATAGAAAGCTTTTTATTAATGGAAAAATTGAAATTTCATAATACAATTACTTCGAATTTTTTTCGGAGTAAGGATTAATAACTTTTTTATTTGAATCTTTGCTTTCATAACTTATTTATGATTAGTCTGTGAAATCGAATATGCTAAAGGCCTTTTTGTCAAATAGAATAACAAATTGGGTGTTTTGGTTTCTCGTATTTTTTGCATTGAGCATTATCGTTCGCTTACCTCATTTTCTCTCCAATTCTTTTTGGTTTGATGGAGACGAAGCGATAGTTGGCATTATGGCGCAAGACCTATTGGCGGGAAAATCATTTCCGCTTTACTTCTATGGTCAAGCCTATGGCTTAAGTATTTTTGAAGTTGGTTCAGTCGCATTTTGGATAAAGCTGATAGGTTCAGGCATTTGGGCGCTTCGTTTAGGCGGATTGATGCTGTTCGCCTTAGGTGCAACTTTTGTTTTCAAAGGACTAATTGCACGTCAACAAACTCTTGTAGTAGCCTTTTTAATCACTATAGCCATCATTTGCTTTCCACCGTGGATACTTTGGGCCGGAATGGTAAGAGGAGGTTATGTAACGGCATTTCTAGCAATTTCCGCACTGTTTTGTTTATCTGCAGAGCTGAAAATGAGATTTGCTTATTTCGCGTTGTTCGGTTTTATACTTGCAGTAGCTTTTGAATCGCATGTATTTTTGTTGTTGCCAATTTTGCCTTTATTGCTGAAAGAATTCATAGATAAAAAAGGAAATATCAAAGGATTAATCTCCATTCTATGTTTCGCGGCAGCTTTTGTTTTTCTGCTTAGAAAATTAAATTTCCAACAAAATTATTGGGGTTCACCTGGTTTAAGTCTCGAATTCTCAATGTTTCCAGAGCGTTTCATGATCTATGTTAAAGGTATTTTAAACTCTTTCAGTGGCTTTTATTATTATACTGCAGATCAAGCAATTCCAGTATGGTGGAGCATACTTTTGGTTTTAGTTCTAGGGCTAATTGCTGCTTTAATCATTAAATTGTTTTTCAGTAATACGAAACGTCAGAAACTTTTTGTGCTATTGAGTTTAATGGCAACAGTTCTTATCTTTTTCATTGCTTTGTCCATGAAAAGTTATACGCCGAGATATTTACTTTCAGTTTATACGGCTTGGTTTTTCATATTTCTATTTTTCGTTCGAGAAGCTTTGCAAGTTCCATTAATTCGGAACCTAGCTATAGGAATACTTAGCCTATTCATAATTGGACTTTTTGCTGGAAGTAAACTAAAGCGTGACTGGTACGAATCCACTGAAAATAGACAGGAAGAATTTCACGTATTGTATCAAAAAGTGAAAACCGAGAATTTCAAGTCTGTTTTCGTTTGCGACAATTTGATGCAATGGCAATGGAATTATTTGTACGGACAGGAAATCCCGGCTAATGGATTTAGATCATTGGAAAGAACTATGCCTTTTACCATTGCTGTCGATTCCATTTATCGTGCGAATCCAAAGCAAACGGCTATCATCGGTTACTGGGGTATTTTTTATGGAATTGATTATTTACCAGGCTTTAACGATACGCGATATCAAGTGGAAAGAGACTATTTCATTCAACCTGTGGTTACCAAAGAGTTTCACGATTTTGGATACAAACAAATGGGTGAAGAATATCATCCATAAAAAAATAGGCTGGCAATTCGAGTTAAAAGTCTAAGACAGCAGAATTGGAATATTCTTCTAACTTTATCAAGTTCATGAATACCAGACGTTTTTTACCAACTACAAATTCTGCCCGACTAATTTGGGGAATAGCTTTGTTTCTGGTCGTTTATCAAGTTTTATTTGGATTTTCTCCGACTGTAATTTCGTGGGATACTTACGGTTACTATTTGTATTTGCCACAAACCTTCATTCATGATGATTTAGGAATTCAGGATTTTTCGCCAATTGAAGCGGCCATGAATGGTCCTGTGCAAAGCGATACTTTCTATCAAGCAATGAAATCTGATCTAGGCAACTGGGTTATCAAATACCCAATTGGCTTGGCTATTTTCTATGCACCTTTCTTTGCGATAGCTTGCTTAATTTCGTGGATTGGAGCTTATCCAATAGATGGATTTTCATTACCGTTTCAGCATATGCTCACGGTGGGTTCACTTTTCTATACAATACTTGGACTTTGGTTCTTGCGTAAAATACTTCTTTACTTCTATTCGGATAGTGTTACTTCCATTGTTCTCATAATCATAGTGTTCGGCACTAATTATTTCCATATGCACACCCGTTCGCATGGTATGCCACATGTTTACTTATTTACAGCCTATGCTGCTTTAATTTGGTTTACAATACGATGGCACAATGAACGAAAGTTTTGGATAGCAGCTGTTTTAGGATTGATTCTAGGATTGATGACGGTAAGTCGGGTGACAGAGTTTATAGCGATTATCATCCCGCTTACTTATGGTTTAGCGTCACCTAAAGATGCAATTCATCGACTCAAGAATGCTAGAAAATATTATAAGCATTTTGCATTGGCTGGATTGTTCTTTTTAGTTTTTGTAATTCCTCAATTACGTTATTGGAAAGTTTTTGGTGGTGCATGGTTATATGACAGTTACCAAAATGCTGGAGAAGGTCTAGATTTTCTCCATCCATATACCCTGGAATTTCTATTCTCCTATCGCAAAGGCTGGTTGATTTATACACCAATCATGTTTCTTGCACTCTGGGGATTATTCGTTGCTTTTAAAAAGAAAACTCCTTGGAAATGGACTTTTCTATTTTTGGTTCTATGTTTCGTATTCGTGGCAAGTAGTTGGACAACGTGGTGGTACGCGGCTTCCTTTTCTCAGCGACCAATGGTGCAATTGTATCCTGTTTTGGCAATTGCAATAGGTTTAATTGTCTCTAAAGGTGAGCGAATTAGAAAGGGGGTGCTTGTTTTTGCAGCGTTCTGCATAGTTTTAAACCTCTTTCAAACATGGCAATACAATAATGGCATCATTCACATTGACCGAATGACGAAGAGTTATTACTGGAAAGTATTTGGACGAGGTTCAATTCCAGATGGGGCTGAGGATTATTTATTGGTAAATCGAAGTATGACGGGAAGTGAAGAAATTTTATCCGACCCACAAAATTATCAATTGAAGAATCAAAGCTTTCTCACATTGAACGAAGATAAAATAACTTCAAATCCAGTTAATGAAATCGATACTTTGCGTATTGGCCCAAATACTATTTCTCCAAAGTTTGAAGAAAGTTTTGAACGACTATGCTCAAAAGATCATGCATGGATTGAAATCGCGGGTAAAGTATTAGCCGATTCTAACGATTTGTTTGAAAATATATACGTTATTTCAACCTTCCAGCATAAATGGGAAGCGTATAAGTACAATTATCAACCATTAAATTCTTATGTCAAATGGAATGCAAAGGGATACTTTGATTTCCAGCTTTGGTATCTGACCCCGGAAGTTCGACATCCGAATGATCAGTTTCAGTTTTACATCACCAATTCTGGGTCCGATAAGACAATTTCATTTACAGAACTGGTATTAAACGTTTTACAGCGAACAGATAAACTTAACTAATTTAATACCCTGATTTTGAACCATTTTAACACTTATCCTACACCTGACTAAAAAGCAAAATAAATACTTTAACATTGTTTAAAAAAAGTCAGTCAAGAGAATAATTTCACTTTTTGTATATTTACGGACTCCTATGTCCAAAAAGAAATATAGATACAACCCAAAAACCCTCGCTTACGAAGAGGTGACAAACAGCATCCCAAAGCAAATCCTTAAGGTATTGCTTTTGGTTGCACCAAGTATTCTCATTGGATTAATGCTATCTTTTCTTTTCACTAAACAATTAAGTTCCCCTAAGGAAAAGAGATTGGCGCGTGAAGTTAAAGTTTACAGTAAGGAGATGAAACGCATGAATGCTGATATGGCACTTGTTAACCGCGTTTTAAAAGACATAGAAAAGCGGGATGAAGATCTTTACCGTGTTGCGCTGTATGCCGATGAATTCCCAAAAGAATTAAGAATGATGGGGACAGGTGGAAGCGACAAATACACTGAGTTAAGTGGATTGACCAATTCAAAGTTACTTATAGAAACAGCTAAAAATCTGGATGCCGCCGAAAAAAGACTGAATGCTCAACGTTTGAGTTTTAAAGAATTATTGGTATTGGCTAAGGATAAAGAAAAGGTATTAGCAAGCATTCCTGCCATTCAACCCGTTCGAAATGACGATTTGAAAAGAATGGCTTCCGGATACGGTTGGAGAATTGACCCTATCTACAAAACGTCTCGTATGCATACTGGAATGGATTTCACAGCAAAGGTCGGAACGGAAGTTTTCGCAACCGGTGATGGAGTCATTGAAGCTTTAGAGAGAAATGGCTGGGGCTATGGACAAAGTATTGTTATTAATCATGGTTATGGTTATAAAACGCGATATGCCCATTTGAGTGCTTTTAAAGTTAAAGCAGGTCAAAAAGTAAAACGAGGAGATTTAATTGGTCTAATCGGTTCAACAGGAAAATCTACTGGACCGCACTTGCATTACGAAGTAGAAAAAAATGGCGAAAAAGTAAATCCTATCCATTACTACCATTCTGACCTTACACCAGCACAATACGAGCGTTTGCTTGAGATGAGTAAGAATACGTATAAAGCGTTTGACTGATGCCTTTGGCTCTTGGCTGTTAGCTTTTGGCTAATCCTGCCAACGGCCAAAAGCCAAAAACCACCAGCTTCTCTGTCACAAAAAACTGACAAATCGACATTCATATTTCCTTATATACCAAGCAATCTGTCAAAAATGGCAGAAATTACCATGAGTTTTCAGTTGGCACAAAGATTGACTTAGGTTTATCAAGTTTAAAAATGAAAAACACAATAAAATGGGAAAAATAATTGGTATAGATTTGGGTACAACCAACTCATGCGTAGCCGTAATGGAAGGTAACGAGCCAGTAGTAATCGCAAACTCTGAAGGAAAAAGAACAACACCATCTGTTGTAGCATTCGTAGAAGGAGGAGAGCGAAAAGTTGGAGATCCAGCAAAACGTCAAGCAATCACCAACCCAACGAAAACAGTAGCCTCTATTAAAAGGTTTATGGGACACACTTTTGCTGAAGTTAAATCAGAAGGAGTTCCTTATGAAGTAGTTAAAGGAGATAATAACACACCACGTGTTAAAATTGACGATAGAAATTACACACCTCAAGAAATTTCTGCTATGATTTTGCAGAAAATGAAAAAAACAGCAGAAGACTATTTGGGTACGGAAGTAACTGAAGCGGTTGTAACTGTTCCAGCTTACTTTAATGACGCGCAACGTCAAGCAACAAAAGAAGCAGGTGAAATTGCAGGTTTGACTATCAAAAGAATCATCAACGAGCCTACAGCAGCAGCTTTGGCTTACGGATTAGATAAAAAAGGAGTTGATCAAAAAATCGTAGTATTCGATTTCGGTGGAGGAACACATGATGTTTCTATCTTGGAATTGGGTGACGGAGTTTTTGAAGTATTGTCTACAGACGGTGACACGTACTTAGGTGGTGACGACGTTGATAATATCTTGATCAACTGGTTGGCTGACGAATTCATGAACGACGAAGGTATTGACTTGAGAAAAGATCCAATGGCTTTGCAACGTTTGAAAGAAGCAGCTGAAAAAGCTAAAATTGAATTGTCTTCTACGACATCTTCAGAAATCAACTTGCCATACATCATGCCTGTTGATGGCGTGCCAAAGCACTTAGTAAGAACATTGCAGAGAGCTAAATTTGAGCAATTGATCTCTGACATCGTTGAGAGAACTATCGCACCTTGTCGTTCAGCTTTGAAAAATGCTGGTTTGACAACGAAAGACATCAACGAAATTATTTTGGTTGGAGGTTCTACTAGAATCCCAGTTATCCAAGCAGCAGTTGAGAAGTTCTTCGGAAAAGCACCTTCAAAAGGAGTTAATCCAGACGAAGTAGTTGCTTTAGGAGCAGCGATTCAAGGTGGAGTTTTGACAGGTGAAGTGAAAGATGTATTGTTGTTAGATGTTTGCCCACTTTCTTTGGGTATCGAAACAATGGGCGGTGTATTCACGAAATTGATCGAGTCAAACACAACAATTCCAACGAAGAAATCAGAAGTGTTCTCTACTGCATCAGATAACCAACCTTCGGTTGATATCCACGTATTGCAAGGTGAAAGAGCAATGGCAAATGACAACAAAACTTTGGGTCGTTTCCAATTGCAAGATATTCCACCATCAAGAAGAGGTGAGCCACAAATTGAAGTAACATTCGATATTGATGCAAACGGAATCATGCACATTTCTGCAAAAGACAAAGGAACAGGAAAAGAGCAGTCAATTAAGATTGAAGCTTCATCTGGACTTTCTGATGCAGACATTGAAAAAATGAAAGCCGAAGCAGCAGCTCACGCTGACGAAGACAACAAACGTAAAGAAGAAGCGGAAACAGTTAACAAAGCAGACTCTTTGATATTCCAAACAGAACGTCAATTGAGCGAGTACGGAGACAAAATTCCAGCTGACAAAAAACAACCAATCGAAGATGCTTTAGCTGAATTGAAAACTCAATTCGAAGCGAAGAACATGGAAAACTTACAGCCAGCAATGGACAAGTTGAACGAAGTGTTCCAAGCAGCTTCTCAAGAAATGTACAATGCTACCAATGAAGGTGGTGAGGGTGCAGCTCAAGAGCCAGCAGCTGATGCTTCAGAAGAAGTAACAGATGTTGACTTCGAAGAAGTTGAAGACAAAAAATAAAAAGTTAGTGTAGAAACTACACTTCACATTATAGAAACGACCGTATACTCAATACGGTCGTTTTTTTGTGTTTTATTATGAAGGTTTGCATAAGTTTGAGAACGAACACTAAACCATATATCATGAAAAACTCAATTCAATTAGTAATTCTTTTTACCTTCTTTTACCTTTTTGTTGGAGCTCAATCGACAGATCTGGCTGGCAACGATGTAAGCGCTAGAATAAATACCAATGGCGTTTTGTTCATGAAAACCGGCGTGTTGAATGCTGGATATGAAATCCCCAAAAATTCTGGACTTAATGCAATTTTTGCCGCATCTCTATGGTGCTCTGCTGTTGATGCAAATGGAGGACTTCGTTTAGCGGCAATGCGTTTTGGACAGCAAGGAGCAGATTTTTTCGAAGGACCTTACTCTTTAACAAATGATTATACCAATTCTAGTTATGTTTCCACTTACGGAAATAGTATCTGGCAGATAACCGCATTCGAAATACAGAATCATATTACAAATTACACATCAAGCGGTTATATAGTACCAACTGCAATTGCCTCTTGGCCTGGAAATGGAATTTCTGGAGCTGGAGTAGCTCAAAACTTAGCGCCATTTATCGATTTAAATAACAATGGTATCTACGAACCAAGCTTAGGAGATTATCCAGATATACGCGGCGATATTGCTGTATATACGATTATGAATGATGCTGCTGGTCTACATACGGAAACTGATGGTGACAAAATGGAGATTGAAGTTCATACGATGGCCTATCAGTATTTGACAAATGACTACAGAAATAGAACTACCTATTTACATTACAGAGTGTTTAATCGAGGGACGCTCGGTTACTCGAATTTCAAATTAGGTATGTGGTGGGATCCAGATTTGGGGAATCCCCAAGATGACTATGTTGGATGTGATACGCTAACGAATATGATGTATGTATACAATGCAGATAATAATGATGAGCTAAGTTCATCTGGTCCTGGTTATGGTTTGAATCCTCCTGCATTGGGAATAAGCTCGTTAACCAAAAAAATGGAATACTTTACCTATTTCACTAATGGAGCAAGCTTCCCGTATACCGATCCTTTATCTGCTCCAGGTTACTACAATTTTATGAACGGATTATGGGCCAATGGAACGCAGATGTATTATGGTGGGACAGGTTCACCTTCATCTCCAGGATCTACAACAATTCCAACAAATTATCTTTTCCCTGGAAACCCAAATATTCCTTATGAATGGTCTGAATCGGATACAGTTTACGGGGTGAATCAACCCGGAGATAGAAGAGGAGTAATGACTTTAGAAGCTGAAAGTTTGCCATCAGGAGCGTTTTCTTGCTATGATTTTGCAGTCTTGTACGCCAGAGAACCCGGAAATAATGTAACAAATCACAAGACCAATGTCAATGCATTAAAAAATATTGCAGCTATTGCCAAAACAGATTTCGATGCTGAATGGACGTATAACTGCAATCTGTATACAACTTTGGGTACGGAAAAATTAGAAGAATCCTCAATTGGACTTTATCCAAATCCATCAGATGGACAATTCACCTTGGCATTCGATGAAACGCTAAGTGGTGAACTTTTGATTACAGACATGACAGGTAGAAGTGTATATCATGAAAATTTTTATAATCAGAACCAAATTCAAGTTCAATTATCTGAAAAAACAGGAATATACCTTTTGTCTTTGAGCACGGCAAAAGGAACGATCATCAAAAAAATTAGCATTCAAGAATAAACCTACCACCAAGAATGGCAATTGAAATATTGTTTTATTCACTGTAAAAGAAAAGCTCCCACTTCAGTTGAAATGGGAGCTTTTTATGTTTTTAATGTCTGTTATTGAATGATCAATCGTTCAGTAGAACCGCTTTCATCTTTAAGTAAATATACTCCTGGAGAAAGGTTTAAATTAATTTTGCTTTTACCACTATTCAATTCAAATGTCTGAATTCTATTTCCACTAATATCAAATAAGGAAAGGCTTGCTTTCTGGCTCAATTGAATAGCAAATTGTCCAGTTGATGGATTAGGATAAATTGAAAAAGATTTTTCTTTTGCTAATTCGTTTACTGAAACAGCTTGAGGATTTGGATGTTGCCATTTATTGAAAAACTTCCAAATTTCAACTGCCTCTGTGATATCATTTACGGGTTGATACAAGTATATGTGATCAGCACCATTCAGTCTCCATAATTCAACAGAAGCGATCGGATTACAGTTGTCGTATACAAATCTATCAATAGTTATTCCATCAGCTGCTGTGTCAGGAATTCTTGTGCTGTCAGCAGTTGCAGAACACCCGTGTACACCTTTCCAAAAATTCATCGTTTCAGGAACCAAACTTAAAGAAGGAAGAGCGCCAGAATTATAGGGTACTGTTGCGTCTGCCGTACCGTGAAGATGAATTACAGGTGTTTTGTAGGCAGGGACACAATTTGCAATGTCATCTGTCGACATCGTTCCTGCCATTGGACCAATTGCGGCTATTCTATTGTTAAGCGCACATGCCAAATGGTGAGTCATAATTCCACCCATAGAAAAACCGGTAACATAAATTCTTGAAGGATTCGCATTTTGATTCGTAAGCATCAAATCCATCATTTTGTTGAAAAACCCAACGTCATCAGCAGTTGACGATAATAATGTTCCATTGTTCCAAGCAGTTTGACCTAAAGTGTTCTGTAATCCATCTGGGTAAATCGCGATTATTCGAGCTGTATCTGCAATAAGGCTGAAACCAGCAAGGGTCATTTGTTGGGCATTTCCTCCCAGACCATGTAAAATGAAAACAACAGGTAGATTTTCAGTTGCTTGGTAATTAACAGGAAGGTATTTGTAATAATTTCTGGTAACACCACCAACATTCATGGTGTGTGTTGTCAATTGCGCTAAAGCGACAACAGAGATTAATGACAAAATTAAGGAGAGAAATATTTTTTTCATATTCTATTTTTTATCAAAACTACGACATTTCGAAGGGTTAATAAAATAACGAAGATTAATTTTTACATACCATTGTGTTTACCGAAGGCTTTACTTATTTTTAGTCCAGATTATGAGAAAGTACCTATTCCTTTTGATATTGCTTCCAATGACCACCTATTCTCAAGGTTGGGCTCCATCAGGAGCGAGGTCTGGCGCTTTGCTGAATGCTTCAACAACTTTATCAGACAATTGGTCTTACTTCAATAATCCAGGAGCTTTGGGTAAAGTAGAATCTTTAAGTGCCGGGGTAACTTACGAAAGCCGTTTCTTATTGAAAGACTTACAACGACAATCGCTTGCAGTTGCGATTCCTACTAAATTGGGTGTTTTTTCTGTTGGAGCTTTTAATGAAGGAAGCGCCGAATACAGAAATTTCAGAACGGGATTGGGTTATGCCATGAAGCTAGCCGACCATTTTTCTGCAGGAGTTCAAATCAATTATCAAGGATTGAGATTGCCCAATTATTACGGAAACTCTAACACGGTTACTGGAGAAGCAGGAGTTCTTCTGAACATTACCGATCGTTGGGATTTTGGTTTTACTGTTTTTAATTTAGGTCAAAACAAATTGTCTGAATTTCAAAACGATAGGTACAATACCACTTTGCGCTTGGGAACAGCTTTTAAACCTGCAAAACCAGTAAAAGTTATTGCGGAGGTATGGAAAGATGTAGATGGGCCAGTTTCGTTTAAAGGAGCACTAGAATATGAGCCTTTCAAACAATTTCATATGCGGTTAGGTGTTGGAAATCAACTTACAGCTCTTGCTTTTGGATTTGGCTATAAATGGAAAGAGTTCAGGTTAGATATAGCAACAGCCTATCATCAAGTATTGGGTTGGTCACCCCAAATTTCGTTCACTTACGAAAAAAGTAATGGCAAATGATAAATCGTTCGTTATTCTTGTTGATCTTTTTCCTTTCCGCAGGTAATTATATTTACGGACAGCAACAGGAGAAGAATGAACTGATCCAACAAAGAATAGAATTCATTTCGGAGCAGTTGGAAGACGAAACACCTGATTTAACCAATCTTTTCGACCAGTTGTATTACTATTACGATAATCCTATTAATCTAAATAACACGACAGTAGACCAATTGAATGACCTAGGTTTATTGACCGATTTGCAAATCAATGACTTGTTTCTCCACATAAAACTTTTTGGGAAATTCATAAGCATTTATGAAATACAAAGTTTGCCTTATTGGGATATGCAGACAATTCAAATGGTTCTTCCTTTTGTGCGTGTTGATGACCGTTTGGATAACTTGAGTGTAACGCTCAAAGAAGCTTTGAAACAAGGAAAATTTGAATCCTTTTTCAGGTATCAAACCATATTGGAAGATAAAAATGCTTATGCCGATGTGCCTGACAGTGTTTTGTTAAATAGCAATAGTTACTATCATGGCAATCCTGATCATTATTATACAAGATTGCGTTACAGTTATAGAACAAATTTAAGTATAGGTATAACGGCAGATAAAGATCCTGGTGAAAAATTTGGAGGGACAGCTCAACCTTATGGTTTCGATTTCATTTCGGCACATGCCTTTTACAAAGGAGGAAAGTACATTAAATCTGTTGCTTTGGGTGATTACCAAATTCAAATCGGTCAAGGTTTAAATTTGTGGTCAGGATATGCCTTTGGAAAAACAGCAGATGTGACTAACGTTAAAAAGAATGCAAATCCTTTGAAACCCTATACCTCTGTTGATGAAAATCGCTTTCTCCGCGGAGCTGCCGCCGATTTTGGATATAAAAATTTCTCTCTTTTAGCTTTCTATTCCAACAAAGGGGTAGACGCAACAATAATTGCTGATTCATTGGTCGAAGAACAAGAATTTGCGTCGAGTATCAATTTATCCGGCTTGCACCGAACAAATAGTGAAATAGCTAAAAAAGATGCATTTAAAGAAACTATTGCTGGAGGAAACTTGCGCTATCAAAAACGAAATTTTAGTTTGGGTGTAGCATCAGTTTATCAAGGGTATAACAAAACGTATAGCAAGGCAATTCAACCATACAATCAATTCGATTTCAGAGGAAAAAGCTTTGTTACCACAAGTGGTGATTATTCGTATGTATTCAAAAACATGAGCTTTTTTGGTGAAGGAAGTTATTCCTCTTTTAGTCAAAAATGGGCGCAATTGCATGGAGTTTTGCTGGCTTTGGATCCAAATGTAAGTGTAAGTATACTTTATAGGAATTTTGACAAAGCATACCAATCACTTTACAATAACGCTTTTGCCGAAGGAAGTACTACCCAAAATGAAAGAGGTTTGTATTTTGGCGCGAAAATAAAATTGTCAAGCGCTTGGACATTAAATACATATGCGGATTATTTCTCTTTTCCATGGATGAGGTATTTAGTTGATGCACCATCGCACGGACACGAATTCTTAGTTCAACCAACCTATCGCCCGAACAAGAAGTTGGAATTGTATTTCCGTTACCGCGAACAAGTGAAGCCAAAAAATAGTCGGGCAGTATCTGATGGAACGGTAACTGCAATTGAAGATGTACGTCAACGGAATTTTCGTGTAAACTTTGCTTACGTTGTTACGGACGGAATAACATTGAAAAGTCGATTGGAATTCACAACCGTAAATCGACCTAGTTCTTTGAAAGATGTTGGAATGCTTTTGTATCAAGATTTATTAGTTCGCCCGAAAAAATGGCCAGTAGACTTTGCTTTCCGTTACGCCTTTTTCGATACAGATTCGTACGATTCTCGTTTGTATGCCTTCGAAGCAAATGCTTTGTATGTGTTTTCAGTTCCAGCTTATTTCTATCAGGGAACAAGAGCTTATGCTATGATACGATGGACCTTTCTACGTAAGTTCGATTTATGGGCGAGATACGCTGTAAACATTTATAGCAACAAGAGTTCCTTAGGTTCAGGAGCTCAACAAATCAACGCTAATACTAAATCGGAGGTTACTTTGCAGTTACGAATGACACTTTAAAAAAAAAAGGCTGTTGGCCTTTGGCTCGTTGCACTTTGGCTTTTGGCTAAATTTAGCAAAAAGCCAATAGCTAAGCGCCAACAGCTCAATATAAAAGCTTAATGTTTCAAAAGGAATTTAGTACTCAAAATCCAAATTAAACGCCGACTTAAACGAATGTAAATTCGGATACTTTCTTGCGAGTGCCGTAAATTGATCTTTTGGCGATTTATACTGCGACTCTTCATCAATTTCTTCCGTTTGAAAGGCTTCTATCATGATAGAATAGTTTTTCAAATGTGATCGAAAGAAGTCTGTCATGTGTTGTTGAACATTGTCAATGAAACCCATTTGAACTGAATTGTCAACTTCAATACGGATTAATTTTCCGTCGACCAAAATAGGTTCGCGCTTGATCATTGCATTGTAAAGCGTAATCTCTGCATTTTCCTTTGCTTGGAAAGCATATTGACGCCAATACATCTTAAGTTGATCAATTGAAAAAGACTCATGTGGTAAATCTTCAATGGGAATTTGAATGTTATTTTCCCTTTCTTCCTTGAGAATTTGCTTGATACTGATGTTTGTCGTTTTCAATGTTCCAGTGGGAACTTTCAGCGCTTTTATCTTCGGTTCAGGAGTTTCAATAACCGGTCGTTGATTCACATTTGGCTTTGAAACCGGCTTTGGTGCTAGATCACGAAGATTTTGTCCTGTAAAGGGAAGAATCGTTACTGGGTCAGTGAAGGATTTTTTTTTTCGAGCTCACTTTTCAGTGAACACAATTGCATCAATGCAATTTCGACCAGCAGTCGAGGACTTTTCGCTGCTTTGTATTCAATGTCGGTCTTGCTTAAAACGGCAATTGCTCGAAGAAGCAATTGGGTATCCAAAGCTTTTGATTGCTCCAAATATTTCTGTTGCACACTTTCTGCGACCTCTAATAGTTTCGCTGTGCGAGGATCTTTACAAACGAGAAGATTACGGTAATGTTCTGCCAGTCCTACAACAAAATGATGTGGATCAAATCCTTTTTCAACGATGTCGTTCATGAGTAGAAGGCATCCTGGGATATCTTCTTTCTGAGCCGATTCTACTATGCGGAAATAATAATCGTAATCGAGAATATTTAAGTTGTCAAGTACATGCTGATAAGTAATCGTACTTCCAGCAAAAGTGACAATTTGATCGAAGATTGAAAGTGCATCGCGAAGAGCGCCATCCGCTTTTTGAGCAATTAAATGCAAAGCTTCTGGATCGGCAGTTATATTCTCTTTAACCGCTATTTGGGCCAAATGTTCTGCCATGTCGCTAACCTTGATTCTGTTAAAATCAAAAATTTGGCAACGTGACAAAATGGTAGGTATAATCTTATGTTTCTCGGTAGTTGCTAAGATGAAAATAGCATGCTTAGGTGGTTCTTCCAAGGTTTTTAAAAACGCATTGAAAGCCGAAGTGGAAAGCATGTGGACCTCATCAATGATAAACACTTTGTGCGTTCCTAATTGAGGTGGTATCCTTACCTGATCGATTAAGTTACGAATGTCGTCAACGGAGTTGTTACTTGCACCATCAAGTTCATAAACGTTCAAAGAAGCATTTTCATTGAAAGAAATGCAAGAATCACATTTGTCACAAGCCTCAACTTGTTCACTTCTGTTGGAACAATTGATTGTTTTTGCTAAGATTCTTGCTGTAGTTGTTTTACCAACCCCACGTGAACCGCAAAACAAAAATGCTTGTGCCAAATGTCCAGTAGAAATTGCGCTACGCAAAGTCGTCGTAATTGACTTTTGACCAACAACCGTATCAAAGGTTTGGGGTCTATATTTTCGTGCGGAAACTACGTAATCACTCATGCTTTACAAATATAGGCAATAGATAAAAATTAATCGTTTGATGGTTTAATAAATCTTGTTATTGTTGATAAGTATGTAGAATTGGCGGTTGGCTTTTGGCTCGCTTCGCTTTGGCTTTTGGCTAATTTGTGCCAACAGCCAACAGCCAACAGCCAACAGCCAACAGCGAAAGGCAAAACCAAACTAATCCGTAACCAAGAGTGAATACATTGATGAATCCTCATACTTACCATCGACAAAATAATGTTCGCGCAATTCACCTTCTTTTTGAAAGCCGAATTTATCTAAAACTTTGAATGAAGCGATGTTTTCTAGACCGATTAAAGCCTCAATACGGTGCAATTTCATTTCTTTGAAACCATAAGGAATTATTACATTCATGGCTTCGGTCATTAATCCTTTTTGTTTCCATTTGTCAGCATAAAGTCCATAGCCCATTTCTGCTCTGTCGTGGTCAATCGCCCAAGTATGATACCCGCACCAACCGATAACTTTATTTGACGTTTTATCTATCAAATGGAAATACAAGAAACTTCGGTTAAAAGTCGTCAAGCCATTTTCGTATCGGAATTTTTCTTTTTCAAGTTCCTCCGTTTTCGATAGACCAAAAAACGTCATCAGCTCGTCGTCAGAATAACTTTCAAAAATGGAGTTCATGACTTCAATATCGATTTTTCTCAGTATTAGATTCTCAGTTTCTATCAGTGTGAATTCAATCATTTTTCGAAATTAATGCATACAGCCCATATAGATACGTGCATCTTTAATATAAGTGTCGCTATAAAATTTCCTTGCAACAGCCAATGTTTCTTCTAAATCCTTACGATAGCATCTGAATCTTGGGAGAAATAGATTGAAGTCGTTAGCGACAAGATTCGGAAAAGGATTAGTTTTTGCATGGTAATCGTTTTATCAAATATACATATTCTCTTTGCGAAATTTAAAGTGAATTGAGTTGCAAGTTGCAAGTTGTTTGCAATTGGCCTTTGGCTTTTGGGTCGCTTCGCTTTGGCTTGGATAATTTTTGCCAATACCCAATACCCAATAGCCAACAACCAAATCACTTCAAAGAAGCCGTTCAATTTGTAACTTGCAACTCAATTTCTTCGTGAAAATTCGTGTATTCGTGGCCCAGATTAACCTATATTTTTCTGTAAGTTTGTAGTAATGTATTTGAAATCCCTTCAGCTCGTAAATTTTAAGAATTATGAAGATGCCGAAATGACACTTTCGCCTTCGATTAATTGCTTTACAGGGAACAATGGCTCAGGGAAAACGAATATTCTTGACGCCGTTCATTATTTGTCAGTTTGCAAGTCTTATTTGAATGCTGTAGACAAACAAAATATTCGTTTCGACCAGCCTTTTTTTGTCATTCAAGGAATTTTTGAAAAGGATGAAAAAGACATTAATATTCATTGCTCGGTAAAAGTTGGAGCGAAGAAAATTTTCAAGCGAAACAAAAGTGAATATGAAAAGCTTGGTGATCACATCGGTCAGTTTCCATGTGTCATGATTTCGCCATACGATAGAAACTTAATTGGTGATGGGAGTGAGGTTCGTCGTAAATGGATGGACGGAATTATCGCTCAATCAAACAGGAGTTATTTGGATGATTTACAGCGTTATGCTAAAATTTTAATCCAAAGAAATGCGCTGCTGAAAAACATGTACGAACATGGCATGTTTGATCGAGAATCTATTGAGGTTTGGGATGAACAGTTGATTCAAGTTGGAACGAGAATTCACGAAGCGAGAAAGGCATTTCTGACGGAGTTTATACCTGTTTTTCAACGACAATACAATTTTATAGGAGAAGAAGCTGAGCAAATTGATTTGGAATACCGTTCACAATTGAATGACATTTCTTTTAAAGACTTGTTGGAAATCAACCAACGAAAGGATGCTTTCTCTCAATACACAAATGGCGGCACGCACAAGGACGACTTGGTGTTTACGATCAAAGGTCACCCAGTAAAGAAATTCGGCTCTCAAGGTCAGCAAAAATCATATTTAATTGCACTTCGATTGGCGCAATTTGAATGGTTGAAGGCGCATCTCGGATTCTTGCCTATCCTTTTGCTCGATGATATTTTCGATAAATTGGATGACAATAGAGTAGGTCGCTTACTGCAATTGGTTTCTAACCATTCTTTCGGTCAGGTATTGGTAACAGATACTAATCGAGATCGATTGGAAAAAATATTTGTCAACGTTGATGTGCCTATCCATTACTTTGAAGTGAGCGAAGGTTCGCTTAAAGTTCCCGAATTTTCAAAAACCCAAAACGCATGAGTGAGCAAGAAAAAAAACCGGATGGACCGATGAAAGATTTGGTCGACCGTTTTCTAAGAGCTTATCGTTTAGAAGGGAAAATGGAAGAGATGAACATCATCAACAATTGGGAAGAAATTATGGGTAAAGCCATCGCTAATCGAACCAAAAGCGTTCGCATCCATGAAAAAGTACTGTACATTGATATGGATTCTTCTGTAATGCGCGAAGAACTACAGCAATCCAAGTCATTGATTCTGCTCCGCGTAAATGAATATGCTGGAAAAGAGATTATCATGAACGTTTGGTTGGGATAATCTCTTTATTTCCAAGTTTTAACAACTATTTTTTCTGAAAAACTAGCATTGGAACATGGGTGTGATAGACCATCTGTTTAGTTAAACTCGTTCCAAAAAAGCGTTCGAAAAAGCTGCGTTTTTTAGTTACCATAACCAATAGACTGATGTTGTCTTCATGTATCATCGTTTGCAAACGTTCTTCAATATTGGTTGCGTAGAGCATTTGAAAATCGAGTTGAGTATAATCTGTGTTTTTACGTATACCATTTTCTATTTCCTCTGCCAGAGCACTGATTTCTTCTTTTTCCTCACTTTCCATAACGTGAACCGCATGTATGTTGGAGTGAAAATAAGTTCCAATGTCAGTCAATTGCTTGAACTGGCCAGCATTCATGGTAGAATAGTCTGCTGCGAAGAGTATATCGCTAATACCATCGAACTGAGCTTCAATTGGCACCACTAAAACAGGGAAATCTATTTCTCGAATAATTTTGTGTGTTTTACTTCCAAACAATCTATTTTCGACACTTCCAGTACCTTTGGTACCCATAACGACCATTTTATTGGCCATTGAAGGATTGTTTTTCAAGTAATACGATAGTTTGTCTCCAAATATAATTTTGGACGTAGACTCAACGCCTTCATCTTTCAATCTTTCCACCAATTGCTCTAATTTAACTTTTGCATCGTCTTCTAGCATCGAAACCATTCCCATGGCATCTTTGGAAATCATAGAGGCAGATGAACCTGCACGTACGTCTATTTCGTGAATAATCTCAATATCACTTTTTGTAGCTTTAGCCATTTGAAGAGCATATTTGAAAGCATTCTCTGCACATTTTGAAAAATCGGTAGGGTAATAAATAAGGTTTTGGGCCATTTTGATTTGTTTTAGATGATTAACTTTTCTGTGTTATAAATATAGTGAAGCCAAACAGATAAAAATATGAGAATAGTCATAATTCTAAATGTTTAAAATCTATGGAGTAATTCTTTATCGGCATTTAATTTTTCCGTACATTGGTGTTTATATAAACATAATTGTTAAAAAAATGACAAAACTTAAGCGCCTTTTAGTTGTATTTCTACTTTGTGCACAGTCTTCACTTGGTCAAGTTGATGTATATACTGCTGTACCAACAAGTCCACCAGTAACATCGTGTACAACAACTTTTTTAACAGTTACAGGATTGCACTATGCAGCAGGTTATACTTATCTTGGAGCAACTGTTAACATTGTAGGGTCCGTTATTAATGTGAGTTTAAATTATTCGTTCGCTATCGGGATTTCAATTTTAGTTCCATTTACTCAGAGTGTGGACATAGGAATGATTCCGGGTGGATCTTATACGCTTAACGTTAATGGTATTTTAAATGGTAATACTTATTCTCCATATTCAACATCGCTTGTTTCCACCTCATGTTGCAGTGCTGTTTCCTCGTTTACAAGCAGTGCAACTTCAGTTTGTGTTGGTGACTTTATTCAATTTACAAATACGAGCACTGGCTCAATTGGACAAGCGTGGGCCAATAATAGCGTTCCTGTTGGAACAACCTTGAACTATTCCCTTTTCGCTACAACGCCTGGACCTCTGGTTATAACCTTGGCTGTAACTAATGGAACTTGTTTTGATAGTGTTTCTCAAACCATAGATGTTTTGAGTATACCTGTAGTCGATTCAATTACAGTTAGTACTGCATCGGCATGCATTGGACAAGTAATCGTATTCAATGGATATTCTCAAGGTTCCGTTGGTGCAAGTGGAAGGAAATGGCTTAAAGATGGCGTTCAAGTAGGTACAGGGGCAATATTGCCTTCTGTAACTTCAGGAGTTGGTATCCATACCTATTCATTTATTGCAACAAACGGTTATTGTTCTGATACAATGGATATTCTAGTAGAATTTTTCGCTCCACCTTCGATTACTAACTTTAACGTTGGACCTGTAAGCATTTGTCCCGGGGAAACAGTTAATTGCACTAGCGCAACTTCAGGTGCAACAAGCTTAACTTGGAAATTGAACAATGTTGTTTCGGGAACTGGAAATAATTTTACAAATGTTTTAACGACGCCTGGAAATTATCAATATCGATTAGTTGCTTCCAATGGAGTGTGCGCTGATTCTTCTTCAGCAAGTGTTACAGTTGTAAATCCTCCCGCGGCTCCAAATCTTGGTGCGGATTCTAGTTATTGTACAGGATTAATTGTGTTGGATGCAGGTGTAGCTTCAAGTTACCTTTGGAATGACGGTTCTACGAATCAATATTTGAATGTAACTGCAGCTGGAACGTATTGGGTAACCATTACAAATTCAGCCGGTTGTACTTCTACAGATACGATAGTATTCACTTCATGTTTGGGAATAGAAGAACTAGGTAACAGCTTTGTTAAAATAGCTCCAAACCCAGTTCAAGACAATTTTGAAATCCAATTCGATAAAAGTGTTTCTGAAACGAACGTTTCTATATCCTCAGCGTCAGGCAAAGTTGTCTTTAACGAAAACTATTTGAATAAGAAGAGCATTCAAATACACACTGTTGATTATGAATCGGGGGTTTATTTCGTTGCTATTCAATCTATTGTTGGAAAAGAGGTGATTAAAATTGTCAAGCAAGATTAGTCTTGTAGAAGTTTGGCTTATCTTTAGGATTCAAAAAAATAAGCATGAGACAATTTCTTTTTCTAATAATTTTCGCTTCAGCCTCCCTGCAAAGTTATGCCCAAAAGCATTATCCAAGAGCTGGTGAAATTGATGTAGATCGTTATTCTTTCCAAATTGATTTGAATGATTCAACTGACATCATTCAAGGAAAAGCATTGATAGAAATTCATTTTTTGGCTTCAGTTTCTAAATTTTATTTAGACCTAGTTCAACAATTAGAGAATGGAAAAGGTATGACTGTATCTTCCATTGAAGAGGATGGTAAACCTGTTGAATTCTCACATAACTGGAATAAATTGGAAATTTCAATTCCTACATCGGAGATAGAGGAACATCGGATTTATTCTATTGTTTATTCAGGTATACCGAATGATGGGTTAATCATATCCAAAAATAAATACGGCGATCGAACTTTTTTTGGCGACAATTGGCCTGACAGAGGTCAAAACTGGTTACCAATTGTCGATCATCCATCGGACAAAGCAAAAGTAGAATGGTATATTACTGCTCCTTCACATTACCAGAGTATCGGGAACGGCGCTTTGATAGAAATGCAAGATCTGGAGAACAATAAAATGCGATCACACTGGGTAATGGAGGAACCAATCCCAACCAAAGTTATGGTTATTGCCGCCGCTAAATTTGCTATCCAGGAACAAGGAGAAGTGAATGAAATTCCCATTTCAACTTGGGTTTATCCACAAGACGAAGACGCTGGATTTAGCGACTATGCTTTTGCGATGCCTATAACAAAGTACTTTATTGAAAATGTCGGTAATTATCCTTTTGAAAAATTGGCCAACGTTCAGTCGAAAACTCGCTTTGGCGGAATGGAAAACGCAAGCAATATTTTTTACGCCGAAGAAAGTGTTACCGGAACTGGAAGTTGCGAAGCACTAGTTGCTCATGAGGTTGCACACCAGTGGTTCGGAAATTCTGCAACGGAAGCCACTTGGCACGACATCTGGCTCAGCGAAGGTTTCGCAACCTACTTCACGAATCTCTATTTCGAACACAAATACGGAAAAGAAAAGTTGAAAGAGCGAGTAGTGGGCGAACGAGCTAAAGTTATACGCTATTATAAAAGCAACCCTGTTCCCATTATCAATCAACGGATAGAGAATTACTTAGAATTATTGAACGCTAATTCCTACGAAAAAGGGGCAATGGTTCTGCATATGTTACGCCGAGAACTAGGTGATTCTTCTTTTTGGTCAAACATCCAGTATTATTACGATTCTTACCAATTCAGCAATGCTTCTTCAATCGATTTTCAAATACTCTTGGAAAACAGAACTGGCAAAGATTTGGACTATTTCTTCAAGCAATGGTTGCGCGAAGTTGGACAACCTGAATTGGCGATTAAATGGAAGTCGAATCACTCTTCAAAAATGACGATGAAAATCAAGCAAACACAGAAGCAATACTTGTTTAACTTTCCTTTGGATGTGAAAGTAAATTATCAAGACGGAAGCAATGATACTACAACGGTTCGCATGACTGGAAAGAAACTAAAGTTTGAAGTTCAAGGCGCAAATGTGCAATCTGTAGAAATAGATCCAGATGCTTGGTTGTTGTTTGAGTTGGTTTCTTTTAAGGGGAAGTAGGGAAAAGTTAAAATGTAACTTTTCACCCAAGTTCCGTTTCTTACATTAAATCCACTTGTGAAATGAAATACCTATTACTCCTCATTTTGTTCTTCAGATTATTATTGGTAAACGCTCAATTTCAGCCTGATTCACTAACTTTTTATTTTGATTTCAATTCGGATAAGCCAAATGGAAACTCCATCGATATTGAGAAAATAAAGTCTTTGAAAGGAATAAAGGATATACAAATCTTTGCATACACAGATACAGTTGGAAGCATAGAATACAATCAAAAGTTAGCCGAGCGACGAGCTGAATCAGTAACCGATTTGGCTAAAACGACTTTTAAGAGGGCTACTATTTCTATCGACGGTGAGTCCTCAGATTTTGGAAGTGATGAAATGAATAGGCGGGTAGATGTGAAATTCCTTTCGCCTATGGAAGGAAAAATGATTCGAGAAGTATCCAATTTGGATATAAAATTTGTTGGTAATCAGGATATTGTTTTACCGAAATCTTATGGTGTTGTTGATGAGTTGGTTGCCAAAATAAAAGCCGACACGTATACCAAAATTGAAATTCACGGCCATGTTTGCTGCCGACCAGATCAGATTTTATCAGAAAAACGAGCTCTTGCCATAAAGAATATTTTAGTCGAAAATGGGGTAGAGGAATCGATAATTACAACTTTTGGTCATAGCAACTCTCAGCCGCTCGTTCGAGAATTTACTGAGGTGGATTTTGAAAAGAATAGGCGAGTGGAAGTTGTTTTGATTCGGAGTTCGATTGAGTATTGAAATTAAAAATCCTCCCTCTTAATCCCCCTCCAAAGGGGAAGGAATTAATTCATTTTAACAATCCGCAATCCGCCATCCGCTAATCCATTATCTATGCTGATCCAATAAAATCACATTCCCATCAGGGTCTTTCAAAATTATACTCGCCGGACCTTTGGTGTTTGCATCTGCCTCGGAATCTAGTTTTATCCATTTCGATTTCAGAACTTCTTGAATTTTACGAATGTCCATGAAGTTGTCGATGTTTTTGGCTTCATGATCCCAACCCGGATTGAAAGTCAGGATATTTCCTTCAAACATTCCTTGAAATATACCAATTAGCGTTGTTCCGTTTTTCATGATGAGGTAATTCATTTTTTCATCACCACCGAATTTTTGAAAACCTAAATTCTCGTAAAATGCTTTTGAAACCGCTAAGTCTTTCACATTTAAACTCATAGAAAATGCGCCCAAATCCATAGTTCCGAATTTTTCTGTTTTTTCTTTGACTTCTGCTTCTTGGCTGTTTTTTATAGCTGAACAGCTGACAGTTAATGCTATCCAAATAAGGATGATGATAGAATATTTCATGATTTTAGTTTTTTCTAAGATAATATTTTTTAAACCACGAAGAGCGCAAAGGAGGCACGAAGAACACAGTATTTTTTATTGGTTATGAATTTTAAGCCCTTAAGTCCATAAGTCATGAATACTCAAGTCCTGAGTCAAAAAACTGGCTTTATTTTTTACCATTCAAATGCTTCGCTAAATGAGCACCCATGCTGAAACAAGCTTGCAGCAGATAACCGCCGGTTGGGGCATTCCAATCCAACATTTCGCCAAGACAATAGTGATTCGAAAGTTTATTTAATTGATTGTTTTCGTCAATTTGATCCAAGGCAATTCCACCTGTTGTAGAAATGGCTTCGTCTAATTCTGCGGCAGCTAAAACTATTAATGGCAAAGCTTTGATTGCTGCTGCTAAAAGTGAAGGATTGATAAACTCTTCTTTGGTAACATTTGTCTTAATCAAATCAATTTGTGGGCGCGAGAGTTTTAGTTCTTTGTCCAGGGAATCGGTGGTGTTCATTTTCGATTTCTCCAACTTCTCTTTGATTCTATCCACTGTCAAAGGTGGTTTTAAATCGAGGTAGATTTGCGCTTTGCCATTTGTATCCAATTCGTTCTGAATCTGAGGACTCAAAGCATAAATAGCATTTCCTTCCAAACCAAAATCAGTGATGACTAATTCGCCTTTTTGGGTCTTATCAGCACAAGTTAAAGCTATGTTTTTTAAGGGTTGACCAGCATTTTTCTTCAGAAATTCTTTCGACCAATCGATTTGGTAAGCGCAATTGGCAGGCACAAAATCTTTCGTTTCTATTCCTTTTTCTTGGAATGTTGTCAACCACGATCCATCTGATCCTGTTACTTTCCAACTTCCGCCGCCCAAAGCAAACGCGACGATGTCTGAATTCACCTTATCTCCAGATTGAAAAATCAATTGGTTGTTCTGATCCCACCCTTTCCATTCTTGGTCAAGCTGAAAATGAATGCCTTTTGTAGTCAAAACGTCTAAGATTTGATTCAAAACTTCAATGGGTTTAATTCCTTTTTCAGGATAAATTCGGTGACTACTGCCTATAAAAGTTGGAATTCCTATAGATTTCAGCCAAGTTCGCAAATCTTCGTTATTGAAATTTCGCAAGGCTGTTTCTAAGAAATTGTTTGGTGTATAGCGTTGAAGGAAATCACCTATATTTTCACCGTGGGTGACATTAAAACCGCCTTTTCCTGCAACCAAAAACTTACGACCAAAGCTTTTGTTTTTCTCGTAAATCGTAACGTCGTAAAGAGATGAATCTAAACATGCTGCTAACATCATTCCTGCTGGACCACCTCCAATTATTGCTACGGATTTTTTCATGGGTGCAAGGTAAGCGAAAGGAATGGGATTAACCGCAGAGTGCGCTGAGAGTTTCGCAGAGTGCACAAAGAATATTCGTGTTAATCAGCTCAACCTGTCAAATCAGCGTTCCGTCTTACACGCACACTTCGACTCCCTGTCTTGCCGACAGGCAGGCGCTCAGTGTGCGGAAAGTATATGTGTGATGATTGAGGCTTGAAAGATGACTGAGCGCCTGCTTGTCGGCAAGAAAGGGAGTCGAAGGCAATCTCTATCATTTCCTAAAAAAAGATAATAGTTTGGGAAAGTGATTTTTGTCATAAATTTTCCTGTAGCTAATAGTTAATTTTATAGTATGAAATCATTTGCTATTATCGTAAGTGCCTTGTTGCTATTTTCTTGTGGAGAAAAAGAAAAAGGTATTCTTCCTGTGAAACAGAATATTACTGAATCTGTTTACGCTTCTGGGAATGTGGAAAGTAAAAATCAATATACGGCTTTTGCGACAGCGAGCGGTATCGTCAATAAAATATATGCTTCGGAAGGTGATGCGGTGATGAATGGCAGCCCAGTGCTTTCGATTTCCAATATTGCACAGCAATTGAACAAAGACAATGCACAATTGATGGCTAATTTTTCTGACATCAATGCCAACCAAGGAAAATTGCGCGAAGCGATTCAGGCGATAGATTTGGCGCGGTTCAAGATGAAAAATGATTCTTTGCAATGGGACAGACAAAAACAATTGGCGGCTAAAAATTTGAATAGCAAAATAGAGCTAGAAAGCGCAACATTCGCCTACGAAAACTCGAAATTGAACTATTCAGCCGCGAAAACAAACTACTCTGATTTAAAGCGACAGTTGGATCTAAACTCTCAACAAGCGAAGAATAACCTGCGCATCATGACAAGCTCTGCCAGTGATTTCACCTTAAAAAGTATGGTCGACGGCGAAGTTTACTCCTTGAATGTAGAAGTTGGAGAGTTGGTATCACCGCAAACACCAATTGCCGTTCTAGGAGAAAAGGACAAATACGTTCTCAAGATGCAAGTCGATGAATACGATATCGATAAACTCATTTTGGGACAAAAGACCATGGTTACGCTAAACAGTGACAAAAGCAAAGTGTACGAGGCGAATATTACTAAAATCTATCCGCTGATGAACACCATGACGAGAACGTTTGAAGTTGAAGCGGAATTTACGAAGCGGCCAGAAAGGCTGTTTCCAAACGTTTCTTTTGAGGCAAGTATCGTTATTCAAACGAAAAAAGATGCTCTGCTAATTCCACGAGAATACTTGCAAGACGACAACAAAGTTCTTCTAAAAGGAGGGAAAGAAGTTAAAGTAACAACTGGTTTGATGGATTACAAAATGGTAGAAATCTTATCTGGATTGAAAGCAACTGACGAAATCGTAAAAGAAGCGAAATGAAATTCAAAATAATTTATGAGATTTCATGGTCACTACTTTGGGCGAGGTACAAACAAACGTTGATCGCAGCGGTCGGCGTTACGTTTAGTATCACAATGTTCATTACGCTGCTCAGTTTCATGGGTGGATTGAACGAACTGCTCGACAACTTAATCCTCAACCGTACACCACACATTCGTTTGTACAATGAAGTTTTGCCTTCCAAGGTGCAACCCATTGAAAATTCAAAGGAATACGGGAACGATTACAACATGATTCGTTCCATAAAACCGAAAACGGAACAGCTGCAAATTCACAATAGTTTAGCAGTTATAAATGCACTGAGAAAAGACAAAAGAGTAAAAGGAATTGCCCCGAAAATGGCGGTAAATATTTTTTACAATGTTGGTGGAGTAGGACTCACAGGAATGATCAACGGTATAGATGTTGACGAAGAAAGCCGACTTTTCACTTTTGAAGATTACGTGGTAGAAGGTCGCGCCGTCGATTTGAAAAATGTACCCAACAGCATCATTCTCGGTGTTGGCGCAGCTAAAAACATGCTCGCCCGTGTTGGTGATGTCATTCAAATTTCAACGATGAATGGTGGTACTTTTCCTTTAAAAGTCGTTGGCCTATTTCAATCTGGGATATTGGAGCTAGATAAAGTGCAAAGTTACAGCTCCATCAATACGGCTCAGAAAATTATGGGGAAACCCAATTCATACGTTACCGATATTCAAATCAAGTTGAACGATATGGCGCAAGCTCCAGAAATTGCAAAAGAGTATGGCTCAATTTTCGAATGTCAGGCTATTGATATTCAAACGGCGAATTCTCAATTTGAAACCGGTAGTTCCATCCGAACTTTGATTTCCTATGCGGTTGGGGTGACTTTGTTAATCGTTGCTGGATTTGGGATTTACAACATTCTGAACATGATGATCTACGAGAAAATGGATACCATCGCTATATTGAAAGCGACGGGATTTTCAGGGAAAGATGTCAATCGAATTTTTATCACCATTGCTTTGACAATTGGTCTTGTTGGTGGACTCGTGGGCTTATTCTTTGGTTTCGGCTTGTCGGTTGTGATAAGTTATATTCCTTTTAACACGGAAGCCTTACCAACCGTCAAAACCTATCCGGTTAGTTACAATCCGATGTTTTATGTAATCGGCGGAATTTTCTCCATCATCACAACCTATTTGGCAGGCTATTTCCCTTCGCGTAAAGCGAGTAAAATTGACCCTGTTGACATAATTAGAGGAAAATAAAATGAGCAATAAAGTACTAGAAGCTATTAACGTCACCAAATACTTTCATGATCCAGTGACGATTAAGATATTGAAGGATATAAGTTTTTCTATCGACCGTGGGGATTTTGTATCTGTTATTGGTAAATCGGGTTGCGGAAAATCTACTTTACTCTACATTCTTTCTACTATGGATACTTCTTTTGAAGGCGATTTATTGATCGATGGTGTGAGTATGATTGGTAAAAAAGATGAGGATTTAGCGCGCATTAGAAACGAAAAAATTGGTTTCGTTTTCCAGTTTCATTACTTGTTGAACGAATTCTCGGTTTTGAAAAATGTTATGTTGCCTGGCATTAAATTGGGAAAATACAGCGAAAAAGAAATCGAACACCGTGCTTACGAAAAACTAAAAATTCTTGGTATTCAAGATCAAGCATTGAAAGGTGCAAATCAAATCAGCGGTGGACAAAAACAACGTGTTGCCATTGCAAGAGCATTGATCAACGACCCAATTATCATCATGGGCGATGAACCAACGGGTAATTTAGATGTGAAAAATGGGGAAATCGTTTTTGAAATTTTCAAAGAACTAGCCGAAGTGTACAATCAATCCTTGCTTATCGTTACGCATGACAATGATTTTGCGAGCAAAACCCACCGAACAATAGAAATGGAAGACGGTAAAATAATTAACTTAGGAAAACAAAAAGTAGAAACAACGAATGGAAGCAATTGATTATTACAAAGTAATGGGCGTTGCGAAAACCGCGACGGAAGCGGAAATTAAAAAGGCGTACCGAAAATTGGCGCGCAAATACCATCCGGACGTGAACCCAAACGATAAGACTTCGGAAAAGAAATTCAAGGAAATTAACGAAGCCAATGAAGTGCTCAGCAATGCCGAAAATCGCAAGAAATACGACAAGTACGGCAAAGACTGGAAACACGCCGAGGAAATAGAAAAACAACGCGCACAACAGCAACAATACCAACGCGAATACCAAAGTTCTGGCGCTGGTCAGCAAGGTTTTGGTGGTCAGCAAGGTTTTGGCGGAGGTGGACAAGGAGCAGATTATTCCGACTTCTTCGAATCCATGTTTGGTCGCGGTGGAGCAGGTGGCGGACAAACGCGCTCGTTCAAAGGACAAGATTACAACGCCGAACTGCAACTTGACATTCACGATGTTTACGAAACGCACAAACGCACGCTCACGGTCAACGGGAAGAACATTCGTTTAACCATTCCCGCAGGTGTGAAAGATGGACAAGTCATTCGCATCAAAGGTCAGGGTGGAGAAGGAGCCAATGGTGGACCAAAAGGTGATTTGCTGATTCAGTTCACTATTGTCAACAGCACGAAATTCAAATTGGACAATGCGAATTTGTACAGCGATGTAGATTTGGATTTGTACACCGCATTGCTCGGTGGCGATTTGGAAGTAGATACTTTCGATGGAAAAGTAAAACTGAAAGTTGCACCAGAAACCCAAATGGGAACCAAAGTGAAGCTCAAAGGAAAAGGATTTCCTGTTTACAAAAAAGACGGTCAGTTTGGTGATTTGTTTATTACCTACAATGTCGTTCTACCAACCAAACTCACCGATAAAGAAAAAGAATTGTTTGTTGAACTTTCTAAAATCAGAAAATCATGAGCGAAATCAACTACATAGAAATCAGTCAGCTTTGCACGCATTACGAAATTGAAGTGACCTTTTTCCAAAGTCTGAACGAATACGGATTAATAGAACTCGTAACCGTTGAAGAACGCCCATGCATAGCCGAAGACAAACTCACCGACTTAGAAAAAATACTCAGGCTTAATAGAGATTTGGAGATAAATCTGGAAGGAATAGATACTATTATTCATTTGCTGAAACGAGTTGATTCCTTGCAAGTGGCATTGGCAAAGGCAAAGGAGCGGTTGAAGTTTTTTGAGGACAACTAGGAGTACAATAGTATTTTTTAATTTCCGAAGGATAACTGGGAAATGGGAATGATTTGGTTTATCTTCAAGAAAACTGTATATCATGAAAAACATTTTTCTAGTCTTAATAGTATCTTTTTTAAGCTTCATAACATTTGGTCAATGTTCTGCAACAGAGTCGGAAGTAGTAATTAAAATTTCTACAGATGACTATGGTTACGAAGGTTATTGGGAATTGGTTCCCCAAGGAAATGCATGTGGCCAAGGAACATTGTTGTCCGGCGGTAATACTGCCGTAGGTTGCGGTGGAGCTGGCTTGCAAGCACAAACGCCTGGAGGATATGGTAATAATGTACAGCTTTCTTCTAGTCCTATTTGTCTTACTACTGGCGTTCAATATGATATTTTTTATGCCGATGATTGGGGAGACGGTGGGTTTCTTTTTGATGTAGAAGTAAATGGTTACCTAGTCGAATCTTTTTCAGGAATAGGACTTGGTGGAACGTATACTTTCACAGCTCAAGAGCCATTGCCTTATGACTTGTCTGTATTTAATTCAAGCGTTTATAGTTATGTTAGTACAGGAAGCTATCCAATGGAGGCGAGGGTTTTTAATAACGGAACAACCACTATAACATCTTATAACTTGAACTACTCTGTAAATGGAGGAAGTCCCGTTGTTCATACTATCACAGGAGCGAATCTATTGCCTTTTGAACACGATGAAATAGTGCACAGTACTCCACTTTCAATTTCGACGAATGGTGTTTATACAATTAAAATTTGGGCCGACCAATTGAATGGTTCTAACCTTGACCAAAAAACCTCAAATGATACGTTGACTGTTCAAACAGAAGCAGGTCCTGGAACGCCAAATTATATTGATGGTTATATTAATTCAACTTTTACAGTAGATGAAATCGTAGGTCCATCAAATTTGGTGGCTAATCCTACTGACTTGGATTTCCATCCTGTGTTATCCAATATGGAATTATGGGTAATTAATAAAGGAACGGAAAACTCAGGCAGTAGTACCGTTACTGTTTTCAATGCAGGTGCGACTAATCAAACTTCAGTTAAGAAAACAGATGGGAATGCGTGGCATTTTATGTCCTTAACTACAGGGTTGGCGTTCAGCCAAAACGGAAATTGGGGATCAGCACCAGGCGTTTATGATGCAAATCACAACGGTGGAAATGCTTTTACAGGACCGGCATTGTGGTCAAGCAATATGAGCATTTATGCGCAGCCTTCAGGTGGAAATGGTAGTCACCTCGATATGTTACATTTGAGTCCATATTGCCAAGGAATAGCGGCCGAAGAAGATAACGTGTTTTGGGTGTTCGATGGTTACAACAAAGATATCGTTCGTTACGATTTCGGTGAAGATCATGGCCCGGGAGCAGATGACCATTCAGATGGAATAGTTCATCGTTATTCTGATGTTACAGTAGAGAAAGATCCAAATAACGTTGTTGTAAGTCACTTAATATTGGATCAAGCCAAAAAATGGTTGTACGCAGTTGATCACGGAAACAATAAAGTATTCAGAATGGATATTACGTCTGGAGCTGAAGGTGGTACACCATCATATCCAATGAATGAACCGATACAAGAATACAAGCGGTTTACAGGTTATACTTATGAAAATGTTGCAGTTGGACTTTCTAAACCAGCAGGAATTGATATAATAGACAATCGTTTGATTGTAAGTGAATATGAATCAGGAGATATCATCATTTACGATATTTCAAGTATGCCCGCTGTTGAATTAGGACGAATTACCACAGGAAAAACAAGTGTTCAAGGAATTAAAATTGGCCCAGATGGTAGAATTTGGTTTGTAGATAAAAATACAAATGCTGTTTACCGGATAAACACAAATCAATTAGGACTCGAAGAAAAAGAACTTTCTTATGCAGTATATCCAAACCCTAGCAATGGTATGTTTAATTTCAAATTTACCGAAGTAGTTTCTGGGAATATTCGAATTATCGATAATATGGGGAAAGTAATTTCTTCGAGAACGATTAATACGGATCTAGTTGAAATGGAAGTAAACGCAGTTCCTGGAATTTACTTCGCTGTCATAGAATCAAATGGAATGACATTTGAAACGAAGAAAATCATGATTCAGTAATATTTCGAATTGGCCTTTTTTATCGTTAATCGAAGCGAAATCTGTAGATTGGAGTGTTAGAAATGAGGGTTATTCGATAACTTGCCATAATCCAACCCATACTTCTCCTCCAAAACACCAATAATTTCGTCAGAAGTCATTTTGGTGGCAGTAGTTTCCTGAACAAACATGCGGGAATTGTATTCGTTTTGTATCGTTACAGCCAATAAGGTCGTTTTCCATTCTAAGTTATTTTTTGGCGCATATTCCTGAACGATGTCTTTGAACTGATGGTTGTACTTTTCATCCGTGATTTGTTGGGTGAAAAGCCGAAGCGTTTAATGCGAAATATTCTTTATGACTATGAGTTCCGAACCTTTTTCGCCTATGTTCCACTGTATGGCTTTCCCGATCTTCTCAACAGGTATTCTGCACGAAAAATCCTTGTTAGCTATAGAAAGTTGGACGAGGTTGTCTTTTAGTTCGTGTTTGATTATTGTTTGGCTTGTGTGCTTGGTTTTGAACTGGCGAAGATACGGAATTGTGGGGGTGAACTGATAACGTTTGTGTAAATGAAGTAGTGGCGTTTAGCCTCTATGAACATTTTACAAATAGCTGAAGCCAGTTTTTTTATTCGTGCGTCTTAAAATTATTCAATCATTATGTAGCATCATTAATTCAATGACTTTTTTATGTTCTATTTTAGAAGTACTCCATTTTGCATTGCTTCATATTTTTCAGCATAGGAAAACCATCGGTTATCTAACTTTTTATAAATTAAACTTCTATCCATTTGTTCAAGTGAATTACACCCCGATGCGGCCAATAATTCCAAAAAATCTTCCAATATATTTTTGTGATAATTCCGGACTCTTTTCCATTTTTCAGCAACCACCAACCCCCTTACAAGTTTTGGGTTGTTTGTTGTAACTCCTGTAGGACATTCGTTTGTATTGCATTTTAGGGCCTGAATACAACCCAAAGCGAGCATCATTCCTCGAGCAGAATTACAGATGTCTGCCCCGATGCAAAGGGCTTTAAAAATATCGAAAGCTGTAAATATCTTAGTAGCTGTAATCACTTTTATTTCTTTTTTGAGTTTGTGCGTGTTGAGCGTATCCACTACAAAAATCAATGCATCTTCCCAAGGCATACCTACATAGTTTGAAAAATCGATGGGAGCAGCACCAGTTCCCCCTTCAGCACCATCCACAGTTATAAAATCTGGTTTAATACCTGTTTCTCCCATTTTCTCACATATTTCAATGAACTCTTGTTTATTTCCTATGGCAAGTTTAAAGCCGACAGGTTTTCCGTTAGATAAAACTCTCAACTGCTGCACAAATTGCAATAATCCTTCAGCATCACTAAAAGAAGAATGGCCAGGAGGTGAGAATATATCTGTATGTGGCTGTAATCCTCTTATCTCAGCAATTTCCTCATTATTTTTAGCTGCAGGCAAAACACCTCCGTGCCCTGGTTTTGCTCCTTGTGAAATTTTGATTTCGATCATTTTTACCTGCTCCCAATTTGCCTTTTCTTTGAATTTTTCTGCATCAAAATTTCCATCCTCATTTCGACAACCAAAATAAGCCGTGCCGATTTCCCATACTAAATCTCCACCTTGTAAATGGTATTTTGAGATGCCTCCTTCACCTGTATCATGAAAAAAATTGCCTGCTTTGGCACCTTGGTTTAAGGCTTGGATGGCATTCTTGCTCAACGCTCCAAAACTCATGGCTGAAATATTAAAGAGGCTGGCACTATAAAGTTGTTGACAATCTTTCCCGCCAATAACAACCCGTGGCGATGTTTCCATTTTCCTGGTAGGGTAGATGCTGTGCTGCATCCATTTGTAATCATTATCATTTACATTAAGCTCAGTTCCAAAAGGGTGTGTTTGGCTTTGCTCTTTGGCTCGTTCATAGATATAAGTGCGGTGATTCTTGTCAATGGGTTTACCATCTGTACCGGACTCGACAAAATATTGATGAAGCTCAGGACCAATCATTTCTAATAAGTATCGCATATGACCAATTATGGGATAGTTTCTGAGTATCGTGTGTTTTTTCTGAAACATATCATGTGCGCCAAGCAACACTAGCAAGACAACGAGTACAATGAAACCAGGTAAAGGCCATATCACTATACCTGTGAGAACGCCAAAAGTCAGCAGAACGAAGATTGTGAATTTTATAGCTTTCTTCATACTTATTTATAATAATTCCCTTAAGTATTTTACATCACTCTTGGTTGTGTCAATTATTTCTGCGAATTTTCCATTCAGCATCATTTTACCCATGGAAGTTGCAAAGCCTTTCACCTGTTCAAAGGTTAGGGTTGGTGGCATTGCTAGCGCATTGGGATCTGTAAAAATGTTGATGATCGCTGGCCCTTTGTGTTTGAATCCGTTTAAAAGTGCCAATTCCACATCTTTTGGTTCTTTCGCTTCCCATGCAGCAATGTTCATAGCTTCTGCCAATTTCACAAAATCAGGATTAACCATATCGGTTTGCCAATCCATGTAGCCTTCTACACGCATTTCAAGTTTCACCATTCCTAAGGTACGGTTATTAAAGATGATGATTTTTACTGGAATTTGATATTGGCTAATGGTCATTAAATCGCCCAAAAGCATTGAAATACCACCATCTCCACAAAAAGCAATCACTTGTCGGTCGGGATGCGATAAACCTGCGCCTATAGCCATTGGCATAGCATTGGCCATAGATCCATGATTGAACGATCCGGTAAGGTAGCGATTGGTTCCTGCCTTTAAATACCTTGCCGCCCATACGGCACTCATTCCTGTGTCTACTGTAAATATGGCATCATCATTAGCTAATTTATCCACTATATAAGCTACATATTCGGGATGAATCAGTTTTTCAGAACCCTTATTTTGCACATATGAATCGTACTTTTCTTCAAGATCCTGGTGCAATACACGCATTTTATCCAGAAAATCAGTTGACGATTTTAATTCCAATAAGGGCAGTAGTTCTTGTACAGTTGATTTAATATCGCCGCAGTAGCCATAATCTACTTTCGCCCTGCGTCCTAATTTTTCTGGTTTTGTATCAACTTGAACTATTTTGCATTTTTCGGGTAGAAATTCACTATAGGGAAAATCAGTACCCAGCATCAGTAGCAGATCAGCTTTATGCATGGCTTCAAATCCAGATTTATTCCCTAACAAACCGTTGAGCCCAACAGCATAGGTATTGTCTTTACGTTCAAAAAATATTTTTCCCCGAAAACTATAGCCCAAAGGTGCATTGAGTTTTTTAGCCAATTGCATTACTTCATCTGTAGCATTGCGACAACCATGACCACAAAACAGCATTACTTTTTCATTGCCGTTGATCAACTTGGCAAGCTCTTTCAGATCTTCAGGACCTGGAATCACTCTTGGTTGTGTATAGAAATTTTTATTGGCAGTATGAACAGGTTCTATTTTAGCAGAAGCTACATCACCCGGAAGACCTAAAACAGCTACACCTTTTTTACTGATGGCATGCTGAATCGCAGTTTGTAATCCATTCAGGGCTTGCTTTGGCGTATTGGCTACAAAAACGTATTTCGAACAGTCTTGAAATAGAGATTCAGGTCTTGTCTCCTGAAAGTTGTCCAGCCCCATTTTTTCAGTATGAATGGTTGAGGCAATAGCAATAACGGGATTTCCTGCCTTGTTTGCATCATATAGTCCATTGATTAAATGAATGTGCCCCGGGCCACTGCTTCCCATACAACAACCGATGCCATTCAGTTCTGACTCCATAGAAGCCGCATAAGCTCCAGCTTCTTCGTGACGCACATGAATCCATTGTAACCGCCCATCTCGCCTAACTGCATCATTTACCGGATTAAGACTATCGCCTGTAATGGCATAAATTCTTTTAACTCCTGCTGCTAAAAGCATTTCAACTAAATGGTCAGATACATTTTTTGACATAACGTTTTTGGATTAGAATTAAATTCATGGTTGCACTGATTGGCTAAAATTTTTTAGCTATCGTCAATGCGTAAAGTCGCATTGCAAGTCGGTCAACTTTACTTGACAACCCACATTGCGTTTAGACGTTAATCTTAAAATCTTGATATTAAAAGGGCTCTGAAATAACAGTAATGTATTCCATATTGAAAGCAATAAAACCTTCAATTTTATTTGCGCGAGGCAATGCTTCTTCATAGCTCCATGCAAAATAGTTGTCAGTATAACCGCCCTTAACATTCCAGTAGGAGGCATATCCTTTAATAGGGCAATGACTTTTACGATTTGGCACTAATTCTAATTCAATTAGGACATCTTCTTTTGGTAAGTAGAATACTGGATTGTAAACACTAGTCCCAACTTCCTTTAAAATCAAAGCACGTGTCGTTTCTGCAATTACCTCCTTCTTATATTTAAAAGTCAGTTTTCTATTGTAGTTTTCGATAACGGCGTAATGTCTTTTTTCTTCCATTTCTATTGGCTTTTTATGTATTTGTCTTTTACTCTGTTTACTTACTTTTTAGGGCTAAAAAAAAGTGACGATTTAGAAGCAAAAATCTTCGATTAACTACTTCGATCGCCCTTTCTTTTTAGCCCTTGTAAAAGTTAGTACAATTGTTGTCTTATTTTTCCGCTTATTTTAGAAAATCAGCTTCTTTATATTCCGGATTTGGATAGTCATAAATACCTTTGCCGTTTGCAGTTCCCATTCTTCCTTTGTCGAGATATTCTGCTTTCAACCATTTGGCAGCTTTTGCAGAGATTTCATCTCCGGCATCTCCCCATGCTTTAAATAAATTATAGGGTGTGTTTGGTCCGATGATATCCAAGAATGCGAATGGGCCTAACGGCGCACCTGTTGAAATCATCCAGGTCTTATCAATTATTTTTGGATCCGCGATTCCATCTGATGCCATTTGAATACTAGCTTTAAGATGAGGAACCAGCAGCGAGTTTAAAACATAGCCTGGTTGCTCTTTCTTCAGCGGAATCGGAACCATCCCAATCGCTTTGGCAAACTCAATCACTTCATCAAATACTTCCATTGAGGTGCCTTCATGCTTCATGATTTCAGCAATATTCAGTCTCCAAATTTCATTGGCAAAATGCAAATGCAAGTATTTTTCCGGTCGGTCTGTAAATTCTACAATTTGACTTGGTATCATAGTCGAGGAGTTAGAAGCGAAAATGGTTTCTTTATTCGCAACTTTCGACAATTTTTCATAGAAGTCCTGCTTGATGCTCAGCACTTCTGGAATCGCCTCGATTACTATATCAGCGTTCTCAACTGCTTTTGCCAAATCGGTGAAAAAGGAAATACGATCGCATGCATCATCCACTTCTTTTTTCGAACCATATTTATCTTCTTGATAACGTTCTTTTAAAACGTCAATTCGTTCTTTCGCATTTTTTATTTCTTCATCATTAATATCAAAAGCAGAAACCTTAAATCCTTTAAATGCCGATTGAAAAGCGATTTGGCTACCTAAAACTCCTGTTCCAGCTACTGTTACATTTTTGATTTTCATAATTTTACTTTGAATTATAATGTGAATGATTCATCACATTATGGCAAGGTAGGCAACTAGAAAGAGCTTGGCATTACACAATTCAGTGTAGATGTTACATCATTCAGATTATCTATTTAAAAAGAATCTAGAATTCAGAACAGAGAATAGAGAGCCAAGAACAGAGAATTGAGAACAGAGAGCCGAGAATCCAGAATCCAGAGTCCAGAATCCAGAACAGAGAGCCGAGAACAGAGAAAAAATCCAATCTTATCGACGAATATTTCGCATCAGGGAAGTGTAAGGCGAAAAAGAAAACTGAAATTTAACCGAAGCGAAAGGAAGATTGAGATTGTATCAGTAATTTTTTTAATTCTCAATTCTCAATTCTCAATTCTCAATCCAACCCATACTTCTCCTCCAAATCACCAATAATCTCCTTTTGATTTGAATCCATAGTTACTTAGATTCATTGTTAAGAATTTATTTACCCATTATCATTTCTTTTAAAGACCAAAGGATGGCCAAAACATCCTTTTTTGATGTTTCATCTATCCCGTGTTCCTCCAAAACATTCATTATATCATCCATAACACACATGTATTCTTCAGCACTTATATCCATTCCTTCGTGAGTTAAAGTCATTTTACGGCCTTTATAAACAACAGGACCTCCACTACCGGCACTAAAAAATTCGATAGTATGTTGACGAATTTTTTCCAAACGTTCAGGATGAGCTTTTAAGGGTGTGAAAATGTCTTTGATAACCGGATTAATCATGTGAGCTTCAATTACATCATCAACGATTAACGTAATTCCTTCAACTCCTCCTAGTCTTTCAAAAAGACTTTCAGAATCATCGGATACTTGGTCTTGAGCCAAAATTATGTTTGTTTGTGAAAAAACGATAAATGCTATAAAAATTAAATGTTTCATTTTTTTTAAATTTTGAAGATTATTTCAACTGGTCTGACTTTGGATTAATCTTTCGTTTTCTCAATCATATGATTGATGACTTGCGTATGCTCGTGCTGTGGGCTGAACATCACTATTTCTGCATTGGCATTGACCATAACGTTATGCCCAGCTGGCCAGTAAAACAAATCTTTCTCATTTACAATTTCCTTGTTACCTTGAGCATCGGTAGTAGTAAGTTGACCGCTAATAAGATAGCCCCAATGAGGACATTGACATAAATCTCCTTCTAGTCCCATAAATAGGGGAGTTGTGTCTACTCCTTTGGAAAGACTGAAATACTCACCACTAATTTTACCCAATCCAGTAGCATCACCAAAATCAGTTTTCTGACGGATTATGGCACCGGGTATTTCCATTTTGATTTCGATGTTATCTTTTGAAATTTTCATAGTTTAAATCTTTAATTAATTGTGATTACTAGTAAAATTAATTATAGTCAAAACTAGGACTTAAATGGACGGATGGATAGAAAATTTAGGTTTATAATGCGAACTTTTGGGTCATTATTATTGCCTTTTAACTCCGAATAATTTAAGAATCAAGATTTTATATATTCCGTCGGCAAAAGGTCATATCTTTTCGAGAAACACTTTGAAAAGTAGGATAAACTATTAAATCCTGTTTCATATGCGATTTCTGAAATGGTATTTAAGTTCTTATTAATTTTTTCTAAAGCCCGATTTAAACGATATTCCTTTAGAAAACTGTTTGGTGATTTTCCTGTTAACTGCATTACTTTGCGGTATACTTGTGTTCTGCTCATTCCAAATGGTATATCAAAATCTTCAACTTTTAATTCTGGATTATCCCATTCTTTCTCGATAAAATCAATTAATGTGTTTAAAAAAAATTCCTCTGAAAATGGTAAAACATATATTTTGTCCACATCGAAATATGCATTTATTTTTTCTGTTACAAATAAATTTTGAACCTCCGTTGACAATACTATATTGGAATGATTTATAAAGCAAAGTCGATTGGCCAATTTAGTAGTATCTTCAAAAAAGGTCTTACTAGCTGCAACCGGCATTCCTGAAGCCAATCCAATTTTAAAGCGAATATTTGAATCGTAAAAAACAACGATTTTCTTAGAAATTAAAGGTTCTAATTCCATTGCACACTGTACTGCTTTATAAGCAGATTTAAATGAAATCAACAGGTATCCTTCTTTATGTTCAACTAGCCTTCCTTCATACTCCACTAGTAATTCACCAATTACTTTAATTACTCGCTGCATATAGGATTGCCATTGGGAATTATTAATACCATTCAAGGAGATGGTATGAAAACGAATAACCATTAATGTCCGTTGAGCGGTGTCATTGATAATATTTAAATCTGTGGATGAAGAATTATCAGGGTCTTCTATTCTACCTAGAAATGATTCAACAAGATTTTCATCTACCTCAATAATATGATTGGGCACCTCTCCATGGGCAAAATTATGCATTTTTTGAATAGATTCTTTGTCTGGAGCTTCAACTAAACAAAAAGCTATTTTTTTGATATCATCAAACCAATACGTTAATCCACGACAGTTAAATTGCTCCTGAATTTTCAGATCCTCCTTATGCAACTGTGCAACATTTTCAGCAGTTACAGATTTCGATACATCATGACGATCCATGTATAATGGCATTCGATAGTTTTTAATTTAAATGAAATATTTTCTTTGCAGTATCAATTATATGATAATTTGTTGAATTGAATTCACCATGAACAATTGAGGCTCCATTTTTTTGTTCAACAACCACAAGGTAAGAATAAAAAGACTTGAAATAAAGGAATGCTTACTAAATGAGAACAGAGAATAGAGAATAGAGAACAGAGAGCCGAGAACCCAGAGTCCAGAGTCTAGAATTCAGAGTCCAGAGCCCAGAACAGAGAATAGAGAGCCGAGAACAGAGAATAATGAGTTGGGAAAAGTGAATCTCGAATCCAGAACAGAGAATAATGATTAGAGAACAGAGAAAAAATCCAATCTTATCGATGAATATTTCGCCTCAGGAAAGTGTAAGGCGAAAAATGAAGGCATAAACGCAAATTAATCCAGGTAATCCCTAAATCCCCTAAATCCCGGTTTTGTTTTCCCGCACACTTCGACTCCCTTTCTAGCCGACAGGCAGGTGTTCAGCGTCCGGCAAAAAAATCCCGGCAATCCCTAAATCCCTGTCTGCCGACAGGCAGGCTTGTAATCCCGGTTTTATTTTTTCTATATCCAATCCTAATCCAACCCATACTTCTCCTCCAAAATCCCAATAATCTCATCCGTGGTCATTTTGGAAGCAGCACCTTCCTGAACCGCCATGCGAGAATTGTATTCGTTTTGTATCGTTACAGCCAACAAGGTCGCTTTCCAATCGATGTTATTCTTTGGTGCATATTCCTGAACGATGTCTTTGAACTGAAGTATATACTTCTCATCCGTAATATTTTGGGTGAAAAGCCGAAGCGTTAAACGCGAAACATTCTTAATGACGATACGTTCCGAACCTAAGTCGCCTATGTTCCACTGTATGGCTTTACCTATCTTCTCAACAGGTATTCTGTGGGAGAAATCTTTGTTGGGGATGGTGAGGTGAAGGAGCTTGTCTTTTAGTTCGTGTTTGATCATTGTTTTGATGTTTGCTTTGTTTTGAAGTTGCAAACTTACGGATTTGTGAGGTATTTGTGAGAAAGGTGGGAGGAAGGTGGAGGATTTTTGGCTTACTCCGTTGTTTTATTTTCCTTCCAATGTAAAAACCATTTCTCTCCGGCAAAAACCAAAACAATCCCGATTGCTGAGATGATTACAACAAAAATATCAGAGCTGGCTTTGACCCATAAAAAAGCAATTAGGACTATCAAGTCAAGCAATAGTGCTGATAGTAAGATAATAGGATTCGCATTGACTTCTTTTCGTAAATGTTTAAAAACGCCCCAGTGAACAATCATATCCATCACTAAGTAGAATATTGCGCCAATAGAAGCAATGCGCGACAAGTCAAAGAAAATGGTTAAGGTAATTGCAATGACGACTATATAAATCAACATGTGTTTTTGAATGCTTCCTGACATTCCGAAATGGCTGTGTGGAATAAGATTCATATCAGTTAACATTGCTGTCATCCTAGAAACAGCAAAAATACTGGCAATTATTCCTGAAATGGTAGCCACAATTGCTATTCCCACTGTAAAATAAAGTCCATAATTTCCAAAGGCAGGTCTTGCAGCTTCTGCGAGGGAGTAATCTTTTGCTTTGACTATTTCAGGGATGGACAAACTGGCATTTACAGCAATGGCAACTAAAAAATAAACTATCGTGCAAATGATTAATGAAATAATGATAGCTCTTCCCACATTTTTGTGTGGTTTGGTGATTTCTCCCCCACTATTGGTAATTGTTGTAAATCCTTTAAAGGCCAATATTGAAAGTGCAATAGCTCCAATATAACTTGCAGGCGAATAATCACTTGCATCAGATGAGGTAGGCATTAAATTACCTAAAGTAAAATGAGCGGCCCACAAACCTCCAATTGCAAACACGAGAATCCCTGCTATTTTGACTATTGCCATGAACTGTGAGGTCTTCCCGATAATCTTATTTCCCGATATATTAACAATGTAGGCAAGTATCAATAAGGCAACACCTAAAGACGGCACCCACAAGGCGTTATTGTCCAAATCAAAAAGTTGCATGGTATAGGAACCAAACGTTCTTGCTACCAAACTTTCATTGATAATCATAGAAAGAGCCATCAAAACGGATGCAGCTGCGGTGATTGTTGTCTTTCCGTAGGCTTTCATTAATATCATGGCTATGCCACCGGCAGATGGATAGGCATTGGAAACCTTGATGTAGGAATAAGCACTGAAAGCGGAAATGATTGCTCCGACAATAAAGATATAGGGAAACCATGTTCCTGACAATTCAGCCACCTGTCCCAAAAGGGCAAATATTCCGGCGCCAATCATAACACCAGTACCGAGAGCAACTGCGCCTTTCAGTGTTAAACTATTTTTTTTATACTCTTTCATTCACCGTTTTTCATCAGCAACTGTTTTCTTCAATAAGATTAAAGATTTTCAATCACTGATTTTAATTTAGATTGAATTTCTTCGGCTATTTTTCCCAAGTCTTTGTTACCGACTGCCTGCATGGAGGCCACCGGATCGACTGCCGCGACTGCAACGCCATCGTCTTTTTGCTGTACAATTACATTGCAGGGTAGCATAATACCGATTTTATCCTCGGCAAGTAATGCCTTGTGTGCAAAAGGTGGATTGCACGCACCCAGAATTCGGTAAGGCCTAAAATCCTCGTCCAGCTTTTCCTTGAGGGTGGCTTGCACATCTATTTCGGTAAGGATACCAAAGCCTTCTTCTTTTAAGCCATCCGTTACTTTTTGAATAGCTTCTTCGAAGCTCACATCTTTCAAGGTTTTTTCGTAGTAGTATTTCATTTCTATATATTTTATGTTAAATCTCTCTTGCGTTCTTCGAATTCCTGTTTGTCTATTTCGCCTCTGGCGTAGCGCTCTTTTAAAATTTCGAGGGCCGATTTGCTCATACCTTGATTGGTACTGCTTTTGTTCAACCGTTTAGTCACTATCCAAACAATGGCCGCGACAATGCCAATGGCAATAATCCACCACCAAACCATTCCCCAGCCATGAGATCCATATCGATTCATCATACTAAATTCTCCTTTTTTATTAATGGTTAAAGAAACTATTTTCCCATCCAGATATTCCTGAAACGGGCTTTATCTTATAACTATTGATACTCGTGCATTCGTTTCATCATCCAATTGTCCCATTCTTTGGCAATAGAAGTATCCCTGTCCATCCTGTACTTCATATTGTTCATCATGTAGTTATTCATTTCAGGATTGTGTTCGTGCATGTAATCCATATTTTCTTGATTAAACATGTTGTTCATAAACCCGTCATTCTCCATCATCCTATTCATGGAAGTGGGTTGTGCCATCATTTCATTCATAAAGTCATTAAGCAGTTCCTGGTTGTCAAGGATTTGATTGAATGCTTCTTCTTTTTGTTGTTCGTTGGCCGACAGATCAATTTTAGCATCGTTCATATTCGAGCAACTGGAAACTACTATTGCTATCATTAACGTAAGGCCAAAAGCCCAAAAATTCATCTTTTTCTTCATACTATTATAATTTTAGATTAATTATGGTCTTAAGTTACAATAGATTATACCGGAAAGGCTTACATAATTCTTTATAAGACTTACATCATTCGTGCTTCTGCGCTAGTGGGCAAAGCTTTGGTTTGAGGGTTGGCGAAGGGGACTTTTGAACTGAAGTATGTACTTCTAATCTGGATTTTGTTGGGTGAAAAGCCGAAGCGTTATAAGCGAAACATACTTAATGGCGATACACTGCTAACCTAAGTCGCCTATGTTCCACTGTATGGTTTTCCCTATTTTCTAACCGGGAGTCTATGTGAGAAATCTTTGTTGGGGATGGTGAGGTGGAGGAGGTTTTGTTTTAGGGTGTGTTGGATCTTTGGTTTGTTTATTTACTGTTATCAATCTCAGTTTTATTCATGTCGTCTAATTGTTTCTCAAAATCAGATTTCTTTTTCACTTTTAGTTTTGACAACTGACCTAAAATTATTAAAGCAATTGCTGGAGTAAGTAAACCTAATATCGCCCATAATTCATAATTGCGGTTTTGTTCTTTAGCGGTACGATAGGCATAAACAGAAGAACCAATTGCGATTATTGCACCAATACACAACATAAGTGTTGGGTAGAAATCTGGCAGTCCTTCAAGATTTCTAATTAAAACTGCAACGAAACTAAATATTATAATTCCAATGCCAAATATAGTTGCATCTGTTTCTTTTTCATAAGTTGGGTCATATTTTTCGTAAGTGTTTCTTTTTGAACTAGTTGGTAGTGGTGGTGGTGTCTTTTCAAGATAGTCTTTGAATTCTAGAAGTTCCTTAGCCTTGACCCATTCCTTTAAACCAACATGCCAAACCAAAGTCTCAGATGATATAATGTCTTGCTCTATGTCAGTAATTGCAATAGGACCTATTTTTTCTCCGGCTTTTTCGTAATAAATATCCATATTTACTTTAATTGATAATGCTGCTTATTTGATCAAAAGGCGATTTCAAAGTACGAAAATTCGGTTAAACATAAAGTTTGAAATGAGCCAAAACCCTTGAATTTATTACTGTTCCGCGTATTTTTCACATACATTGTTAGTAGTCTTTTTTATTCAAATATTTTTTTTATTTCGCTTTCTGCTGTGAATGGCATGTTATCTTGCTCATATTTTTTTGTGTTCGCTACGATTGTCTGTAATGAATTCACTTTAGATTCTTTATAATTTGCTAAGCCGTATGTTGGTAGTCCCTCAACAGCTTGAAAAAAGTAATCTTTTAGATTTGTGCAAAAAAAGAAATACTTGTCAATCACATATTTTTCTAATTCATACGATGAATAAACTTTACCATTAATAACATTCCAATATTTTAGAAGCCTTACTAATTTTCTTATTTGATAATTATTGTTTTTGTTTTTGTCATTTAAATTTTTTCTCATTGCATTTGGATACGAGTCAATCCAAGTTGAATAACTTGAAGCTGGTGCTGGAATATGATAGGTGCCCCAAGTGTGATAAGCAGGAACTAGCTCAAATTTTATATGACTTAATTCAAGTACAATTGTAGGTGAAGATTGATAGATTTCATTTTTTGAATAGTTAGCTTCTGCAAACCTTTTAAGTCTATTCATCAGAGTCTGTGGTGTCCAATCAGAGCCATCTTTATAGCTGACCATAAAATCCACATCTGAATTGGTATCCTTACTTCTTCTAAGAATTGTTTTTCTATCATAAGAGCCAAAAACAAACTTACTTTCTATATTATTAAAATAATACCCAAGCTTCGTTGACAAAGTATTTATTGAGGTGTCTATTGACGTTCTTTCCCAATTTGATATTGTGATTGAACTGGATAAGCCGGTTAGATATGATAGTACAGACATTTATAGTTTTTCTTTTATTGATTTAATAATGTTATCAGTTCTGTTTTCATTTGAAGATTTAGATACTTTGTAAAACCAATCAGGTATTTTTTCAGGTACAGTTCTTTCGGTGTAAATTATATCCTGAATTTGTCTTAAAATTAAATCATTTGGCAATTCTCTGTTCCCAGAATATTTGTTTAGAATCTCATCTATTTGACTAAGCGTTTCATTTTTTGAATTAATATGATTTTTCAAAGAAAGACTGTTTTGAACGCCATAAATTAGAAATGAAAGAGAAGGTGCAATGAGTAAAAGTATATCATAGAATCCAATATTTTTTGAAACAAAAAATCCAATGAAAATTCCATAATATGCTACTAGGAGAATTAATAAAAAAGCAACATACCTTTTTCTAAGTTTTAACTCCCAAGAGAAGTTAATTCTCTGACAAAGAATGATAGCAATTGATTTTGGTAAAGAAGAATCAACTTCCAATGAATACCAGTTTGATAAATCTTTCCCTTTATATTCTTTCGCTAAGTCAATACTAGTGTCTGTGTTAATTTTGCTTTTACAAAGTATGTTATTCCAAGGAATTTCGAAAAGTTCAGTATCGAATTGTTCTTGGATTTTTGCACCTTGTTCGGTTTTCTTCTTTCTATAATTCTCTGTTACCAAATAAATAATTGTCCATAAAACACCAAAAGCACCTAAATAATTAACAATGTCGTTTTTGTACATTCCAATTATGGGTAATACAATAGCCATAAGCACACTTATAACATCAAATACTTGATATATTTTGCATTGGCTGTAAGCAACCCTTTGAGCTTTTAAATACTCAATGAATTTGGATTCATTTTGTCTTTGTGTAATTCTGTTCATTTTCAAATGGCAATAGCGTGTGTTAGGTGTTTCTTAATTATATTTCTCCAAGTAGAGCTTCTTTAAAGTTAGATTCATTCAATTCTTCATTTTCGTGCGATTCAAGTAATCCCAATTGAAAGGATAATGCAGTTTGAGTTTCGAACACACCTTGTTCAATTGATTTAATCATTCCTTGAATCGATAAATCAATAATTCGTTTTAAGAACAAATCTAAATAATTATGCAAATTTTCGATAAGTATGGCGGTGTAAGTAGGATACTTCCCTGAATGTATTATTAACCCTCTTGTCCTGTAAATTCTGCGAATGTGCCAGTTAATTTTAACCATATGACTGTCTAAAACTTTTTTAATTGATTTGGGGCTAGACAAAGTTTCATGTAAACTGTATACTCGGTTTTTTAACAATGGGAAACCACCTAACAAGGCATATAGTTCCATTCTCAATTCTTTGCAGCTGTCTAAACTTATAAGAGCTGCTGTTTTTTCAAGATCTGTGTAACTTTCGTGATTGTTTATTTTGTTAAAAATCTGATTAATTTTTGTCTTATTCCATTGAATTAGGTCTAAATAAAGTTCGTTGATAATTTTACTTAAATAGTTGATTTGTAAAAATGGTACTAAACCATCACAAATTTGAACAATTCTATCTTTATTCGATTCTGAATCTTTTGGCAATAAGGTTTCAAGGGCAGCCCAAAAATCGAGCAATTGATTTTCAATGGCATTTGATGTTAATGCCGCACCATGTAGGTCAATGCTTCTAGAAAAACGATATGTTGATTCTGAAGAAAGTTTAAGCTGAGACAAGGCTAATTCTACTGATTTAGCCGCGTCACTTGGTGATTCATCAGTTTTAGTCTTGAGAACTGCTTTAGTTGCTTTCTCAATTATTACAACATAATTATCGTCATTTCGTTGAACTACACATTTATCCATAATTTCAGGCTTTTCTTTATGGTGATAAAAGTTGAAAATACTTGTAATTTGACCAATTAAACTCTCTGCTTTTTCTTTTGCCGAGTGATGATCAAATCCGTAAACGTTTGAACAAATCACGAATGATTGGTCATTTTTACGCGATCTTTCAAAAGCGAGATCATCTTTGAGTTTAGAAAAACATTTGTAAGTTTTTGTAACTACAATATCAAAAGAATTAAGAGTATCTCTAAAGTGTCTGAATATTATTCCTCCAATAAATACGACTGTAAAAGATTTTTTTTCAAAATCAAATATTTTAAAGAAGTCATTCAAATCCTCGTGACATAATATTTTTTCTCTCTTGTCAACATTAAAAAAGAAATTTATATTTTGATAATAAATGTGATTGGGATTATATCCGTAATTTATTAATTCCGAAACAAAAGAATTAGTTAGCGATTTAATTTTGTTTTTTTGTTTGCCTTCACTTATAAGTTCAATGAGGCATTTTTTTATTTCTTCAAGGTATTTCCTTTCATTTAATAAATTATAAATAAATCGAACAATATTTTCTGTTTGATTAAGCTTAAAGTTGCTAGGATTTATTTGATTCAAATAATTTTTAAATTTTTGGCCTAGAATTCTTTTTACAGCAATGTCTTGGTTCAAACTCCAAACTAATTCTTCAAGAACTGATTGTAGATTTTTTTTAGGAATATACCCATTACGTATCTCTTCTGTTGTTTCGAAAACTTCAATACATAATAATCGACTATTAAGTGCCAAAGGTTTATAAGAATCAAGCGTATAGTCGAATAGCATTTCGTCAATGAGTTGAGCGAAAAATAACAATCCATCGTTTTGTTCCTCCCAATGATCAGTGTTTAGTATTCTCATAATTTCATAGTTTTCATTGCACCTAACAATTGGCTAATCTCCATATGGATTATTCCCTTAGCATGCTCAACACTCTACTTTCAAAAAAAAATAGAAAACTCCAGTCTTAAGTAATCAATTCTCTTTTTCAATTTATCAATCACTATTTATTCTATAATCTGTTTTGTCAAAGATTCAGGCCAAATTACAAATTTGCCATATTGACCTTCTTTTTCAACACCACCAATTTCTTTTCCACTTTTGGTTGTGATCCAATCCTCGCCTTTTTTATACATTAATTTTTTATCAGAGAACCATGAATTAACGTTTCTACTGCTTTTACCGGTTATCGCTGCTATTTCTTTTGTTGTCAAGAGTTTGGAGTTTTTTGAATCTCCAGAGGCAATCACATTAGAAATTGTTTTTTCGGACTGTTCTTCGATTTTTTTGTCAACTTTTTTAACTGAAACTCTAATTTCTTCACTAATGGTTAATAGACGTTGAACCTCATTAAAAATGTCGTTGTATAAATCAGTATCGTTTACTTTTGTAACATGTATTCCCATTTCGTCATTGTTTTGTTGAGAAAAGGAATATAGATTCATTGAGGTTACAATTGCCTCATTTTCATTCAAATAGCACTTGGCATGTAATGTGTTACAAATGCTAGTTCTTATTCCAACATTTTGTTCCAACCAATTACTTTCTTCGACTTGCAACTTGTTTTCTCTATATATTATCCGAATATCCTTTTTCTGGATATTCAAATTTGATAAATGGTCTTTAACTCTTTGATGTAGTTGTAAATATGGACTTATCAGGATAAGCCGATCTTGAGTGTTTTTTATTAATTCTTCTAGATGATACGAAACACCTGTGGTGTTTAAAAATTTAGCCATTTTTCTTTTTCAATTTATTAATGTGTTGTTTAGCTTCTCAAAGATAAAAATAAATTGAATCAATGTTTCGAGCCAAATTGTATTAAAGTCCTTTTGAGATATTCCAAATCCAATTGATAATTACAAGTAATATCAAAGCGATTGCAAACTTTGGTCTTCTTACAAAAGTTTCAATTTTTTGATAAAAGTCAATCAAAGATTTTTTTCTTGAAATGGTATCAATAAAAATCCAAATAGGAGCGATCAACATTATTGTCGCAACTAAATAACCAATAGGATTAATAGTTAAAGCATGGACGAATTCGCCTTTGGTCAATGAAATAATTGAACGAGTTGAACCACAGGAAGGACAGGGCATATTCGTTACACGCTTTATTAGGCAAACTTCGGCTGGCATATTGTCAGCGATGTTTTTTGTAATGCTAAAATAAAGCCAAATATACCCCGCTAAACATGCTATAAGTAATAATGAATATAGCTGTTTCCTGTCGAATGTCATTAATACAATAAATGTTGCATTTTTTTCATATTCTTTTCTCTTGTAGCTTTCTGAATTTGGAACCAGTCAACAATGGTCCAAATCCCAAAACCTCCACAAGTTAAAAGTTTACCAATTCCAAGCCCAGTGTCGCCTAGCATAAATCTGTCAATACCTAAAGAACCAACCAAGATTGAAATTATTAAACTTGTAGTAGGGTCTTTCAACTCAACAGTTGATAACATTGCCCATTTTGAATCATCTAGGATAAGTAGTCTCTCTCTAATCAGGTTCATATGATGACTTTCAAAGAATTTTCCGTTTGACATAATGAACATGTCGACTTTTTGTGCATCCATATTTTGGTTTAGTTTTTAAGGGTAAGGTTTTTTTGATCAACAAGCTGTCAATCCAATCAAAGATAAAAATAAACTACCCATCTACCGCGTGTTTTTCCCCGTATTAAAATGGGAAAAACCCCAAGATATCCACAAAAACAGTAAAGATTTATTCCCAATCCAGCAAACAACCCCCAATCTATCCTTTTTCAATTATCCTCTTTAAAGCTTCTTTCATTTTTTCAAGTCCTATAATTACTTGTTTGACCGACCTTAAATAATTATTATATCGCAATTGGTAGTTATTTATGACACGATGTCTGTATTCAGAACTGTATAGAAAATAGTCTTGTAATTCTTTGCTGCTATTGTTTTGCAGGATGGTTTTGCTCATCCATTCAGGATACCAATCGTATTTGTCAATAAAAATATTTATTAATTCCTCAGATTCTTCATTTATTCTTTTTTCATAATAGTTCACCAATCTGCTTTCCATGAAATCATATATACCGATTACGTTTAGGGATAAACTATCTTTTACATCCAATTCTTTCAATTGATTAACACCTGTTGTGCTTAGGGTTGTGTTGGCATAAGACGCTGTTATTATTCTCGACAAACCATCGTTAAATAAATCAGGTGTAATGGAATCGTTGATCACTCTTTTGTATACATATTCCAAACTATCGTAATAATGAACAGTTCGTGACAGTTGTCGGACATCGTTATCCATATCGATGGCAATTCGCTCATAAACCGAAATGAGCTGTTCGTGTTTCAATCTTTTCTCGTTCCAATTGTTGATGCTTAGCGCAATCAAAATTCCAATAACCACGAGGATAATTTCTCCGATAGCGTATTTAAAATATTTGGTTGTTTTGCCTGCCTGTCCGGCAGGCAGGCCATCGTTGAGAAGGTTTTGACGAATTTTTCTAAAGAATTTTATCATAGCTTGTAGTTGGTAATACTATAGTTCAACAATGCTTTGTGAGCATGGAGCATATCCTTTTCATAAATAATTGCTCTAAAAGTTCCAATAATAATCAGAAAAAACAAATAGAACCTACCAGTTTGTATCTGCTTACTGTATTTAATCGGAAAAATTCCAAAGAAATCTTTTTCAATAGCAAACTTGAACCTTAAGGCTTCCCCGTAATCAAATTCCCAATTCAGTCAATAGTAATTTACACTAATTTATTCCTCTGTAATGATTTTCACAGACTCGGCTAAAAATACACCGTACTTAATCTGTCCTTTGATTAGTGCTTTTCTGGGGGTTTCACATAATCCATCATCTGCGTGCTCGTCCCCATGGTCAGAAACGCCACTTCCATCCACGTAATAGTGTTTTCCATCGATTAAAACGGCTAAGTCACAATCATCACCCGTCATATCATAAATACATTTACCACAAGCAATCTCGTATATGCCTTCAATATCCTTATTTCGTTTTGATGTTGCACATGAACTTATTATTAGGAGGACCACGAACAATAATTTGAATTTCATAAGTTTGGTTTTAAGTATAACTGAGTAACGAAGATAAGGATTTAGACGGGAAATTGGAAAAGCTGCGGTTGACAGTTTTGTGTTTTCAGCATTTTTACTTTCCAGGATTTAATTGATCGGATACCGTTACTGCAATTCCCAAGCGCTAACCATAATCACAAAAAAAATAGCGACTTCAATTTAAACTCAAATCGCTATTCTTTCTACAAATACCCCTTAATCTCGTTTACTAATTCTTCGTTAGACGGTCGTTTGGCATTTGGGTCGATGATTTTACCGTTTTGATCGATAAGAATGAACCGTGGAATTCCATCTACGGAATAATCTTGAATGAAAGGAATTTTATTCGTTGGTGCAAAAAGTTGAATGCCACCAAGATTTTTCTCTTCAACCATTCTTCTCCAGCGTTCTTCGCTGTCTTCTATGCAAATGCTGACAAATTGTATGTCTCGGTCATGAAAGCTTTCTTCCAATTTCTTTAGGCTAGGAATTTCTTTAATACAAGGCATACACCATGTTGCCCAAATATCGATGTAGACTAACTTTCCTTTAAGGTCGTTTAGCGAAACGGTTTTCCCGTTAATATCGTTCAATTCAAACAGAGGAGAAGGTTCTCCTTTTTGTGTCTTCTTAATTTTGGTATAGGCCGCTGTAACTTCGTTTCTATGGTCTTCGTTGGTTAATGAAGGGTTTATCTCCTTGAAAATCCTATCGATGTCTATGGCATTTGTCAATTCATTTTTCCCTACTTTATACAAAAGCAGTTCTTTTAGCAATGGACTATTTATTTCACTTTTCACCGCTTTTACATATTCCCAGGTATAATCTACAGGTTTGTCGCTTGGCGTTAATCCTTCGGAGGCTTTTTTTCTAATATAGGATTGAATATACTGTATATACTCGCTGATTGAAACCAATTTTTCATCGCCCAAATTCACCTTTTCAAATGGGTTTGGATAACTTTCTGACACCTTGAATTCACGATCACCTGTCACAAAGCGGCGCATGCTTTCATAGTTCACGTATTTCATCAATTTATTGTATTTCAGCGAATTGGATTCTAGGTAGAGAAAATCTGGATCTAAATTCTTTGTTGCTTCGAGTAGATTTTTTTGAACGACATACAAGGAATCGGTCAGATTAAGAAATTCCTTTTCGTCCAGTTTTGCGTAGTAACCGTAATAATTTAGTTGACCGAAGCTTTCATTCAAAAGGGCATTTTTAGAGAGGTAATTGTTCTCATTTGCACCTTTTCCTTTGTATTTTATGGTCTCATCAAATTCATTCGTGTTAAGCGTCACGTACAAATCGAAGGTTGGTTTTAGATACATTTTCGTTCTTTCCTGACCGTTTAGTAGACTGTAAAAACCTTCTTCAACACGCAAAGTATCGCGGAAACTGTGGTCTTTCTTTAACAGGATTACTTTCATCACATCCTGATTCTTGTCCAAGATCAATACCGAATCTGAAAATGGGTTTTCAATTTTTCCTGAAAAAAGCAAATAGTTGTTTTTCGTCTCTTTTTGGGCAAACGAACCAAAGGCGAGGAGTAAAACGAGTAGGGAAGTTGATTTTTTCATGTGGCGATTGTCTATTTTTCTGTGAGCTTCTCAAAGCTATAAATAAAAATTGAATACTGAGTTGAGCTGAAAATCAATCGTTCCTAAACGCACCAACAAACTAAAAGGCCATTTTGATAGTCAAAATAGCCTTTTAGTTTAAATTATTTAATACTGTTTCTACAGTGAAAGGGCAGTTAACCGTTGTAATCGCCATCTCCATATCTTGGAGACTTGAAAACATCCATTCCCTCGTTTCTATATTCCACTATTTGATCACTGAGAAAATCACGAAATTCTTTGTTACTCTGACCATCTTGTTTAGAGTGTTTCGCGACTGTTTTGGTCATTCCTCCTGACTTGATATTCAAAAATGTTGTACTCATAATTAATTTTTTAATTCGTTGTTTGGTAGTATACAGGTTTTAAGCTGGTAACTCTGTTAAACGGTCATAAAATCAATAGTTTAACATAGTTTAACCCTAGTTGGGACGATTTGCGAGTGAGTGAGATGTATGAAATAGAATGGCTCAAAGCAAACTCCAAATGTTCAAGATAAGAACAGAACCACCGACAATTATACAAAGTAGATTAAAGGCACTTAAAATGCGGTGAGATGTTTTTAAACTTATACTAGCGAGTACAATTCCCAAAATACCGAACAAGATACTTATTCCAGAAGAGGCAAGTCGAGTTTCCATAAATTGAGGTAAATAAGAATTATAGATGGCAACACGCTCTATATGTTCATCCGCCATATCAAATACCTTTGTCCAAAGAATAAACATTCCCAAGGGAATTAAAAGACAAAATAGGGAAAGTATACTAAGAATTTGGGCTTTTGAAGGATTCATATTTTTGAAATTTCTTGAAGGTTATGCTTGATAATTCGATTAAAAAATCCTTGATTATCTAATGCTTGGCTTTTTATTTGTCTATTTCAGCAACAAGTACTTCACCTCATGTTTTTAATCTCATTACTTAAATCTTCTTCGAGTTTTGTTATAAATTCCAGAAAACGAATTTGGCGCCCTCTATGAAAGGATGTCAATTCCAATTTTAAGGTGATAATATTCCAAAACTCAAGGTTATTGCTCAATTCCGTATAGTTTGTTCTTGGGCCGCCGCTTATTAATGAATCTCTGTATGGAAATAAAGCGACACTCGAATAATTGATATTTTTAATGAAATAGGGTTCTATGGTCTGTAAATATTGTGTTTCTATCGTTTCATCGAAATAGTTTAGGTCTTCTATGTTATTCTCTAGCGTTCTAAATGAATTTCGAATTTCCTTACTTTTTATTTTATTTAGGTTTTTGCCTTTAATGAATTCTTGAAAAAAGGGAAAAGATCGATTATTTGACCAATTCGTTGCTACAGCGCCCACATAATCTTTATGCTGTTCGAGAGAATCAGGGTTTGCTTCTTTGACGATAATTAAAAGTTTTTTAATTTGAGAAATTAAGTTATCAGAGGATGCAATGAATTTTTTCTCTTTTTCTTTTGCCTCCGCCAATTCTTCCGCAATTTTCTCCAAAGTGTTAGTAATCTCGCGTTGGTCTTTTAAGTTACCGTTGTAGTTATTTATCTGTAGGGCCAATAAAATCCCTATTACCACAAGTATTATTTCACCAAATGCGTATTTTAGATATCGGCCAGTTTTATCTGCCTGTCCACCTGAAAGAATTTTTTGTCTTATTTTATTAAAGAATTTCATCCATAATTGTTTTGGTTTCGCATAAATATAGAAAACGTTCAGGTCTTATTCTTTTATGCCTTTGACACAAACCACATTTCCAATTCACCCTTTCCTTTGGCTTCGATTTTACCGCGGTTTTCGAATGTAAACTCCGGATCATCGTTAATCAAGGCATAAGTCGTTTGGCTGATGTTGACTCTACCAACTTCACATGAGCTTTCCATGCGGCTAGCCGTGTTCACAGTGTCGCCCCAGATATCGTATTGAAATTTCTTAACACCTACGATGCCCGCAACTACAGGTCCAGTGTGCACACCAATTCGTATCTCAAAAAAAGGAAGACCAAGTTCGATCTTTTTTGTCTTTATCTGTGCAATCACTTCCAACATTTCCAAACCAGCGTTTACCGCATCAAAAGGGTGCGTTTTGTTTGGCATAGGTAAGCCACCTGCGGCCATATAGGCATCGCCAATGGTTTTGATCTTTTCAATATTGTATTTCTCGCAAATACGATCAAACTCAGAAAAACAGTAATGAAGGTCTTTCACCAAGTCATTCGCACTGAGTATTTCGCTCATTGCGGTAAAGCCCTTGAAGTCTGTAAACAAAACGGTTACATGATCTATAAGTTGGGCATCTGAATGACCTTTTTCTTTCAACTCGTCGGCTATTTCTTCGGGAAGAATGTTTAATAATAGTTCCTCGCTACGCGCTTTCTCTTTTCCAATACGGTTGCGCTGGAAGAAGAATACACCGGCAAAGATGGCAACCAGGGCAAAGCCGCCCATAAAACCATTGCGCATGAGTTTTTGTTTTTGCACTTCTTTCTGCTGGAGAGTTTTTTCCGAAGCGAAGGAGAGGCTGTCGGCTAGGGCCTGCTTTTCATACCCGTATTTGTATTCCTGACGTATTGTTTCACGCTGGTTCTGTTCCCGTTTCAAGCTATCAGTGAGAATCACATATTGGGTGTAAGCATCAAATGCCTCCTTATAGTTGCCGTTCATGCGCTGCCGACTCCAGAGGAATTCCAAAGCCAAGGTCTGCATCTGTAAGTCTCGGTTTTCCTCCGCCATACGAAGCACGTCCTTCGCTTTTGCTATAGCTTCAGGCATGCGATGCTGGTCGGCAAGCGTCATGGCCATATCGAGCTGAAGTCGCGCTGCAAACCCTAGATTTTCATTGTTTTCAGCCAATATTGCGCCTTGTTTCTGGAAAGACAAGGCCGAATCCAGCATGCCTTGGTTCCTATAAAGCATGGCTCTCAAACCATAGGTCATGGCTAAGACGCCAAGGTTGTTGAATTCTTCCGCTGCCTTCGCTGACCTTTCGGCATAGGCGAATGAGGAGTCTATATTTATTGACATATAGGTTGATGCCATGTTTAGTAGTGGCATGCATAATTTGTTGTTCTTCGTACGTGTGTAAATATCGACAGCCCTGCTTTGAAAGGCCAGTGCCTTCACCGGATCGCGCAACCCGTTGTAGCAATTGCCAAGGTTGGCTAGGTTGCTTGCGATAGAAAGTGTGTCGGCCAATGCTTCCGCGAGTTGAAGGGCGGATGTGTACTTCTTCGAGGCACCAGCAAGGTCGCCAACGTTCGCCAATAAATTGCCTTGGTTGGTGAGAATAGCCGATCGGAGCTTTTTGTCCTCTAAGCGAACAGCCACCCCCATGGCTTTGGTTAGCAGGTCTGTGGCCAATTCGTTCAACCCTCTGCCTCCGGCTACCAAGCCCTGCTGCATCCAGACTTTGGCCTTTTTGGTTTCATCTACGTCTACTGTAAATATGGACAAGGCTCTACTAAAGCAAGAATCCGCTTCGTTGTAACGGTTAAAATTCAAAAGCCCTGCCCCTACGAAATAGAAACCTGTTGCTTCTGCGTTCCGGTCTCCTGTCTTGCGGGCCAACTTTTGCAAAGCATTCCCGTAAGCAATAGTGGTATCGGGGTGAAAAGGGATCAACTCCCTCTTGAACAACTCCTGCAGAGCTTTCGCTTTGGCGAAAGAGGATGAGTTGGGCGCGCGATAAACTGCCCAAAGGTGGTTTGAGTTGGTTTGGGCTTGAATTACAAATGTTGTAACTAAAATGGAGAGGGTGAGACCTATGTTTTTCATCTGCGGTAGTTTAGAGAAATGAAACAATGGGCTAATCCCAATTGGACTATTGCCTTAAGCTATTCATTACTAATGTAGTAGATTATTTCGTTACCGCAAGAGTTTTCCTAGTATTTATGGTTTGGTTAATACATCAATTGTCTGATTGTTGACCAACTTAGCAATGGGTTATCGGTATTGTTAATTGGTTCTCCAATTAAAAAATAAATTCAGCAGTGTCCTCGAATTTTTCAAAATAGGTTCTCGACTCAAAGCAAATTTATTTCCAAAGTAATTACACCTTATTTTTCTTTTCTACCTTATACTTCCTTGTCCACTTGAATATGAGCGGCACGAGAACAACAGTTGGCAATAGCCACAGGATGAAACCTGGTACAAGTCCATTGAAATACTTCCCATTCACAACTAAGAAGGCTGTCAATGCAGAAATATAAGCACCTATCATTCTTTGGAGATGAGCCGTCAACCAATAATTTGTGATTTCTATTTTTCCTTGGTAGTTTTTTATGTCACGACGAACCATACTCAATCCTAAAAACCCAAAAACGATAAAAACGATTCCAAAGGTGTTGCTTCTCGTTAGGTGGTAAATTCCAAAAATGGCAAAGACGACTCCGAAGATTAACATGGAGATGGTCAATACCCAGTCGACTATTTTTGGTTTTTGCGTTGTATTTAATTCTTTGAGCGATAAATATCTGTTGCCTGTGGCAGCTAAATAAAACGTAAAGACGCCAACGATGAAAAGGAAGTAATTCGGATGAATAATGGATAACACAAATGCGGATAAACCAACGGTCAACATGCCATAAAGAAAGATTTTCCCCATCCATTTGTGCTTTTGATCACCTTTTTTTCGGATGATATTTATGGTTCCGAAGAGAAGTCCAACTGAACCAGCAAGAATGTGTAGGATGAGGAAGAAATTGAATAGATTATCCATATTGGTTTTTAGAATCGCCTTTTTTCGCTCAGTTCATTGTATTTTATAATAGCAGCTTTTACGTTTCTCCTGGATTTTGGTTCTTTGATACAATCAGCCAAAGGTTTGTATTTCAACATTTAGGAGTAACATACTTTTTTCGATTTAATTAACTAAAATCTCATCTAAAACTAATGAAAATAGTTCAGATTAGTTTTTCATTTTTTAAAATAAAAATTTTTTATTTTATTTTTAAAACCCTTGATTTTATTGAATTAATTCATTCAAGTCCATGAAATACACATAAATATGGCTTTGTATTTTAGGCATTTGATAAACTTTTTTCTTTAACATTTGTTAAGCATTAAATCAAAATATAAAATATATGGAACATTTAAAAATTGCCAGTGACAACTATGTAGCCTTCACATTCTTTATCGGAACGATGGCTATGATGGCTGCATCAGTATTCTTCTTTTTAGAATTAAACAATACCTCTAAAAAGTGGAGAACGTCAGTACTCGTATCGGGTTTAATAACCTTTATTGCGGCAGTACATTATTATTACATGAGAGGTTACAATCTCGAAACAGGAGATTCTCCTACTTTTTTCCGTTATGTGGATTGGATTCTAACCGTTCCATTGATGTGTGTGGAGTTCTACTTGATCACCAAAAAAGGTGGAGCCAAAATTGGCTTGCTTTGGAAATTGATTTTTGCATCACTGGTGATGCTTGTAACAGGTTACATTGGAGAAACTATCGACAGTAGTAACAGTGTATTGTGGGGTGTTGTTTCTGGAGCAGCCTATTTCTATATCGTTTACTTAGTCTGGTTTGGGGAAATTGCCAAACTATCTCAAACATCAGGTTCTCAAGTAGCGAAAGCGACAAGAATTTTGGCATGGTTCGTTTTAGTTGGCTGGGCAATTTATCCTTTGGGTTACATTTTAGGTACTCCAGGTGGGCTATTCGGTGTGCAATTAGTTAACGATCCTGCGGCGGCAACACATGCCATGGATATTGTTTACAACATCGCGGATGCCATCAATAAAATTGGCTTTGGTTTGGTTATCTATGCGCTGAGCCGATCTGCCGATACTGAAACTGCAGAAGCATAATTAAACCCGTTTATGGGAGAAAAGGGATGGTAATATTCAGATTACCATCCCTTTTTTATTTTCTCTGAAGTATATTGTTTAGTCTAATTCTTTGTGCTTTGATTTTCTCAAAAGCGACTATTGTAGTTTTGTGAATCTTTGATCTATTAAGGAGTATAACTCAATTTTTAAAATCATCTTTATTCGCCCAGTTCATTGTATTTTAGAATAGCAGCTTCTATGTTTCTCATGGAGATTGGTTCCTTGAAGGAATCAGCGAAAGGTTTAAATTTCAGCATATAGGGAGCAACATACTTTTTTATGTCCGATTCCTTATAATCATAGTAATTCCCGTCTGGCAATTTTATCATGTGTATAGCCGCACCCGCTCCTACGACCTGATATAGCTGTCTATCGCCATTTTGATCAATGCCGGCAATTATTCTCGTATGGTTGTAGACAATTATTTTTCCATTTAATTCAATTTCTATGTGTCGTTTGTACTTGTCAGGTTTTGACGCTTTTATGGGAACGTAATCCATTGAAATACCAGCAACTCTAAGTGATTTTACATTTTTTATTTCTTTCCGATCTACTTTGTGTTTTTCACCAGCAACATCATAATATTCGATATCGGAAACGTTTCCGGCTGATCTAGCCAACACAGTTATAGTACAAAAAGTAGTGTCCTTTCCTTCGAATAATAAATAATCAGATTCATTATTTTCTTGAGCATGAATACCCGCTGAAGATAGAGCCAAGAATAGAAGTGCAATTGTCTTTTTCATAGTTTAAATTGGTTTAAGGCGTTTTAGCATCTCAAATATAGAAAAAAGATAGCATAGGCAGTTACTTCTCTTTCAATACAAATTTGGGATGAACTTCAACAGTTTAAACCCTTGTAAAAACGCGGTAAGCTCCCGGGTATCTCGATAAATTTCAACAGATTCTGGATCCGCAGGCATTACATTTTTATGAAAATTGGAAGTTTCATCTGTCCCATTTAATCATTGTCACCATCACTTTCGTAAGGCGTCGAATCAGTGTTAGTGGTAGAATTGATTTCCGTATGTCTGATTTGTCCACCTAGATACCCCGTTCTTGCTACCAGTCCAAAACTAATTAGAGAAATAAATAATATTACAAATGCTATTGTTCTAGTCAACGGAGATTTTCTCATAGTCAAGAAAAAACCTAAAATGGAAGTCACCCCCAAAAGGATTAATGCTATTAGCGCAAAAAGAGCAAATTCTTCATGTTGTTCAATTGTTGCTTCAATAACACCTTGAATATTTTCAACCGTTTCTTCTGCACCTTCACCTGTCAAGTAGGCAATAACACCTCCAATTGCAGAAATTATAAAAAAGGCTGTAAGCGGCAATATTTGTTTGATTATTCTTTGTCTAAAGCCCTTGGGCAAGTACAATTCCACCTAAAATTGAACCGAAAATCGGTAGATGGGTAATCAGTAAGTGAATGTGTACTTGGCTCATTTTGATTTGTTTTTAGTCAAAGGTTCTAACTTTATTTCGGTATAAATATGATGTAGCTCATAATAATAAATGAGGAGCTTCTTGAAGCTGGACTTTTAAGGCTTTCTAGTTTTTAATCGTCTTATGATTTTCACGAATTCGAACCAAATAACGGAGACGAAACCGATTAAAATACAGATCAAAAGTTGATGTAAATTCAGTGCCTCAAATTTAAAGAAGCCTGTCAGAGGATGTACATAAAGAATTAATCCCACTAGAAGGATTGTGAAAAAAACAATAAACAAAACCATATTGTTTTTATACTTCAAGGTTGTCAAAATTGAATAATAAAATGAACGATTGATTAAGGTGAGAAAAATGTTCGCTGTGATTAAAACGGTGAATACCATCGTTCTTGTAAGTGCTTCGTTATAACCACTTGACACTGCAAATTGATAAGCAAATAATGTTCCCACAGTGATGATTAAACCCTGAATAATGCTAGTAGAAAGCTCATTCAAATTAAAGAAGGTTGTGGATAATGGTTTTGGTTTTTGCGACATGGTATTCGGTTCCATCGGTTCGTTTTCATAAATAATTGAACAGGTTGGTCCCATAATTAACTCTAAAAAAATGACGTGAATGGGCGAAAAAATATTCGGATAAATCCAGCCTAGGGCTAAAGGAATAAAAACGGTCAGTATGATAGGGATGTGAATGGATATAATATATTGAATTGCTTTTTTAAGATTGGTATAGATCTTTCTTCCCATTGCAACCGCATCCACCATCTTGGATAAATCGTCTTCTAACAAAATTAAGGAAGCCGCCTGTTTGGCTATTTCTGTTCCTTTTTTCCCCATTGCAATGCCAATATGCGAAGCCTTCAAGGCTGGACCATCATTCACACCATCGCCTGTCATAGCTACGATTTGATTATTGGATTTTAAAGCGTTGATTATTTTCAGCTTGGCTTCGGGAAACATTCGAGTGAAAATAGCGACATCCATAACCCGAGACTGCAACTCCTTTTCCGATAGCGCCATTAACTCGTCTCCTGAAATGGTTTTATCATAATCTTTAAAACCAATTTGCTTTGCAATGGAAGCTGTAGTAGCCGCATTATCACCCGTAATAATTTTTACATCAATGCCTGCTTTGTAAAAATCTTGTAATACGCTTTGGATGTTGTGTTTAGGTGGATCGTAAAAAGCTACAATACCTTTAAATTGAAAAGAAAAATCTTGTTGACTTGTTGGGTAGCTATCGCCTATAAAATTGGAAACACCAACTCCTAATACTCTGTAACCCTCGCTTGCTAAAAGTTGAATTGCAGCGTGAATATCTTCCTTATCTTTTTCTGTAAGTTTTGAAACATTGATTAATGCTTCGGGAGCACCTTTTGCCGCGATAACCCTTTTATCTGAATTTCCTTCAAATATATGCGTCATCATTGGCGGTTTACCACCTAATGGATATTCGTGAACCATTTTGAAATTAGAACGTTCGTCAATTTGTATAAGCTCTGTGTAAGCTTGATGCAGTGCTATTTCCATTGGGTCGAATGGAAATGGTTCACTTGCCCACATCGCTAATGTTATCAGCTCTTTGTCGCTATTGTTTAATTCATCTTCAGGGCTAACTATAGTATTGTTTTCCAAAACATATAGTTTGGCTAAACTCATTTTGTTTTCAGTAATCGTTCCTGTTTTATCTGTACAGATTACTGTTGCACTTCCAAGCGTCTCTACTGTTTTAGTTTGCTTTACTACAATTCCAAGCTTCATCAAACGCCAAGCTCCGAGTGCCATGAAGGTGGTAAAAGCCACAGGGATTTCTTCGGGCAAAATACTCATTGCCAAAGTGAGCGATTGTAAGAAGCTGTTTAAAATATTTTGTGATTGCCAATAATTAATTACCCAAACAAGGACAAAAACTATTGAGCCGGCGATAGCCATCCATTTCACAAAATTAGTAATCTGTATTTCTAAGGGAGTTTTCTGTTCACTGATGCTTTCTAAACTCTTTCCAATTTTACCCAATTTGGTTTCGTTTCCAATAGCCGTTATTTCAGATACGGCTAAGCCACTAGCAGCAACAGTCCCGCTATAAACAAAGTTATTTTCTTTGTCTTTATCTTTAAAAACAGCAAGTGATTCACCTGTAAGTATCGATTCATTTACCGAAAAGTCGTTGGAATGCACAATAGTGCCATCTGCGGTTATTGAAGTGCCTTCTTCTGCCAAAAGGAAGTCTCCTACGACCAATTCTTCACTTTTTATTTCTACAACGGTCCCGTTCCGAATCACCTTGCAATGCGGTTGAGAAAGATCCTTTAATTTTTCTAGGGCATTTTTACTACGAGAGTCTTGGTATAATGAAATGGAAGCGATAAATAGAACGGCAACGGCCATAAAAACCCCGTTACCTGTCTCGCCACTAATAAAGTAAATAGAAGATGCAGCCAACAATAGAATAGTCATAGGGTCTTTAACTATCCGAAGTAAAACATCTAAGAAGCTATTTTCTTTTTTGTAGTTGAGCTTATTGAGACCAAATTTTTCTCTGGAAAGTTTAACTTGTTTGCTATCTAAGCCTTCTATTTTGAAGTGATTTATAGACATATTTAAAGATAACTATTATACTATGATTATTCGTCTTAATATCTGCAATATGGTTATTTTCAATATTACTTTATGGATTATAATTCCTCATGAAGCACTCTTGCGTTATTTTACTGTCCGAATGGTTTTAATCTGCTTTGAAAATTGGCGAGTCCGTGTTGATATACTTTTGCAAATACTCTTTTGCAGTCTGCAATAGTTTTTTCGCAACATCTAGATCATAACTTTCTTTCGTAGTTGCGGTAATTTTTTCATTTGCATAATATTCGCCAGATTTTAGTTTGTCGCTTGGCGTTTCCATAAGAAAACTCAAAGTACGAGAACCTTTTTCAGGAGATGTTCCCATGAGGTAAAAGATCATTCTCGCAAACCAACCAGAACTTCGACCCAAATTTGTTCGCACCATGCCAGGATGTTGACAATAGATGCCCACGTTATGCTCTCGCAATGAATTTGCCAGTAATCTGCAGACGAGTATCACCCCAAGTTTTGATTGTCTGTAAACCTTATAGCTAGAAAAGGAATCCTTGAATTCAAGATTACTAAAGTTTATTTCACCTTGGTGAAGACCTGAACTGGTAAAAATAATTTTAGGGTCCGGAGCTTTTTTTAGATTGTCGAAAAGGATATGGCAAATCAATAGGGGAGACAGCAGGTTTACTTGCAAGGTTTCCTCTATTTTGTCAACCGACTCTTTGTATTCAAAATTCATTATTCCCGCATTGTTCACCAACATATCGATTGCAGGGTATTTTGATTTTATTTCTTGACAAGCAGCATAAACAGAATCGAAAGAAATTAAGTCACCTTCGAAAATTTCAATTTTACCTGAAGCATTTGGATGTTCTTTTTTGAATTCCGAAATAAGCGCCTGACCTTTGTTTTTGTTTCTAGCTAAAATCAGCAAAGTCGCACCATTACTAGCTGCTTTAAGAGCACTAGCCTTTCCTAAGCCAGAGGTGGCGCCAGTCATGAATATGATTTTGTTTTGGTGCATGGGTTGTATCTTTTCTACAAAATAGTAAGAAATCCTTTAAGTTTTGTGAACAATACTATCCTTTAAAATCAGCTAATGAAAATAAAACTCGTCAGCGTGTAGAAGAGGCGATGACAGAGGCTAAATTTCCGTTTGGGGATTATTTCGTTTTTTTTAAATTATCTTAGCCTGACTTTGGCGAGAAAATTATCCATAGCAGTTTTACCCTTTAAGAATATGAGCTCCGATTTGGAGAACGAATATTTTTGTGATGGTATGACGGAAGAGATTATCAATGCATTAGCGCAAATTGGTCAGCTTCAAGTAACCTCGAGAACATCGTCTTTTCACTTTAAAAACAAAGAAATACCAATTTCAGAAATTGCTAAAACTTTAGATGTATCAATTGTCTTAGAAGGAAGTGTTCGACTTTCTGGTAAAGTTTTAAGGATTACTGCGCAATTAATCCAGGCGGAAGGAGATTTCCATTTTTGGTCTGAAACTTGGGATAGGCAAATGGACAATATTTTTGAAATTCAGGATGAAATCAGCATGTCGATTGCTGACAAAATCAGAGAAAATTATGGACATTTTGAGTTGCAAGATCACCTCGTAAAAAAACAAACAGACAACGTCAATGTCTACGAGTATTCCTTGATGGCAAGATTTCATAAGAATAAATGGAATGCAGAGGATGTGAAAATTTCAGAAGATTATTACAAAAAGGCATTAGAGCTAGATGCTAATCATGTTGAATCAATCGTTGGTTTAAGTGATGTTTACAGTTTTATGGCAATGACCGGCGTAATGTCCTTTATGGAAGCATGGGGCAAATCTAATGAATTGGTGAATCGTGCTTTTGTTCTTGACCCACAAAATCCAGAGATTTATTACCAAAAAGCCAATAGTTCATTTTTTACGGATTGCAATTTTACTGCTGCATTAGACCACACTTCAAAGGCAATTCAACTGAAACCGAATTATGTTGAAGCCCAACAATTCATGTCTTTTCTATATGTTTTGAGTGGGGAAAAAGCGAAAGCGAAAAAACATTTAGATATTGCCCTTGGTATAGATCCTTTGTCACAAGAAACCTTGTTTTTTAGTGCTTATTTTGATTACATGACGGAGGATTTCTCAAGCTCATTGGTGAAATTAGATGATTGTCTTCAAGTAAATCCAAAAAATCTTCCAGCACACTCTGTAAAATGTTTGTGTTTATTAAAGATGGGGAAATACGATGAAGTGATTCATTATTTCGACGATAGCGAAAGTGAATGGTTTGTCGAAGCGGAGAGAGTTGGCGCTGTCGGCTTGGCATACGCTTTAAAAAAGGACCAAAAGAATACAGATAAATACTTGGGAATACTGCAAGAACATGCTAAGTCACCAGATGGATTTACATATGACTCTTTTGTGTTTATGATGTATGCTGCTTTGGGAGACATGGAAAAAGCATTTGACTGGATTCGTTCAGGTATAGAAACCAAATCATCTTTGTTGCTTTTGAGATATGCAGACCCAATTGTCAATCCGCTTAAATCCGATGCACGCTACGTTGAGTTTCACAACACCATATTTCCTTCCTCACCTAAATTGGAGTTAAAGAATAAGAAAAAGGCACTTTTGGATGAAGATGCTGTACTTCTGTTTAAATCAAAATTGGAGGATCAACTAGTTGAAAAGAAATCTTATTTGGATTCTGGTCTTTCGCTAAGAGCATTGGCAGATCAAATTCAAATTCACCCCAATCAGTTGTCATGGTTGCTCAACGATAGCATAGGGAAGAGTTTTAACGAGTTCATCAATTCATATCGTTTGGAAGAATTTAAGCAACTTGCCAAAGATCCCAAGAATGCACACATCACCTTGCTAGGATTGGCGTACGACTGTGGATTTAATTCCAAAACCGTCTTTAATACCTATTTCAAAAAAGAAACTGGACTTACACCGAAACAGTTTGTAAACCAATTATAGTCGGCTTTTCCGAACAATTTTCCATTTTATTTTTCTAGAGAAATCAACTAATGAGTTCTGAATTATAATTCAGAACAAGCTTCTGTAATTCAGAACCTTTGGGCGTTATCATGCTTGTACTTTTGTCGTGTAATCGAGCTGTAGAAATAAATAATACAGTCAACCAAAAATTAAAGTAATGAAAAAATTAATTCTAATTATTGCGCTAATCATCACACAAACCAGTTTAGGAGCAAACAACCCTTCTCTAAAAAATGAAATCTCAGATAAGTTGATACTTGACTTAAGTGAAGTAGAATTGGATGAATATCATCAAGATTTTGTGGTGGTAAGTTTTCAGGTTTGTGACGGACGTATTGTAGTTCAAGGAGCAACAGGTACGCAGGAAGAACTCATTCAAAAAGTGGAGAACAAATTGAATCAATTATTCATTGAGGAAACCTACGATGAAGAAATGATTTATCGCTACAAATTCACCTTCGAGAAAAATTAACGCTGAGTATAATAAACCAACTCTTAATAGAAGAACGAGTAACAAATTTTTGAAAATATGCACACAAAACAAATAGACAGAAAAACAATGCTTTCCACTTTATGGATATTCGCCATGCTAAATTACTTGTACTGCGATATAATGGGATTAATGGATTCAAATCTATTGAATCAATATCTAGCAGGTGAGGTAAACGGAATGGCAATAAATGAAGATTTCTTATTGATTGCAGCAATCTTAATGGAAATTCCGATCGCTATGGTTCTGCTGTCAAGAATATTATCTCATAAAGCCAATCGATGGGCAAATATTAGTGCAGGAATACTCATGACGCTTGTTCAAACTGCGACACTTTTTGCGGGTTCACCTGCGAAATATTACTTGTTCTGTAGCATCATTGAAATAGGAACAACCATCGCTATTGTTCGGCTGGCGTGTAATTGGAGCGAAACGAGTACGGAGAACCAATAGAGGTTTTTCCAACATGAAACAAATTCACCCATTTAGTTTATAACACAACTTTCTGAATCAATTAAAATGAAAAATAAAAAAAATACAGATAATAGGATTTTCGCAAAAATTACTGGCTACGCACTTTTATTAATGGCGGTAATTGGTGGATTTGCTTTTGGTCATGCGTTTCCCACACTATTTAATCCCAATCAATTGGATGTTGTCCAAAGCAACCTTGCCATCAATTTGCAACTGTATAAATTGATGTTATTGGCAATTTTAATCGTCCTTCTACTGGATATCCTGGTTTCTTGGTCGCTTTATAAGTATTTTAAAGAGTACAACCAGAAAATTACAATTCTCGCTGGCGCTATGAGAATGGCTTACACGGTACTATTGGGAATTGCATTGTTTTTTCTAGCGAAAAATGCTTGTCAGCCCTTAGCAAGTAATGCGATTATTATCCAAAATTTTCAAGCGTTCCAAACAATTTGGAGTGCTGGGTTAATCCTATTTGGAATCCATCTTTTGTTGATTGGATACTTAATGAAACTTCATTCCCGAATACCTAAGATTTTATGGTATTTGGCACTAATTGCTGGTGTTTCTTATGTTGTTGTCCACTTCCTGAAACTGACTTTAACGCAATCAGCTTGGGTTGGAGATTTGGAAATGATTTTAGCGCTTCCAATGGCAGTTGGAGAACTTGGACTTGCAATATGGTTAATTGTAAAAGGAGGGAAAAGGTTAAATAGCTAACCCGAAATTTCTAATTAAGGATAAATAACAAAACATGAAAGAAGGAAAAAAAATGTTAGAAGGACTGACTATTGGGGTTGTAATTGGAATAGCTATAGGAGTCGCAACGGATAACCTTGGACTTTGGATTTCACTTGGCGTTGCCATAGGTACTGCCATTGGGATCACTTCAGATTCAACAGGAAACAATAAAGATGATGACGAAGGATAAATACGAATGCTGGCTTAAAAATAAACGAGTCTGTATCCATTTTAGGTTTGCAAATTGATGTTTTATCAAAGTAGACTCCAAATATTCAAACTTAGCACTGCACCGCCAACGACAAAAATTAAAATGTTGAAGACGCTTTCAGAAGCCAATGACCTGAAATTCTGAGACTTTATTTTTTTTTGTTAACTTTAGTTCAATTAGTTGCACTCCTACTTGGTTCCTTTTTCTGAACAATAGAATAAATTCGAAACGAATAAGTTTATAAATTACTTACTTTTTTAAATCTACTAATTATGAAAAATGACACATCAACTCTTCTTTATTATAAAGTAATTATTGATAACGAACCGAGAGCCCTTTATGTTACAAGTAACGGCAAAATTGAGCTTGCTTCCGCTGCAATTACTAAAACTCCAACAACTGCCCAAAAAGCAAAACGGGATTGGAATCAAATTCCATATGTGGATGAAAAAGGTAATGGAGTAACGGGTGTTTTTTACTTAAACTCCGCTTTTAAGCCAACAAGTTATTTTTCGCTATCTGGCACAACACCCGTTCTATCTGATAAAATGGATACGCCTTTATACTTCGATGTACTCTCAGTTGACTCTTGTTTAATTGAATCATATGATAAAAGCACAAAATCGGGCACTGGTTCTTGTCTATCTGCAATAAAAAATGGAAATGACGATATTCTTGAAATGGAAGCAATGATAACCGACCCTAAAAAAGGAGTTAAAAAACAAACATGGATTTTTGTGCAAGAACTTGTTGAGGGATAATTCTTAATGGATAAGGCGCTTGAAGGAATTGAGTAAGACGCATGATAAATTGGTAATCCGTTAACTAATTGAAAGTATATTGAATTAAATTCATGTTTATGATGAGGCGATATGTATTCTGCATAATTTTTATTCATTGTTCTCTAATTTCCTTTTCTCAGCTAACGCAGTCTAAGGCTGACGCATTATTAACCCAGTTAAATGAATTTACTATTGACAACTATGTTGAAGTCAGAGAACAGTGTAATGAATTGATCTCGTTTTATACAAAAACTGGTGAAAAATGTAAGCAGCTCAATTCTTTAATTATCCGATCGACATGTGAATCGTCTTCTGGTTTATACAAAGAAGCAAGTGCCACGAATATAGAGATGGATAGACTCTATAAAAAGTCCAAATGCGACAGTGCATATTTGATCAAAATATTATACGCTAAAGCTGCCTTGAAAGCCGTTCTGAAGGAACCGGGTAAATCGGATTCGATAGCAAAACGGGCAATAGGTTTATACAATAAAAAATGGCGAGATGAAGCAACACTTATCAAACTGTATTTACTCAGGAGCTATGGAAATAAAAGCATTGATCTGACTCGACCATTTTTTGAAAAGGCCTTGGAATTGTCACGGCAATCTAAAAATGCCCAAATGGAGCAGAAAGTATTGATCAATTATGGTTCAGCTTATGCGATGAACGGAAATTTTGAATCAGCATCTGAATACATGAAATTGGCACTTGAGGTTGCCAAAAGAGAAGGAAACTTATCCCGTTTAGGAATTATCTACAACAATTTAGCAGGGCTATCGAGTGACACCGAAGAAACCCTAAAGTATATTGATTCTGCAATATTTTACGCCGAAAAAACAGGTAATCTTCAGGATCACCAACGCTACGCAGAGAACAAAGCCTATTTTTATTCGCTACATGAGGATTTTGAGAATGGTTATAATCAACTTTGGGTCTCTAATGTTTTGAAGGATTCCTTATTGAGCATTAAAAAATACGAAGCCATTGCGGATATGCAGGAAAAGTATGAAGCCGAAAAAAAGGCCAATGAAATTCAAGCGCTGAAAGTAGAGAAATTAAGTGTTGAACTGAACAACGTTAAATACAAGAGAAATCAGATTATTCTTTTAATCGGTAGTCTTGGACTACTAGTAACTCTAGGATTCTTGGCGTACAATTTTGTCAACGTCAGAAGAAATAGAAATAAATTGGCAGTGAAAAATGTAGAAATCAGCAAGGCCCGAAAACAGTCCGACGATTTATTACTGAACATATTACCTGCTGAGATTGCCCGTGAATTGAAAGAAAAAGGTTCAGCTAAGGCCAAAAATTTTGACGAAGTTTCTGTTCTTTTTTCTGATTTTAAAGGATTTACAGCTGCTTCAGAAAAGTTAAGCGCTCAAGATCTCGTTTCTGAAATAAACACCTGCTTTGAAGCCTTCGATAATATCATGGAAAAATATCAAATTGAAAAGATAAAAACCATTGGAGATGCATACATGGCTGGTTGCGGTCTTCCAGTTCCAGATGCAGAGTCAGCGAAAAAAGCCGTTTTAGCTGGCCTTGAAATGCAAGATTTTATAGAAAACAGAAAAGTCGAACAGCAGAAGTTAAATTTGCCATTTTTTGAAATGCGTTTAGGTATTCACACTGGTCCATTGGTAGCAGGAATCGTTGGGATTAAAAAATTCCAATACGATATCTGGGGAGATACTGTCAACACGGCAAGTAGACTTGAATCGAATGGAGTTGTTGGCAAAGTGAACATAAGCAAAACCACCTATGATTTTATTGCAGACGATCCAGCCTTTGTTTTTGAAAAAAGAGGCGAAATTGAAGTCAAAGGCAAAGGTCTGTTGGAGATGTTTTTTGTGGGATTAAAGGATCGAGCCTAAATAGGTCAATCTGTATTTACAAGAGCTACATCTTCTTGCCCACTTTTTGCTCAACCACAAGACCAATAGAAAGTAGTAAGCTGCCAAGCATAACATAGTTGAAAATAGATCCACCAGAAAAGAAAGTCCCTACATCATTCATTACTCGTCCAAAGCCTTGTTGTACTCCCAATTCGCGAGAGTTTTCGGTTCCTGAGATTAAGGTGAAAAAGACAAGCCCTATGGACATTGCAGCAATTCCTATCCATGCTTTTTTAGAGATAGCTGGTTCGTAAGGAATAGCAGTTGATTTACCTTCAAGTTGACTCATTAATTGAGCGGTGAAGTCGGGAGATGTGGAAACGGATCCGTGTCTTGTCAACACATTCGACAAGGCTTCTTCCTCAGCATTGATTTTATTCATCAATTTAGAAGTAAAATCAGTGTCAGTTTTCATCAACCCTTTTTTTAATATTTCTTTTTTATTCTCCTTCATCAGATGATAGATTTTAATTCATGTTGGAGTAAGGCTTCCAAATTTATTTTTAGTTGTTTTCGAGCTCGATGAAGCTTAACTTTTACATTGGCCTCACTGAGATCAGTTATCGCGACGATTTCCTGAATGCTACTTTCATCAATATAAAACAAAGTTATGATAACTCCATCAATTTCAGGAAGGCTTTCAATCGCCTTTTGAACGTAAAATTGTTGTTCTTGACCTTGCAACTCTTCAAGCTGAGGAAAAGAGTCTTCTGTTGCTTTATCCATATGATAATCCTCGCTAACTGTATCGATTTTCTTTAATTGATACTTAGAAATAGCTGATCTATAGGCAATAGTATATAACCACGTAGAGAATTTTGATGATCCTTTAAACGTGTGCAACTTTTTAAAAGCCTTTAGAAAAGCAACTTGGGCAAGATCTTCCGCATCTTCACGCTGTTTGGTAATTCTGTAGCAGACGGTAAACACCATGTCCTTGTACTTATTCACCAAATGGGTAAAGGACGAAGTTTCTCCGTCCAATACTTGCTGAATGTATATTTTATCGTCTAGATCGACCATCTTTATACATCCTGATTAGTATCCTTTTTGGATAAAAAATGCTCAAGAACCAATCCAGCACCGGCCCAAAGACAAATCATTGATATTGTTGCTGGCTCTTTATCCATGGAACTCAAATGCGTAATCATTTGCCCCATTAATACGCCAAAAGCAATGCCCATTAACAATAATCCGAGCTTAATACCTATTCTGGTTCTTCTCTGGGCAAAGATGTTTGGATCAGCACCTTTTTCTATCATAGCTAAGCGCTCTTTGTTTCTTGTCATTAAAAATGTGTACAATACCCCAAAGATTGTTGTAAACACGATAAAAGGAATTAAAATTTCTACTGCCATTTTCTTATTTTTTATGGTTTATATAATCTTAGACCACTCGCATTCAGAAGAGGTTACAAAATACAGTATTTTATTAAAGATAGCTATTGCTTGGTGAGTTGATAATAAGTCAATTAACGGCAGAAATTTATTTTCTTTAGAATGACTTAGGCACTTACCTAACTAAAAAAAGTCTCAAAGAATTTCTTCTTTGAGACTATATTAATAAAAAAAATGGTTTCAACCTCCTCAACCGAATCCAAGTCTTGTGGTATGAATTAACTAAGACAAAGAGTCGGTTGAGCGTTATTGAGGGCGAGTAGTAGTAGTAATCCTTAAAAATAAAAACCACCATTGCTGATTAAATAACTAATACCTATAATTAAAAGAGCGCCTAAGGGAATGCAAGCCATAATAAATGTCAACATAGAAAATGTTTTCTTTCTGCCAAAGGCACTGTCTTTCTCGGCGTTGTCTATTTTTTTTGGTAAAACGAAATTTAGAAGAATCAATAGAACATACCCAAATAAGAACAAAACGAAAGCAGGAACCATTAAATAAAATGGATTTATTATTGAACCAGCGAATGCTAGATAGGTGCCAGTAATCATCAATACGGCAACGACAATCGTTAACGCAACCATAATCCAAAAGAAAATATCGTAAAGTTTACGTGGTTGTGATTTACCTGATTCATCGCTAGTTTTAATGGATGTTTTCACCTGATGATCAGATACTTTCTCAATTAAATTCGCGATAATATTATTTGGTCCTTTGATGTTGGCAAGTTTTGCTGTAAAAGACTTTTTCTTGTTTTTTTCTACCAAAACCAAACCTTGATCACCGGCCACATTTGCGGGATTGACTAAGGTTTCATTTTCGCCTGTCGGAAGAATAATTTCTCTTCCCAATTCAATACCCTGTTCAATCGGCAATTCAGCGATCGTTTCTTTGTCGATTTGTTTGTCTTGTTTGCTAGCAACTTGCTTTTCGTTGCGGTAATTGATGTGGTTGTATGAAGAGCAAGAGCTCATTATACTTCCAAATACAATAGCTAAGACCATTAACTTCGTTTTATTAAGATTCATCATTCTCCTAAGTTTAAGTAACTGCTTTATTGGCAGCTTATGGTTTAAATATTTGTTTTACTTGTACAAGTCTAAGATAAAAAATTCTAGGGGTAAAATCGAATGCCGCAGGAAATAATTTTGGAGTTGCGGAAAACGCAAATTGGGCGATTTAAATTACCAAAAGCTATCTGTAAATTGAACCTTTTTAATAGGACTTATTGAATTGAACTGTCTGTGAACCTTTATCACTGGTTATCTTCAAGAAATATAGACCTTGGGTAAGTTCATTCACATCAATTCCAGATTGACTATAAAGTTCATCAATAAGTACTTTCCCAGTACCATCAATTATTTCAATGGAAACATTCGTTTTATTTTCGATTTCAATAAATAGTTTGTCAGACGTTGGTACAGGATATAGATTAAAATTTAATTGGGTATTGTTTTCGTTTAGGTTATTTGTCATTTGGCAAAGATTTATGACTTGGACAGGGCTAGGACTTTGATTATATGTTCCATCTCCTAGTTGCCCTTCATCGTTGAACCCAGAAGTCCATATTGTGCCATCATTTTTATGAAAAACTGAATGATATCTTCCTCCCGAAAAAGCAAGTATTCCCGTGAGATTTGGGATTTCGACAGGAACTAATGTTGGGTTTGTAGTACCATTCCCAAAGTATCCAAAACCATTATCGCCCCACATCCATAATTCACCGTTAGCTTTTATTGCAGCTGAATGATACCAACCTGAAGCGATGTATTTTACACTTCCGAAATTTGGTATTTGAACAGGTGTCAGTTGATCGATTGTATTGCCAATGCCCAGTTCAGCTTCAGCGTTGTAACCCCAAGCCCATACCGTGCTATCGCTCAATAGGGCAAAAGAAGTTTCAATTCCTGTCGCAATTCCTTTTACGCCAGATAAACCACTAACTTGAATTGGTTCATATCGATCGATCGTTGTTCCGTCTCCGATTGCACCATAAGAATTTCTTCCCCAAGCCCAAATTGTTCCATCGTTTTTTAAGGCAATACAATTTCGACCTTTTGTTGCAATGGCAGTTATAGATGAAAGATTATTTACTTGAACAGGTGTTGAGCTTGGCGTGGTTGTTCCATTTCCTAAGTAGCCTTGGTAGTTAGAGCCCCAAGCCCAAACCGTTCCATCCGATTTAAGTGCAAGAGAATGACTGCTTCCGCCTGCAATTGCAATTACATTTGAAAGACCTGCAATTTGAACAGGAACATCAGAATAATTGTTGGTGCCATCTTCTCCCCACGACCAAACCGTTCCATCCGATTTTAAAGCCATGGCGTAATAATCTCCTCCAGCCACAGCTGTTAGGTTGGTTAGGCTAATAACGTTTACTGGAACATTTGAATTTTGAACGGTCATTGAATTACCTGTGCCGAGTTCACCGCCTCCGTTATGTCCCCATGTCATTAGATTGCCACTTTGACAAATTGCAAGATTATTAAAATATCCAGTTCCAATAATTTGACCATTAACATTGGCCATGAATAGTAGACTTAATGTGATTATAAAACTTTTCATAATTTCTTTTTTAATAGTTGTTTTTATTGATTTTGATATCAATGGTGATGAAGAACTTTGTGTTTACCAGTTTAAATTACTCTTAGCGGAATTAACAGACTTAACAATTAAGACTATTATTATGGTCAGAGCTAAAATTATCCCTAAGCCGAGCAGAACCCCACCATTACTAGGAGACTTACCAACAGATTCTTCAGCAGGTTCTTCTTCTGCAATTTGATCCGTTTTATTTGCCGATTTTTCTAAAGTGTCACCAACGAAATTTTCTACTAAAATTTTTGAATTATTTTCCGGTAAAGTTGAGGGAAAAGACTTCTCGTTTGAATGGTCCGCCAAAACGGAACCTTCATTTTCTGCTGTAAGATCAACCTGAGCTTCATGAGCCTTTTTTGTTGGAAGAATAATTCCCCTCTCTTTTTCAAGATCAACCGGCACTTCCGTGATGGCTTCTTTGTCTAATTCTTTTGCTGTTTTTTTAGTACCTTGTTTTTCACTGCGGTAATTGAGGTGATTGTAAGATGAGCATGCGCTGAGCACACTTCCATATACAATCGCAATAATCATGAACTTCATTTTTTTAAGATTCATCATACTCCTAAGTCTAAGTAACAGCTTTGTTGGCAGCTTATGGTTTATTATTTGTTTTACTTGTACAAGTCTAAAATAAAAAATTCTAGAGGTATAATCGAATGCCGCAGGAAATAATTTTGGAGTTGCGGAAATCGCAGTCAAACGAAATAGAAAGAACGATTCGATTGCAATTCGATTTAAACCTATTTAACTCTTTTTCAAGTATATTTCTGAACTTAAAATTGTCCATTTTTGAGATTTGTATTTCGTTCCTCTTAACCAGCCTGCCATTTTAAACGCAGCAATATGTGCAGCGGCTATAGTAAAGCTAATCGCAGAAGCACCACCGAGACCGTACTCGGCCAATCCATAGCCCAAATATAATGCAACCGGTGTTACAAGTATTGATGTCGCTATCATATTTCCGGCTAATAGATTAAGATTACTTTGCCGAGAATTGTAAATTTGAATTTTAGTAATTTCATTTAATTGGACGCGAATTGTATCGCTTTTTCCTTTTAACCTGTGAACAAGTAACATTTGTTTATCATCAACCGAAATTACATTGGCCTTAATTTTCAATTTTGCAGAACCGTTTGCGTTAAGCTTTACGTATTGATTTAATGGAACAAAGCGCTTGACATTTTTTGTTTTATGAACCAACACAAAACCAGAGGAATCTTTTTCAATTTTACTAAAATCCGATACTAATGTTGTTACAGGTATCTCATTTGTTAACTCATTAGCCGAAGCGAATGTGCTAAAGAGAGTAATTATCGCAAAAATTATTTGTGCTCTTTTTTTCATTTCAAATTGTTTTAATGAACACTACAAGTTTAGACCAATAACCTGAGAGCTCACAATCGAATGTCGTAAGGTGAAATAGGGGAGTTGCGGAAATCGAAAATTAGCAAAAGCTTTGACGGACTTTTCTGAAGAATTTTATCATGTCGTGTACTCGCTATTTTTTCAATTCTTGATCAATACGTTTTAAAACTGCCCCAGATCTCTTTATTAATTTATGATAATAAGAACTGTATACGCTTTGATTAAAGGCTGCAGCAGAAATAGCTCGAATGAGAATTTTAAACTTTGGATCTTCTCTATTATTTATAAAAGCAAAATCCTTTTCATTTAACATTTCTGGTGTGGTGAAAATATCAGAAACGCCCTGTCCAAATTTTAGAAAGTCAGTTTCAGAGTCCATTCTATTAACTATACTGATCATCCATTCACTAATTGACGAGAGTAAAGCTTTGTTTTGTTCGTATTCACTATACAAATCAACTATCTCATCCTTTAATTCCATATTGTGAATTAAATTCAATGCTCCAGAACTAGCCATGCCTTTATAAGTGTTATCATTTGTAATAAATACCTGGTCCAGTGCATCGTCAAATGTCTTACTCATTTCTTGAACTTGCTTGATATTATCTACTCCCGCGTATATAGAAACAAGCAATCCTTTGATATCTTCTCTTAAAATTTTGTTACTGATTAGTATTCTTCTAAAATTGGTCGTGTCCTGAACCAGATCTCTGTGAATTCTTGCTAAATATTCTTCACCAGTTTTTCTATCTTTTTTTTCTTGGTTCCAGTTATTGACACTCAAAGCAATCAAAATTCCAATAACCACAAGTATAATTTCGCCAAAGGCATAGATCAAATAACTACCGAATTTGCCTGTCCGTCCATTAGGCGGGTTTCCTGCCTTGCCGTCAGGCAGGTCTGCCAACAATTTTTTACGAATTTTTCTAAAGAATTTTATCATTGATTCATGCTTGTTTATTACTCATTCCAATTAAGAGGAACGTTTGCGACGCTTTGGTCTACTTTGGTTGACAAAAGCAGGAGGAAGGCTGCATCGTCCAGTTGTTCTTTTTCTTTTTGTAATTCGTACCAGAGTGCGTTAAATGCTTTTATACCTCCAGCATCGTAAATATCTCCTGCGGCCATGTGCCAACGACATTGATACCATCCATAGTTTTGAGGAAACTGTTGACCAAGTAATCCGTAGTTGGATTCCAATTCCTCTAGGGTGGTGAATTTTAAATCTTCCTTGTTTATTGAGCTGACCACCATTTTTGGGAAAACCGTTAGTGCGGGCAACAAATCTGACTCTTTTTCGGCAATGTAAGTATGAAGAAATATATTGGCTAATAATTCTCCCATCCATTTTCGTTGCATTTTAAGGCCGCCTTGGATATGAAAAGCATGTCCCAATTCGTGAATGGCCAAAAGATCAAAAAAGTCCCTCATTGTTAATTCTCCATCTTTACTAGCGTAGGTGGTAGAAATTTCTTTTGCGAGATCTGAAGGTAACTTTTCCATTGCTGGAATAAAACTTTTCCAAAAATCATTATCCTCAGAAGCAACTATAAGTATTTGAGCATCATCATAATGAGGCATTCCGTAAACAGGAAATTCTGTGTATTTGGTCCAATCTGCAGGAGATAGAACCAATAATGTAACAGAAGGTTCAAACTGCAGTATGGATGCATAAAATGACATAACTCGGTCACAACGATTCGCCATATTTTCTGCCTGAGCCATAGAACCATCGCTGTAGTAGGTTTTCAAATGATGTCCTGGTAAATGATTCAAATTCTCAAAGGATTGTGCTGACGAATTAAAGGTCAATGCCATTATTGCGAGTAGCACGAACACTTGTTTTAACTTTTCTTGTTTCATCTTACTATCGATTTTAGTTAAACTATGAGTAGGAGTGTCTTCAATTTTCCAAATTGGATAAAACAAGATATGAATAATTCTTTTAGAATTGAAGATAATCTAGCAGGTAAAAGCATTACTTCCAACCATGTAGCAGGTTTATTGCACTATTCAAAATGAAAAAAGATTTATTTTATATTTCTCTCAGATTTCAATTGCGATTTCACTCTTTCATTAGCAAGGATAGACTTTTCAAATTGGTCTAAGCTCGCATAGTTATTTGGCGAGTCTTTAATTTGGTCGTAAAGAAACGAGTTATCGGATTGTGGGTAGATGAGTACAGTTTCGCCAAATCGCAAATCAAAGAGTTTCATATTGAGCAATAGAGTAGAAAATCCATCAGGACTTGCAGAAAATGTCCATTCATATTCGTGGTTTGAAAACTTGACATAACCTTGAGCAGTCAAATAGGGGAAATTTCTTGAATCAACCATGGTTAATTCTTCGGCCTCTTCATCATTGGTTAAAACCAACAAAGTCAATTTGTCTATTACCTTTTCACAATCTGGATCTTCGCATTCGCCAACTTTTACTCCTTTGAATACTTTTCCATCCATTATAATGGTAATTGGAACATACGAAACAGCATAGTCATATTCCGCAACAGGAAAAGGTGATTTGTTTAAGGGGTAACTTTGAAAAACTTCTGGATATTTGGCATAAGTTTCAATGTCCTGCTTGAAAAGGTCATTGTCCCTTTTGGTACTATCCAAATGATCGCTTGCTTTTTGATTTAAAGCTTCTATGCTCCATTTGTGGGATCCAGAACTCAATAAATCAGACTGTTGAATTTTCTTGTCTGAACAGGAATAAAACAGATATCCAAGGAATAATAAGATGATTGCTTTTTGTGGCATTTCTCAGGCTTTATATGCAATCAAATATAGAAAAAGAAGTTAAGTTTAATACCTAATTCTTAATTTCCTGACGATAATAGAAGCCCAAACTTTCTTTTTTAAAAACGTCCTTCTTAAGACCATTATTGAATTTAATATTGGTCCAATTCACTTTAGTCCATTGCTCGTGGCTTAGATCCGCATTCCAAGTAGACTTCTTGTATTGGCGTTTGGTAGGAATCATCATTCCGTCTATAGTTTCGTATTTCAATTGCATTAAAAACGGAATTTCCATTTTACCGTAATCAGCAACCGTAAATAGAAATTGATCAACCAAACCAGTTTTCTTGTTCACATAGAGTTGATAGATATCCGTTGGTTTATCGTCTTGTGAAACGAAGGAAATTTTCACGATATCGTAGGTCTTGTTGATTAGGTCTTTTTCACCCAGGTATTCATACTTCAATCCTGGATCCAAGAGTTTTTGAAACATAGTAAACCAATAGAAATTTGTTGGCCTAGAGAAAGCGACTCTTTTTAATTTATTGGTATCCGTAACAATTTCACCTTGGTTTTTTAACCAAAACTCATTCCCGTTATATCCTTGTTCAATTGAACCCTCAAGATCTGGAAATGTGCGCTCATGTCTATCAAATAAACCATATGACAATTCACCATTGAAAATATATTTCTCCGTTGAATTATCGGCTTCACCATCCGGTGTTTCATAATTGTAGTTGTATACAACATCTTTCTTTTTAGCAAGCATTGAATAATTCCCAACTTTTTGCACCATGTTGTAAACGATCTCATGCCCCTTATTTTCAAAAGTGATTTCTTTTTCACCACTTTGTGCGGTGTCACTTTTCTCTCCACAAGACAAGAAGGTAAAACTTAATAAAATTGCCAATAGGGTAAGATATTTCATTCAACAAAAGTAGAGGAATTTTGTATGAAACCTGGTTGAATTGGGCTTAGGGGGGTGGGATTTGTGAATCTTTAACCCTTATTATGTTAAAAGATTTAAAACTGATTTGGCTTTTTATTTTTACTTGCGTTCTCAGCAATTTCTGCAATTCTACGCAAACGAGTTTCCTCCTTTTTGGCGAAAACTAGCCATGACAATAGTATCTTTTTTGAAGATTTACGGAGACTTTGGAAGTAATCCATTGCATTAGGAAGGGCGTTGAGTGCATGTTCCAAATCTTTAGGGACAATTAATGCTTCCACGCTGTCCAAGATTTCCCAAGAACCGTTTTGTTTAGCAATTTCTATGCACTTCATTCCTGCACTGGTCATTTTACCAGATTCTATCAATAAATCTACTTTTTCTTTATTAACCTTGGACCAAGTTCCCTTTGGTTTTCTTTTGCTGAAATACTGTATGGATCGATCGTTGTCTAGCTTTCTTTTAACACTATCTATCCAACCAAAACACAAAGCTTCGTCAACAGAGTCGCTCCAAGAAATAGTCGGCAGATTTGAGCTTTTCTTGCACAAAATTAGCCAGACGGCATCTTTGTCAATATGATTTTTTTCCAACCATGTCCGCCACGCTTTTTGAGTTTTGGGATAAAAATGTTCTTTATCGTTTATTGCCATTTATCTTCGTAATACACGAATATAAAAGTTTCAGACAAACGATAAAAAAGAAATCCTCCTGAAAGAAGGATTTCTTTTTTAAAATTATTTCTAAATAAAATGGTTTTTCACAAATGCTGTTTTTTCATTGTCAGACATTTTATCAGCTGACTCAACGTCAATTTTTATGTCTTTGAAATGTGTATCCTTTCCTAAGAAATTGTGCAATTCCTTTTTGGCACGTGTTGGACCGAAAAGAAGAACGTGATCATATTTTAAAATTACATCGCCTAGTTTTTTATAGTAGGCTTCGTGCATTTGTTGTTCTTTGTTGTGCATTAAATCTTCACTTCGGCTCAACGCTTCTTCTTTCATAGAAAAAGTGAATTCTGAATTTATGGTGCGATTATCTTTTTTAGGGTTTAAGTCTATAATGTTTGCTTCTGAATGATCCATCCAAATACCTGCTATTTTTTTTGTTTCCATGGTTTATTTTTATTTTTTTACTCTTCAAGAACTTTTTTCTTGTCTTGATATTCTTCGTTGCTTATTTCTCCTATAGCTAAACGTTTTTTAAGAATATCAAGTGGTGTGTCTTTTGTTGCTCTTTGTCCGGGAATTTTATAAGGGGTAGCAAAGATCCAGAAAAGAAAGAAACACCAAATAATCCACCAAGTAAGGTGCATTCCCCAATGATAATTTTCTTGATACATCATAATTAATTTGTTAAATGTGAACGTAAGAACCAGGCCATTTTTTCATGTTTTTCCATGATGCCTGTAATAAAATCACTGGTGCCGGCGTCATTAAATTTATCTGCAAAGGGTTTAATGTTTTCTCGAAGAACGATGATGATACATTGATGGTCTTCCAAAAGTTCTCTAATAAAACCGTGGCTATCATTTTTTTTACTAGCTTTTTCTGTAAGATGCGTTAACTCCAAATAAGAGTGTAATGTAGCTGGAGCATAATGCCCTAGAGACCGAATTCGTTCGGCAATTTTGTCCGTTATTTCGTCCAATTCCCCAAATTGTGTTTCAAAAAACTTGTGTTTGTCATAAAAGTCTAAACCTTCAACATTCCAATGCGCTTTTTTTGTTTTTGTATACAATATGGTTTCATCCGCTAATATCTTTGCCAATTCGGTAACTACCGATTGTCGGTTGCTTTCGCTTATTCCTATTTCAGTCTTCATACTATTATTTTTAATGATTTTAGTGATTTTTACTTCTGCTTACTATTGTTTTTAATGCGGCTTTAAGTTTGTTTAAAGCACCAGAAACGGCTAAATCAATATTGTCAGCCTGATCTGACGCTGCTATTGGTTGCTTTCCTTCAAGTCGTGCTTCAATCAAGCAACGAATATCTTTTAAACCATCTTTTTTGCCATTTTCGTCAGATAAATGAACCTCTATTCTTGTGATGTGAGATTGATATCTTTCAAGCTCTTCTTCAATTTGAGCCGTGAAATAATCTTCTTTCCTCTCTTCTCCGTTAATCGTTTTGTCTGTATTGAATTGTATTGTCATTTTTTCGTTTTTTTTTGAGTGATTTATCCGTTGTCTTCGTCGAGATCATTGTGGTTGTCCCCACCCAAGCTGTAATAGTTGTTTTCTTCGTCCTCACTGCCCACACTTTCTTGTTGATCGTCTAATTCAGATCCAGGGACATCCAAATCATCGCCAGACATGTCATCTCGAAAAGCTTTCTCATTTTTCATCCCTATTTTTTCATTGGGTGTTTTTGTTTTAGAAATCTGTTCAGGATTTATATCAGTTAACTCTTTCTCTTGTTGGTAAATATCTTCTTTGCTGTCGTGCAAAGGATATCCAGGGAAATCTTTTTTAGCTGGTTTTATTTTCTTTTCTTCTTGCTTCATGGTCGTTTTTTTAAGTCCTGTGGATTCGGATGTTCTTTCGCATAATTAATTGCGATATCCTTTAATGATTCCAAATAGTTTTTTAATTCCTTCTCCTTCACTTCATTACTTGCGTCCTCTGAGAAATTAATTGGAATTTCATTCATGTATTTAACCAATTCAGGATATTCATCTTGAATTTTTTTTGTTGCGGAAAGAATCTTACTATTCAATCTTTCTTGATTTTCCATTTTTCTTGAATTTTTATGGTTAAAAGCGCTCCTCGTCATAGTGCTTTTATCCATTCATACACGGAATTATCCATGTATAGCGTGTAGCTTTGCATCTTGTTTTTGAGCTTATCATTTCGATATTTTAGTGCAACAGATTGATTTCCATTGTCCTATAAATATACATCACAAAAGGTCCTTTTATGTTACAGAATTTGTAGTAAGACTTACATGATTATGATGAATGTGATTATTTCGATGAAAGTTGTTCTTCAGCCTACCGGAGTTTAGTCAGATAATATAAATTGAAAGGCTAATTCGTCACTTTTATAAAAAGTTTTGAATTTGTCATTGAAATTTCACAACGACTTGGTGCAGTTGTAGCATAGGTATTACCGCATGTTGGGCACAAATAATAAATTTTAGCAAGTGTATTGTCTGTTCCAGCTTCCATTTTAAGCAAAGCGTCTTTATAAAAATCTCTGTGCTTTTTTTCTACCTTGTAAGCATAAGTCAAACTTATTCGAGCCATATAATTTCCAGCTGCATTTGCATTTTTAATGAAATCAGTGTACATCCTGTTGAACTCATAACTGAAATCAGGGTACATCGGGTTGAACTCATAACTCTCACCTTCAATCGCATTTTTTAAATTTTCAAGGGTAGAGTTCACTTCAAATTCAGTTGTAATTTCAGGAATCTTTTCTCCCATTCTGATCAGAACCACTTTGTGATTTTCGGCGTGAATTAATTCCGCATCAGAAGCGGCTTTAAAAAGCAATGCAATTTCTGGGTGACCTTCGTCATTCGCTTTTTTACTAAAAGCTGCATATTTAAAGTGTGCCTTTGTTTCTCCTTCATAGACGTCGTGCATATTTTGAACGATTAAAACCTTCGGATCTTGTATCTCTTCTTTCATGCTTGTTATTGTATCGTCCTTGATTTTATTGGAAGAATTAACTTCACTGTTCTCGTCCGTTTTCTCATTGCATGATTGAAGAGAAGTACCTATAGAAATAACTCCAATAGCAAGTAATATGATTGATTTTTTCATGAATTTTTTTTTAATTTAATTAACTGAAATAATTTGTTCCGTGGTTCGTTCATCAAAATTAGGAAGTACAAGTTCCGCAGATGTTACAGAATTAAGTATTAGACTTACATGATTAGGTGCTTCTTTAAGATTAAAGCGATTTGTTCGATAAACGCTGTTCATGAACTTTAGAAAGTTTAGTCATGATAATATAAATTGAAAGACTAATTATAGAAGAGAAGAAGCACCAAACAGAAAGTACGTATTGGTCGTAAAAAAAAGCCGAAATGAAATAGGCGAGGACAATGGTAACTCCAAGAATCCACATACTTTTGATATGAGAAAAGAAGGTAGGGACAATAGTAGCTAAGGCGTAAAATATGATGACAAAGTATTTAAAGTAATTTGGATAATCCTGCTGATAAACAATGTGATGACCAATTATTTTCGCCTCCACATGGTATTCGATTAAACAATAAGCCAAATACACTCCAACTAGTACGCCTGCAGAAACCAATATTTTTTGAAATCTTTTTCGAGTGCTTCTTTTGTCCAAAAGTAAAATAGCAATTGGAGTCCAAATTGGCCAAATTACTTGGGCGAACAGGAGGAATACGAAGGTGAATATTTTCTGAGTCTGAATGTAATCAGGATTAGGTAGTGAAATCCACAAAATCCCTTCTGAAATTTGCTGAACACCAAAAATAAAAGGAATACTCGCAAATAAATATTGTGAAGGATGTTTGGTCTTCTTAATGGCAGCTATTCCAATTACAATTAGTACAGCGCCTGCGGAGAAACTCGCACTAGCAGAAAAACACATAGTTAATAAATATTATTCTTCATAACCACTTTTGATTAACGTAGAAATCATTTTGAAACGTTCATTGGCACTTAGGCTATGTCGCGAATGTGCGGGGATAATTACGCCTTCACCCAGTTTTAATTTAATGATTTTGTCCTTGATTTTAATCTCTGCTGATCCGTCGATAATTTGAATATATGTATCAAAAGGGCTGGTTTTTTCACCAAGTTCCTCACCAATTTCCATGGAGGTTGCTGTAACGTTTCCTGTGGTCTTCTTAATAATGGTTTTGCTGACCACAGCATTCGGCAAATACTCAATGAGTTCAACAATTATATGTGCTTTGGCTTTTTCTAATTCACTGCTTTTTTCCATGGTTTGCTTTTTTAAAAAGTATTCAGGCAGTTTTAACTAAACTACCTGAATACTTATAGTTTTTATATTTTAAATCCAAGGGTAAATTGTAACCATTGGTTTTTGTAACGTGGAGTAGTAGAATTCGTTCCATCGCCGTTGTTGGATTGAAAATCCCAACCAGCTCTGCCTGAAACAACAAGGTTTTCATAGAGTAAATCTAATCCTACTACAAAACCAAGAATATTCTTGCGAATATTATCGTTGCTAAATTGTTGCTCTTGATCAATACTGCTCGTCCCAAAGGTGTAATTATCCTTTTGGTTGAACAGGTAAGAAAACTGAGGTCCTGCCAAAATGGTTATGAATTCTGCAGGTTTCAATTGCACTAGCAAAGGAATATCAAGATAACTTGTCGTTCTGCTAAATGAGTAAGGAAAACCTAGTAATGTACCAGATCCTTTGAATCCCTTTTGTGAAATTAGAATTTCTGGTTGAACTCCGAGAAATGTGCCAATTGGAATACCAAACCAAACTCCTGCGGCTAAGCCGGCTTTCGTATCGGCACGAAAATCTTCCCCTTGTTCATCCCAAACATTTGATGCGTTTATTCCGGCTTTAATACCGAATTCAAAATTTTCTCGTCTATCCTCACTTTGAGCCCACAGGCCAGTTATTGATAAGACGCAAATAGCGCTGATAAAGTATATATTTTTTTTCATGATTATATTTTTAGATTTACATACCTCGAATAATTCGAAGTAGAATTGCAATTACGGCAACTACCAAAAGTAGATGTATAATGCCTCCAGCATTGTAACCTAAATAGCCGATTGCCCAAAGAATGACCAAAATTACCGCTACGAGGTACAATATGTTACCGAAAGCACTAGTGCTGTTGCGGGAACTCATTTTTTATTGTCGTTAGAGAAGTCGCGAAATGCGTCGCCCAATTCTGTCATGTCACGCCCAAATTCAGTTTTAAAACTTTCCCAGCTAGATTGGCTGTCTGCTTTAAAATCTTCCATTTTCTTTTTCATGTCAGAGTTTTTACTTTCCAGTTCTGCTATTTCTTTCTTGTAATCAGCTCTAGCTTCACTTTTTTGATCGGCGATTCGCGCATTGAATTCTTGAATACTTTTTTCATTTGCCGCTATCTGATCAGCTGAACGCATTTTATATTCTTCTATTTCTTTCTTGTAGTCTTCTTTAGATTCATTCAATTCTTGTTGAGCTTCCGTCAAATTGTCTTCAGCACTTTCAACTTTTTCTGATGGAGAACTACAACTTGTGAATAGAAAACCGATTAAAAAAAATGAGGATGTAATAATTCCAATTGATTTTTTCATTTTGTCTTTTTTTTAAGTATTGAAACCATTTTCAACACAAGACAAATATCGTTAGACTTTGAACTTATTACCTTACACAATTAAAGGTTAGAGTTACATGATTGTATATGAGATTTAGAGACTTTCGAGATTATTTCTTTGTTTGCTTTTCAAGTTTTTGAAAAACGTAGGCGTTAACCCAGTGATTTTTTTAAACTGATTGGACAAATGGGCCACACTGCTGTAGTGCATTTTATAAGATATTTCAGTCAAATTTAATTCATCGTAAATAATCAACTCTTTCACACGTTCAATTTTGTGCATGATGATAAAATGTTCGATTGTGATTCCTTTTGTTTTCGAAAAAAGCTCAGAAAGTGAATGGTAATCTTGTTCTAGTTTTTCGGTTAAATAATCCGAAAAATTAATTTGAGGTAGTTCATCCGTATAGTGAATCATCTCTACAATGATATTTTTAATCTTTTCCACTATGATTGAATTGTTGTCGTCCATTAATTCTAATCCCGACTTGTGGAGTGCAATTTTTAATGCTTGAAATTCTTCGGGTGTTATTTTTTTGTCTAGATGAACTTCACCTAACTCCAGTGAATTGAACTTTAAGCCCAAATTGATAAGTTCTTGTTTTACAAACAACTTGCATCTTAAGCTCACCATATTCTGAATGTATAAAGTCATTTGTTTCATTTAGGTGAAAATTAGTTTCTTATTCTCACAGCTTTTGGGAATTAGTCATTAAATGAAATCTTTTATTCAAGGATTGAAAACAGAAAAGTTCTTCTTTTCATAATTATTATGCTACCTCCTTTAAATATAACCATTTAAATGCGAGAACCCGTTTTAATTAGGAAAACAAATGTTAATAACAAAAAAAGACGGTTCTCATTAATCTTTTTCTTCTATTAAACGAGAATCACCTATAAAGGAAAAATCAGTCTTTTTTTCAGTAAACCGGACTGTTCTTAATTAGGAAAAAAGTAGATTAACGAACCGTATTTATTCTATTCATTATTTCTTCTCTTCCTTCTTTTGTAATTGGGATTTCATACTCTTTAACATCTAGGTGTTTGGAAAAGATTTTATCTATATGATCCGTATTCACGATATAAGAACGATGAACACGAAGCAACTTTGGGTGATTTTCAAGAAACTCAAAGTCTTTCATGGTTGCTCTTAAAACTAACCGTTCAGTGGCAAGCTGAAGCTTCGTATAGCTGCCTTCTCCTTTAATGTATAAAAGTCTTGATATTTCAATTTTTTGGTAGGCGTGTTCGCTCTTTACAAAGAAATCTTCTGCAACCGTTTTATCTGTATTGGAAGATATTTCAATAGCTCCTTTTGTTAACGCCAGTTGAACGCCAGCTATTAAATCTTGAGGTTTACAAGGTTTGGTAAGAATAGAATGTGGAGATTCATTCAGAACGTCCAGCATGGTCTTTGGATCGATATGTGATGAAAGAAACAGAAAAGGTATTTTCCATCTCTCATTGATTTCTCGGGCTATGTCAACTCCTGTTCCAACTCCGTTTAATCGGATGTCTAATATAACTAAGTCTGGTTGTTCTCGATTTAATTGCAGCAATGCTTTTTCGTAGCTATCAACAACCGCTACTACTTCATATCCGTGTTCGACAAGTGTTTGCTGAAGGTCTTCTGCAATCCAATCTTCGTCTTCTACAATTAAGATTTTCTGTACGGCCATAAGTTTATTTCTGTAGTCAGTCTATGGAATAATTAACTGAACAATGATACAAATTTTTGATGAATAGAGACAGTAAAAGCTATTTGACTAGTTCATGACACAAATTGCTTGGTTCATGTCATATCTCTATTTTTTGTTTCGTGAGTTTCTAAACTTACACTATCATTTAAAAACAATCGCAATGAAAAAGAAAATAGTAAGTATGAGTGAAGTTGTTAACCGGCCACTTTCAGATTTTATAGTTGAATATGAACTGAAAGAAAATAAAAGTTACAAAAATTTCCCTGGTTGTATATTGAGCTTCTCTTATGATATCAACCCAACTATACATAAAGTATTTTGTGACATTTTTCCTGAATTCAGAAAAAGCAGTTCTCCAAGAGATTTGGTAGGCCCAAATGAATATATCCCTTCAAAAGGTAAAGCCAATATGTGGATTGTTTCAGAATTGAACCGATTGATTCACAAAAAAGCCATCCGTAAAGGAAGAACCTGTTATTTGCTAAATGGAATAGATGTAGTGGCGACTTGCACAATTATTAAAGCAAATGGATTCTTATAAAACTTACCGATAACCCGTATATAAGGTTTCATGACTTGAAAGTAGCGATTCATGACAAAAAAATAAAAGTCACAAAGAGTACACGTAAATTTAGATTATAAACCAATTAAAAATAAACAGCTATGAAAAGTTTAACCATAATTTCGTTAATGTTCTTTAGTACTACTATTGCCATGGCGTGCAATAAAGAATACAAATCAACACAGGAAGAAGTAATAATAACTTCTTATATGGATGACTCATTAGAGATGATAAATGATTCTCGAAAAGAGCTGGCTAGAATTGGCTATTCTCAAGAATTGATGGATGAATTGTTTGGAAACGAAAATTTCTATTTTCCAATTAATCTTAAAAAGTTAGATATGGTAACCTATATCGTTGACTTATTAATTGAAAATGAGCAATTTCAAGAAAAAGACAAAAATCTACTACTACGGTTAGCGCAAGAAGCTAGCACAATCTACATGAATGAAAGGATAAAATCCACTTCGATTATTTCACAGAATTAGAAAAAAATAATCGTCATACATGTTTAATAAAGAAAGCCTTCAGTTGTGAAGGCTTTCTTTTTAATTCACATTTAAAAACTTATGTGGTAAGTATAAATCTTTCGGTTTTCTTATTTCAATGTAAGAACCTTATATTTACCATACTACGATAATACTTATTCCGATATTATGAAAGTTGTAAGATTCACAAATAAAATACTTTTCGTTTTCTCAATTATCCTGTTTAATTCTTACAGTCAGGGTCAAACAGAAAGGGCGGTTACTTTGCTAGCTCAATCTGCCGTTCAAGCGAATAATAAACTTGTGGAATACAAAAATGAAATTGAGGACTTAAAAAGAATCAATTCAGAAATAGAGGGTCAGTTAGAAAAATCTGCTAATAATTCTAAGAACCTTTCGGCCGTAATTTTCTCATTGATGGGCTTTTGTATTATTGGAGTTGTTATGTTCGTTTTGTTAAACAGAAAAAGAAAGGCATTAACTGAATCAACACAACTTCAAAATGAATTGGCCCAACAAAAAGAACGGGCAGAACGCTCCGAAGATGTGAAACGACGTTTTCTCGCAAACATGAGTCATGAAATCCGAACTCCTATGCATGCTGTAACAGGAATGACAAGCCTAGTTCTTGAAACGGAGTTAACGGACAAGCAACGTTCGTATTTAGAAAAAGTCCGGAAAGCATCTAATAACTTACTTCAGATTATCAATGATATTCTAGATTTTTCAAAGATTGAAGTAGGTAAAATGGAATTAGAAGAAATTGATTTTTCCATTTCAGAGGTAATCGATCAAGTTAAACAAGTTATAAAACACAAAGCCGACGAGAAAGGCCTTGAGTTTATCGTTAAAATTGACCCTGCTATTGAAGATATTGTTTTGGGTGATCCACTTCGGTTGAACCAAATACTTATCAATCTGGCTGGGAACGCGATTAAGTTTACCGAAAAAGGTAGCGTATTTCTAGAAGTGACCAAGGTAGGAGAAAAGGTAAAGTTTGCGATAATTGACACTGGAATAGGCATTCCTGAAGAAAAATTACGTTTTGTTTTTGACAGTTTTAATCAGGCAAATGCTTCGGATACGCGTAAATATGGAGGAACAGGTCTTGGATTGTCTATTTCGCAGCAATTGGTTGAATTGATGGGTGGATCAATTGGAATTAAAAGTTCTGTTGGTCGCGGAACAACTTTCTATTTTGAGATAAATTTTGAACTTGGAGACCAAAAACGTTATGAGGATAGAATTTCGGCTGATGAAAATATAGACGGCAGTATACTTGATGGATTGAAAATAATAATTGCTGATGACAATGAATACAATCGCATTGTTGCGCGAGATACATTGCTTTCGCGCTCCAAAGTAACTATTCTTGAAGCCGAGAATGGACAAGAAGCTATTGATATACTTGACGAAAGTGTTGACGTGATTCTTATGGACGCCCAAATGCCAGTTTTAAATGGTTTTGATGCGACCAGAAAGATAAGAAACAGTAAGGATGTGAAAATTAATTCTGTGCCAATTATTGCACTAACTGCCAGCGTTATGCGTGTTGAGCTCGATAGGTGCATAGAAGCAGGCATGAATGCGTATATTCCTAAACCATTCAAAACGCATGATCTAATATCAGGTATAGCGAAACCTCTAGGTATTGAAATTAGGCATGATAAGTCAATCACCATTAAACCGCTGGTAAATCAGAAGAGCCAAACCGATACAGTTACAAATCTCAATTATTTAAGAGATTTCTGTGAAGGAGATGAGGTTAAAATGGAGAAGTACATTGGGATTTTTATAAAATCTACTCCAGATTTTCTTGAAAAACTTGAAAACCTTATAAAAAAGAAAGATACAGAAGGTATTGCTAATCATATTCACGGTTTCAATACAAAGCTCACGATGATGGGAATGAAAGAGACAAAATCGCTTTCCATTGAGTTAGAAAATGAATTGAGAGATAGAGGGAATTTATCCGTGGTGAATGAAAGACTTGGAATCCTATCCGAAAGAATCAAGTTAGCTCAACAGGAATTAGCGGTGCGCTAAGCGTTTAAAAATTCTATATTTGATAAAATACTTTTAGCTTATGAAAATAGTAACTCCTAAAAAGATTTTTATTGTTGACGATGACGAAATGCTGACAATGGCTTTATCTGATTATTTGACTAGAGAGGTTAAACACGAAATCCATGTATTTCATGCAGGGGAAGAGGTGATTAAGCACATTTCTGAAAATCCAGATATAGTTATTCTTGATTTTTATTTGAACACAGTAAATGAGAATGCAGCTGACGGTCTTGAGATTCTAGAAGCAATTCGGAAGCATTTACCAAAAACTAGGTTCATTATGTTATCAAGTCAAGAAAGTTATTTGAAGGCGGCTAGAACAATTCAAGAAGGGGCAGAGCAATATGTAATTAAAGGCGAAGACGCTTTTGAAAAAATTGCTGGGTTGATTTAATTATTTGGAAGTTGGACCACTAAGAGAGTTAATAGCAGTCCAACTTATTACTCCTTGAAAATCACTCCGCAAAGTGATTTTCTACATATGCCTTTTTCTCATTGTCGGACATATTATCAACTGATTCAACATCGATTTTAATGTCTTTGAAATGTAAATCTTTTTTTAAGAAATTATGTAACTCTTTTTTGGCATCTGTAGGTCCGAAAAGCAAAACGTGATCATAATTCAATAGCTCATCGGCAATTTTTTTATAAAAAGCACCTTGCATTTGCTGTTCTTTGTTGTTCATAATGTTTTCGCTTCTACTCAAAGCTTCTTCTTTCATCGAGAAGGAGAAATTTGATTTGATAGAATGATTGTTTTTGATAGCATTTAAATCGATTAAATCGGCTGATGAATGATCCATCCAAATTCCGATAGTTTTTGTGTTTTCCATAATCTTGTTTTCTAAAAGTAAATAGGTGATTTTGTTTTAATCTGATAATCACCATTTGAAATCAGCTTATATAATTTTATTATTCCAATTCTTGTCTATCCATAGCGTCAACTATTTCATCGTCATCGTTGTCTTTGTAGCCATCTCCTGTTTGATTTTGCTCGGCAAGTGTCAAATCATCTGAAGTTGTTGTCTGTAACCATACTATTCCTGATTTTCTAAAAACTTGAGCTCCTAGTTTGAAGTATTCTGCAAAGACATTTTCCAATTCGTTTACGGTCATTTCTGGAGTCGGCGTAATGGTTTTGTCACTATTGGTATTTGTAATGTCAGCAATTGTCAAATCACCATTGATGATGTGATCTTTCATGGATCCTTCTCCTTCAGAATGAAGTTCTTTGTAAAACTCTATTTTTAGGTTAGGATATTCTTTCTGAAATTCTTGCTGAATTGCACTAATCGTTTTGTTTAAATCAATCATATTCTTCATTTTATTGGTGTTTAATAATTTATTTTTCGTTTTTCGCCAAGCTAACTTTGATGTCAGGTATTTCAGTCAATTCAAAGGTTGCAGAGGCAAATTTCACTCGACCTTGTGTCAGTTCTACGTTTTTTAAAATATACATGAACAAGTCAGTTTTTGTAATGCGTCTTTTCCTGTAATTCACAGCGTAGCGCAATGTGAATTCAACCCAATTGTCATTCGCTACTAGAGAAACCATTGGGTCAGTAGTCGCATCTTCCAATAGATATTTGTTTTGCAAAGCTTTCCATTGCTTTCTGGTTTTATCACCTATGTCGCCGGCAATTTCTTTTCCGGCTTGTAAGATGATGTTTTTTGCTTCTTCATAATCGCTTCCATAATGAATTGGAATTTTAATTTCATCCCAGAGGAATGGAAAATCACCTGAATAATTAAAAACAGGTTCTTTGAAAACAAAGCTGTTTGCTACTAATACGATTCGTCCGTTGTATAAATCTCCGCTAACCCATTCGCCAGTTTCCATTATCGTGGTACGGATGACATTAATATCCATTACGTCACCTTTAATTCCACCCAATTGAACGCGGTCCCCCGTTTTGTAAAATCCACCAAATAAAATTGCTAGCCAACCTGCAAATGAGACTATAACTTCTTGCATTGCGAAGGCAACACCGGCTCCGGCAACGCCTAAGGCTACAGAAAATCCACTCAGTTTATCTTTGAATACAAAGAGAAGCAGAATAACTGTTAAGAAATATCCCACAAATCCACTAATCTTCTTTGCTTTGTAGTGACTATCGTTGTTTTTAATTTTTGAAAGCAATTTGCGCTGAACGAACTTCACAATAACCCAAACTACGATAATGCCGATAAGGAAATAAGATATCCGAATGACAATCGGAATCTCGAAATAAGCTTTAAATTTATCCATTCGGGACTATTTTTTTAACAATAAATGCAAACGACTCAACATGACCAATTCAGACTTGTTTCTTCCGGAAAAAGATCGGGTAATGTTGTCTGCAGCTTCGGCAATTTTTAATTTTAAATCTGGCGAAAAGTGTTCTTTGTGCGTGTCATAATATTGCTCGAAAGAAACGAAAGCCATATTTGCATCTAGTTTTCCTTCTATGAGTTTTCGCATGGTCGCATAAATGATTTCTTTCGCATCGAAAGTTTCAAAATGAAAATTCCAGTTCTGTTCAACCGATTCAACGATACTTCGTTTTTCTTCAATGACTATGTGTCGATCTGCAGCAGCAAATGCGTAAAACAAATGTGCCAGGTGACGGTAAAAATCTTCGGATTCTATAATGGTTTTTTCCATTTTTTGAATTAAGGGTTTCTAAAATACTAAAAGCGGTGTGTCGCTGTGGTAAACCATGTTTTTGGTCAAGCTATTACTGAAAATCCGTTCAAAAAACGTTCTTTTTGTGCTTACCAAAACCATCAAATCTGCTTTCGATTCTTTGACCAAAATATTTAGTCTATCCTCAACATCTTCAGAGTAGAGGAGACGTGCACTCAATTTTGGGTAATTCACTTTGACAAATAATTCATCTTCAAAGTCTCTCAAGAATATTTCTTCTGTATTTTCAGTAAACTCGCCATCTGCAACGTGAACGACATCTATTCGTGGGTAATACTTTTTCGTAATGTCAATTACAAATTGAATGTGTTCGACATCACTTTCTTTAAAATCTGTAGAGAAAACAACCTGATGAATTCCCTTGTAGGTTGCGTTTTTGGGAATCGCCATAACGGGAAAAGAACCGCTTGAAATAATTTTATGCGTCAAACTGCCAAATATTCTATTCTCAATTTGTCCAGAACCAGTAGTTCCCATTATAACCATGAAAGGTTTGATTTCGCTCAATGCATGAGGCAGCCAATTCACTTCTGTACCGTTAAGAATTTCTGTGGTACAAGAAATGGATTCTTTTTCCAGTTCTTCTTTTAACTTTTCCAGCTTTGCCATTGTACTTTCTTCCATTGACTTGATTAGCATCGTAGTGTCAGCAGGAGTTATTTCAGTTGCATACAGCCCAAGTAACTCGAGTGAATGGATTATTTTAACTTTTGCCATACTCGCTTTCGCAAATGCAATAACAAATGGCAGGGCGTTCTCGGAACAGTCCGAAAAATCGGTAGGGTAAACTATGGTTCTATCTTCCATGACATAAATATTAAATTATTCAATGTCATTAAAGTTAAGGAGATCTTTGCTTTTAAAATATGACGTTTATCAGTTTTGAAAGAGTCTTTAACCGCAGAGAGCGCAAAGACAGAGTTGGAAGTGATGCAATTATGTTTTTTTTAACGCGGAGACGCAGAGCTGAGGAAGTGCAAAGTGTTTTTTACCGCAAAGACGCAAAGATACAGAGGCGCAAAGTATTTTTTTTAACGCAAAGTCGCAAAGAGCACACAGAGGTCCTAGATAATGGACAATGTCTTATACGCAGACTGAGCGCCTGCCTGTCGGCTAGACAGAGAGTCGAAGGCAAAGTTTTCAATCCGCTATCCGTCATTCGGTTCCAGGATTTTCTTTTTTCTCTTTAGATTTTAACCGCTTGTTCTCTTTAAGGCTTTTAGCTATCATCCATTCTAGCTGACCATTGACACTACGAAATTCATCCTCTGCCCACTTCTCAATTTGAGCATAGGTTTCTGGGTCTATCCGCAGTACAAATGATTTCTTTTTACTCAAGGTTTAGCCGTTTAATGTTCCTGTGTTAATTACTGGGGTGACTTCTTTATCACCGCACAAAACTACCATCAAATTACTCACCATTGTTGCTTTTTTGTCATCATCGAAATCAATTATTCCATCATCTGACAGTTGTTTTAAAGCATCTTCAACCATGCCAACCGCACCTTCAACAATTTTCTTTCTGGCCGCAACGATGGCAACTGCTTGCTGACGTTTCAACATGGCGCTGGCAATTTCTGGGGCGTAAGCCAAATATCCAATTCTAGCTTCCATTACTTCAATTCCTGCCATGGTTAGTCGCTCTGTTATTTCATTTTCCAAAGCTTCATTCACTTCGTCCATGCCTGATCGCAAGGTCAATTCTGATTTCCCCGTACCATGCTCATCAAAATTATCATAAGGATAGGAGCCAGCTAGTTTTCTAACAGCCGCATCCGTTTGTATACGAACAAATTCCTCGTAGTTATCCACATCAAATGCGGATTTGAAAGTATCGGATACTTTCCAAACCAAAATAACATTGATAAGAATTGGGTTACCGATTTTATCATTCACTTTTACTCGTTCACTATCGAAGTTTCGAGCTCGGAGAGAAATTTTTTGCTTTGAGAAAAAAGGATTTGCCCAGAAAAATCCATTGTCGCGAATTGTTCCTTTGTAAGCTCCAAATAGGACTAAGACTTTAGAACTATTGGGATTGACAGTGAAAAAACCAGGCATCAGGAATATTCCAGCTGCTGCACAGACTAGAAATATAGGATTTTTCGTAATTACAATTCCAATTACTGTTGTTGCAATTAGTACAAAAAAGAGGAGTAGATATATATACCCACTGCTTGCTACAATATTTTTTTCTTGTTTCATAATGATATTAATTTGATATCACAATTTTACAATTTTATTTTCATTTTTCAAAGAATATTTTCAAATTTTCTTTTCTTGTGTAGTTTTGCACGATAATTATGGCAAAATACATTACACGGTTTATAGACACTTTCTATTTTATCTTCAAGCGATTTATGCCATTGAAGACTTATCGCTATGCAGTTTGTGGCGGAAGTAACTTGGTTTTGGATATCGTTTTGTACTTCGTGTTTTACCATTTTATTTTCGAAAAACAAGATGTAGATCTAGGCTTTGTCACTATGAGTGCGCACATCGCTTCATTGTTTTTTGTGTTCCCGATAACTTTTATGAATGGTTTTTTATTAAACCGATACATTACTTTCGATGATTCGGTACTTTCGGCAAAAACTCAGTTTGCCCGCTACTTAATCGTTAGTTTAGGCGCAATTTTCCTCAGTTACATCTTAATGAAACTCTTCGTTGACATGATGGGATTTTATCCAACCCCGTCGAAATTAGTTACTACAGCTTTGACCGTTGTCTACAGTTATATTTTGCAGAGCAGGTTTAGTTTTAAGCCTGAAAGTGGGGTCTAAAAAAGATTTTAGACGAAAAATTTTAGATTACAAAGTGTTAATTTTCATCGTTTTTTAAAGACCAAATTAAACAAGAACAAAATAACGATAGCACCAACGGCGCCAGTTAAAATTGCACCTATCAATCCGCTACCAAGCTGAATTTCCAGTTTTCCAAGAAGCCAAGTTCCTACGACACTTCCAACTATACCGACTATGATATTTCCAATAAGTCCGAGTCCGCTGCCTTTGTAGATTAAACTGCCTAGCCAACCTGCGGCTGCGCCAATAAGAAGAGTTAAGATGATGCCCATTTTTTTCTTTTAAATTACATTTAATAATCGGATTGGGTCGATTATTCTTTAGACATGGCAATTCCATTATCCAAGCTGAATTGAATTTGACTCCTTATAATTTAAAACTAAACGTAGTTTACTTTGTATTTTACTTGAATAAAGTCGTTCGGATATGCAATGGCTTCAGCTTCCACGAGCTTGATATCTGAAAACGTTTTGCCAAAAAGAGACTTTCCTTCACCGAGTAAAATAGGCGCCTTGGTGATTGTAATTTCGTTGATTAATTTGAGATTTAAGAAGGATTGAATTGTTGTCCCTCCATCGATATATGCATGTTTAAATCCTTCATTTTCAAGAATTAAAATCAATTTTTGAAGATCACCTGAATACATTTCCACTTTGTCCTTCAAATTCTCTGGAGCCTCTTTTATGGTATTGCTCAAAACAATTATTTTTATTGCACCATAGGGCCATTGTTCAGAGGTAAGATTCATGCTGGAAATCGTATCCATACATTTTCGCCCCATGATCATACAATCAACTGTAGACATATGATCATTCATTCCCATGTCCGCTTGCACTCCAAGGTCAACACCTTGTTTTCCAGCTGTATGTAACCAGTCTACGCTTCCATCTTCTTTGGCAATGAAGCCATCAACACTGGTAGCTATAAAAATGGAACACTTCATTTAATTTATTTTGTTCTAACCTTGTACTAACACTCGCCAGTGGATGTATCACAGCTTTCGTTTGAGGTCACTTCTATTGGACTAACAGATTGGAAAGCTTCTAAGAACACTTCACTTGGCTGAGCTCCACTAATTCCATATTGGTCATTAATTACGAAGAATGGAACGCCTGAAACTCCGCGTTGTTGATAATGTGAAATTTCAGCTTTCACAGCTTCGGCAATTTTCTCATCGCTTATTATCGAATCGACCTTCTCACTGCTCCAACCAAAGCTAGAGGCAATATTGTATAATGTTTCTGGTTTGTTTAAATGTTGAGTTTCTTCAAAATAGGCAGCCAAGAAACGCTCTTTCATCTGAATTCCAATTCCTTCCGAACGAGCTACATTCAATAATTGATGAAGTGAAAGCGTGTTTACCGCTAGCCAATTATCTCCAAAATCAAAATCAATACCAACAGTTTTACCAACTTCGGTTAATCTGTCAGTCATCTCCTGAACATTTTGTATGCTTCCAAATTTATTGGTAAGATAAGTGTCTCTATTCATTCCTTCAGCAATCATAGTTGGATCCAATTGATACGGATGCCAAACTACTTCAACAGGTGCGCCTTTCCATTCTTTCAAAGCTGCTTCTAGTCGACGTTTTCCAACATAGCACCATGGGCAAGCCACATCTGAAATAACATCTATTTTAATCGTATTTTCTTTCATTTCTTCTTTTGAGTGTTGGACGTAAAGAGGTTAAATAAATTACAAAGAACTTTATTCTTTCACAATCTCCATTCTCGCAAAGTTACCATCCTCCGAAGCTATTTCCAAGAAATAAATGCCAGGTGCGCCTTCAATTTCAAGAGAGAAAGAGATGCTATTTTGGAATTTGGAGGTATTTATTAATTGACCTTTTGCATTGAATAATTTCGTTGTTACATTCGCATGCTCTTTGCCTAAATCGATTGTCAATTTCCCACTCGTTGGATTCGGGTAAATTTGAAATAATGAACCAAAATCGTTTTCTATCAATCCAACTTTGGAAATCACATTGCAAATTGATGTGTCTGTACAACCGTTTTCAGTGACTTTTACAGCATAACTTCCATTTGTGCTTGCCACATAGCTTTGATTTGTTGCACCCGAAATAGGAGTGTACCCAACGCAATTTAACCATTGGTAAGATGCGCTTGCATTGTTTGCTTGAAGCGTTACGTCATTGGTCAGTGTTACAGTAGCATCAACTGAGTTGATGGTTAAGTTTAATGAGATTGTTGAATCGCATCCAGAGCTGCTTGTTAGAGCTGCTAAATAATTCCCTGAACTTGTATAGGTATTCCCATTTGCAGGCCATGTATAACTAGAGCAGATGGATACAGTATCGCTTTGAGAATAAATTGGATTGATCGTCAGGTTCAAAGTCAAGGTTGAATCGCATCCATTTGAATTCGTTAATACAGTTGTGTAGGTTCCTGAAGTGTAATATCCGACACCACTTGCAGGCCATGAATATGAACCACAAGCCGAAATAGTTTCGCTACTTGAGTTCGGTGTGTTGATGGTAAGATTAAGTGATATCGTTGAATCACAACCATTAATACTTGTTAGAGCAGCAGTATAGTTTCCTGAACTTGTGTAAGTATTTCCATTCGCAGGCCATGTGTAGCTCGCACAAGCAGTTACCGTTTCGTTAATAGAGTAAATTGGGTTGATCGTTAAGTTTAAAGTTAAAGTTGAATCACATCCATTTATATTCGGTACAACGGTTGTATAAACTCCCGAAGCGGTATAGGTTGTTCCTGATGCTGGCCAATTGTAAGAACCACATTCGGTTATTGTTTCACTACTCGAATTTGGGGAGTTAATGGTAAGATTTAAGATTAGGATCGAATCACAACCGAAGCTGTTTAACAAATTGGCTGAATATATTCCTGAGTTAGGATAAGTCATCCCATTTGCAGGCCAAGTGTATTGATCACAAGCAGTGGCACTGACAGAAATACTGTCTATTGGATTAATTGTAACGTTTACAGGAACCATTGTACTTCTACAAGCGGTTTCCTGGATTTCCCAATCATAGAGGTAGTAATAAAAACCAGGCACACTAGCCGATGAACCTATAATATCCACAACTCCGGCAATCGAATAAGGATAAACTACTCCGCCATTGTTTCTTCGCATGTCCATTAAGGATCCACCTATACTGTACGTTCCATTTCCGGGAACAGTAATGTTTATAGGAATTCTTTGCGGGCCAGTTGTGGTAATGTTTACTGTAGTCGACCCAACGATGTTTCCAAAAGCGTTTATCGCATCCCAAACATTTATTGTTCTAGTTCCAGTCGTATTTGCATCGACCCAAACAGAAAGGATCGTAAATCCATTTGGTGAATTCGATGTGAAATTTAAAGTGAAATCAACTGGTTGGTTATGGTAACCACTAGTTCCAATTGAAGCATTCAAAGGTCCTACATATTGAATGGGTTCGAATTCTACGTTTTCAACCATGTAGGTTGTATTGGTAGTTAAAATAGGAGTTGTAAATGTGGCTGCAGTATCCAAAGGAATTAATCCAGTGCTATCGTACCAAATTATAGAGCCAGAGGCTGTACCTGACAAGCTAGCACTTGTATTTGGACAAATGGAAACATTAGCTGCAATTGGAGCAGCAAGCATATTGATTACAACTGAATAAGAAACTGTATCTGAACCAATTGTATTTGAAGTAATTAGAGTCGCTGAATAGGTTCCGTTTTGGGAATAAGTATGTGTTGGATCTTGAAGAGTACTTGATCCTCCATCACCAAATGTCCAGCTCCACGCCTGTGGAATTTGAGAAGAAGCATCTGTGAAAGCCACTTCACCATTACAGTTGTTAACTCCGAAAGTGAAATCAGCTATTGGAGGAAGGATAGGTGTTTGACACGATACAGGCAAATCAAAAGCCTCAACTTGATCAGATCGACTACTTGAACTTCCTTGTGAAGCTGAAAATCCTAATCCTCGGTTTGCGAATACATTCCAAATTAAGCATTGGTTCGTGCCTCCATAAAGTGCCATATCGGCTGCTAATATTGCATCTCGTCCATCCACAAAGCCAGGACTACAAGGCTGTAACTTAAGTCCTTCAATAACCAAATACATAGCCATATTATTTCCACCTGTTCCGCTGTACAAATTGCTATTAAAACCATATTGACCAATCAAAGCCCAGTTCAAATCCCATAACATCGTGCACCAAACATATCCTATGCCATGCGGTTGAGAAATCCCGGTACTGTTTGTAGTTGCATAAGTTGATGGATTGATAGCCATATTTGTGCTGTAACGAGTTGGACGAATGCCATTTCCCGTAATTGGAGCTCCTGTGGCATACGTTCCAATTCCTCTTCCATCGGGTCCCAGATCGCCTGGTTCAATTGTTAACATTAAACCAAACCAGTCTGACCAACCTTCACCCATTTGCTCCGCATTGCTTAGGCAGTTTGAAGCAGAAGGACCACCAGTCAATCGATTTGAAATACCATGACCGTATTCATGAGCTATAATTCCATTGTCGTAGTCACCATCCAAAGCTTGAGAAGTTCCAGTACTTTGTATTGTGGCGTTTATTCCGCCAGATAGCTGAGCTACAAGCAAAGCTCCATCTACATCAGAAATCATAATTGAAGGAATAGTAATTGTTGGATCAACTCCACCCATAACAATCGGTGCTCCTGTCGTGTTGTTGATTACAATTACAGCAGTTGCCCCAGCGTTTTGTGCGTTTATCACTTTGGTTGTAAATCCACAAGTTCCTCGATAAACAACAGCAATATTTCCAAAAATAGCTGTACCATTTGTGAGTGCATTACAACCTTCATTTGGCAAAGCTGTTCCGTCGTTTACCAAAACTAAATTTCCCGTAATTGGAGTTGCAGGAACACCTGGGCCAAAAGTAGCTTCTGTTGCAGAATATTGGCCGGCTAAACCAGCAGGCGAATTAACGGTTAATAAATATTGAGGACCCGAAGATGGTGACCATAAATACATTTGCATTCTTGGATTCGCCCCATCTGCAGGAGTAGCGAAATTAGCGTTGTTTGTTCCTCCGCCATCTTGTGCTTCTGCCCAAACGTTATCAGAAGCCAAGCCTCCATTACCATATGCGTTTTCTTGAAAATTCCCACTTACTTCGTCAAATCCATAATGGTACCAAATGTCATGCATGATATTGTTCATGTAGAAAAGGTTCGTAATCGCTGGATTCAAATTTGTGGCTGGTGCATTATTGAAATTCAAAGGAAAATCGAAGTTTAAACTTGTTCCGCCATTCGGGAAAAAGCCAGTTCCGTTATTGTTATCTATATCTTCTGTAGCTCGCACATTATTACCTTCCGTCGTCAGAAATTCAGGACCAGCAATTCCATTCGTATCATGCCATCCATAAGGTGAAGCTGCAGTGTCAGAAGGGCCAACAACTAAAGTTCTGGGTGCGTGATTTGGACTTTCTGCCGGAAGAGCAAAAACTCTATAGGCATCTGTTCCAGGAGGAGGAGCTGGGGATGGAGCAAGGGCCATTTCTGGAATTGGACGACGTGAAGAATGAGAAAGTTCGGAATGGTCGCAACTTTCAAAATTACAAGATACGACCCAATCCACTTGATCTAAAACCTCACCTGAAATTGCATCAACTCTTACGCTCCACCAGTGATCTTTTGATTTTTCATAAATACTAAAATCCCAAACCAAACGAATTTCTTGATTTTCATTTTCCATTGGGAAGTACATCAATTGAACAGGAATATTTTCTAAGGAAATTTCATTCGCTTCAATTAAAAAGTTTTTTGTGTCATACGTTTCTACTACTTTCAATTGAGTTGGCGTTGTTAGTCCAAAATGATTAGCGGCAGATTTGATTGCCTCGAAAGGAGATAAAATGGCTTCAGCCTCATTCACTTTTTCGCTGATATTATTAATGAATTGAACTCCCGCAGTCAAAACCTTACCATTTTTCACATTAAAATTTGCCACACCCATGTATATTGGAATGTCATTGTGCAGTTGTCTGATATAAATGTGCTGAACTCCTGATTTTTTCGAAGAATAATCATCGGTGATTTCCCAATTACTTATGTCGACTTGAGTAAAACCTTTCTCAATCCTTATTTCGTTTAAATAGTTCGAAACAATTGCTCTTGAAGATTGTGAAAATGCGAATGATTGACTTAGTAGTATTGCCAAAAGAAGGCTAAAAGAGTATATGTGCTTCATGCTTTTGAGTGTAATGTAAAGGAGAGTAAGTTTCTAGTTTTCTGCAAGATAATCAAAACAATTGTTACTTTAAAATTTTAATCAGAGGCAACAAAGAAGTTTCAATCATGAATTCCCTATTGACTGTCACTAGATTCTTTAACGATGACATAGTCCAAAAACACAGTTAAAACCGCGGCGTTGCTTCAAAAACGTTTTATTTGACTTGAAAAGATTAGTTAAAGATTTTACACAATTAAAAATTCTTTATCTTTAGCATACGACAACAAAAGGCATGGCAACGAGCGATTACGAAGCTAAAAAATTTGAGAACGATCAAGCATCCAGAATTATGGATACTTTAACCGTTGAAGAAGCCCTTCAGATAAATATTAATGGTGAACCATTCACGGTTACCATGAGAACACCTGGAGATGATCTGCAGCTGGTTAGAGGTTTGTTGCATTCCGAAGGTATTATAAATGATAGCTCTTATAGTCCTGAAGTTATATTTAGAAAAGACATCGAAGACGGAATTTTGACTAGGGCGGATTTAAACATTCCTGAAAGTAAAATTGGCAATGCTTTTGCCAATAGTAGAAGTTTATTATCCGTTTCATCTTGCGGTATTTGTGGGCGAAAAGAACTAGATGAACTTTCCTCAATGGGAATAGTAATCGATGAAAAGAGACAAATTCATGTTTCCATGATACAAGATATGTTCAACCAAATGAATGTTAAGCAAAGTGCCTTTCGACAATCAGGAGGATCACATGCAGCAGCAGCATTTACTTTTAACGGAGAGCTTTTGTCCTCAAAAGAAGACATTGGGAGACACAATGCTGTAGACAAAGTTGTTGGAGATTTAATACTGAACGGAAAACTAAAGGAAGCTGCCGCAATAACAGTTAGCGGTCGTATTTCTTATGAAATAATTATTAAAGCTTTTAAATCAAAAATACCAGTTCTTTGTGCAGTCTCGGCGCCTTCATCACTGGCCGTTGATTACGCAAAAGAATTAGGAATTACTTTATTAGCTTTTTGCAGGGAAAATAGATCAACATGCTATTCTAACCCACATCGAATTAATACAAGCAACCTAAACAGCATAGCTGGTTAAAGAAAAAATATGTCAAAAAATTTAAGTGAATTATCAGGAAGAAAAGGTTTAACGGACAACTTGTTTGATCGCATGGGTCAATTGGCCCAAACTGATGGAACACCAAGTACGGAAGAACTGCAGAAATTAGCAGATGAGTTTCTAATTGGTGACGCTACAACCTATGGTACCGCTACATTTTATGATTTCTTAAAACCTGAGAACAAAGGAAAGAAAGCTTATGTATGCAATGGGACGGCTTGTGTTTGCGCCGGCACTCAGGAAAAGGTTATTGAAGATTTAAAGAAACATTATTCTGCCGACGAGATTGGGCATATGACTTGTTTAGGTAGATGTCATGAAAATTCTGCATTTCACATTAGTGGTCAAAACTATTCGGGTACAGCTTTAAACGAACTAGGTTCAATTATTGAAAAGAAAACAGGTGCACAAGACAGCTATACTGTTAAGGCTCTTCAGAAAAGTATCCTAACAGAAGAGTTTACGACAATAGATCAATACTATGCTTCTTTTAAAGCAATTTTGAAAAAAGATTCGAATGCTGCTCTGGATGAAATCAAACTTTCTAATGTTAGAGGTCGAGGTGGAGCTGGATTCCCAATGGGAATAAAATTAGGCTTTTGTCGAAATGCGGAAAGTGAGACCAAGTTTATCATTTGTAATGCTGATGAAGGAGATCCAGGAGCATATTCTGATCGCTATTTACTAGAACAACGCCCTCATTCTGTTCTCTATGGAATGCTCGTTGCCGGTTATGTAACTCATGCTAATTGGGGTGTAGTTTATATTCGGGCAGAGTACCCAGATTCGGCAAGAATAATTCAAGAAGAGATATACAAATTAAGGACAGCGGGATTAATTGGCGAAAACATAGACGGAAGTGGCTTTAATTTTGATTTTAAAATAATTCGAGCTCAAGGTTCTTATATCTGCGGAGAAGAAACTGCATTGATAAATTCTATTGAAGGTCAGCGGCCTGAAGTTCGAATTCGCCCACCTTACCCTGCGCAGAAAGGACTTTTTAATAAACCAACCATCGTTAACAATGTGGAAACTCTGGCTAGTTTACATTTCATTATTGAAAATGGAGGAGAGGCCTGGAAAAAGATTGGAACAGAGAAGTCCTCAGGAACTAAATTGGTCTGTTTGGATAGTTTCTTTAACAATCCTGGGATATACGAAGTGGAAATGGGAACGCCTCTTTCAACCGTTGTCAATGATTTAGGTGGCGGATTTAAATCACCTGTAAAAGCAATGCAAATCGGCGGACCTCTGGGTGGTCTAGTTCCAGTTTCAAAAATTGACGATTTAACAGTGGATTTTGAATCTTTTGGTAAAAACGGTTTTCTATTAGGACACGCTTCGGTTGTTTGCATTCCTGAAAGCATGCCAATTATCAACTTTTTAGAGCATTTATTCGATTTTGCAGCCTATGAAAGTTGTGGAAAATGTTTTCCATGTCGATTAGGAACCAAAAGAGGTCATGAGTTATTGAAAAAAGCCAATACATCAGATTATAAAATAAGCAAAGACTTATTTGAAGATTTATTAAACACCCTTGAAAAAGGATCGCTTTGCGCACATGGTGGAGGAATTCCTCTGCCAGTTAAAAATGCGCTTCACTATTTTGACAGCGAACTGAAGCAATACTTTAATTAATTCAGAATTAAAATAATACAAGAATTGACCATGAGCAATAAAGCATATATAAATAACATTCCTTACTCTTTCAATAGCGGTGAAACGATACTCACTTTCGTCCGACGAATTGAAGGAGAAAAAATTATTCCAACATTATGTGATGCGCCCAACTTGGAACCTTTTGGTTCATGCAGGATTTGCAGTGTAGATGTTGCTTTGGAAAAAGATGGAAAAACAAAAGCCATGGCTTCTTGTCACACGCCTGTTACTGAAGGAATGTTCGTATACCCTAGTACGGAAACTATTCTTGATTTACGTAAAAATATCATTGAATTGGTTTTGACGGACCATCCCTTAGATTGCTTAACCTGTGAGGTGAATGGTAACTGTGAGCTGCAAGATGTTGCTGCTCAAGTTGGTATTCGACAAGTTCGCTATCCTGAAGGAGAAAATCATTTGCATAAAACAAAGGACTTAAGCCATCCCTACATGACTTCTGATTTGTCGAAATGCATCAATTGTTATCGCTGTGTTCGGGCGTGTGATGAGGTACAAGGACAGTTTGTTTTGAGCATGGCAGGACGTGGATTCGATTCACATATTGTTAAAGGTATCGACCAGTCATTCATGGAGTCGGATTGCGTAAGTTGTGGTGCATGTTCTCAAGCCTGCCCAACATCTGCGATTTCGGATATATTTCAATCCAAAGCCATTCAAGCAGAGGAAAAAACAAGAACAGTATGTACCTATTGCGGTGTAGGTTGTAATTTGGAAGTGTCTACAAGAAATGGCAAAATTCTCAGCATTCAAGCACCATATGACGCGGAAGTAAATGGGGGACACACCTGTTTAAAAGGACGATATGCATTTAAATTTTATGATCATCCAGATAGGTTGAGAAGTCCACTAATTAAACGCAATGGTGTTTTTGAAGAAGCAAGCTGGGACGAAGCTTATGACCACATCGTGAGTGAATTCAAACGAATCATAAGCAATAACGGTCCTGACGCTATTGCAGGAATATCTTCTGCTAGGACTCCTAACGAGGAAAACTACTTGATGCAGAAGTTCATGAGAGCTGTTGTCGGTACGAATAATATTGACTGTTGCGCTCGAGTTTGCCATTCACCAACGGCATTGGGTATGCAACGTGCTTTTGGAACAGGAGCGGCCACAAATTCAATTGAAGATATCAAACATACTGAGTTCTTTTTGATAATTGGCGCAAACCCAACAGATGCACACCCTGTGACTGGAGTAAAAATTAAACAGAAAATGATGAAAGGTACACCTAGCATTATTATTGATCCAAGAAAAATCGAATTGGCTAAGTATGCTACCTATCATTTGCAATTAAAACCTGGAACAAATGTCGCTCTGTTAAACATGATGCTGTATTACATCATTTCTGAAAATGCGGAGGATGCGGAGTTCATAAAAAACAGGACAGAAGGTTATGAGGAAATGAAGGCTGAAATCCTTCGATTGGACATGGATGAAATGGAGCAAATTACTGGCGTAGATAAAAACCTAGTTAGAGAAGCTGCTCTAGCTTATGCCAAGGCTAAATGCGCTATGGAGTTTCATGGACTTGGTGTAACGGAACATTTACAAGGAACATTTACCGTTCAGTTAATTGCCGATCTGGTAATGATAACGGGAAATATTGGTAAAAAAGGTGCTGGTTTAAATCCTCTTCGTGGACAAAATAACGTTCAAGGAGCAGCGGATATGGGAGCTCAACCGCATCAAGGTGCTGGTTACATGGATGTGACGGACCCTAAAATGAATCAGCTTTATAATAGCTTCTATGGCAAAGAAGTTCCAAGTCATATAGGTTATAAAATTCCTGAAATGTTTGATGCTGCAATCAACGGTAAACTCAAGGCAATGTGGATTATTGGTGAAGATGTTGTTCAAACAGATCCAAATACAAATAAGGTTATAAAAGCCTTAGAAAGTCTCGATTTATTGATCGTTCAAGAGTTATTTATGACACCCACGGCTGAGCTTGCAACAGTAATTTTACCGGGTGCTTCCTTCTTAGAAAAAGATGGCACATTTACCAACGGTGAACGAAGAGTGCAACGTGTAAATAAAGTGGTTGAACCAATCGCGGGTTCTAAGGTCGACGGGCAAATCATTGTGGATATCATGAATCGAATGGGTTACCAGCAGGATGATTATACTGGAGCTGGTGTACTAGAAGAGGTATCCAATATTGTTCCTTTCTTTAAAGGTGCAACTTGGAACGGACTTAGCAATAATGGCAAGCAATGGCCTATACTTGAGGATGGAAGCGATACTCAAATGTTACACATAACGGAGTTTAAAAATGGAAAAGGAAAATTCTCCTTTTTTAATTATGAAAAATCTAGAGAGGTGGAACGTCATGAGAAAGACTTCCCATATATAATTACAACAAATCGTGAGCTAGAACACTATAATTGTGGAGCGATGACACGAAGAACAGGGAATGTTGAGATTCTCACCGAGGATGTTTTATTAATCAATCCGAATGACGCTAAAAAAGAAGGGATCAGAGATGGTGAATTTGTTTGTGTCGAAAGTCCAAGAGGTAAAGTTGATATTAGAGCTCTTGTAACGGATGAGATGAAAGAAGGAATTTTAAGTTCGACTTTTCATTTCCCAGAAATCATGCTGAATATTATTACATCTGACGAACACGATTCTGAGGCTATGTGTCCGGAATATAAAGTTGTAAGTTGTAGAATTAGAAAAAGTAAAGGTAAAGCGAAAGAAATGGCTGAGGCAAGGGTCTAATCTATTTGGATTTAAGAATTAACATAAAAGATACCGTGGTATTTAAGAAAGAAATATTCTTTACCTTCGGGTTCACATAAAAAAAATATGAAGAAGTTCCAATTCAGCTTAACACTTGCATTTACACTAAGTTTAACATTCTCATTCTCTCAGGAGAAAGCTTACCAAATATATAATGCCAAAGGAAAGAAAACTACCTATAAGAAAATGTTGAAAACCATGGAGAAAAAGGACATTGTTCTCTTTGGTGAAGAACATAACAATCCTATTTCTCATTGGCTGCAGCTTGAATTGACAAAAAGTTTAGACCAATCGAGGGATTTAATTTTGGGGGCTGAAATGATTGAAGCTGATAACCAATTAGCACTCAATCAATATATGGATAACAAAATGTCAAGAAAAAGTTTGGATACAGCTGTTAGACTATGGCCAAATTTCAAAACAGATTATGAACCTTTAGTCGATTATGCTATAGAGAATAAAATTCCTTTTATAGGGACCAATATCCCACGACGTAATGCCAATACAGTTTTCAAAGAAGGATTTGATGCTCTAGATTCTATGACGGATCAAGAGAAATCTTGGATGGCTCCTTTGCCTATGAAATTTGACCCTGAATTACCGCGCTACAAAAATATATTGGTCATGATGGGCGAACATGGGAGTCCAAAGTTGGTTATGGCACAAGCTTCAAAAGATGCAACGATGGCTTATTTTATTATGAAGAACTACAAATCGGGTAGTTTGTTTTTGCATTACAACGGATTATATCACTCTGACTTTTACGAAGGAATACTTTGGTATTTAAAGCAAGACCGACCAGATTTGAATTATGGAACTATCACAACTGTTTCACAAAGTCAAATTAGAAAACTGGATGCAGAACATAAGGGAGCAGCTGATTTTATAATTTGCGTAGATGAGGAAATGACTAATACGCATTAACATCGCAAATGGAAAATTTCAATTGGGCAGAGTTCACGAAACGTATTGCGATTAAGTCCGATATGCAAACCCTTTATGATGCTTGGACAAAGACTGCAGAATTAGAAAAGTGGTTTTTGGCTAAGGCAATTTTCAAAAGCGATATAGAAAAAGTTATTTCTCCAAACATTAATGCGCCAGTGAATTCCTTTTACGAGTGGAATTGGTTTGCGCAGAATTATCATGAGGAAGGAAAACTAACTCAAGCCAACGGAAAGGATTTCCTAGAATTTACCTTTGCGAATAGTTTGGTATCTGTTCAGATTGTCCAAAAATCAGATCATGTTTTCGTAGAACTGAAACAATATGACATTCCCACAGATGAAGAATCTAAAAAGAATATCCGTATAGGCTGCTCAGAAGGATGGAGCCATTATCTGCTCAATTTGAAATCCATCTACGAAGGTGGAATAGATTTAAGAAATAAGGATACTGAGATTGTTGGAGTGGTTAATAATTGACTTAGACAGAAGATTTTAGAACTCAGAATTAAAAACTATAAAAGCAATAAAAACCTTTATTAATCAAAACTGATGAAAATTATTAAATCTACTTTTCCATACAAAACCATACTTTTTTGGTTAGGAATATTTGTTATATTTCTATTTGCAACAGATGTTGATTCAATGAGCTCTTTTCTCTATGTCATGATTCCTGTTTACTTTTTCATCCTGACTTATCGATTTGTAATTAATAAAATAACAATTACAGATAATGAAATAATCGCGGCAGTTCCATTCGAGAAGGACATTATTCCAAGAGATAAAGTGAAAAGTTTTGAAGTAAAAAAGAAAAACCTTGCCATTCAAATCATTTTTGGAATACCGAAAGAAGTCACCCAAGTGGAATACAACAAATACGATACAATACAATTGAATTCGGCTGATCCTATTTTGTTGGAGGCTTTAAGTAAGAATTTGGGTAAAGAATAAGGATGAAAAAGTTTCAAGTTACAAGTTGAACGACTTCTTCGAAGCGTTCTTCAAGTTACAAGTTCTGTGCGCTGGGTGCTAATTATTTTGCCTGCACGTTGCATCTCGAATAAAATAACCATCTAGAACTTGCAACTTTGCCATTGCGCAGCAAACAACTTGTAACTTGCAACTTTCTAAATTATTTCAGCATTTCCTGCCAAGATTTCGGTCTCAACAATGGATTCCATCTGAAATTAGGAACAAACTGTTCTCGTTTATCAATTTGGTCCATAGGATAGGATTTACCATCTGGTTTGTCGTAATATGTTATTCCAATTACTTCGCCACTATCCAAATAAACTCTTAAGTCAGAAGCATAAAGACGATTCATTCCCAGTCTCTTGATGATGACAGTTGAATCATTTTCTTCCGTTTCTTCTAAATAATAAATGGTTTGGGCATTGCCCCTTGCATCTGCACGATGAACTTCATCATTTTTGAAAAATGCAATCATTTTTCGGCCAGCGATTTGGTTGTAATACCCTATCGTATCTACTTGAAATAGAGCAGTTGCATTTAAGAATATCTCAACTCGGTCAATAACACTGTCTTTTAAAAAGACAAACATCGTGTCACCTTTCAATTCGCCTTTATTTGCCCATAAAATCGGGTTTCTATACAATTGCAAAACATCAGTCGATTTATCGTAAATCAAACTATCGCATTTGCCTTGAACGTTGTTTTGAAAAATCTGGACGCCATAATAGGCTTTTATAATTGATGGTTCATCCAAACTATCGTTGATGGAAAATAGCGTATCTGCATGAATGAAAAGGCTATCTTTTTCGTTGGCCTGAATCGCCAACGCATGTCCTGTGAGAAAAAGCTTATTTGTTAAATCATTCTTGTACATGTAATCTCCGTGAAATTCAAATTTTTCGGTGGAGTCTTTTACAAATACATTTCCCTTACCAATCGACAAGTTTTTTTGTGGCTGATAGAGTAGTGTATCCCCTTTTATAATTTGACTTCCTTTGCTGATGGAAGCATTTTTCATCAATTGAGCTTCTTCAGTATCAGTTTTATACCAACCTCTTTCACAGTTGATTACGGAAGAATCTGAATAAATTGTAGTTGGGCCAAAAAACGAAACTTTACGTTTGAAATATGCATATTGCAGCGTGTCGGTCGTTAAGTTCATTTGTGGACCATTGTATTTCACATTGCCTTTGAAGAAGAAATCCTTACTTTCTGGGTAGAAATAACCCACTCGGCTTGTCAAAACTTCATCGCCCAAAATGCTTTCTACCTTACCATTGGTTCTGTACGTTGCTTTGCCAGATTTAGTATCGTATTCCAAAGCATTGGTTGTGAGTTTGTATTCCTGATCTCGTGCACGAACATCTCCTTCGAGAAAGGCAACCTCAGTATTTGAATCATACGTAAGTTGATTACAAAATAGGTTTAATCCGCCTGGTTTGGTTATGTGAACATTACGAAACGCTTTTATTAACTTGGTTTTTTTGTAGTAAACCGCTGAATCACAATACATCGTATTTCCCTGGTATTTGAAAGAAACATTGCCAGCCAAATAAGTGATCCCGAGTTTTTCATCTCCACTTATTCTATCAGAACCGGGCAATAATTCAATTGTATTCCCTTGACCAAAAGCGGATGCATTTGCCAAAAAAAATGCGCTTACGAAAAGCGCACAAAAGCCGATGACTTTATTTCTTTTCAAATATTAATTATTCAAAGTTTGCGATCGATCCGGTCCTACCGAAACAACTCGAACAGGTACATCCAATTTTTGTTCCAAATATTGAACATAGCCTTTCAATTCGGCAGGAGCGTCAGCATAATTACTTAATTCCGTCAAATCTGTTTTCCAACCTTTCACCTTTTCATAAACTGGAGTACATTCCATGTTTGCGATGTCATAAGGTAAATAGTCCATGCGTTTGCCGTCAACCATGTAGTGCGTACAAACCTCAATTTCATCGAATATGCTTAAAATATCAGCTTTCATCATCGATAATTCGGTAACGCCGTTTATCATGATTGCGTATTTTAATGCCGGTAAATCTATCCAACCACATCTTCTTGGTCTGCCAGTTGTAGCTCCAAACTCACGACCTTCGGCACGAATTTGTTCACCAACTTCGTCCAATAATTCAGTCGGGAAGGGACCACTTCCAACACGTGTGCAATATGCTTTGAAAATTCCAATTACTTTTCCAATAGAGTTTGGCGGTACACCAAGTCCAGTGCAAGTTCCAGCTGTAACCGTGTTTGAGGAAGTGACGAAAGGGTATGTTCCGAAATCAATATCTAACATCGTTCCTTGAGCACCCTCTGCCAAGATTTTCTTTCCAGCTTTTCTTGCTTCATAGAAGTATTGTTCACTATCTATTGCGTCCAATCCTTTTAAAACATCGATACCTTCCATCCACGGATTTTCCAACTCACTTAAATCGTAGGTAAATCCTTCGAAATGTTTCAACATGCCAACATGTTTGGCTACTAAAGCATCGTATTTTTCTTGAAAATTTGGCAAGAAAATATCGCCAACGCGTAAACCATTTCTACCTGTTTTGTCCATGTATGTCGGACCGATTCCTTTCAAGGTAGAACCAATTTTATTGTGCCCTTTTGCGTGCTCCGATGCTTGATCGAGCAAACGGTGAGTTGGTAAAATTAAATGCGCTTTTTTTGAAATCAACAAACGACCTTTGATGTCCAAATTGTAAGGAGCTAGTTTTTCTAATTCGCCTTGAAATATTACAGGGTCTATAACTACACCGTTACCAATTACATTCATAACACCATCTCTGAAAATTCCAGAAGGAATAGTGTGAAGAACATGCTTGTGTCCTTCAAATTCTAAGGTGTGACCAGCATTTGGTCCTCCTTGAAAACGAGCAATAATGTCGTATTGAGGTGTTAATACATCGACGATTTTTCCTTTTCCTTCGTCGCCCCATTGCAAGCCTAATAGTACATCTACTTGGGTCATTTACTTTATTTTAAAATGTTTTTTAGCTTCATCCAAATCGGGATAAATTCTAAATATTTCGTTGATTTTTGTAATCGTAAAAAGTTTGTTCAAAGTTTCATTCATGCTGCAAAGAACCAAATCACCACTGGCCGTTCTAGCTTTCGTTAATGTACGAATCATTACGTTTAACCCACTCGAATTACATTGTTCTAAGTTGGATAAATCGAAAATCAAATTGTGCTGACCAGCGGATATTTCTTTGTCGATTTTGTCATTCAAAGAAAGTGAGTCACCGTCATTTGTCAACTTTCCATTGAAAATGAACAACAGTGAACCTTTAAGTTCTTTCGTTTCGAATGAAAAAGCCATATTATTTATCTTTTTTAGCTTTTGGTTTGCGAACCCCATAGAAATAAAGCGAATGATGCTGGATTTCTACTCCCAAAATTTCTTCAATCGTTGATTTTATATTCTGGATTCTAGGATCACAAAATTCTATCACTTCTCCTGTGTCTGTGCAGATAACATGGTCGTGTTGTTTGCTTCCGTGAGCTTTTTCAAATTGAGAATTTGCCGTTCCAAATTGATGCTTTCTTACCAAATTACATGCAATCAAAAGATCTATTGTATTGTACAAGGTTGCTCTGGATACACGGTAATTGTGATTTTTCATCTTGAAGTACAATCCTTCAATGTCGAAATGACCTTCGTAATCGTAAATTTCTGAGAGTATAGCAAAGCGTTCAGGTGTTTTCCTGTGTCCGTTTTGCTCTAGATAAGCTGAAAATATGTTTTTGACTCTCGTCTGTAAATCTTGATTTAACATACTCAAAATTCAAAAGGCAAATTTAGTGAATTAAATGAAAGGGAGTCCGCAGAAACTGCGAATTTGAAAGGATTGTGCATTAAATAGGTAGGATGTTAATAAGTCTTTTTTGTGAAAAACGAATTGACATAAAAAAGAGGCGCAAAAACTTTGTACCTCGATCTTATTTTAAATCAATTTGTATCTTAAAGAATATTGTCTAAAATATCCTCTCTACTTATTCCGTTTCTTAATTTCTCAACGATAACTGGATATTTTTCATCCATTCTTTCTTGGGTAAAGCCTAAAGCAATACCATATCGATGCACAAGAATATCTTCTTTGTCTGAGATTTCGTTGTCGGCCAAGATCATTTGAATCAATTGAATAAAACGTTCGTAACGCTCTTCTCTTGATATTGGAGGAATCATTGGGTAACTATTTGAGTCGTCCAAGATTTCTTTAACCTGTTCATCAGTCAAAGCTAGGCGATTAGCAATCTTTGAAAGAAGGGCTTTTTCTTCTTCACCTACTTTTCCGTCTATACGGGCAAGCATAATTAGGTTTCTGAAATGTCCTTTTTGACTTGACTGCTCTCCTGTTTCGAAGCGATGTGCGATAGTTCCCATGGTATAACTTAATTTTTTTTTGCAAATGTAATGAAACTTTAATTTTCTAGTCTATATTTTTTTCAATGAAATCAATCAAACAATGAATTACTTTAATATGAATTTCTTGTGCGCGGTCGGCATAGTTTGATTTTGGTGCTCGAATTTCGACATCACAATCGGATGCCATTTTCCCACCATCTTTACCAGTAAGTCCTACCACTTTGATTCCTTTTTCTCTTGCTGCTGCAATTGCATTTATAACATTTTTCGAATTACCGGAAGTGGAGATTGCCAATAAAACATCCCCTTTTTGACCTAAACCTTCGACATATCTTGAAAAGATAAAGTCGTATCCATAATCGTTTCCAACACATGAAATATGACTAGGGTCGGAGATAGATACTGCACCTAGAGCTTTTCTATCATCGCGGTAGCGGCCACTTAATTCTTCAGCAAAATGCATAGCATCACACATCGAACCACCGTTGCCACAGCTAATAATTTTATGTCCTGAATTTAGGGCATCAACCATTAACTTTCCAGCGTTTGCAATCTTGTTATAGTTTTCTGCAGTTGAAAATTGAGACAGTACAGCCGCGGCTTCTTCAAATTGATTTTTGATGTTTTCCATGATTTCACTTGAGATATTCAAAAGTAGGAATTCATTTTAAAAGAATTATATTTCGACAAACTTATTATCTTTGGGTTACTCAATAAATTATGTAAAATGAAAAAAATCTACTTTTTATTTCTCCTTTTTTTAACGTCAGCATTCGCTGTAAATGCGCAAAGTTGCTTTTCTCAATTGGAAAGCGCATTTGAAAAAAGAGGCGCCTACACTATTTCAGATGACATGCACAGAAATGTCATTATTTCCTTTTTCAATAAGAGCGACACAACTTGTGTAACAGGAAAAGTTCGAGTTGAAAATGGTACAATAACGTCTATATTTATTGAATATCAGGACAATTCTTTTGAATTGATGGAAAGAAAGTTTTTCAATGCTAGAAAGTTAGCACCAACCATTAGTAACGGTATTTCAGAGTTAATTTATACCGCAGAAGGAGAGAAATTCAAAGTTGTTTTTATTGACAAATTGAAGCCTAAATCAAAAGAATACAACAAGGCTGTATTGCCCAAAGATCTTTAATTCATGACTTATTCCGGAAAAACCGCCTGGGTAATTGGTGCAAGCTCAGGAATAGGAGCGGAGCTGTGTTCTCAATTAGCTAAAAAAGGAGCAAGAGTGATTCTCTCAGCTCGCAATGAGGGGAAATTGGCAGAAGTCAAGGCAACATTGCTAAATTCCGATCAACATCTAGTATTTCCAATTGATTTGGAAAATACAGAGGATATTATTTCTAAAGTTGAAACACTTTTAAACGAAGTTGGGGAAATACATTTTCTATATAACAACGGTGGTCTCAGCCAAAGGTCCACTGCTCATGACACTCAATTGAATGTAGACCGTAAAATAATGGAAATCAATTATTTCGGGAACATTGCAATATCGAAAGCCTTACTGCCTCAGATGCGAAAGCAGGGTGGAGGAACTATTGTTGTAATATCTAGTATTGCCGGAAAATTTGGTTTTTTCTTGCGTTCTGCCTATAGCGCCTCAAAACACGCATTGCATGGGTTTTATGAAAGTTTGAGATTGGAGGAGGAAGCCAACAATATCAAGGTAAATATAATATGTCCAGGTAAAATAAATACCGACATCTCAAAACATGCCTTAACTGAATCTGGTGAAGCTCATGGAGTGATGGATCATAACCAAGCAACTGGAATGTCAGTAGAAACTTGTGTAAAATCGATTTTAAAGGCAGTTAAAAAAAACAAGTTCGAAACCTTAATCGGAGGCAAGGAAACGAAAGCAGTATTTTTGAAAAGATTCTTTCCAAAACTATTTTATAAGATTATTAAAAAGCAATCCGCTGTATAAATACTGCGTCATTTTTCTTTAGCTACAAGAAACTTATTGCAATCAAATTACGTATTTATTAAACGCTTGTAATATATAAGTGAAATTTTGTATTTAATAAAGTTAATCTCTCCAAAGTTAAATCAATTGAAAACCGTAATTCTCCTTACTGTTCTTTTGTTTTCAACCCCTTTTTGTGTTGGCCAAACTTTTGATTGGAAATGGGCAAAAGGTGCAACTGTACCGGTATTATCGAGTGGTACAAGCAAAACGAATGCGATTTGTCATTCAAAGGATTCAAATTACGTTTATTTCGGAGGTCAAGCAAGTGGACAATCTCTAGCAGTTGTGGGCCCCGTATTAAGTATATTAGTCGGAAACGGTCAAGATGCCTTTTTGGCCAAATACACCTCTGCCGGAAATTTAACATGGATAATCACTTTTGGGTCAGGTGGTACAGAAGAAATTTCTGCAATTGACGAAGATCTGCTAGGAAATATTATCGTTGGAGGCTCATATACTGCAGCAACAACGATTGAAGGAAAGGACGGAGTTATATTTAATTTACCAGCCCCTTCTGGAGGTGGTACGTCAGATGTATTTGTGATCAAATTAAATCATCTTGGCTATGTGCAATGGGTTCAAACAGGGCGGAGTTCTGGGAATGACTATATTCATGATATTGAGGTCTATAACAACAATATTTACATTGCGGGCGAATATGGTGCTAACTTTTCAGTCGGACCAACTGGCTCCCCAACGACCATTGCCAATCAAGTTCAGTCAGATGCCTTTGCCTGGTCTTTACTTTCAAATGGAAGTTTGAATTGGATTCGTGGAGCGAGAAGTAGTCAAAAAGATTCTTATAATGCCGTAACTGTGATGGCTTCCGGCGCCTATTTTGGCGGGTATTTTACAGGGAGTTCAATGGGTTTTTTGGGTACAGCTATTTCAACATCAGGTAATACCTCAGTAGGAACTTCTGAAGGTGTTTTGGTAAGGTATGATTTAAATGGTAATTATTTAGCACATGGATTGATAACTGGTGTAGGAGATGCAGACGTTTATTCCATGACTAACAACGGAACAGACTTATTTTATCAAGGCACCTTAAATGGTAACGGCATAACTTTCCCAGGTAATACCCCTTTTAATACCACGAATACGACCTCTTATACAGCCAAGTGTAATTTAGCATTTACGACACAGTGGAAGAGTTATTCATCTACGGCAACAAGTGCAACAGGATTCGGAATTGACTTGATAGGAACATCTTTGGTCGTAACATCTATGTCTTACTCTGGAACTTTTTCAGGAAATACCTCAATTGGCGGTACAGATATGTTGCTTTTATTCCTTGATCAAACTACAGGAGCTTCGATTTTACTTGAGTCATTTGGTGGTTCTGGAGATGATGAACCCACAGCAATAAGTGCAAAGGATATTAATACTATTTATGTAGGCGGTAAATTCGGAACCAACTGCTTTTTCCCGCCTCAACCAAATTTATCTTCATTTTCGAATATAAATGCATTTTGGGCAAAGTATGGATGCATTGGTGGTAATACTGTTCTTTCTGGCGATGCAACAGTTTGCAAAGGAGATTCAACAACATTAAGTGTTGCCTTTACTGGTGGTAGTCCATATTCTTTTACCTATACCGATGGTACAACACCCATAACTATTTCAAGTATAATGAGTTCGCCTTATACTTTTAAAGTTGCACCATCTGTAACGAAGACTTACACTATTATTTCTTCCTATTCCGCCGCTTGTTTAAACACTAATTCTGGCGTGGCAACGGTAACTGTTGTGCCACAAATAACAAATTATGGCATTCTTAGTCCGACAGAAATTTGCGGTTCGGCAGGATTTTCGATAAACGGTGCAACACCAATTGGTGGCGGAGCTGGACCTTATATTTACAGTTGGGAATTTGTTAATAATGGTGGATCTCCCTTCACTCCACTTGGACCTCCCGTGACCACCGAAGATTATACTACTGCCAATGTTTATACAACTGTATACCAATATCGTCGGTCCGTTTCAACAAGTACGTGTCCCACAAAAAAATATAGCGATACTGTAACAGTTGATGTTGCCATGTCTGGAAATATTATTACAACAGGAAATATAACAGTCTGCTCAGGAACACCTTTTACTATTTTAGCTCAACTTCCAACGAATAATGGAAATTATGCATATATGTGGGAATCCGGTCCAGATGGTAGTTTATGGACGCCTGCCGCCATTCCAAATACTACTCAAAATTATTCGATTCCAAATCCAACCTCGACTACTTATTATAGAAGAAGAGCAAGTTCTGGAGCATGCGGTTTTTCACCTAGTGGAAGTATAATTATTACAGTTCAACAACCCATAACATTGAATACGATAAAGGTTAAAGACTCGATTATTTGTTCTTCAACTGCGCCAGATTCAATATTAGGTTTGGCAATTTCAGGTGGAAACGGCTTACCTACATATCAATGGATGCAAAAATCGCTTCTTAGTCCAACATGGATAAACGCAAGTGGTTTTTCTACTGGACAACATTATGTGCCGGGAGTACTTACTCAAAGTACAATGTACAAACGAATCGTGGTTGCGGGAGTTTGTGCTTCTTCGGAAAGTAATTTTGATACGATTATTGTTCAAGCACCGATGTCTGGTAATATAATAACAACGCCTAATCAGCATATATGTGAAACAACTGTTCCAGATACTATTTTTGCCGCAACACCAACTGGTTTAATTGCGCCATATAGTTATGTTTGGCGAAAACGTACAACTTCGAACCTTGTTTGGACAAATATTCCGTCGAATTTCAATTATCACGTTCCTGGCTTTTTGACAGAATCGACAGAATATATTCGTTTGGTAAGAGATAGCGTATGTGGCGCCACAACTAGTAATATTTATAAAATCACTATTGATTCGTTAAATGCGAATAATTCCATAATAGGTGTTAATGAACTTTGTTTCGCTTCTCCGACATATTTAGATGGTTACCAACCGACTGGAGGTGACACTATTGGTTTTCAATACACATGGCAATACACAAATAACCTGGGAAGTGCTTTTCAAAACTTCTCACCAGGACAATTTAATGAAGATTTAGTGATTAATTCACTCTCAACAGCTACCTATTATAGAAGAATAGTGAGCTCAGGATTATGTCCAAACACATTGAGTGATACCGTTTTTGTTCAGATTCCAATTGTTGGAAATACAATTCTGTCGACGGATCAATTCATCTGCTCAACTGTTATTCCGGATACAATCTTTGGTTCTTTGCCAAATGCAGGACTTAATAACTACTCATATCTCTGGCAAGATAGCACTTCAGGTAACAACTGGTCAAATGCGACAGGATTGACAGCAGATTCGATAGATTATTTCCCTGGGCCAATATCGCAGACTACTTCATACAGAAGAATAGTTATTGATAACGTTTGTGGAAACGACACGTCAGCTCTAAGTGTTATTACGGTTGATATTCCTGTCTTGCTGAATTTCATTTCTGGCGACACTACAATTTGTTACCAATCACAGCCTAATCCTATATATGGTTTTGCATCGATAGGCGGTTATGGCTATACTTGGGAACAAACAAGCGATAGCACAAATTCAGGGTCTTGGACAATTATAACGGGAGCAAATAACATAAGCTTCAGCCCAAGTGTATTAAACACTACGATGTTTTTCAGAAGAATTGTTGACGGTGGATATTGTGACGATGACACTTCCAACATTGTAACAATTAACGTTGCAACGCCTATAAGCGGTAATTCTATAGCTGCAGATACTATCGTTTGTGTAGGAACAGATAATCTAGTTTTCAGCGGATCTACAATTACTGGTGGATTAGGCAGCAGTAATTATTTATGGCAAAGTTCACTGGATAATTCAATTTTTGATACGGCAGCGGGTGTTTTTGATCAAATCAATTATACTTCTGGAGTAATAATACAAGAAGCTTATTTCAGAAGACGTGTAATTAATAATGCCTGTCCAAGTCAAAATTCTACGAGTAATACTATTGTCATAAGTGTATATCAATCTTCATCTGCAAGTTTTGATTTTGAGAAAGATTCACTTTGTGAAGGTGAGAATGTTCAAGTTCCTATTACTTTATCTGGAGTTTCTCCTTACAGCATTTATTTGACATATAACGGCATACAAAATACTTTGTCAGGGATAACCGGTAACAATTACACTTTCGATTTTACACCTAGCGTAAGTTCGAATTTAATAATTGATTCGATAATTGATATCAACGGATGCCAGACAGCAATTTCTGACACCTTTGGTATACGTTTAATTACACTACCGCAAACCAGCTTGTTCGATGATGAAAGTATTTGCGATAGTTCTTATTTTTTCGACCCAATTTTAAGCGCGGGTAATGCCGAATTGAGCTCGCCATCTTTCGGATTGTTGGCAACTGTATTCCCTTATAATTTTACAACTACAATTTTTGATGAGATTGAATTTATTTTGACCGAAACAAATGAAATATGCTTTGATTCGGATACAATGAAAATTACGTTCACTAGGCCAATAGGTAATATATCCGCTGGATTAGATCAAGTTGTAGACCAGGCAAATGAAACGTATTTAAATGCGACTTCATTAATTGGTCCTGAAATAGGCTATTGGCAAATGGTTGGATCGAGTGGAAACATAGTTTCACCGAATGATCCACATTCTCTTGTACAAGATTTATTAACTGGAAAAACATATTTCGTTTGGACTGTAAGCAACGGTACATGCCCTGAAAAATCTGATACTGTTTCTGTTTTGATTAGGGATTTGTTCATACCATCTGGATTTTCGCCGAATGGAGACGGGAACAACGATGTGTTTTTTATTCGAGGGGTTACTTTTTATGACAACATTGGTTTACAAGTATTCAATCGATGGGGTAATGAAGTTTATTCTACAAAGGACTACAAAAATGATTGGGAAGGAAAATTAGCGTCTGGAGAAGATTTGCCAGAGGATACATACTTTTTCATTTTGGAATTGACGCCTATAGAAATGTATAAGGGTTATTTAGTATTAAAACGATGAGAGCATTAATATCAATTTTCTTGGTTTTAATTTGGTTGCCAGCAGCAGCGCAATTTAATCCTCAGTATAATTCTTATATGTTGGATGGCTTAGTGATTAATCCTGCTTACACTGGTACGCGAGAATGTTTGAGCATGGTTGGACTTCATTCTAGTCAATGGGTCGGTTTTGAAGGAGCTCCTATGAGCGACTTTCTTTCCATTCATACTCCTCTAAATAATCGTCATGCGATAGGAATAAATATTTTAAATGATAGAATTGGCGTGCGGAATATGACGAGTATTTTACCGTCGTACGCCTATCATTTAAAAATATCAAACACCAAAAAACTTGCTTTTGGCGTTAATGCGGGTGTAAATTTTTTTAACATAAGAAATTCAGATGTTAAAACCTTTACTCAAGATGATGCTTTTCAAGATAACACAAATACCAGAAGTCTGCCAAATATCGGGGCTGGATTGTATTATTATACGAAGAAGTTTTATTTAGGCCTTTCCGCTCCAACTTTGTTTTCAAATGATTTTACCAATGTGGCAACAAAAAGCAGCGCATTTCAAATGCAATCTAAAGAAATGGTAATGATTCTATCGACTGGGGGTACAGTTGATATTACTGAAGACTTTGTCTGGAAACCTTCATTGTTATTTAAATCTATCTTGGCAGGGGTTTATCAAGTAGATTTGAATTCAACATTTTACTACAAAGAAAGAGTGAGTTTAGGTGCCTCTTATAGACATAAAGACGCAATAGTAGGATTAATAGGTTATAGATTTAATTCACAGTTTGACATAGGGTATAGTTATTCTTTTCCCTTGTCAAGCATAATAAGAGTAAGTTCTGGATCACATGAATTGATTATTAGATATGAACTTAGAAAAAAAGTAGATACTTTTAACCCAAGGTATTTTTAAATGAGAACAATTCTTCTTTGGTTTTTTCTTGGTTTACAGTTCTCAATTCTTTCGCAAGAGCAATCGATGATTTCCCTTGAAAAGCTAGATTTATCATATAGAAAACTTTCAGAATACAATTTTATCCCAACCGAAGATGGTGCTTTTTACGTGACCAACAAAGCTGTTACAAAAGCTTTGCAAGTAAAAGATAGTAAAGGAAGTAACCTCAGCAGCATTTTTTATTGTTCTCGAAAAAAGAACAAATACAGTACCCCAAAATTGGTTGATATCGAATTCTATAATCATATTGGTTCTTTTGCAGTCAATGACGAAGGAGATTATATAATTTTTACAGGCAGACAGAATCCAACGGCAACAACTTTTGGTCTTTTTCAAACAGAAAAAATCAAAGGAAAATGGTCAAATCCAACTTTGGTTTTTAAGAATATGGAGCAATTTAATTTTACCGATCCCTTCCTGTCTTTAACTGGTGACACTTTGATTTTTTCAACAGATATGGCTGGTGGCAATGGTGGTTTAGATATATATTATGCTATTGGGACAAGAGGGGATTGGAGCCGATTTGAAAACTTAGGGAGCGATGTAAACACACTCGAAAATGAGCGTTTTCCTTGTTTGAACAAAAACACATTATACTTTTCGAGTAAACGTGAAGACGGCATAGGGGGGATGGATATTTATTCCAATCCAATTGAGGACGGTAAAGCGACCAAATCGTTATTACTCCATTCAAAAGTAAATTCAGCTGCTGATGATTTTTCCATTTCTTTTTATGAAGAAAACTTGTTCTTTAGTTCTAATCGAGATGGATCGGATGACATATTCGAATTGACTTCTAGATTTCCTGAATTTGACTGTATTCCCTCAATTCCCTTAGTTAGATGTTATGAATTTTCCGATGAGAATTCGGAACTAAGAGATACTTCAGGTTTCATTTATAGATGGTCAATGGGTGACGGCACAGAATATGAAGGTTTAAACGCTGAACATTGTTTTAAGGATTCTGGGACTTACATTGTGGAGCTTAATATTTACGATATAGTTACAAATAAAAAGATTATCAATGAGGCCACTTATGAATTGGCGATTGAAGATCCTGATCAAATAGAGATTGTCATTCCTGAAATTTTGAAAAAAGGAATACCTTTAGAATTCAAAGTCATTAAAGATGTACTTTCTGATAGTTCAACTTGCTATTGGGATTTTGGTGATGGTCAATTTGCTGTTGGCGAATCTGTTAACCACGACTACCTTCAGGTTGGGGTCTATGAGATTAGCGTTGGACGAGTATACTTCCGTGGTGGTGAAGAATTCCGAATTTGCACAACCCAAACAGTGAACATCCCATAAGTATAACCTTCAGGAATTTCTTGCGTATATCTAACTAAATTATCTCTTTTGGGGGTGGTCTGATTATTGTTGAATAAAGGGAAATGAGAAAAAAACACAAAATGAGCACTTTGAATAAATTTATAGTGGGACTACTATTAGTCTTTCCTTTTTTTGGCTTTACCCAACCTGTTCCAGCTGCTGAAGAAAACATTCCCTTTTTGGTAACATTTGGTAAAAATGCCAGTACCGATTTTGGTGATGATGACTTTACGCAAGTATTCTTTTTTGTGATTCCGAAAACCCAAATTAAGCCGATATACATAAGGGTTTTTGATCCAGATATTGGAGGCACAAATGATGAAATGAATGGAGGAGCAGATACAAAAACAATCTTTTCGGTTTACGGTGGTTATGGATGTATAACGGATAAAGATGCACGCTCCACCTCTCCAACTGGTAATTATAAAAGCGGAAATTTACTTAAAGTGAAAACTTTCGGTGAGGATAGTAAATATGATAACGATTGGTATACTTTTGGACCTTTTAATCCGAGTGAAGGCGAATTAGAGCCGAAATACGGTGGTTATGTGTTTAAGGTAATTGCTCAGGGCATTTCAGGAAATGATGGGAATCTATATCGCTATTACATGAGCAGTACCCCGGATGCCAACCGACCTGTTGAAGGAGGAAATGCATTTACTTTTGAATATTGTTTCCGACTGCATGCATCTTCATCTCAAGTTAGCCATATCTATCCATATATAGATGAAGCTGTAATCTCTCTTAAGCAAAGTAATTTCGATTGGGACGATGATGGGAAAATAAAAATTGTATCCGTGGCAAAAAAAGGAACTTATGCTTATGCGTCGGGAGATAATAAATGGGCTAGCAGTTCCCATAAAATAGATGATGCGGAAAAAGGAAAATCTTTAGATATTCAGTTTCATAAGAAAGATGGTACTAATTCTCCAAACAACAATGTCGTTTTTTACATCACCAACCAATATGGCGAAATGCTGCCGTTTTATACCATTCCAATTGGCGGGGTTCCGGTCTACAATGTGAAATTTAACGTCAAGCCGAAAAAATAGATTTTATGATCAGAAATCTCCTTCTTCTATTTCTCCTCATCTTAAGCTTATCAATTAAGGCCCAAGAATTTTCGTTTTCTGTATATAATGAATCCAACGGGATAGAGCATCCTTATATTTATAATATTGAACAGAATTCAGAGGGATTTCTTTGTTTCACAACTAGCGAAGGCGCCTATTTATTTGATGGAATTAATTTCAAACGACTAGATTATAAAAAAGATATCAAGGCTCCTTTTTTTAAATCAATTCTTCTCACCAGCAAAAATACAGTCTACTTAGGGTCGAATAGCGGTGGGATATATAAATACGTAGATGGAGAACTGACTCTTCGGATTAAAACAAAGGAGAACACTTCGCCAGTCATTTCTATCATAGAGAAAAACAAAAAAGTTTACGCCTTTTTCAGTAATGGTGAAATAAGAGAAATCCAAGAGGACAAGAAATCGGTTAAATACAATTTAGAAGAAGGACATTTATATACTTGCTTTGAAAGTTACAAGAATGATTTTGTAGTGGCTTATGAGTCAGGATTTAAACTCGTCAAATTGATTGATGGCAAGGCGGTTGTTGTTAAAGACGTTAACGTAAATGATGATGCTGTCGAAAGTGTCAGTGTAGGAATCGGAAATTTATTTTTAGGTACGGGAAATAGCGGTCTTTATGCTTACAATAGTGAAAAAGGCCTCCGTAAAATTCAGCTTGGCGAAGAGATTGATAATGGAAATATAAAAGCAATCTGTTTTGACAAACTGAATTCCATTTGGATATCAGTATATGGGGTGGGTGTTTTCGAAATAAAAAGGAATTCTCAAACAAGTGCTTTTTACCGACGCTCAGAGTTGGATGTTTCCAAAGGCTTACCTAGCGAATATATTTCAGAAATTTTTATTGATAGAGAATCAAATATGTGGTTCGGAAGTCTAGGTAAAGGATTGATAAAACTCAATAGTAACTTTCTTGTACAATACAATCTTGACAAATATGGGTTGGGTTCATATGTCTATAGTATCGCTGGAGAAAATAGGCAATACTGCGGTATGGAGAACGGTATTGTTGTTATCGACCCCATAATTGACACAACTTATCTCTGGGAATTCAACAAACAATTGCCAAAGGATAAAATAAAAGCGATTGCTTTTGATAAGAGAACAAAAACGCTTTATGTAGGTACAAGAAATAATGGGATCTATTATTTGAAACATGGAGACCGAAAACTTCTTCAATATTATCTCTCCGAAGACAATCTTTCCAAATCAATACGACACCTAAACATTGTCAATAACAAAATGTATGTCAGCACTCTAAACGGTTTATTCCAATTGGATTTGGTGACTGGAGAGAAAAGACTTTTCTCAGCTGAAGATGGTATGCCGCATAATACCATTAATTCGACTTATTTGAAAACAGATGGTAAACTACTTATTGCAACTGCTTCATCTGGAATTTTTTATTTAAAGGACAATAAAATACAAGAGGCAAAAACTAGTCAGTCACTTGGTTTGTTGGATATTTTGGCATTCGAGGAAGATAGAATGGGAGGTATTTGGATGGCTACAAATGGTCAAGGATTGCTTCATTTGATGAATGACAATCTAACCCAATTGAATACGGAAAGTGGATTGTTTTCTAATTTCATTTATCAATTATCTCTTGATAAGAAAAATACATTGTGGTGCGGTCATAACGGGGGATTGTCTCGCGTAAATATGAATGAAAAGGTCGTTCAGCGTTTCGATAAAAGGAACAAAATTGAAATGGAATTTATTCTTAATGCGGCCAACACTGATGTTGAGAATAATATTTGGTTCGGCACGGACAAAGGAGTTGTTCAGTTCTCTTTGTTTCATGATAAATTCAATTCAGAAGAAATCAAACCTATTGTAATATCCGTGTTCTTAAATGACAAGTTTTTAAAAGAAACGGACAGAATCTTTTTGCCACAAGGACGAAGTAAATTGAGAATTACTTTCCGAGCAATTTCATTATCAAATCCCGGTGAAGTATTTTATCAATTTAGATTAAAAAATTCTGAGGATAAATGGTCAAGTCCTTCACTGGATAATTATGCCGAATATTCAGGTCTTTCGGATGGTCAATTCATTTTTGAGGTTCGCTCAAGAATCGGAAATGGTGAGTGGACTAAACCGTATGCTTTGGCAGAAATTAACGTAAAAAGACCAATGTGGAAAGAATGGTGGTTTGCGCTAAGTTTCATGGCTGTCCTAATAGGATTAATTGCGTTAGTTGTTAATTTCCGTACTCTTGCCCTTAAAAGGCAAAAAGCAGAGCTAGAAAATAAACTTGCGATTCGAACAAAAGAAATTGAAAAACAGAAAGATCAAATTAAGGCTCAGTTTAAAGAAACCCAAGACAGCATTAATTATGGAGTTAGAATTCAAAAATCGCTTCTTCCAGATGAGCACGTGTTGAGGGAAATAATGCCGGATTCATTCATCTTCATGCAGCCTAAGGATAAGGTAAGTGGTGATTTCTACTATTTCGAAAAATTTGATAATAGGGTAATTGTTTCTGCGGCAGATGCCACTGGACATGGTGTTCCTGGCGCATTCATTAGTTTAATTGGATTCGTTACATTAAAAGAAATCGTGAATCGTAAAGAAGTTGATTCGCCGGCTTCGATGTTGACCATTCTGGATCATGAAATCAACAAAACCTTGCACCAATATAATGATGTTGGAGATGGAAAAGATGGAATGGATATGGCAATTTGTGAAATTAATTTGGATACTTTACAATTAAAAATGGCCTCCGCCTTACGTCCAATTTGGATTTTCCGAGATGGTGAATTTGAAAAAGTACGTTCTTCGAAATCTACTATTGGTGGCGGAATGGATGGAGTTGGAGCACCGCCAAAAGAATTTGATTTAGAAGAGCGTCAAATGAAAAAAGGTGATACAATTTATATGTTTTCGGATGGATACGTAGATCAATTTGGGTCATTACTCAACAAGAAATTAATGTCCAAACGTTTCTTGAACCTACTTAAAGAATACAATCATTTACCTATGACTGAGCAAGGAATAATCATTTCTAAGTTCTTAAACGATTGGAAAGGTGATTACGAACAGACAGATGATATTCTAGTAATAGGTATGAGAGTGTAATCACTTATATTTCAATAAGCACAGAGTTATTTCGTTTTAAAAGTTCAGCAACAAAAAGCTTTTCGTCTTACGGACCTATTAGTACATCGTCATATTTATTGTAGCTTAAGATCAAACCATGCAACGCTGTGTTATATTTTAATCCAGCATGAAGCGACTTGGTTCTTTCCAATTTTTTAATCGTCTTGTAAGGAATTTTAGTTGAAATGAAAAATAGTGTTTTGCACGTAAGTTCCTTTTTTCCAAATTCGAAATAAGTAAGCTTTGGTAATGAAATCAACAAAATCACGATTAAAGAACAGATAACAAAGGAACTGTAAAATTCAACTCCAACAGCTAATTTGTCAATTAAAAGGGGGTAAAGATGTATTCCAATTATAAAAATTGAAAAAACAGATACAAACCAAACATAAAAGCTGTCAACTTATCTGTAGATCCTAATCGGATTCACAGAACTTTAAGATTTAAATAGCGGTCTGTGTCCCATCAAACTGTTCACCTCTTTCTTTACCTCAGCAATTACCGCATCGTTGTTTATGTCTGATAAAACTCTATCAATTAATTCTACAAATTTGGCTATTTCATGCGGTTCAACACCTCTTGTAGTCATTGCCGGTGTTCCAACACGAATACCTGAAGTCACAAAAGGTGATTCAGTATCAAATGGAACCATGTTCTTGTTTACAGTGATATCTGCCAAAACCAATCTGTTTTCAGCATCTTTTCCCGTAACGCCTTTTGAACGCAAGTCAATCAACATGGAATGATTGTCAGTTCCCTTAGAAATAACGCCATATCCTCGTTTTACGAACTCACCAGCCATTTCACGAGCGTTTGCTACGACACGTTTCATATAGGTCTTGTATTCATCCGTTAAAGCTTCTCCGAACGCAACAGCCTTTGCTGCTATAACATGTTCCAATGGTCCACCTTGTGTTCCTGGAAAAACAGCCGCGTCAAGCAAAGCGCCCATTGATTTCAAGTTTCCATTGTTCCATTTCAAACCAAATGGATTTTCAAAGTTATTTCGCATCATAATTATTCCACCGCGAGGTCCACGAAGAGTTTTGTGTGTAGTAGAAGTTACAATGTGACAATGCTCAAGTGGATCTTTTAGAATTCCAGCAGCAATTAGTCCTGCTGGGTGAGAAATGTCCGCTAATATCAGTGCACCAATTTCGTCAGCAATTTTACGAATTCGCTCATAATCCCAATCACGGCTATAGGCAGATGCTCCGCAAATAATCATTTTTGGTTGAACCAATTTCGCTTGACTTTCCATTTGGTCGTAATCAACGTAACCGGTTTCTTTGCTCACCCCATAAAAATGCGGTTCATATAGCCTTCCAGAAAAATTTACTGGAGAACCATGGGTTAAATGTCCTCCATGAGAAAGATCAAATCCTAATATTTTATCGCCAGGTTGCAAACATGCTAAGAATACAGCAGCATTTGCTTGTGATCCAGAATGGGGCTGAACGTTTGCCCAAGTTGCGCCAAATAATTTACAAAGTCTGTCGATAGCTAATTGTTCAACTTGATCAACTATTTCGCAACCGCCGTAATATCTTTTTCCAGGTAAACCTTCAGCATATTTGTTTGTCAATACACTACCCGAAGCTTCCATCACCGCTTCGCTTACAAAGTTTTCAGATGCAATTAACTCTAGTCCATTTAATTGTCTATGTTTCTCGGCTTCAATTAAATCAAAAATTTGGTCGTCTCTCTTCATGATAAGAATTCTAAAGGTGTTTTGTGTATTGAATATTGAATATTTTTTTTAACCCATCTTCTAAAGTAGTTTTGGGTTTGTAGCCAGTCAGTTTCTCCAATTTCATAGAGTTACCAATTCTTCGTCCTACTTCGTAGTCGTAACGTTTTTTTGGCGCTTCAATGTATTTAATTTCAGAAGTAGAATTAGTAACTTCCTTTATCATTTCCGCAACCGTTTTAATATTGTATTCTTTTTCGTTGGCTATGTTTATGATTTCGCAACCGTCTAATTTCATTGCGCGAACACAAGCTTCGACTGTATCATCAATATAGGTGAAATCTCTAGTTTGCTCTCCAGTTCCAAAAACAGAAATTGGCATTTTTTCCAAGGCCTGTTCAAAGAAAAGCGGTACAACCATTCGGTTATCTTGACGAGTACCATAGATATTGAAAAAACGGAGCGAAATTGTATTCAACCCTTTTTCTTGGTGATGAGATGCTAAATAAATTTCATTGTAACGCTTTGCCATTGCATAGCTCGTTCGTGGATCAACCAAAACCTCTTCAGATAGAGATTTCTCGAAAATAGAATGGCCGTATATGCCGCTGGTACTTGCGTACATTACTTTTTTGACATTATTCATTTCTGCAGCAGTAACCACATTTCGTGTGCCTATGATTTCTACATCCATTGTTTCCACAGGGTTGTCGGCAACTATGTCAACACCTAGTACGGCAGCCATGTGGAATATTATATCACAATTTTTTGATGCTTTAACGACTAAATCTAAATCTCTAACATCACCTTTGATAAATTCAATTTTTTCAAAAGTGTCTTTCGCTAGTTTATTACCTCTCAAAAGGGAATCAAGCACTGTAATTTCGTGGCCGTCAGCAACCAAACGATCGGTTAAGTGGCTTCCAATAAATCCAGCTCCCCCGGTGATGAGTATTTTCATAATTTATTTTTTACAAATATAGTTTCTTTCAATGGTTTTCTTGGCTCAAAGGACTAGACATGTCTTTTAATTAAGGCCAGATTATGACTGTATTTCTCGTTAGACCTGCCTAAAATACCTTTTTCATCCAGTTCATCAATTCTTAGCCAACCATGTGCGTGGATAATTTTATTGTCTGATAGAACTATTCCTACATGATGAATTTTTCCTTTAGAATTAATGAAAAATGCCAAATCACCTTCCTGCTTCAGTGAAAAAGAAATTTCTTCTCCTACTTTTGCCTGCAAGTCAGCGTCTCTGGGTATTGAAATTCCTTTAAAACGGTATACCATTTGACTAAATCCTGAACAGTCTATTCCAAACAATGTTTTCCCTCCCCAGAGATAAGGCGCGTTAAGGTATGATTTAGCAATTTCAGCAATTTCTAAAGGGATACTCGATTTTTCTTGGGCTATTTTAAATTCTTTTTCTCCAATTCTAAATTCATCATCAGATTTAGAAACAAATGCTCCTTTGGTCAAGTGAATAGGGCCTTCATCAGATTCTAAAACCATTGTTGCATTGAACAAAAGGATTTGACTTGACTTCCAATCGCGCACCTCTTCGTCGTTTAATTTCGTGATACATTTTTCATCCAACCAGCCTAAATAACTATCTGACAAAGATTTAACCTTACGCCATTGATTTTTTGTTTCGAGTATTTCCATGATTTCACCAAAGATGAATTGGCTTACCATTTCACTACTGTCGGCAGGGGATTCTCTTAATGGAGAAATGCTAACTGAACAAAAAGCATATTCGCTTGACATTATTTTTTTGGAAATTTACTGTTGTTTATAACGTTTAATGCCTGCTGAATATGTCTTTCGTTATGATAGACTACAAAATAGAAGGCATCACCCATTTTAAATTTGATAATTTTTGATAGAGAAATTGGCGCTTTGGCTTTTCGGATATTGATAGCTTTAGCATTTTCCAAAATTTCTAATAACTCATTTTGACTTTCAAGAAATAAATTGAAATCGTTACCAGTAAGTAGTGACGGAGTTGTGCTAGGATTGTAGGAGCCAAGTGCTCTAAATTTCCTTTTCACATTCTTAGCATTTCCCAATTTCATGCTTTTCCATGCAGCTTTGCCAAGGGGAGAGGAAGTAAAACTTTGTGTGGGTTTCCTATACTTGGTATTTTCAATTTTTGATTTGAATGCATTATGATAAAACCGTGCATATACGTTTAAGTGAGCAAAAATTTCATTCAGCGACCAACTTTCAGCTGCTGGTTTCCAAATCAATTGTTCCTCAGACAAGTGTTTGATTTTTTTCTCAATCAATACTAGATTCTCGCTAGTAAGTTTTTTCAAATCATTGATTAATTCTTCGCCTGTCATATGCTTTTTTGTTCTTTTCAAAAATACGACCTTTTTGGGGGGAATTAATGATTTTATCAATAGATTATTAACGGTTTTGTCAACATTTGAAATTACATGTGACGAATAATCTTTACTTTCGTTATTCTTTAGAAAACCGATAACACAAAAAGTGAATAAGCCCCTTATTTTTATTACCAACGACGACGGAATTTCAGCAAAAGGAATTCGAGCGTTAGTTGAAGCCGCCGAAGAGTTTGGAGATATAGTGATAATCGCACCAGACAAACCTCAGTCGGGGATGGGACATGCGATAACAATTTCAAATCCCTTGCGTTTGGAACCGTCAATCTTATTTGAAAAACATCAAGCTTTTTCTTGTTCAGGAACTCCGGTTGATTGTGTGAAGCTCGGCGTATATGAAGTTATGCATCGAAAGCCAGATTTATTGCTTAGTGGCATAAACCATGGAGAAAATACTTCGTCAAATGTTTTGTATTCTGGAACGATGTCTGCAGCAGTGGAAGGAGCAATGGAAAACATACCTTCAATAGGTTTTTCCCTAAAAGATTTTGATGCCGACGCTGATTTTTCTGCAACCAAAGAAATAGCAAAGAAAATTATAAAAGTTGTGCTTGAGAAGGGTTTACCCGATCATCTTTGTTTAAACGTCAATATTCCTAAAGGAACAATAGACGAGATAAAAGGAATTCGAGTTTGTAAGCAAGCACATGCATTTTGGGAGGATCGCTTTGATAAAAGAAAAGATCAGTTCGGTAGACCATATTACTGGTTAACAGGTAATTTTGAATGTCAATCCAACGATGATGATACGGATTTATATGCAATGGGAAATGGCTACGTAAGTGTTGTGCCAACTCATTTTGATTTAACTGCCTATTCGGCTCTTGATGAATTAAAAACTTGGAAATTATGAATTTAAGAAACTGGAACATAAATCATACACTTGGTTTAATTGTCGGTCTTTTATTACCGATAGTATTCTTGCCAATTATAATTGCCATTGTTTCTTGGGCACAAGGATTTTATTTTCAACAACTTTGGTATAAATTCTGGAACAATAATGGCGTAATGAGCAAGATGATTACGCTTGCGATTGTTTCTAATCTCGGTCTGTTCTATTATTTTATCAATAAGGAAAAATATCATTTTGCGGCAGGCGTAATCGTCGGTACTTTGGTTTATTTGCCAATTGTCGTATATTTTCTATTCTTTTAAGGAATGGGTAAAAAGCTTTATATCATAGCTGGCGAGGCATCAGGTGATTTGCATGGAAGCAATTTGCTTGAAGAATTGCTGAGTCAATCTTCTAATCTCGATGTGCGATTTTGGGGAGGTGATAGAATGGCGAAACTAACTGGTCAAGCACCAGCTAAACACATCAAGGACCTGGCATTTATGGGTTTTTGGGAGGTTATCACGAATCTCAGAACAATTGCTTCCAACTTACGATTTTGTAAAGAAGATATTTCGAAGTTTAAGCCAGATGCACTTGTACTAATTGACTATCCAGGATTTAATCTTCGGATTGCTCAATGGGCGAAGAAACAAGGAATAAAAGTGTACTATTACATTTCTCCTCAAGTTTGGGCGTGGAAAGAAAATCGAGTTAAGAAAATCAAAGCTTGTGTGGATGAGATGTTCGTTATTCTTCCATTTGAAAAAGATTTTTACAAAAAGCACGATTTCCAAGTTGAATATCTAGGTCATCCATTGTTGGATGAAGTTGAAAAATTTAAGGCAATAGCGAAAAGCAAAGATGAATTCTACAAAGAATATAATCTCCTTGACAAACCTATTATTGCCATTCTTCCTGGAAGCCGTAAACAAGAAATTAGCGTTAAACTTCCGCTGATGCTAGAAGCGTGTAAAAACTTTCCAGAATACCAATTTATAATTGCTGGAGCTCCTTCATTAGAAGAAGATTTCTATACGTCAATATGTAAGAAGTTTGATGATGCAGCGATTGTCTTTGGACAAACGTATAATCTTTTAAATCAATCAACAGCTGCACTAGTTACCTCTGGAACAGCTACTTTGGAGACTGCACTGTTAGAAATACCTCAAGTGGTTTGTTATAAGGCCAATCCTATTTCTTACCAAATCGCCAAACGACTGATTAACATCAAGTTTATCTCTTTGGTTAACTTAATAATGGATGAAGAGGTCGTCAGGGAACTCATTCAAAATGAGTGCAATGCGAAAGACATCTTAAAGGAATTGAAAGAAATTTTGCCAAACGGTAACAAAAGAAATAGAATTTCGTTGAAATACAAAGAACTGATTTCCCGATTGGGTGGAGGTGGAGCTAGTCGCGATGTTGCTGCTGCCATACTTTCATCACTTTAAGATCGGATAATCACAAATGAAATTTTTGTATCGTGAGATTAGTCTTACTCTTTCTTGTAATGTTTGTTCTGCACCCTGTTGATGCTCAACAAATGCGTATTGGAGTATTGCGAAGTTATTCTGTTAAGAAGATTTTGTTTTCCTACAATGATGGATCTTATTCTATTTACGGCGATTCCACACATTTTGGATCCGTTTTACCTAACGAATTTGTCGATTTAACCTACACTTCTTCTGGAAGGCTGGAATTAAAAAAAGGCGCCACCACATTAGGAACTTTTTCGAAAGTGTTTTTAATTCAAAACAAGCCAAATAGCTCTATAACGCTTAATACTAAGATTCCATCTGTAAAACTTAGAAAATACAAGGACGATTTTGAAATAACTGCAATGCCTGGCGATTTACGCATCTTGAATTTAGTTGATATGGATAACTATTTAGCAGGCGTTGTGGAATCAGAAGGAGGCGGTCGAAAAGAATTAGAGTATTACAAAGTTCAAGCGGTTATGAGTAGAACGTACGCTCGAAAGTATCAAGCCAAACACGCGGAAGAAGGTTTTGAATTATGTGATGGCGTGCATTGTCAAGCTTACCACAGTATGCTGCGTTTTACCCCAAAAATTGATTCAGCAGTAATTGAAACGTCGGGAATAATAATGGTTGACGATCATCAAAATAATGTTGATGCTTATTTCCATGCCAATTGCGGTGGACAATCCTGTTTGCCAGAATATGTTTGGAACAAGTCAGTTCCCTATTTAAGTACTTTCAAGGACACATTTTGCATATATACGAAACAAGCAACTTGGACAAAGAAAATTCCAAAGTATGAATGGAGAAGCTATTTGGTCAACGAATTCAATTATCCAATAGGCGATCCAGAATACGCAGAACAATTATACAATTTTAATCAAAAAGATAGATTGGCATTTTATGTTTCTCCAGCTTTAGGTATTCCATTGCGCGATTTGCGTATGAAATTCCATTTAAAATCTACTTATTTCAGTTGCCACGAAGAAGGTGATTACGTTGTTTTAGAAGGAAGAGGATTTGGCCACGGAGTTGGGTTGTGCCAAGAAGGGGCAATGAAAATGGCGAAATACGGATATACTTATCAGCAAATTGCTTTGTTTTATTTCCCAGGCTTGCATTTTCGCGATTTAAATTCTGAAATCTTTTTTACTCAGAATTCTAATGAATTGACAGAGTTTTAGTCAATTCAAGATTAAAATTAGAACAATAATATCGCAAAAAGCACTTATTCTACTTACGTAATTTTGAATTTATTCTTTTTAAAGAAGGCAAACACTGCCAACACAATTAAAAGAGAAATTGAGATATAAACCCAAGAAGGAATTGGGAGTGGATCGCCAGTTGCATAAGAATGTAAGCCCGACAGGTAGTAGTTTACACCGTAATACGTCATAATTACTGATGCCAAACCGAATATTGTCAGGAAGTTAAATAATACCAATCCATTTAATTTTGGTATCAAGCGAACGTGCAATATTATTGCATAAACCAAAATAGAAACTAGTGCCCAAGTTTCTTTTGCGTCCCATCCCCAGTACCTTCCCCAAGATTCATTGGCCCAAACACCACCAAGAAATGTTCCGACGCTTAGCATGAATAATCCTCCAATCAAGGTCATTTCGCTAACCAAAGAAAGCTCCTTAACGATTTTCATTGACCGTTCCTTGTTGGATGAATTAATCAATGCAATAATCAATAAATTTATAATACCTATTACTGCTCCTAGCATCAAGAAACCGTAACTTCCGGCTTCCATGGATACGTGTATTGTTAACCAATATGAGTTAAGGACAGGAACTAATGGTGTTATTTCGGGATTCATATAACTAAGCAAAGCAATCAGCAATAAAACACCAGCCAAAATGTTTGTGGCTGCTAATCCACCAAGAGTTTTTCTCGTAAAAATAATCCCAGCAAGCGTCGTTGTCCATGCTATATAAATCATTGATTCATAACCATTACTCCAAGGTGCGTGACCAGACACATACCAGCGTGCTAAAAGTGCCAAAGTGTGAAAAGCAAAGAATAGAAACAGTAAAATCTTAAAGATTTTAAACAATTTATTCGTTTGAACCTTTGGAGCAAATATTTGTAAAAACATCAAGGCTAAAAATCCGATTCCAAAGAGTATGTAAATGAAAGCCAATCGATTAAAAATCCTGCTATTATTCAATAAAATCTCAACACTCATCTGTCTGTCAGTTAGCATGATGTCTTGACTTACCTTCTTTTGAAAATCGCTCAAATCAGCGACCAAGGAATTTGCCAATGAATAATTTCCCTCGAAAATCGCATGATTCAATTCATGTGAGTATTTTTCGAAAAATTGATCGGCTATAGGACTGTGAACTTCTTCTCCATGAGTGTGGTTTGAAACCCAAGTATTGTTTTTATCTCCTTCGACAGGTACTATTTTGAATATAAGTCCTGATAGCGCCATATTCATAATATTGACTCTTTCATCAACGATTAATGCTAGTTTATCATAAACCGAACGATCTTTTTCCGGTTTAAGATTAATTTTTTGAATTTCTTCAGCTAGTTTGTATTCTCCTTTTGAATCGAAAAAATTGGAGTAGGCTGCGTATTTTCCTTTGACTCCAATTTTAGTCTTTAATTCCTCGTTATCGCCAATTTTGATAAAATTTAAATTTACCCATTCAGGGTTATTTACATAGATACTTAAAACTATTTGATCGGCATTATAACCTTCATACGTTTCGCTTCCGTGCAATTTCCGCATGACTTCTCTAGTCAAAGTATGTATCGGCTTCATTCTCCCTCGAATGTCCTGAACTTGAAGTCGGCTGAAGCTTGAAGCATGTTCTTTAGAAACTACATGCAATATTGGCTTTAATTCAGTATTTGAAAAAGCGCTATTTGAGTTAAGAATCGCAAAAAATAACAACAAGGCACTTGTGGCACTTATTTTTTTTAAGTTTCTTCTGATTTCTGAAAACCGGCTTGATTTATCAAAAAGTGCAAATAACATTCCAAGAGCAAGTAAAATATATCCTATATATGAAATCCATGTACCGATAAAGTCATGATTTACACTTAAATAGGTTCCCTCTTCGTCTTGGTCATACGACGATTGAAAAAAGCGGTAGCCACGATGGTCCAAAATATGGTTCATAAAAATATTCTCTACAGACTTAATTCCTTTTTCAGGATCAATAAGGGTAACATTGCTCAAAAAGGATTCAGGACTATTCGTTCCAGGGTAGCGAGTCATTTTGAAATAATTCAGCTTTAATTGAAAAGGAAGATTCAATAGTTTCGATCCATACGAGACTCTTACTTGTGTATTATTACTTTCAAAATCAACAGGTAATCCTTCGTTTCCTTTTTGTCCCTCAATAATTTTAGTTTGTTTGTCTTGATCAATAGTTACAGCCAATTTTAAAGCAACTGTGGAACTATTATCAATTTTCCTTTTCTTCGAAATTAATTCTGATTCACCTGCGAAAAACGTTGATGATACAACGAACTGATGATTTTCACTTTGATACAAGGATCTCGTTTTTAAAGGATATTTTTGGTTCGCATCAAGAGCATTGTTCTCTTGTGTCGCCATTTCCATCTGTGTCATGGGAACCTCAGAACTGATGTAAAAAGAATCCTTGAGAAAAGAAATATTTACAGAGCCTGATGAAGGTGAGTTGGTGAAATTAAAGATTTGGCCCTCGAAGGATTTTTGCTCTCCTTTTTTAATCACAAATTCTTTTCGTCCTGAAGAGGTTCCAATGACTAGGTTCAATGCGGGCAAACCATTCTTGTCTGAATTGACGATTTCTTCTGGATTTGGAATAAAATCGACCAATTCAAAACCTATAGTCGAGTTTCCTATCGTATATTCTTTATCAAATGAATTTTTACCCAGAGAACTAAATAGAACAGGCTCATTTACTTGGTATTCTTGTCCGTCTTTTAAAATAGAGATGTTTAAGAACGCATTTGAAGAAAGAAAAACATTAGAGGATTGACCTTTACGTATTGGCATAACGCCTTCGTATCCAAAATAACGCGTAACCCCAGCACCAAGTATTATAACGATGATGGCCAAATGAAAAGTCAGATTTGACCATTTTTTACGTTGAACGAATTGATACGTTTTGATGTTATAGGCTATTGCCAATGAGAATAGTATCAGCAAAATTTCAAACCACAATGCCGTGTAAATATGTTTTTGTGCAGCGTCGGTGCCAAAATCGTTTTCTATGAAAGTTGCCAATCCAATAGAGAAGGCGAAGATAAACATGTATAATGCCGCCGCTCTAACATTAAGCAATGCACGCACAATCTGGTTGATTTTTAACTTCATTTCTTTTATTTATTGTACGATTGTCGCCTTCTCCATGATATATTCGAATCGATATCCTGACCCAAAATCGACATCTTTATTAAAAGTTCCTTTGAACGTAACAAGATGACCGATAGGAACAACTGTTTTTGTTGTCAAAACGAAATCATAATCATCATAGCTGCCATCTTTTAGGTGAATCCAATGTCTATCCATAATATTCGCATTGACTTTCACCACTTTGCCAGTGACTTGAATTTCTTGTCCTACGTATTTTTTACTATTCTTAATCAAGTCTGAAATTTTAATTGAACCAGGTCTATTCGTTTCTCCTGGTTTTATTATTATTTCTTCTTGTGATTCGCTATTATGCGCGTCATTGGTATGATTGTGCAAAGGTTGCAAATCAGAAACAAGGTAGAAATCATCAAAATTGCGGTTGAATTCAGTGCTAAAAAAATCTGTTTTATGAATTGATTCTGTATAAAAATATTCCTCAGTTAAATCGTATTCTTCTTTAATGGTTGAAATCCAATATTCGTTTTTCCCATCAGAAACTTTCAGATAAGAGTAACGTTCTCCTTGAAGTATCTCAATTAGTTTCACATTTGTTCTTTCGTTGCTAACACCATCATTATCTATAGACTGGTCAAAAAATGAAGACGAGTTATTGGCTTTTTTTTCTACAGGTTTTAACTCATTTCCACATGAAAAAAGGAGCAGGGCAGAAATTGCAATCAAGAGATTTGTTTTCATTATTTTATCGTTTTTGAAAGTCGCACATTGAAGCGAAAAGTATTGTGGAATTTTTGTTTGTAATATTCAAAATTGAAACCGAGGTTGAAATTATTCTTAAATGACTTTGAAAGCTCAAGTCCGCTGTGGGTTTGAAATGGATTCTCTAAATTCAAATTTGTGTATTTGTATTTCAAAATGCGCGCGTAAAGGGCAAAATTTACATCAATTTTAGTCAAGGTGCGGCTGTAGCGAATACTGTGAATATTGCTGTTCATATAGCTCGTAACATTTCGATTCAAGTTGTAATTGAATGAACCTCCAATTCCTGGTATTTTTCTGAAATATACTCCACCTTGTAGGTTCATGAAAGTTCTATCTGAAGGATTCAATCGAGTATTGTATGAACCCGAAATGGAAATTGTTTTGGTAAGCTTATAATTGACTCTAAATCGAACACCTTGACGATTAATTTGGTTTGCATTCATTTCATCTATTAAATCAAAATAGGTTTGGTAATAGATAATATTTCTGCGGTTGTCATAAGAGCCAAAGAGCGAAAGTTTTTTAGTTACTCTGTAATTTAAGGATAGATACAATGAAGTGAATTGGAGCTTATTTCTTTCTTGATTAGCTGAAGTTCGTTCAAAAAGATCCATTTCTGCAGAAGTGAAAAATGTCAGATTGTTTCGCAAAGTGGTGGAGTGCTGAAAACCTAGAAAGCGTCGATCGGTTTTCCAGCTATTTTGTTGATCAAAATAGCCAACGGTAGTCTGTGATTGAATTAGTGTAGCAACATGCTCAAATCCGGCATATGCACCTAATTGGAATAAATTGAAGTCCATCATGTAGTTACTAAACTTTGGACGAAAACCTGTAATAGTTCCAAAATAGAATTTTTTAATCTGTTTTTCCATTTGGATACCATCAGTAACACCTAAAGACGACATTTTTGGGTTAATTGATCTTCCAAGGCTAGCCGTGAATTGCTTTGGTCCACTGTAACTCAAAGCCAATGAGTAAAGTCCTAAAAAATGATTTGGTGCATTTCGAGGGTTTTTACTTCTGAAATAATGTTGATAGCTTATATAAGAATCAAAAGAGAACCGACTATTAGCAATATTCTTAACACCTAGATTCAGTCGCACTCCTAAACGTGACAAACTCGAGTTTTCTGTTGAAATAATATTATCATCTGAAATGGTAAATCGCCCATACAAATGTTCTTTTTTTTCAACGCTTATTTCAGAATCGGTTTTTTCTTCTTTGGAATTAACCGTGCTGTCATTCTTTATCGCAGCTATCTCTTTTTCTTCGGATAAGGCTTCTTGAAGTTCTTTTTCTTTTTTTGGTGTTTGGAAACTGAATACCTCCGTTTTTTGTGGAGGTTTTTCATCAACTATTAATGCACTTAGAATAGAGGTAGAGGATTTATATTGTACAACAAAGGTTGGGATGTAGTCTTTTTCTGAAAAATTAGAGGAGTTAATCTTACTCCCATTGTTTTTAAGATAGATAGTATCTCCAACATTGATGTTTTCGGTATTGTCAAAACGCAAATAATAATTATCATTTGAAATGTAATTTACAAAGCCTTTCTCGTTTAGAATTTTTTGTTGCGCCAAGACAACGTTTGAAACGAGTGTTCCAAAAAGTACGAAGAGAAAAAGTATGTTATATACTTGAGGACGTTTCATTTATTTTTTACCATCAGGATGGCAGCTATAACAAGCGGCGCTATTGTATGAGTATCCACTCACACCACTATGATCATTCGCAAGAGAAGACGGATTGTCATGTTCGTGGCACTGAAGACAGTTAAAAGTCGAGAAGTTATTCGGATCGGTATGGCACTCTACACATGAGTTCCATTCATTATCATGTTTGCCTGAATAAATAGGGAAATATTGGCCATCATGATCGCCAAAGGACGCAGGTGACCAACCGATATCCGTTGTGTGACACAATTTACAGTCTGTCGGGAATCCGGAGGTAAGGTGATTTGGGCTTGAGGCATTATTGAAATCATTGAGGTGGCACGATACACATTCAGATGAAATTTGAGAATAAACAGGACTTTTATGACAAGCAGCACAAGCTACATTATCATGACCCTTCTCTAAAGGGAAGAATCCATGTTCAAATTGGCCTACCCAACTTGTTGAAAATGGTTCATGACATTCTCTGCAATCTAGGCTGAATCCAGACGATAAGTGATTCGGATTATTTGTCGCCATATAATCGCCACGGTGACAATCAACACATTCCGTTCCAAGTCTTGTGAACGTCAATGTATTGGATGATTTGTGACATTCAATGCAAGAAACCGTTATGTGCCTACCTTCTAAAGGAAATCCATTTTGCTCGTGTAAAGGATTGATGTCATTTATTAACCAATTGTCGGAGTTGTGACAACGAACGCAATCGTTTCCAACGGTCATTTGATGAACATCGCTATGGCAATTGATACAATTGTTCTTCGGTAATTTGAATGTTAAATCTATATGACATTTTTTACAATCCGTTTTTTTGTGTTGTCCGTCTAAATCGAACTTAGTCGTATTGTGGTCAAATGTAATTTCAGATAAAATAACTCCCCATCCACTTTTAGAGCTGTGGCATTCATTGCAATCTATTTTGAAATTTGGGCCATGTGGATTTTTCTTAGCAAATACAAAAAATGTGCTAAGTAAAAAAACACTTAATAATGACAGTCTATGCATTGGTAATTTTTTATTTTGTAACGCACCATTGTTTTTCCATCACTTTGAACGGATGGTTTGTGACATTCCGAACAAGCTACTTTCTCATGTGCACCTGAGAGAGAGAAATTCGTATTGTCATGATTAAAGGTAAGAATTTTCCAATCTAAATCAGAATTATGACATCTTTTACAATCCGTTTCTCCATTTATTTCGAATTGGTCGCCATGGAAATTTTGATGACATGACACACACTCCTTATTTAAACCAACGAATACCTGTTTGGTTACGTTGGAATTCGAACTATTTTTTTCAAAATGACATTCACGACAACTTACGGTTTGATGCTTTCCTAATAATTTGAAATTAGTGGCACTGTGATCAAATTTGATATCACTCCAGCCATTTTCGTTATGGCACGACTGGCACTTTTGGTCTGGATAAAATTTCTCGGAAATTGTGTTTTTATGGATGTCATCATGACATTCAACACATTTTTGTGAAGTGAATTTAAAATTCCATCGTTTGTCGTTTGTTTTTTTGTGACAACTAAAACACGGAGTGGCAACATGTGCGCCTTTCAAAGGAAACTTCGATTTCTCGTGATCCACGAAACTGAATGAGCTAGACGTAAATGCTTTTTCAACGGTGTGACATCTTTTACAATCAGTGACTGTTTCAGTTGCTAATTTCAATTCCCCATCGTGATAATCGTCATGGCAATCTGCGCAGTTGGAAAAGTTTACTGCTTTTTTCAAATCTCCCGATTTATGACATTTCACACAAGAAACACCAACATGTCTTCCAACAAGTGGGAAATCAGTTTTATCATGATCAAAATCGTTACCAACAATTAAATTTTTCCAACTATTAACATTATGGCAGCGTTTACAATCCGTTATTTTCTCAGTTGGTAGTTTCATTGCCCCATCATGGTGGTCGGTGTGACAATCAACGCAATTTGTGAAGTTTATTTTTTGAGAAAAGTCGCCATTCTTGTGACATTTGTCACATGCCACACTAACATGTTTTCCTCTTAACGGAAAGCGCGTTACATCGTGATCAAAACCGCTTCCTGAAGAAAAAGAAGTCCAACTTTCATTGTTGTGACATTTCGTACAATTCGTTCCAAATTGTCCATTGTGTTGATCTTTATGGCAATTTGTACAGTTTGCATGTTTTACACCAGCGAATACCTGAAATTCCTTATTGTTACGAGTTGTTTTTGCATGACATTCTTTACAATCTACTTTTGAATGCGCTCCTTTCAGTGGGTATTTTGTTTTGTTGTGATCAAAATTGGAAGCTTTTTTAAAGTCATACATGGTATGGCATTTTGTACAGGTCTGACTCAAGGTTCCTTGGTGATAATCTGTATGACATGAAGTACATTTTGACTGAAGGCCCAAGTAGGTCTTATATCGTTTTTTAATTTTGGAGTCGGATATATTTGAGGATTTGTGACATTCTCTGCAGTCAGTATATTTGTGTTTTCCTTCTAATTCGTATCCTGTTTTGTTGTGATCGAAGTTTTTTTCATCAAAACGAATCGCATCAAATTCATAACCGTGATGGTCGCTGTGACATGAAATACAGGACTTACTTTTTACAGCAGAATTCGCATGATAACCTCTTTTCTGATATATAAGGGTTCTAATTTCTTTATGGCAATCAAGACATTTTTTGTCGGTGACCTTATTGCCGAGGTCATGACATTTCGTACAATTGCTAGATCCCTCCAGTTTTGAATGCGCTTTCATTAATTTCCCTGGAGAAAATTGACTCAAAACTGAATGTTGAACAATAAAAACACAAACCAAGAAGAAGATATTTTTTTTCACGATTAATGTTTTTTCACAGTTTTCCCAAAACTTTTTTCTACGGAAATACCCGCATTTTTCAAAAACTCTGTAGGTAATTCTCCACCAGCAAAAATGAATACTCGGTCATTTTCAATCGAATGTTCACCAGTTTCTGTTTGTGACAAGGTAACGTTATTTTCATCAATTTCTGTCAAATTAGAATTCAACCAAACCTTAAGTTTTCCTTGTTTAATTGCAGCTTCTAAATTTATTTCGTTTTGCTTTTTAATTCTAGCGAAATTTTCTTTTCGATAGGAAAGGTGAACTTCATTGTGGTCGACCAATAAAAGTGCCGATTCAATAGCCGAATCTCCGCCACCAACAACCATTATTTTTTGTTGAGTGATTAATTCTGGTTCCAATAATCGATAAGCAACTTTACTCAATTCTTCACCTTTGACACCTAATTTTCTTGGGGTTCCTCGTCTGCCAATGGCAATTAATACTTGGTCAGTTTCGATTATTGAACCATCTTTTAAAGTCAATTCAAAACCATTTTCAATCGAAGTGATTTTTTCAACCTTGGTGTTTTCTTGAATTGTGATATTGTTTTTAGTCAAGGCACTTGTCCATATATCTAACAATTCTTGTTTGCTCGTGTTGACCAATTTCATTTTACCCACCAAAGGTAAATCCATTGGTTTGGTCATAACAACTTTCATCCTTGGGAAGGTGAAAACTGTTCCGCCCAATGAGTCTTGTTCTAAAGTTTTGAATTTTAAGCCATGTTTTTTTGCAGACAGAGAAGCTGCAATTCCGGCTGGACCAGCGCCTATGATTACTAAATCTAATCCAGTTGAATTTTCTGTTTTTCTTTGTTTAATAATATTTTCAACAGCTTGAACGCCTTGTTCGGTACTATTTTTTATTAACCCCATACCGCCTAATTCACCAGCAATGAAAATCCCATCCATGTCGGTTTCGTATGACGGTTTGACGTGCGGTAAGTCAACACCTCTTTTTTCCGTGCCAATTCGCAAGCTTATAGCATCTACAGGACAGGCAAGAAAACAGGCTCCATGTCCAATGCAGTTGGAAGCATTAATAACCGTTGCTTTTCCGTCCACAATGCCTAGAATATCCTTCTCAGGACATGCGCGAATACATGCACCGCTACCTATGCAAATATTTGGATCTATAAATGGGTGAAGTGAAACCGGTTCATATTTTCCTTCCTCTTTGGCAATTGCGACCTTCTTTTTTACTTTATCTGATTTCCGTTTACCCCGGAGGACGTAGATAATCACAACAAGCAGTACGAATACAGCTGTAATTGAATATGTTATTGTCTCCTCAGTTGTCATTTTGTTCTAATTTAAAAGATCCATCTATACCCTAAGGTAAAGGAAATGCCAATATGAATAAGAACGATGACTAACATGATGATTGAAAATGGTCTGTGAATAATGTGCCAGTACTTAAATAGTTTTCTCATTAAGTCCAAACGTTGAATCCTCAATTTCATCGAAATTTCTTTTTTAACCATTTGTCGAATCAAGGATTTTTGTTGTAGCGTGAAACTCAATTGTTGGATTTGTCCGAACATGGAGGTTTTTTGTTTCCTGTGGTAAAGAAATGATTTAAACCCCCAACCGAATGGATTGTCATACTGTGAAATCAAGTCATTCACTCTAATCTTTAATTCTTCGTCAGTTGTAATTTTGGAAATTGCTAATTGTTGATCTTGTTGAATTTCTTGCAAAGACAACTCTCGGCCACTGATATTTCGAGGTATTTGAATATAAATGTAACGTCCTATTATACCGCTGAAAAAGACCATCGCCATACTCCAAAATCCGATGGAAACGATTCCTCCAAATTTCATTGAGGTATGAAATAAGACGAGAATAGGGCCAAGTGTGCAAAGGAAAATATGGAATTCAAGTATGTATTTCAACCGAACGAATCGTTCGAAAATCATATATTTTTTAGCGACAATATAAAGTACAACACCGAAAAGAATTAAGAAGGTGCCTATAAATCCTAAGCCATGTCCAAACACGCCTGAAGGTTTTAGCCAATTATGGTCAGGGTGATAAAATCGCTCATGAATTGGACTAGAATAATATGAATATCCAATATAAGTGAGGTATATTGAAACGACTATTACAATCGTTGACATAATTCCTATATAGAAACGATGGGTAAGTTTATTCATACGGCTAAGATAAAAAAAATAGATGTGCTAAAAGAGGTCTAAGGCCTTAGAATCAGTATAAATTACAATTAACTAGATTATTTTAATTGTAGGTAATCACAAAGATATCTTCATCATCTTTTTTGAAGAATTTATGCTCTCTAGCATATCGTTCTTTTCCCGATAAAGTTTTTAAATCTTCTAAACTTGCTTCCGTTTCGGAGAGTTTTAATTTTACTTCTTCACGAGAAGCCTCAATTTGATTCAACTTTTTTGTTTGACGGACTATTGAAAAAATATCCATATCATCCAAAAACAAGGCGTATAGCAGAAATAGAATTCCTGTGAATACATATTTGTTTTTTAGAATGGGGTAGAACCTTTTCATTTCAACAAAGTTAAAACATAATGCTTGTTCTAAGAAATAGCTCACTCGAAGTTATTCAGTTTGGGATGTTGAATTCCTTGTTTTTCCTTTTCTAAAGCATAATTAGATTTTTCCGAATCAATATTATATTATTATCTTTATTTTAATATTCCTAGTCATGAAAAAACTGCTTTTCTTCTTATTGCCTTTCTTGGTAAGCGCTTTATTCGCACAACAAAACAAAAACGTCCTTTTTATAGGCAATAGCTACACTTATTACAACAATATGCCGCAAATGCTTTCGCAAATGGCAAATTCAACAGGTGATAATATTAATACGGATAGTAGCACTCCCGGAGGATATACTTTGAATGGACATACAACCAACGCTGCTACACTACAAAAAATTCAAGGAGGAGGTTGGGACTTTGTTGTTTTGCAAGAGCAAAGTCAATTGCCATCATTTCCAATAGGCCAAGTTCAAACGGATTGTTTTCCATACGCTTCTCAATTAGACAGTATGATCAATGCCGTAGATTCATGCACTGAGACAATGTTCTATATGACCTGGGGCCGAAAAAATGGTGATGCTTCAAATTGTGGTTTTTGGCCACCTGTTTGCACCTATGAAGGTATGGATGATTTACTTCGTCAGCGCTATGACCAAATGGCGGTTGACAATCATGGGGTTCTTTCTCCAGTAGGCGCTTTGTGGCGTTATATTCGAAATAACGATTCGACTATAGAATTATACAATGTTGATGAAAGTCACCCAAGTTTAGCGGGAAGTTATGCTGCTGCTTGTTCCTTTTACACAACAATTCTTAGAAAAGATCCAACATTAATAGCAGATGACCAAGGGCTTTCAGCTGCATACGCTCAATTCATTCGAAATGCAGCAAAAGCAGTAGTTTTTGACAGTTTGTTGACTTGGCATGTCGGGGAGTATGATCCTGTCGCGAGTTTTACGCCTTTTAGTCAAATAAATAATTTGACTGCTCAGTTTTCTAATCTCTCCACAAATGCGAATAGCTATTACTGGAATTTTGGAGATGGAAGTACCTCGACTGATGTAAATCCGTCACATACCTATTTTAGTGTAGGAACATTTATTGTTCAATTAATTGCAGAAAATTGTGGGCTTACAGATACAACATATCAAAATGTAATAATCGCATTGACAGATTTGGATGAAAATAAAATGTTGCCGATTGAAATGAGTCCAAACCCAATTACTGACATTCTAACCCTCCAACTTAAAAATGCGGATGAAATTGTGGTTTACGACGAAGCTGGTAAAACGATTGAATTGATCATTAAAGAGTCGGAAGACACCTACGAATTGAATTTTACAAATCAGTCTCAAGGGCTTTATTTCATTAAAGTCAAAAAGGATGGCAAGGTATATTCTGGTAAAGTATTAAAAGAGTAAAACAAAAAAACCTTCTTTTCAGAAGGTTTTAATTTAGTGGAGAAGATCGGGCTTACCGATAAGTATTTTCTACGGTCGTGCTTCCCAAGAAAATATCCATCGGCATCTTACTTCTCGCCCAACTAGGTAAAACAAAAAAACCTTCTTTTCAGAAGGTTTTAATTTAGTGGAGAAGATCGGG
>CAXBNN010000005.1:0-208811 GCA_963977135.1 uncultured Flavobacteriales bacterium | reverse complement strand
GGTGGATCGTTGACCGGTGTTACCGTTATAAATAATGTATCTGTAATACAAACTGGTGTTGGATCACAAACTTGGTAAGTTACTGTATCGATGCCCGAGAAGTTCGGTGCAGGAGTATAATCGATTGTTCCGTTTCCGTTGTTTACGATTGTTCCACCAGCGGATGATGTTATTGTTCCTATGGATAGTGGATCGCCATCAGGATCTGAGTTGTTGGCAAGTAAGTTCGGACTTGTCGTTGCGGGATCGTCTTCCGTTACCGTCATCGTTTCATTTCCAGAACCGCCAACGCCCGTTCCAAAAGGTGGATCGTTGACCGGTGTTACCGTTATAAATAATGTATCTGTAATACAAACTGCTGGTAATGGTAGTCCATTATCACAAACCGTATAAATAATGGTATCAATACCATTGAAATTTGGCACAGGAGTATAATTTATCATTGTATCCCCTGGATTAATAACTATTGTTCCGCCTCCTGTTGAACTTAAAATTGCAGTTACCGTTGTATTTGTTCCATCTGGATCGATGTTGTTGGCAACCAAGTTCGGTGAAGTTGTTGGTGTTGTATTGTCCTCTAAAATTGGTCCCATCGTCTCGTTGCCTTGAGATGGTGGATTATTTGTAAGGTCTACTGAAATGGTAACTTGATCAACACTTGCAATACATGAACCATTCGAAATTGTCCATTGGAAAGTGTAGGTACCCTGAATTAATCCAGTCAATCCTGAGTTATTTGTCCCGGGAGAAGTTATGCCTGCAGTATTTGGTCCACTAATTTGTGTCCAAGTCCCAGAACCAATTGCGGGGTTATTTCCTGCAAGACTAGTTGAATTGGTATAAATTGTTTGATTAGGCCCAGCGATAGCAGCAGTTGGTGCTGCTGTAACAGTTATCGTTCCCGTTACATTCACACTTGAACAACCTCCAGTTAATGGAATAGAATAGTTAAATGTTCCTGCTGCCGTTGGCGTTCCAGAAATCGTTATTGTATTGGAAGAAAATGCTGCCGTTACACCTGCTGGTAAACCTGTCGCGGAGCCAATGCCCGTTGCACCAGTTGTTGCATGCGTAATAGCCGTTAATGCTGTATTGATACACAAGGTTGGACTAGAAGATCCTGATCCTGCAGTGTTTGCTGGTGTAACCGTTATCGTTCCCGTTGCATTCACACTTGAACAACCTCCAGTTAATGGAATAGAATAGTTAAATGTTCCTGCTGCCGTTGGCGTTCCAGAAATCGTTATTGTATTGGAAGAAAATGCTGCCGTTACACCTGCTGGTAAACCTGTCGCGGAGCCAATGCCCGTTGCGCCAGTTGTTGCATGAGTAATAGCCGTTAATGCTGTATTGATACACAAAGTTGGGCTAGAAGATCCTGATCCTGCAGTGTTTGCCGGTGTAACCGTTATCGTTCCCGTTGCATTCACACTTGAACAACCCCCAGTTAATGGAATGGAATAGTTAAATGTTCCTGCTGCCGTTGGCGTTCCAGAAATCGTTATTGTATTGGAAGAAAATGCTGCCGTTACACCTGCTGGTAAACCTGTCGCGGAGCCAATGCCCGTTGCACCAGTTGTTGCATGCGTAATAGCCGTTAATGCTGTATTGATACACAAGGTTGGACTAGAAGATCCTGACCCTGCAGTGTTTGCCGGTGTAACCGTTATCGTTCGAGTGTCTGTTGCATCAGCACATCCACCGGTTCCTGAGCCAGTGCGAGTATAGGTCATTGTGGCTGTACCCACGGCGATGCCAGCAATAACACCAGTTGAAGAGTTAATCGTTGCAATGCCTGCTGCAGAAGTTGTCCACGTTCCTCCAGTAATGGTCGAATTAAATGTTGAACTTCCGCCAACACAAATTACTTGAGCTCCAGAAAGAGTTCCAGCCGAAGGAGGAGCCGTTACCGTTACTGTTCTCGTAGCTGTTGCATTAGGACAACCACCACCGGATAACGTATAGGTCATTGTTGCTGTTCCAGCGGTAATACCAGCTATTGCGCCATTAGAGGAATTGATTGTTGCAATGCTTGGAGCTGAAGAAGTCCACGTGCCACCGGAAACAGTTGATATAAAGGTTGAGCTACCTCCAACACAAATCGCTTGGTTTCCTGAAAGTGTTCCGGCACTTGGAGGAGAATCCACAGTTACAGGAACATTATCTGTCAAGAAAATTTGACAGCTCCCAAAAGGTAGTTTTAAAGCTTTAACTTTAAGTACGGTTGATACAGTTAATGGACCACTATTTAAAAATATCGTTCCACCATTACCTAAAACAGAGTTTCCTGTAGGTGTGGTTTCATTATTGAGAAATAGTTGATATATTATTAAATTGCCAGAATTTAGTATCTCAATATTTGACACATTATTTCCAGAACAAATTGAAGTAGTTGCCGGGTTAACTGTTAAGGTTGAACTCGGTGGCAAACAAATCACCGTTCTTGATGCGGAAGGTGTTGAACCACATAATCCAGGAGAAGTTGCTACTGCACTTACAACCCCATTTGTATAAAGTTCGTAAGTTGGTAATCCACTGATTGTCCAAATTCCTCCTGAAACTGTCGCTGTAGCATTAGGAATTTGCGTTCCGTCAATAAATAAGGTTATTACATCACCATTAACCCCAGTACCAGAAACTGAAGTTGATTGCTCATAAATAGGCGACGTTGTAATAGTTACGGCATTCGTGGATCGTTGTTGCACTAAAACTCCTGAAGAGAATGGACTTATGGTCTTACAATTTCCAGTTGCGGTTGCTGTTATCGTGTTTCCAATGGGAATTGACAATCCTGTTAGTGACCAAGATCCACCAGGTTGAACAGTTGTAGAACCAACAAGAGCTCCGTTATTATAAACGCGAATCGTTGTTCCCGCAATTTCACTTGAAGTACCTGTTACGGTTGTGATTGGCGCACTGGCACAATAACTTCCAGTTATGACTGGTGCAGCTGAAGCCAATCCAGCAACTATTCTATTTGCTGTTTTTAGAGATACACATCTTGGTGTTGTTCCAGTTCGTATTGCTTGTGCTGTTATTGTATCGCATCCATTTAAAACTAACCCTGAAACTATCCAAGCACCTCCAGCCGTCGTAATGGTACTCCCAATTCGAGTTCCATTTCTATACAATATAACTTCAACGTCAGTTGCAACATTATCTGGAGAAGGCATTGTTCCAGAAATACTTGAAGTCGCACTCGTTATAGGTGTTGCGGATATAACTGGCGTTGCTGTTGTGGTTGTAAGACCAACACATAGCCATACTGGCTCTGACTCACATTGTCCAGGTAGGGTTTGAGTAATTCTATAATTCCCATCTGCTAAACAGGGCCCACCACCCGCTGTACAGCTGGTTGTCTGTCCACCAGAAAGACATCTCCAAAGCCAACTCCCACTTCCGTCAACTGTAATTGTATTAGGAGATCCTGCAGTAAACAAATTACCACTGCCTGGATTTTGAGCTGTTGTACTAAACCCCAGATATACGTTTATTTTTGCACCTGGAACACCCGTCCCTTGAAAAGCTTTTCCATTATTACATTGAACCGCAGTCGTTACTGCGTTTGTACAAATTGAACCTACAGTAGTGGTATTACAATTTGAATAAGAAACGGACTTTCCTGTTGCCGTCGCAGTAACAATCAATACGTCATTAGAAACTAAAGCTGGAGAAATACCTGTTAAACTCCAAGCTCCAAGAGAAGACATGGTCGTGCCAATTAATGATCCGTTTTTATATACCCTTATTACCGTACCATTAGCTTCAACTGTTGTTCCTGATAGTGTTGTACTGCCAATATTTATAGGCCCATTTAAGGACGGGCAAATACTTCTGTCCAAACATAAACCTGCGTTGATATCATTTAGAGAACAAGGCCCTTGATTATCGATAATGTCGATATAACATGATGCTAGATTTGGACAATTTCCAGTTCCTGCAACATCCGAAATTGAATTTGGTTGACATACAGATGAAGCCTTCGCCGCCATGTTATCAACGATTGCCATTCGAATTGGTGTCGCGCTTGTAATTCCAAATTGTGTTGTCAAAGCAGAAAACGGAACATAGAAGTCTAAAAAGTAATTTAACGATCCGCAGATCTCCGAAAAAGCAATCGATTTTTGATAATTAGTCGTTCCGTTATAAGATAAAACCGGCGTGCAATTCGGCACCCCGTCAACATTATACACATAAACACCAAACTTTGTAGCTAAAACAATTTCAATTTCAAATCCTGGATTGGCAGCAGTATAGTGAGGGTCAGCATTTGGCCCAGTATTACCAAATAATCCATCTGTATCTATAAGAACACTATAACTTTTAGCATTGTTGCTAACAGCGCCCATTCTAAATCTGAACAACCAATTTCCTGCAGCATCAAAATAATGTAAAGCGGGATCTTCAGTTCCTGAATCTACGAAATCAGTAAATCCACAACTCGGCCCACTATTTATATCACTTGTAGGTTCCGTCCCTGGAAAAACAAATGGCATATATGGAATCTCGCTTTGTGAAAAGTCATTTGTGGTAAAACCTGCATTGGTTAATGAAACGTATCCATCTCCATTTGGGTCTAACACAAGAGTTCCTGCTCCAGTAGCAGGTTCAAAAATTAAACCTTTCGTTTGACCAAATAGATTACCTATCGTCAAAAACAAAAAGCTTAATAAAAGATAAATTCTAATCATAATTAGTAGTATATTATAATACCGTTTTCAGTGAAAATTAAATCAAAACAAAATACCCGTATTTATTTCAAATATGGGGAATTTAAATTAACCATCATCAACACCTTCATGTTATTTTATGTTCTATACGTAAATAACGTAAAAATAGTTTCTCCGAGTTTTAAACTTAATTTTGAGAGGTTCAAATTTTAATTATAACTATATGATCGTTCATTTTTACGTTATAAATCATTTGTCAAAATGGTTCAATAATTTACTTTTTACTATTAGTAAATAATTGCTTTTGAAAGTTTACTCTCATCTCACTTTGAAACAAAAGTATGTAATCATTAAATTACTACCTTCGAATTTCAATTAAGCAAACGAAACAATGAAAAACATTTTTGACAAGGAGGTGACGAATGAAGTCATCAATCGAATTAATAAACTTTCACCCGAAACTCAAAGTCAATGGGGGAAAATGGATGTTTCCCGAATGCTCGCGCATTGTAACGTAACTTATGAAATGGTATATGACAATAAACATACCAAAGCAAAAGGATTAAAAAAACTAATGTTAAATTGGTTCATAAAGCCTGTTGTTGTTAACGAAAAGCCTTATAAAAAAAACAGCCCAACTGCGCCAGAATTCAAAATCGTGGATAGCAAAGTTTTTGATACTGAAAAGAAACGATTATCAGACTACATTCAAAAAACTCAAGAATTAGGTGAAAATCATTTCGAAGGAAAGGAGTCAAATTCATTCGGAAAATTGAATAAAAATCAATGGAACAATATGTTTTACAAACATTTGGACCATCATTTAAATCAGTTCGGGGCATGATCTAAATTAATGTGAAGAGAATTTCAATTTTTCTTGGGTTAATTGCAGTAATTACTGCTCTGTTCTGGAATGAATTGAACGTTCATTCTCTTAATTCATCACCTGCTAAACTTTCTATAGGTAAAACCATTGTTACAGCTGATGATCCTAGTTATTTGGTTCCAGTTGAAAATTTCTTGAATGCAAATGGCTGGAGGAATAATCTAGATGGCTCTTTTTCCTATTACATGAGGCCACCAGGATATTCAGTAGTCTATTTAGCGTTTCGTTCATGGCTAACAGAAAAACATGCCTTGAACGCATTAAAGCTATTTCAGGTTTTATTATTTGGCTTATCTATTTCGGTGCTTTTCCTGTTATTTCAAGAACTAAACGTGCGGAAGAATATTTCTCTTTTACTTATTTCTTTTTATGCTTGTGGAGGAATTGGAATTGGCTTTTTGTATTACACGCTAACGGAAGCAATAACACCATCACTATTAATTTTTACATTCTATTTTTTGATTAGAGCTAAGAATACGAGAATAGGGAAAACCAAGAGAGCTTTTTATTTCTACTCTTTCCTTTTGTTTGGTTTCTTATTTATTACAAGACCTGTACTTGGCATATTTGCACTTCCCTTTCCATTTTTTATTTTTTGGGATGATTTCTTTACGTTAAAAAAGAAAGTTCAGTACTTCTTCTTTTTACTAATCTTGGGTTTCGGACCTATGCTGATTTGGCAAACAAGAGCATATCAAATATCTGGTGAAATAGTCGGTTTACATCCTATTTATTCTGTTGAAAACCTTCAAACACCCTACAGACCTGTTCATCAAGCTTTTTGGGAGTTTGCAAAATCTTGGGGTGAAAAAGGAGACGACTTTCATTCGTACACCGATGAGTTTTGGGCAACGAGCCACAAAAACGCTTTGGATACCTCTTCAGTACTCATAATTCTAAAGAAAATCCCAAAATCTGTTGTCCAAGAGCTTGGTGATAAACGACTAAAAAAGGCATTCGAATCTTATCGTCTGGCAATACTCGAACAACGCCAATTTGTTTCTGAGATTAAAGTGATTCCAGAAGCCAATTTTAAGAATGAACTGGATGCAATAAACCAATTTAACGAGTTAAAAAACGAATATAGAAAAAACCACTTTTGGACATATCATTTTGTGGAACCTATCCGCGTTTTCAAGGAATTAACCTTTCATTCCAACTTATCATTAAATCTTTTTCAAAATACATGGAGAGGTAATTTCTTAATGGAATTTTGGCGTTACACTTGTGCGTTTTTCCACCTTTCATTTTTCCTGATTTTACCGCTTACATTTTTCCTAAAAAGTATCACGAGAGAAACCAAAATAATTGTTGTCAGCACGATGGTGTACATCTTCTATTTAGTCTATTTTCAGCGAGGAATTGAGGAACGGTATTCATTGCCAATTTTACCACTCCTGATTTTGAATTTTGGCATAGTAGTCCAACCGATTTGGACCAAATATTTCAAAAAAACTACACCCGAAATCCGATAACGCAAATATCATCAGTCTGATCTCCATTTTCTCCAATCCAATCTTCTAAATTCTTTTCAATTAACGCTTTTTGTTCCGACATTGGTAAATTATAGTTGGCGGAAATAAACCCTTTAAAAAAGGTGAACTTCATTTTTTTATTTTTCTCACCTCCAAACTGATCGGCGTAACCATCAGTTGTCAAATATATACAATCACCTTTTTCTAAAGTAATTTCGCTCAACTTGTACTCTTCGGATTTATCCGCTTGTCCAATAGAATGTCTATCTCCTTTTAATTTCATTAACTCTCCTTTACGAACGAGAAATAAATCATTTTTGGCCCCGGCAAACTGTAAAGTCATGTCCTCTTTATTAACGGAACAAATAACAGCGTCCATTCCATTATTCAAAGCCTCAGCTGAATTTCCTTCACCAAAAATTCCAGCAAATTCTTCATTTAAAGCGTTTAAAGCCTCTGATGGTGAACCAACATCCCTTCTTTTTACAACACCATTTAAAATGCGTAATCCAAGCACACTTATAATCGCACCTGGCACACCATGTCCGGTGCAATCAGCCAAACACAAAACTTGATAATTCTTTTTAACGCCCGTGTCATTTTTGGCAGAAATATCAGTCAACCAATAGAAATCTCCGCTTACTATATCTTTAGGTTTGAAAATAAGGAACGAATCATCGAAGTAGTTGGAAAAACTTTCTTCTGGCTGCATCATCCCTTTTTGAATCAGTTTAGCATATTGAATTGAATCTAAAATCTCCTTGCTTTTTAATTCTAACTCTCTATTTTTTTCTTGAATTTGTACCGTTCTTTCTTTAACACCTTTTTCCAAATTGGCATTTTGCTCATTTTGTAGTTTATTAATTCTCACCAAGGTTTTCAAAGTTTTCTCCTTGTGCAAACCGAATGTATCAATCAGAGCAAAAGACAAACAAACTATTTCGCAAAATGAGCCAACTAATAAACTGTATTCTGTAAAAAAGTAATTAGGTAAAAAACCAAAGTTATGAAGAACAAAAACAACTATAAAAATGGCAAATAACACAAAGCCAAGTAAGAAAAATCGTGCGGGTTTGTAGCCTTTTCGGAGCGACGTAATTCCTGATATTATTAATGCAATTGCCGAGATGAGTGACAAAGTATTAACGTAAATACCCGAAATCTCGTAAGCCGAATTATTTGGAATTAGCGAAATGCCTATATTGATTAAAGCCAAAATGGCAAGTACATTTAAAATTTTAAATCCAATTGGCATTCTTCTCTTCATTCTCAAAATGGACTGAGAAAATAATATGCTAAAGAAAATGGCAGCTGAACCCAATAATGGTGGGGCAATATTAGCTGCATAGGGTTGGTCGGGCCAAAAATAGGCTTTTCCATATCCGACTATGGCTATCTGCAACAAAATAATGCTAACAAGATACCCGAAATAATAAAGATTGGTTCGCTCTCTTAACAAAATCAAAACAAAAAGATTAGCCACAGAGACGAACAAAATTATTCCAAAATAGATACCCAAATAAAACTGTTCCCGAAGATTTCTATCTTGCAATTCACTTGCAGAATAGATATTCATAGGAACCATTAGTTCGTCCCCTAGATTATTTACTTTTACTAATAGCTCAGCGTTTGGTTTTACAACGAATTGGTGAAATCGTCCGTCTTTTTTATCCGTTATTATTTGGTCTCCAGATTTGCCTTTAGAAACCCATTTGCCATTTCGTTGAGTGAAGAGTTCAATTTCATCCAAAAGTGGATTTTTTATCTCTAGATAGAAAGTCTTTCCACGTATATCACCTACCCTTAATTTAAACCAAACATATCCATTGTATAAACCAAAATTAGGTTCTGCCGTATTTGCTGGGATGAATTTATCGTCAGGTAAATTCTCAACCGTGAAATCTTTTGCTTTATCTTCTAAATAATAAAGATTTAGTATTCGGTTCTTATCAAATTGATTTACATCTTGACACAAAAGCCAAAAAGGCACCAAGATTAAACAGCACAATAGCACCTGTTTTCTCAATTTTTCAGAAACATAGGCAATACTATTCAAACCTTGTAATTTTCATAGGTAACGAATTTACAATATTTCGAATAGTGAAAATTGTCCTGTCAAGAAAATACCAAAAAAGGAAATGTTAATAAAACCCTTTTCAATTTCCACAACCAACTTAAGCTTTCTATCTTTGCTAAAAATTTGCATTACATGAGCAACGATCAATTGACCCGAATTAATAAATATTTAAGTGAAGTAGGTTTTTGCTCAAGACGTGCCGCAGATAAGTTAATTGAGCAAGGTCGCGTTACCATCAACGGAAAAGTTCCTGAAATGGGAACTAAAGTTGCACCTGGTGATGACGTTAGAGTAGATGATAAACCCTTGGTGAAAACGAATGAAAAACCTGTTTATATAGCTTTTAATAAGCCAGTTGGAATAGTTTGTACTACAGATACAAGTTTAGAGAAAGACAATATAATCGATTATATTAATTATCCGAAGAGAATATTCCCTATTGGTAGATTGGATAAACCAAGCGAAGGATTAATATTTTTGACTAACGACGGTGACATTGTCAATAAAATTCTTCGTGCCAGAAACCATCACGAAAAAGAATATTTGGTTTCCGTAAACCGGCCGATAACAAAAATATTTTTAGAAGAAATGGCGCAAGGTGTTCCTATTTTGGATACCGTTACTCGACCATGTGTCATTGAACAAAAAGGCCGTTTTGAATTTAAAATAATTTTGACTCAAGGATTAAATAGACAAATTCGTCGGATGTGCGAATATTTGGGCTACGAAGTTTTAGCCCTTCAACGAATCCGTATTATGAATATCCATTTGGATGTTCCAGTGGGAGAATATCGTGATTTGACCGAAGCAGAATTGAATGAAATCAACCGTATGACCGAAACTTCTGCAAAAATCCATGACTCAGTGGACGATGATCTGGAATAGCCATGAAGAAAAAAATTATTAAGGTTACCTCAACTATATTTCCTCGGGCATTTACAAAATATGCCTATTCCAAACTTACCCAACCGCAAAGTCGACAGCTTAAAAAGAACGAAGAAATCAGTATGGAATCCGCTAAAAAAAGCAGATTGTCGTATAAGAATTCTGAAATTCAAATTTACGAATGGGAAAATGAAAAAAAGCCAATTTTGCTCGTCCACGGTTGGGAAGGTCAAGCTGGTAATTTTTCTAGTATCATTGAGCGACTTTTAGATGAAAAATATTCTGTCATAACATTCGATGGTCCATCGCATGGCTTGAGCAGTAAAAACAGCGGAACCAGTCTTTTTGAATTTGCCGAAGTTGTTGGCGTCATTATCGAAAAATATCAAATAAAAAATATCGTAAGCCACAGTTTTGGGGGAGTTGCCACTATGTACTCCTTGTCTGTAAATCCAAAATTGATAATAGACAATTACCTTCTTTTAACAACCCCAAACAAATTTTTGGACAGAATAGAAACGGTAGCTAATCATGTTGGAATTTCAAAAAGAGTAAAAATAAGACTGATTAATCGTTTGGAAAATGAGTTGCAAATTGATTTGAAAGAAATTAGTGTTGCCAAACTTTCCGAAAAGGTCAAGGTGAAAAACGCATTGATAATTCATGACCAATTCGACAAAGTTTTAAGTATAAATGAATCCATAGCTGTAAACGATGTTTGGTCAGCATCTAGCATTGAATCTATTGAAGGAACTGGACATTTTAAAATCCTTCGTGCTAATTTTGTTCACGATAGATTGATTGAATTCTTTAACCAGTAGTTAAAAAACAAACCATTTTTCAATTTCAAATTAGTTCTAAAAATAGAGGTTACGAAAAAGACTAAAACTTGTGTATTTTTGTACCCACAAATAATTTCAGAAAATGCGTGAAGAATTGTTAGGTCCTAAAGTTGAAAATGTTGCAGTTGCTGTGGTAGAGGAAATTGGCGAAGCCAATGAGAAAATATACACTGTTTATCTAGCGAATTTCAGAGAAGACATAATGGAAGGAATAATTATTACTAGCAAAGGATACGGAGAAAATCCGAATACTGGAGAGCGCGTAGAAACATCGACTTTGCGCCATTGCATAGAGGTGATGCTGCCAAAAGAAGTGGCAAAAATTGAACCTATCATGCCTGAGGTTTTCGGATTATCAAACGAATATTGGGTGAGTTTCTGGATAAATGACGTTATGTACGATAAGAAATTTGTCTTTCTAGCTGAAACTATTCACGAGAAAAACATACACTACATTCCTCAGCTTAATTCAAACGGAATCATAATTCAATAACTTCATAAAGCAATTCCAAATCCTTTTCATTTCGGATTGGACTTACCAATTTTGTTAAATCTTTTATATTATTTACGATTTGAAGTCCGCCAGCAAATATTGGTAAACCATTACTATCTTCTTTTAATCTTTTAAAATAATCAGAATAGAAATTTTCTTCAGTCGAAGCGATACAAGAGGTAATAATTGCTGAAGGTTTTACTTGTTTTATGGAATCAACAACTGCTTGGTATGGCAAACTTTGTCCTAAATAGACAGAATTAACCCCCTTACTTCTTAATATATAATGGTAAAATAAAAGACTCAATTCGTGCCATTCATTTTCGGGAAGAAACAACAAAACTTTAGGTGCGCTTTTTGACGGCAAACTCATTCTATCCGTTAACCCAATGAGCTTTTGTCGAACCAAATGAGTGATAAAATGTTCTTGCCCTGGTTGTATGGAACCGGTTATCCACATAACCCCGATGCGCTCTAAAAAAGCAGACAAATGTTTTGAAAACGTTTTTTCAACACCGTCGGATATGACTAGTTTCTCTAGAGTTTCTGTGAACAAATGTTCATCTAATTCTAATAAGGCTAGCAATAGATTCTCAAAATGAATATCATGTGTTTCATGCGATCTCAGTTCGATTACCTTGCTCACTTTGTCGGCTGAATTCAGTTCTGCAATATGAGATATTTTCCATCCGTTCTTATTGAGAATTGCTACATTCAAAATTTCCGTCAGATCTTCATCCGAATAATTTCGAATTTTTGTTTCAGTCCGCGAAGGACAAGGTATTCCATACCTTTTTTCCCAAATACGAAGCGTGTGAGCCTTAATACCAGTCAGAATCTCAATATCTTTTATTTTATATTCACCCATTTTTTTAATTGCAATCAGTAATGCTTTTCTATAACTCTTACTGCAGAATAAAATTAATTCATTTATATTTGTTCTGACCGATACTAAACAATCGTTCAAATTTAATAGCTTTTATAAAACATATGAAGAGAATAAATTGTTTTATTTCTAGTTCGCTAATTTTATTATTACTGGTTTTTGCTGGTTGTAAAGACTCATCTGAGAATGCAGAGGAGGATCTTGATATGACCGATAATTATGACGCATTTCAAAATTTTGATTTGAGTCCTTTTGATATCAAAGCATCAATAAAACTTCCAGATGAAACCGCGAACATCGGCGCTGCTATGAAACCAGAGGTCATTCATGAAGAAGATGGTTTCAAGTGGGATATCATTGTCGGACCAAATTTCACAGTGCATATCGAAGATTGGGGAGCAAATAAAGGTTTAGTTGCTGATAAAAAGAAACAAAACAAAGAATTAGCTATTTACGACATAACATATATTGTCGACGAACCTAATTTTATTGTTTACAAGCTTGAATTAAAAGTTAAAGGCGATAAAGATGCACCAAAAAACGTAGGTGTTCCGCATGAATCTTATCATGTATTTGCCGAAAAAGAAATCGATGGTATAACTTATGAATATAGAAGTCCAGATGATGGTTATGAAAAAGTTATCATTGAATTATTGGCAAAATCTATTCGTTCTGTCGAAGTTAAAAAGTAGCTTCCTTAAAATTCCTTTTTTCATTCGCTAGTTTATTGGTAAATTTGCACCCACAAAAGTTACCATGGAAATCAATAGAGAAAATATACTCACTGTACTAGGTGGAATCATCGAACCTGATTTAAAAAAAGACATTGTAAGTCTAAATTTCGTCGAAAGTATTTCATTCGAAGGGAAAAGCATTCAACTTACAGTTCACGTTTCAAACCCAGCTTTGCACGCCAGAAAAAGGATGCAAGAGGCTTTAGAGTTTAATTTGAAACGAAATTTCGGAGATGACATCACTGTTGTTTCAGAGGTAAAAGGCGTTTCATCCGAAGCACAAAAGGCACATCGCAAAATTTTACCGGATGTAAAAAATATCGTTGCAATTGCTTCTGGAAAAGGAGGAGTTGGGAAATCAACTATAACAGCGAATATTGCTGGTGGATTAGCAAAACTTGGTTACAAAGTTGGCATTGTAGATGCTGATATTTACGGTCCTTCCATCCCTACAATGTTTGATGTGGTCAAGGAAAGACCAACCATGATAGATGTGGATGGAACTCCAAAAATCGCTCCAGTAATGGCTTATGGCATCTCTATCTTATCCATTGGCTTTTTTACCGAAGCGGACAACGCTGTTGTGTGGCGAGGCCCAATGGCTTCTAAAGCTTTAACTCAATTGTTTACGGATGCTCATTGGGGAGAATTAGATTATTTGCTTATTGATTTGCCTCCGGGAACAGGAGATATTCATCTTTCATTGGTGCAAACGGTGCCTTTAGATGGCGCAGTAATTGTAAGTACACCCCAAGAAGTTGCTTTAGCAGATGCTCGTCGTGGAGTGAATATGTTCCGAATGGATAGTTTAAAAGTTCCAATTGTAGGAATCGTTGAAAACATGGCTTGGTTTACACCTGCTGAATTACCGGATAACAAGTATTATCTTTTCGGTCGTGATGGCGCAAAAAACCTAGCATCTGGAATGGAAGTTCCTTTTTTAGGTCACATTCCATTAGTTCAAAGTGTTCGTGAAGCAGGTGATGCGGGTCGTCCAGCAGTATTTCAAGAAAACAGCATAGTTGGTGAGGCCTTTGATGAATTAGTTCGTACTTTTATTGAAAATCTTAAAGTGCTGAAAACCAAAACTGCACAACCAAGCGAAATATGAGTTTGAATAAAACAGATTTATCCGTAAAAATAAACGAAGCTTTAGCTTCACTTCGCCCATTCTTTGAGGCAGACGGTGGCGACATGGAATTGGTTGACATTACTGATGAAGGTATCGCTCGCGTAAAACTTCTTGGCGCTTGTCATGATTGTTCTATGAGTTTAATGACTTTGAAAGCTGGTGTTGAACAAGCGGTAAAAAGAGTTGCTCCAGAAATAGTTGGAGTTGAAGCTTTCGAAGAATAAATCGATAAAGATTATTTCGCCTGACTGATTAAGACATTCCAAATCTTTTCGGCAGCGATATCCCAAGAAAATACTTTACTGCGCTCCAGACTTTTATTTGCCAAAGTATTTCTTAATTCCTCATTTGTTGCCATTTCTGTCAAAGCAACTTCAATTGATTTCTCATCAAATGGATCACAATAAATAGCTGTGTCTCCAGCAACTTCGGGCAACGAAGTCAAATTTCCAGCAACAATTGGTATTCCACATTTCATAGCTTCCACCAATGGAATTCCAAATCCTTCGAAATAAGGAACGTACGCCAAAGCGCCTGAAGCCCCGGTAACCTTTGCTAATTCCTCTAGCTCCAATCGACCAGTGAAGTGTATTTTATCTTTGACTGCGTCATCAGGATGAACTGAAAAACCTTTGTTCTTCCATAAATTTTCGCCAACAATTACCAAATGATAGGCTGAACCTCCCTCCTTCTGAGCATATAAATTATAGGCATTCATCAAGCGAATCAAATTCTTACGAGGATGCAAAGCGCCAACAAATAAGAAATAGGGTTTCCCTTCTGAGATTTCTTTACGTTTTCTAGCTATATCATCTTCGCTCATTGGTTTAAAAACATTCGAAGCTCCGTTCCAAATGGCATGAATTTTTGAAGAATCAACCCCATAGGTTTTTGCGATATCTTGTTTGGAATAATCGGAAACTGTAATGATTTTAACTGCCTTTTTCGCAAATTTTGGAAAGAAATAGCGCAAATAATGCCTTGCAGCAAAGGGGATGTCTTTCGGGAAATGTTCAAAATTGATATCGTGAATAGTCGCTATTTGAGGAACCTTCGTTTTCAATGATAAATACCCATCCGGAGAAAAAAACAAGTCTATCTTGTGTTTCTTTAATGCCCTCGGCACGGCTAAATCAAACCATAAATAAAACAAAATTGGGTGTCTTGCTGGAGGAGAAAGTGTTAATGCTTTAACATTATCGCCAAAAATAAATTTCTTATCAAAGGGTCTATCGAAGAAAAAGTAGAATTCATGTTCCGGATGTTGCTCCACAATGCGCTTGACAATTTCGTAGGTATACCAACCGAAACCTTCCATTTTCCCATTTAAAAGGAAACGCGTATTGATTGCAATCCGCATCAGAAGTTGTGAATATAATTTGTTCGTTTTTCAACGCCAATAGTTGTATCATCACCATGACCCGAAAGTACTTTTGTATCATCAGGCAACTTAAACATGGTATCAAAAATAGTCTTCTTCAGAATTTCCATTGAACCACCGGGCAAATCCGTTCGACCAAAACTTCCTTTAAAAAGCACATCACCGTTCACAACTAATTTTTCCTTTTCCAAGTAAAACACAACATGGCCTGGACAGTGTCCCGGAGTATGTAAAACCTTCATTTCCATATCACCAAATGTTAAAGTTTCACCTCCTTTGAGCAGCATTGTTGGCTCAGGGGATACTTTATAATTTTTCATACCATATACTGCGGCGTAATTATCAACTGCGGCTAAAATTGGAACGTCGGCTTGATGAAGATAATAAGGAACCTTGTAATTTTTAAGTACAAATTGATTGCCAAGCACATGATCAACATGAGCATGTGTATTCAATAACGCAATGACATTTAAATTGTTATCCTCAATGTAGGATTGCAATTCCAGCTCTTCTTCGCGCTCATAACAACCCGGGTCAACAATAACAGCATTCTTTTTATCGTCCGATAAAACGTAAGTATTTTCTTGAAATGGATTAAAAGTAAATTTTCGGATTTGCATATTTGTAGACTTGGCTTTCGACAAAATTAACAGGAATTTACAAAATTCTTTTCTTGGTATGATTTTAGGGAGGTCTATTCATTATATTTGTAAAAACAATTAAAGATGAAAAAGCTGTTTTTTGCCATTATTGGCATTTCAATTTTAGCTAGTTGCGCTGTGAAAGTGCCTATGACTAAGCAAATCAAGGATGAATACAACTTGACGAATGAGAATATGACGAGAGTTCAATATTTCGTTTCCTCTGAAATAATTTTAGAGCGTTCAAGCAAGCAAGGCACCTCAACAACCACAAGTGACGGAACATTAGTAACCAGTAGTTCTCAAGTATCTGATCGAATCATTATTTTGCCAAGAACAAAATGTGTTTTAGAAAAAGTTGGTGATAAAGGAGAAGTTCTTATCCGTTTTGAAACAGGACCTGGAAAATCAATCACCTTTGCAACTCGCCCGAATATGGAAGCAGGCAAATACTACTTCGTTGCTGATTGGCAGCAAGGAAAAGGCGGAAAAATCATTTATGGAGAAAAAGATGAATATTTTGCAACGGCGACTAGTGGCAATGCCTATTTGATGGTGAAAGTTAAAAAATCGCAGAAAAACAAGCGGAAAGACAGAGTAGTCAAGGGAATGAAAGTATAAATTTCTAAGCCATCCGTAAAACGATGGCTTTTTTGATTGCGTTAACCTTTTGTGAATATAATTTAACATGAGTTTAATTTTAAATCGTGAACTGAGCTGGTTATCTTTCAACGAAAGAGTGCTGCAAGAGGCCATGGACAAAAGTGTTCCATTGGTTGAACGTATTCGGTTTTTAGGAATTTACTCCAATAATTTAGATGAATTTTTTCGTGTTCGAGTAGCCACCGTTCGGCGAATGAAAGCTCTCGAGAAAGAACAACTTGAAGGTTTTGATGGTTCGCCAACGGAACTTTTGGAAGAAATTCGCAGAATCGTTCTAGAACAACAAAAATCCTTTGAATGGGCTTACAAAAAAATCCTTGTTGATTTTGGGAAGCACAATGTGTTTCATATAACCGAACAAGATTTAAATTCTAAACAGGAAAAGGAACTAAGACGATTCTATCAAGAAAAACTTCGCCACGCGATCGTTCCGCTTATCCTAGATAAAAAAACACCTTTCCCAAGGTTAAAGGATTACCAAATATATCTTGCTGTAAAAATGATTTACAATACGGCAAATAAGGTTCGATACGCTTTGGTGCAAATTCCCGTCCAATTCCCTAGGTTCTACCAGCTGAAAGACGGAGAAAAGAAGCAAGTCATAATGATCGATGACATTATTCGATTGAATTTAAAATCGATCTTTTCAATTTTCAATTTTGACGAAATTGAAGCCTACACTTTCAAATTTACGAGAGATGCTGAACTAAATTTAGATGATGATTTATCTGAATCGTTTATCCAAAAGATTGAAAAAAGCGTCAAGCTAAGAAAGAAAGGCGAACCTATCCGATTTGTTTATGACCAAAACATGCCTCAAGATATTTTAGAGCATCTATTGTCGGGATTAAATTTGAAAGAAGGTGTAAATACAATCCCAGGGGGGAAGTATCACAATTTTAAGGATTTTAGCAAATTTCCAGATTTCAATAATAAGGAATTTGTTTACCCAGCTATGCCGCCGCTTAAACATCCACTATTAGAAGGAAAACGAAGTGTTTTTAAAGCTATCTTGGAACAGGACGTAATGTTGCATTTTCCATATCACAAATTCTCGTACGTGGTCGATTTGCTTAGTGAAGCAGCAATAGATCCAAAGGTAATATCTATTAAAATAAACGTTTACCGCGTAGCGCAAGATTCTCAAGTGATGAATGCATTGATGAACGCGGTTAGCAATGGAAAAGAAGTCACGGTGATTTTCGAACTCCAAGCCCGATTTGATGAAGAAAACAACTTATCGTGGTCCGAACGGATGAAAGAAAACGGCGCAAACGTTTTGTATGGACTACCTCAGCGGAAAATTCACTCAAAACTTTTGCAAATTAAGAGAGTGACTGGAAAGAAAACTCAAACCGTTAGTTATGTTGGTACTGGTAATTTCCATGAAGGAACAGCGAGAATATACAGCGATTTGGCTTTGCTGACTGCAAATAAGAAAATTGCTCAAGAAGTGGAAAAGGTCTTTGAACTAATCGAAACTGGAAATGAAGAAATTCGTTTCGGCACCCTGATGGTTTCCCCATTCAACACTCGACAAAAAATTCTTGCGCTAATTGACAATGAAATTAAAATCGCAAAAAAAGGCAAGAAGGCATTCATTAAAATAAAAATCAACAATCTTGTTGATAATGAGATGATTGAAAAGCTTTACCAAGCAAGTCAAGCTGGTGTAAAAATCGACTTAATCGTAAGAGGAATTTGCACTTTAGTGCCGAATGACCCTAAAAAGAGTGCAAACATTAGGGTAATCAGCATAGTTGACCGTTTTTTAGAACACGCGCGATTTTTAATTTTTGGCAATGATTCAGATCCACTTTATTTTATTTCAAGCGCCGATTGGATGGAAAGAAATTTAAATAGTAGAATTGAAGTTACTGCACCAATATTTGACGAAAACTTGAAAAAAGAAATCGATTTAATTTTCGATTATCAATGGAAAGGAAATGTCAAGGTTCGGATTTTAGATAAACTGATGAAGAATCAATACAAAAAAACGGATGAGAAAAATCCATTTAGAGCACAATTCGAAATTTACAATCACTATAAGGAAATTGCTAAAAATAGTCAGTAGCTATTCTACTTTGATTTCCAATGTCATTGAGCCATCAAAATAAAAACTAGCTTGGGCAAAAGTTGGATTCGACAAATATCCTCTCACATTTTTACTCATTCCATAAGGTTCCTGAGGAAACCCAACAAAGTTTTTGTCCATTTTATTATTTGAATTCAAATCGTGACATATACCAATAGCATATGTCCCTTTTGGCAAATCTTTGATCCAGATACTGGCTTTTTTATCCTTAATCTGCAGCTCGTATCCTTTATATTGTTCCCCAATCGTTGGGAAACTTCCGTTGTTCTTAAAGACGCCTAGAATTATATTTCCATCATTCGATTTCAGGCCTAAAACTTTTACATGAAGCCCTGTTTCGGTTGCTGGAAAAATGGAAATAAAAATAGATAACAGGTTTATAACTAGTGCCGATAACATACTGATACTTTATTAAAAGCCTCACTCTTCTATTTTAACTCCCTTTAAATCAACTTGAGTCCGATCAACTTTCTGATTAAAGGTAACCTTATTTTTCGCCTTTTCCTTATACCAGAATATTAAAGCACCAATAATAAGACAATACAACAAAAATTTTATCCAATATTTTGAATGCATTTTTTTCGGTTGAAATCTTTTAAAATCAACGTTTGGCTTTTCGCTCATGCCATAAAATTACAGCATTATTTATACCTTTGAAATCAAATGGTTGACAAAAAATACATTTTAGTTACAGGTGGTGCAGGATTTATTGGGTCGCACACAGTCGTATCTTTGCGTGAACAGGGCTTTGAGCCAATTATTGTCGATGACCTCAGGAACGCGAAACCTTTCATTCTTGAGAACCTTAAAACCATTTTAGGCAAAGCTGTTTTGCACTTTCCAATAGATTGCTGCAATCAAACAGATTTGGAAACCATTTTTAAAGATTATCCAATAGCTGGAATAATTCATTTCGCTGCCTACAAATCGGTGGATGAAAGCATCAAACAGCCATTAAAATACTATCACAACAACTTGGCAAGCCTCGTTAATGCTTTGGAATTGGCCAATAAATATGACGTGAATAATATTATTTTTTCATCTTCATGCACAGTTTATGGCGAACCAAAAGATACAATTGTAGTCGATGAAAATTCGCCAATTCAAGAAGCAACTTCTCCTTATGGACAAACGAAAATCATTGGCGAAAAAATACTTCGTGATTTTCAGAGGGCAAACCCAGCAATGAGAATTACGGCATTGCGTTATTTTAATCCGATTGGCGCTCATAAATCCGCACTTATTGGTGAGTTGCCGATTGGACGCCCAGCTAATCTACTACCTTTCATAACCCAAACGGCAATTGGAAAACTTGAAAAACTGACAGTTTACGGAAACGACTATTCGACAAACGATGGCTCCTGTATTCGTGATTACATTCACGTTGAAGACCTTGCCGAAGCGCATGTTAAAGCTTTGCAACATTCAATTGCCGCACAAAACGGTTTTGTTGACGCAATAAATATAGGAACTGGTCAAGGAACAAGCGTTTTGGAATTAATTTCGGTTTTTGAAAAAGTGACAAATAACAAACTGAACTACTCAGTTGGTCCGCGACGAATTGGAGATGTACCAGCGATTTTCGCTAATGCCTCCAAAGCAAAATCCATTTTAAACTGGGAAGCAAAAAGAACACTCGAAGATTCAGTTCGCTCTGCATGGAAATGGGAACAATACAACTCAAGCTTATGAAAATAATAATCTCCATACTATTTCTTTCACTTTCGATTACGGCTTTCAGTCAATACGATAGCAAAGGAGACGATGAAATTTCTCGCTTCCGACCAGGAACAATGTGGTTCTACAATGGCTTAAGACCGAGTAAGGAACAAAAGGTTAGAAAATACGACCGTTTAATTGTGGATGTACTTTACAACGATTGGACTGGTGACTTAAAACCTTTCCAAGTAAAACCATCTTCAATAGGTTTTGGGATTAATTTGCTGTTTGATGTTCCTTTGACTGAAGGAAATACAGTTGCGTTTGGTTGGGGGTTAAATTATACTTTTTCTCACATTCGTCACGACAATACCTTGTTAACGAATCAAAAAGATAACTGGTCACAGTATACTGAAAGTCCATTAAACACCGTGAGCTCATTCAACTTTAATCAATTTTCCATTCCATTGGAATTGCGTTTTCGTAAAGAAAGTTGGAAACATTTTAAAATTCACATAGGTGGTAAAATTGGTTATATCGCAAGTGCGAATGAAAAAACTATTCTAAAAGACGAATTTGGTAAAACAGTGATCAAAGACTCTCATTTCCCAGATTTGAATCCATTGCAATATTCGGCTCATATAAGACTAGGTCTGAGAAATTATGCACTATTTGGCGAGTACAATTTTGCACCTTTATTTTCCAATTCTCAAAGCACTCAACTAAACGTTATCCGCTTGGGACTTAGCTTTTCATTGTTTTAGGCATGAATTGGATCGATACACACGCCCATCTTTATACTAAGGAATTCGACTCGGACAGAAACGAGGTCATTGAAAAAGCGATTCGCAATGGTGTTGAAACCATTCTTTTGCCAAATATTGATGTGTCGACCATCCAGCCGATGCTTAATTTGTGCAAAGACTTCCCTGCTAATTGCTTTCCGATGATGGGACTTCACCCAGGAAACGTAAAAGAAGATTGGGAAAATCAGCTAAAAACAATGAAGCCCTATTTTTCAAGTCACAAAATGGTGGCTGTAGGAGAAATAGGCATGGACTTGTATTGGGACAAAACCTTTATTGAAGAACAAAAATTGGCTTTTCGTGAGCAAATAAACTGGGCGAAAGAACTAGAACTACCTATCGTTATCCATGCTCGCGATGCTTTTGATGAAATATTTGAAATCCTCGATGAAATGATGGACGAAAAGCTTTTTGGCGTATTTCATTGTTTTACTGGAAACTTAGAACAAGCTAAAAAAGTAATGTCCTACGGAAAATTTATGATGGGCATTGGTGGTGTTTTGACATATAAAAAAGCCGCATTGGACGAAGTTCTAGTAAATGTTCCCTTAGATTATTTGATTTTAGAAACAGACGCACCCTATTTACCGCCTGTTCCATTCAGAGGAAAACGAAATGAAAGTTCTTATTTAGTCCATACAGCGGAAAAATTAGCCGAGGTTCACGGAATAAAATTGACAGAACTTTCAGAAATTACAACGCGAAACGCAAAAAAGATGTTCAGTTTATGACCCTTTACTCAAAGAAAGCCACCGGTCAATAAAGAACGCATCCTAAAAATAATAACTTTGTTTATTCCTCATTAATATTGATGACTGCAAGACCAAATATATTGTTGATTTACACAGGCGGTACAATCGGCATGATCAAAGATTTAGTTACAGGTGAATTAACCTCTTTCGACTTTGACCATCTCGACAAACATGTGCCCGAATTGAATCGACTTCAAGTAAATCTGAGTAGTATCAGTTTTCCTGAAGCAATTGATTCTTCTGAAATGAATCCTGAATATTGGACGAGCATTGCAAAAACGATCTTTGACAATTACGAACGCTACGACGGATTCGTCGTACTGCACGGATCAGACACCATGGCGTATTCTGCTTCGGCTTTGAGTTTCATGTTAGAAAACTTAACGAAACCCGTTATTTTTACTGGCTCTCAACTGCCAATTGGCACCATACGGACAGACGGAAAAGAAAACTTGATTACTGCTATTGAAATAGCAGCTGCCAAAAATGAAAGCGGTGAAAGTCGAGTTCAAGAAGTTGCTGTTTATTTTGAATACTCTTTGTATCGAGGCAATAGAAGCTCAAAAGTATCAGCAAATCAATTTGAGGCATTTCAATCGCCGAATTATCAGGAATTGGCTGTTGCTGGTGTGGAGATAGATTATCGATTGCCAGATTATCCAGCTCACAAAATTGAGGATTTTAGAATTTTCACTGATCTTGATAACAGAGTTGCATTGCTTAAGATTTTTCCAGGTATGAACACCCAACTTTATTCAAGTTTGTTCGACAATAAGCAAACAAAAGCAATAATTCTTGAAACTTACGGATCGGGAAATGCTCCAAGCGATAAACTTTTTCAAAGTCAAATTCAAAACTTTATTTCTAATGGAGGAATTGTTTTAAATGTTACACAATGTTCTTCAGGACATGTGCAACAGGGTAAGTACAAAACGAGCTCATTCTTCCAGAGTGTCGGTGTAATTAGCGGGTCGGACATGACAACGGAGGCGGCACTTTCCAAAATGATGTATTTGCTTGGTAAAGAAAAATCCAAGGCAAAAATAGAACAAGCTTTGCGGGAAAATCTAAGAGGTGAACTCTCAATATGAAGAAATTGTAAATTTTTTAGAGAAAATTACATTTCCCGCATTGAAAAGTAAATATTTAGTACTTTAGCCGACCATAAAAATCGCAGATTGTCAATAACGATTGACAATTAGATAATTTGAAATAAAATTGGAGAGGTGTCCGAGTGGTTGAAGGAGCACGCCTGGAAAGTGTGTATACTGCGAAAGTGGTATCGAGGGTTCGAATCCCTCTCTCTCCGCTGACAAATGACGCAGTCATTAAAATTGAAATATTAGGGGATGAGAACCCAGAGGGTCGAGCCGAAGCGAAGCGAAGACCACCGAAACTTGCAAAGTTGAGGTAATCCCTCTCTCTCCGTAGAAAAATGAAGCAGTTTTGCAATAGAAAGAATATCTTTTAGTATTTTTAGTTTCTATGCACGTAGCGTAACGATTGTAAAATATTTTTATATTTTTGACTTTTAATTAAACTTTTGACGAATACGATTTACTTAATCTTTTAGAACATGAAAAAAATAATTAGTTCTTTAGCTCTAGCAGCTTTTTTAACTTTTGGTCTAACAACCAACATTGTAGCACAAGAACCAGTCTTGATTGCTCAAAATACCGTAGCTGATCAAGCGAAAGATGGTGCAAAAGAAAATGTAAAAGCAGAAGATGCTGAGGGTCCTCAATTGGATTTTATTCAAACATTGAAGCAAAAATACATTGAAGGAGATCCATTGTGGATGACGCCAGTATTGATTTGTTTGATCATCGGTATCGCACTTTCAATTGAAAGAATTGTGTATTTAAACTTGTCAACAATAAATACTTCTAAGTTTATTGAAGAAGTAGAAGGTGCATTGAAATCAGGTGGTGTTGAAGCTGCAAAAGATGTTTGTCGTAACACACGTGGACCAATTGCATCTATATTTTATCAGGGCATAGACCGCTCAGAAGAGGGAATCGAAATGGTTGAAAAATCAGTTGTTTCTTATGGTGGTGTGCAGATGGGACTTTTAGAAAAAGGTCTTTCTTGGTTGTCTTTGTTTATCGCTTTGGCTCCGATGTTAGGATTCTTGGGAACGGTAATTGGGATGATCCAAGCCTTTGATAAAATTATCCAAGATGGTCAAGTATCTCCAACTACAGTTGCAGGTGGTATTAAAGTATCACTTTTGACAACAGTATTTGGTTTGATCGCGGCAATTTTCTTGCAGATTTTTTACAACTACATTGTATCTAAAATTGACGGATTGGTTAACGAAATGGAAGATGCTTCTATCTCTTTAGTTGACATGATGTTGAAACACAAAGTGACAAAAGCTTAATTGATTTTTGACTCACATTTTATTCACATCAAAAAAAATAAACTAAGATGAAAAACGATCTAACAAAATGGATGAACATCTTGAAGGTGGTACTCGCTGTAATAGGGATTGGCTCATGCCTACTTTTGTTCAGCGGACCAAACAATACAGCTGAGTTGTCAGAAATCGAAAGCTTCCGCGATGGAGGTAAGATGAACGCTGCGACTTACTTTACCATTTTTATATTGGTTGCTTGTGTTGCCTTGGTTTTGTTCTTCTTCATAAGACAATTCATTTCTACACCAAAGAAAACCTTAATGTCCATCATTGGAATAGTAGTGGCCTTGGTTCTTTACCTAATTCTTTTCGGAATTGGTACAAGTGATACCGCTGATTCATTAGCGTTGACTGAGTCAATTGGAAATGTATCGAAAGGAACTATTACATCAACAACAGCCGGTTTGTATACTGTACTTATCGGATTGGTAGTGGCGGTTTTAGCAATCGTTGCAACTCCATTAATTGGAAAATTAAGAAAATAAAATTATGGCAAAGCGAGATATACAGGAAATTAATGCAGGTTCCATGGCGGATATCGCCTTCTTGCTTTTAATTTTCTTCTTGGTTACCACTACAATGGATAAAGACCAAGCTTATATTCGAAACATTCCTAAAAAAATTGAGGTTACCACGCCGCCGATTGATGTTGAACAACGAAACATCTTGGCAATTAAAGCGAATAACCAAAATCAATTGATGGTTCGTAACGAAATTATTGGTGATCCAGACAAGATTTCTGAAAAAATCGTTGAGTTTTATCGTGAAAACGAAAAATCAAATGATGTAAATAACAATTCACCAATGTATACTCGTGTTTCTATGAAAGAAATTGAGGACAACATTAAGAGAATTGAAATTGAAGCGGAAAGTTTAGAGGCACAGGATGCAGATGCTGCAATGATTGAGTTTAAATTCAATCAATTGGGTGAATGGGAAAAGAAGAAAAATGCTTTGAAACTATACGGAGCAAACGAATTACCTGAAATTCATTTCCAAGCAAACATTCGTATTGAAGTGCAAAGTCAAACGCAATATAGCTTGTTTGCCAAAATTCAAACTGAAATCGAAGAAGCTATTTTTGAATTACGTGATGACGAGGCAAAACGAATTTTTGGTGAGTCATATGGAACTATCAAAACTCGATATGCATCTGATGAAGAGCCTGCGGACAAGAGCAAGTTAGACTTGCTGGATATTCTATACCCAGCCCGTATAATTGAAGTTACACCTAAAAATTAGAAGAAATTATGTCAAAATTTAAAAAAGATGACGGCAAAAAACTTCCAGGCGTAAATACAGCTTCGCTTCCGGATATCGTTTTTATGCTTTTGTTCTTCTTCATGGTTGCAACGACTAGTAAAGAAGTTGATCCTACCGTTGAGGTTGATCAGCCAACAGGAACGAAGACAACAGATTTAACACCATACAAACAGCGTTCTGAAATTGATTTCCTTTATTTGGGAGAACCAAGAAACCCTGCTCGTTCTGTTGATTTCAAAATGGGTTATGCCTTGTCTTTAGACAATGTTGTTCAACCTACAGCTGACGAATTGTATTCAACAAATGCTGTAAGTCAATGGAAAAAAGACAAATTTGAACAAAAACCAGCCAAAATGAAAGCTCCAATTGAAGCTGTTATAACATGTGTTAAAGCAGATAAAGGCGCGCCGTCTGGGTTGATTTTTGATATTCGAAAAGAGTTACAAAATATAGATGCGTTGACAATTGCCTATGCAGTTCGAGACAACGGAAATATATAAATCGTATTTAAATCAAAACAAACCCCAAAGCAAAACTGTTTTGGGGTTTTTTATTTCAAACTAATTATCATGTTAAATTTTGACGTAGTAAATCCGACAAGGATATTGTTCGGTACAGACCATTATCACCAATTGCCATCCCTGATTTCGGCGATATCCACCAAGAAGAAGATAATGATTGCTTATGGTGGAGGAAGTATTTTTAAAAATGGAATCTATGAAAAAGTGGCATCCGCACTTAAAGATTTCCAAATCGTTCAGTTCGGAGGCATAGAAGCCAATCCACAATTCAATACACTAATAAAAGCAGCAGAAATCTGTCGAACAGAGGACATCGATTTTATACTTGCTGTTGGAGGAGGAAGCGTTATAGATGGAGTGAAGTTCATCTGTGGCGCCACAAAATACGCTGGCGACCCTTGGGATGTTTTAACAAGAAAAGAAGGATGTCTTTTTACCGAGGCAATTTCCTTTGGAACAGTTTTAACATTGCCCGCAACGGGTTCAGAGGCAAATTCAGGGGCTGTAATTAGCCGTGATGAATTGAAAGAAAAAAGAACCATGGGCGGCCCACTATTCTTCCCTAAGTTTTCTATTTGCGACCCAACTGCCGTTGCAAGCTTGCCGAAACGGCAAATTGCTAATGGTATTACAGATGCATACATGCATACTTTGGAACAATACCTTACCTACCCAACCGACAATTTATTACAAGAACGCGAGGCTGAAGCGATTCTCAGTACGCTTTTAGAAATCGGCCCAAAAGTAATCGAAGAACCTGGAAATTATAAGTGGGCCTCCAACTTGATGTGGACAGCTACGCATGCCTTAAATGGGAATCTCCGCTGTGGAGTTCCTACTGACTGGACAACGCACATGATTGGTCATGAATTAACAGCAATTTATGGAATAGACCACGCGCGAACTCTTGCCATCATTGCACCAAGGTTATATGAAAACCAATTTGAAAATAAAAAAGAAAAATTAGCTCAATACGGCAAACGTGTTTTAGGTCTTTCAGGCACAAATGATGATGTCGCTCACACGGCAATTTCTAAAACAGAGGAGTTTTTTCAAAGTTTGGGAATAGAAACTAAGATTAATGCTTACACAAAAGACACCTCAGATTTGGCAACCGAAATTAAAAAACGCTTTGTTGATCGGGGTTGGGAAAAAATGGGCGAAAGACAAGCTATTGAACCAAATGACGTTTTTGATATCGTTCAAAAAAGTATTTAAACCCAATATTTTCAGGCTTTTAGTCAACCCGTTATATATATTGGTTTTCCCTATTTTTTTGTTAAAAAATCATAACGGCACACTTATTGTTTAAATTTACGGGTAATTAAAAAAGTAAATATGAAATTAAAACTTCTCATTCTAGGGGCAATCGTAGGGTTTTCTTTAACAAGTCTGGCACAATCCACAGAAAACAAACTTGCTGTAGGTATCTACACTGGTATTAGTGATTATCGTGGTGAATTAAACCAAGAATGGTTTAACACAAAGGCTTATCGCACTCAATTTGGTGCAACGATAATGCTTTATGCTAATCCATTTTTAAATGCTGGGATAGATGTAGGTTACGGCACACATGGCTTCCACGTTGATAAAGCTTTAGGTCAAGGTGAAGGATACCGCGCTGACGTATTGAAAGCAAATCTTCAGGCTCGTTTGAAGTTCAACAACGGAAAATGGATGAAAGAAGATGCAAAGTTCCAGCCATATTTATTCGCTGGTTTAGGTCTTGCGAATACTTTTGAAGATGCGGAGACGCCAGATTTGAACGTGCCAGGCTTAGATTTCACTGGAAATGCAGGGCTTGGCTTCAACGTTATGTTTACAGAGAAATTTGGTATTAACTACAACTTGAACTGGGCATACACAAACCACGATAAGAGAGATAATATTTCGAATGGCAAAAATGATCAATTCATGATTCACTCAATAGGCATTGTTCTTCCAATCGGACAAATAATCGATACGGATGAAGACGGTGTAATTGACAGTAGAGACAAATGTCCAAACACACCAGCAGGCGTTTCTGTTGACTTGTTTGGTTGTCCTTTGGATAGAGACGGTGACGGTGTTGCTGACTACCAAGATGCTTGTCCAGATGTAAAAGGTTTGCCTTCTATGAAAGGTTGTCCTGATACTGATGGAGACGGAATCACTGATGCTGACGATGCTTGCCCAACTGTAAAAGGTGTGGCTTCAGCAAATGGTTGTCCAGATGCAGACGGTGATGGTATCCAAGATTCAGAAGATGCATGTCCTAAAGTTAAAGGGATTGCATCCATGAAAGGTTGTCCTGATACGGATGGTGATGGAATAACTGATGCTGAAGACAAATGTCCAACAGTAAAAGGAACAAAAGAATTCGAAGGATGTCCTGATACTGACGGTGACGGAATTCCTGATAATCTTGACAAATGTCCAAAAGTAGCAGGTGTTGTTGCAAACAACGGATGTCCGGAAATCAAAGCTGAGACTCAAAAAGTATTCGACCAGGCATTGAAAGGTGTTCAATTCGAAACTTCTAAAGCGATAATCAAAACAACTTCTTACGGAATTTTGGATAACGTTGCTAAGATTATGAAAGACAATCCATCTTATAACTTGGATATTAACGGTCACACAGATTCTCAAGGAGATGACGCTAAAAACATGGCTTTATCAAAAGAACGTGCTGCTTCAGTTAAGCAATACTTAGTTGATAAAGGTGTTGAAGCTTCAAGAATGGCTTCTTACGGATTTGGTGAAGAGCAACCAAAAGCTACAAACGAAACTGCGGCTGGAAGAGCTGAAAATCGCCGTGTAGAATTTAAAGTTCGTTTCTAATCGAAAAGAATAAATATTTTGAAAAGAGGTGGGCATTGCTCACCTCTTTTTTTGTTTTGTATTTTTACACTAAAAAAAAATGAAATACCTGATTGTCGGTCTGGGAAATCCAGGAGAAAAGTATAGTGAAACTCGCCACAATATTGGATTCAAGGTTGTTGAAGCCTTGACGAAAAAACTAGAAGGAAGTTTCCGTACAGACAAACTTGCCGACGTTAGCGAATTAAAATTCAAAGGTAGACACCTCATCTGCATTAAGCCAAGTACCTACATGAATCTGTCAGGGAAATCTGTTAACTATTGGATGCAGCAACTAAAAATTCCCTTGGAAAATGTGATTGTGGTGACAGATGACCTGGCTCTGCCATTTGGCAAACTGCGTATGAAAGGCAAAGGTTCCGATGGAGGACACAATGGTTTGAAAGATATACAAGCTACTCTTAATACCACAGAATACACTCGCTTGCGCTTTGGCGTTGGTAATGAATTCAACAAAGGACAACAGGTTGATTATGTTCTTGGAGATTGGTCGGCCGAAGAAAGAGAAATATTAGAGAAAAGAATCGAGGTGGCTACTGAATTTATTAAGAGCTACGCGACCATCGGTTTACAGTTAACCATGACCAATTGGAATAATAAGTAGTTTTCTACGTTTTGACTACATTTAAGATCAAATTACGATAAAGAGGAAATGAATATCTATTCAAATAAACAACGGTGGAAAATTGCATTGCTAGTCATCGCTATCCTTTTCGTTGGATTTTCTTTATTTGTTTCCAATCGTATTGTTAGCAAAGTACATGATCGTGAAAAAGAACGAGCAACTCAATGGGCTGACGCTATAAAGAAAAAAGTTGAATTAGTTCAATTGACAAATCGAACCTTTTCTCAACTCCGTGACAAGGAAAGAGAAAAAATGCGCTTGTGGATTGATGCCACCAAAGAAGTTTCCAAACCAACCGCCTTGGATGCGAATACCGATTTTAGCTTTCCTTTTCAAATCATTAATCAAAACAAAAATATCCCCGTAATTCTAGTTGATAATGAAAACCAGATTTCTGGATATATAAATCTCGATTTCGACACATCGGTTATTCGAAAAGATTACCCAAACGCCAATAAAAAAGAACTATTAAGACTTTTTGATGATTCGTTATTATCGCTTAGTCAACGTTGGGAAAAAATAAATCCACCTTTCACAATTGAGGTTTATGAAGGTCTTTTTATGACTTATTATTATGGTGATTCAAAGTCATTGATTCATTTAGAAACTGAGCGCGATTCTTTATTAGCTTCGTTTAACCAAGATCTGATAAACAACGAAGGTTTGGTGCCCGTGCTACTTTATGATGTTGAAAACGATAGTGTAATCGGCAGTAATTTAGCCCCGGAAGAAGTGAATTCGTCTGAAGCCATAATCAAAACCCAAAACAAGTTAGGAAGTCGAAATAAACCCATTCAAATTTTATTTGGTGAAAAAGAAGAAATGCTCTTGTATTATGATAGCAGTTCAGAATTAAAACAATTGAAGTACTTCCCTTATATTCAGTTTATTATAATCGGTTTATTTATTTTTATTGGGTACTTAATTTTCTCAACTTTCCGGAAAGCTGAACAAAACAAAGTTTGGGCTGGAATGGCAAAAGAAACTGCTCACCAATTGGGAACACCTTTGTCTTCGTTAATGGCATGGATTGAACTACTTGACGATAATGAGAAGAACATTGACATCACGACTGAAATGCGTAAAGACATTACACGTCTTGAAAAGGTAACAGATCGTTTTTCGAAGATAGGATCGACTTCAAAATTAAACGACAATGATATTTTAGGGACGATTGAAAGTATATTATCCTATTTGAGACCCAGAATCTCTCAAAACGTAGAAATCACCTTAAAACCAATGGAAATGCCAAATGTTCCACATAACTCACCTTTATTGGAATGGGTTATTGAGAACATTGTGAAAAATGCGGTAGACGCAATGGAAGCCAAAGGTAATATTGAAATTATCCTTAGTTGCGATGACCAATATGCACATATCGACATTATCGACAATGGAAAAGGCATGGACAAAAAGCAAGCTAGTTCAGTTTTCCAGCCTGGGTATTCAACCAAACAACGCGGATGGGGATTAGGCCTTTCACTGGTAAAGCGAATTATAAAAGAATACCACAATGGTAAAGTCTTTGTTTTGTCCTCAGAACTGGGCAGAGGAACAACCTTCAGAATATCTCTTCCCTACAAACCTTCATAATCCGGAGACCTTGCTCCCATAAACAATTTAATAACCCGATCTCCAACATCAGGGATTTCCACGTGTATTAAATAAATACCACTTGCCACAGGTATATAGGCTTCATTCGTTAAATCCCAATCTAGAAAAGTTGGTGTACTTGCTTTTTTGAAAGTTTTTACCAATTTACCGTTAGTTGTGTAAATCTTGATATTACATTCTTCTGGCAAATTCACTATTTTCACACGGTTGTCCAAGCGATTTCGCTCATACTCAGAGTATGCATAATAGGGATTTGGAACAATGTTTATTTTTTGCAAAATATCCGCCAATGCACGTTTTTCATTAAGTCTCGGAACTAACTCGTCCATAGACCAAGAGTACATCGGTTGTCCGTTGTTTACACCTGTTGCATTGAACGTTTTAAATTCCTTATTCACGCGAACTCGGATTCGAACATCTGTTTCAAACATAGCACGATTTGGCGCTAATAGTGGGTAACCAATCCAAGTCAAACTATTGTAGAAGTTAGTTTTAGCGGTATTGCTGTTGTTGTCAACCATATTAGTCATCAAGTCGAACAGTTCAGTACTACTTTCATTATAATAACCCATATCGTATAGGCTACTAGCCCCATTTATTTCTTTTTGTTTGTGAGAGAAAACGTAGATAGGATGCTGACCTCCTAACAAAGCTGCTCCAGTAGGACCGTAAAGGTTTGAACTTGGTTCCCATTTCATATCGTTTCCTCCATCTTGACCAAGGAAAGAATTCTCTCCAAATGCCATGAATAAACGAGCTCCAGTTTCAATATCTATAGCGTAACCTGGGAACCAACTCATACCTTGACTTCCACTTGGATCTACAGTACCATTCTTCATTAAACTCGCCTGTTTTCTTAAACCTCCTGGTTTTGCATTGCCAACATTCAAAGCTGGGTCACGACCTAACTCAATTACTGGACATTTTGTCCAAAGTTCTGGATCTTTTGTAATAACAATATCAATACTTGGGGAGAAAGCCAAAGCTGCATTATTTCTAGCTGCTCCAGGTGTTGATTCTGCGGCAGTTGGGTAGCTTTGAGAGCTTTTGTAGTATGCCAGTGGCATAAAGTCACATTGGTAACCAACTAATGCATGCGGAGCCATTGTCCCATTCAGGACTTTTGTCCAACGTTTGTTTGGGTCTTTTCCTATCTCATCCCTGTAACATTGGCCACTTTCATATCGCTCCGAGCCAAGTTCAACTGGCGGGAATGGGTAGGTTGAAGCAGGATCTGCGATGAAGCTACCTGATCTAATCCAGTTATTTGGCGAATAATCATCTGCGTCAGTAACCCCTCTCAACCATTGCTTAGAACTATCAGCAAATTCAAGTGAAGATTCCAAAAAGTCTGTTGTTTCTTGCGTAAGGGTTCCGTTACCTACCTCAATAAAATACTTGTTCTGATAAATTTGAACAGAAACACCCCATTGAGGAATAAGTTGCTCGTTGTCATTGTTAATCATATGTTCTGACAACACCGAGTCAATCAAATTTCCTCCTTCATAGTCATATCGATTAATCACCCATTTTGCTGTATCAGCAGCATTTCCTAATAAACTTCCATTCGTGTTATAATCTCTAAATTTACATTCAAAATAACCATTTGCGACATTTAATGGATCAACGACTTTTATGTTAATGGGACCACTATTGCTTTTGTATTCTGGAGTTGCTAAAAAGCCGCTATTGAAAATGGCATTTTCAGATTCTGTCGTTAATTCCAAAACACGTCCACCATTTCCGTGACCATCAATACGCGTAATTTTTGGTGTTGAACCATACTGCGAAAACTGATACGTTCCTCCTGCTTCTGCCCCTGGATTATGCGGAATTGCTTCAACTACTTTAATTTCTCCTTGAGCGGCTTTTCTACTAGGTAAATAAACTTTCTTTTGGCCATCGATATAAACAGGGTCTCCTGGTTTATAATCTTTGTAATTGTTGTAAGCATAGGCAATCGCCATGTAATAATATCGCTTGAAATTCACCAAGGTTCTATCACCTTGTGCAAATGCATCTTCAGTAATCTGGAAAGAATGTCGGATACCTTTGTCCTCACCATCTACTTTCAAAACAGGAATTCCCGCTTGTAAAATTTCATCAAATTCAAAATTTACCAATCGTTTGACTCCATCTTTAATGTCACATTGTGCCACAAGTCTTGCTTTCGTTTTATCTTCTAATTCGGAAGATGAAACCGCTTGACTAACTAACTGAAACACTTGATATCCTTGAAAACGGTAGTATTTATCTGCTAAGGAATCTTCGGCAACAATAAAAGGATCAAACTCTTCATATTCTTCGTTGTAATTATTTGAAGTTAACTCATTTGACAATGTAATTATTAGTTCATTCTCCAATTCCTGAATTAATAAAGTTGGTGAATGAGGAGCATCAATTATCCTAAAGCAATTTTCAAATAAGGCTTGGGCTTTATCATCGGCTCTACGCAAAACTTCAACCGAAGCAAATGGGTCTCCATCATAACTTCTGGCGAATGCAACACCAACAGTAATGTTATTTACAGCACCCGGTTTTAAAACAAAAGGTCCAGCGGATTGCAGAAATCGTCGATCATTGGGCGTATTGCCTGCAGTTTGCTCTGTCCATGGTGCCTCGACAATTCCGCCTGTTCCCCAACCCAGAGGATCTGTATCCCCAGGAAACATGAAAGTACACGGTCTATTCGGGTTAGCTTGAGGATCCGAAATATGTCCACTTCCACCATATAAAAATGGGGAGCCGTCTTTCCAAAAACCACGTAAATAGTTATAATAATCTGATGAACCGACTGGATCTGTTTGGCTCGGGCTCGCTCCATTTGTTGTATTACTATAATACAAGAATCGTCGCATTCCAAAACGTTCATTGTCAATGATTCCATCGCCGTAGCCAATGCCATTTAAGGCTTCGCCAGCTTCAATTCCAAAGTCATTGTCAATTCCATCATCGTCTTGAAAAGGTCCTTCAAAAAAGTCTACCCCAACCGCAGGTGGAGAATTGCCGTAACCCTTAAAACCACTTTGATCAGCATCAAAATTATTACCATTGTAATAATATGCAAGTCCTCTATTTACATCGCAACCGACGTAATCATCATATGGTCCGCCAAGAGCTCCATCTGTAAAAAATCCAAAAAATGTATTGAAAAGGGTTAAACTTCCACGATTTATCAATTCATAATTATAGAAAGTCATATTGTTTATCTCATCATTCGTTGCAAAAGCAAAGGCTTGAGCCCGAATTTCCATACCAATTGGATCTGCTCCTGTTTCAGTATGAATGTTTCCTTTATCATTCATTACCCACCAATAATTCAAATCACCGTACAAAGAAACTCTTCTATCTACTCGACAATCCTTTGTTTTATAAATGTCATGCCACGGATAATCTCCATCTTGCCAGTTGTACTTCCCATCCTCATTGTAATCAAAGTAAGGTGCTAAATAGAAATCCTGACCGAGAGAAACATCGCCATGAGCCGGCCAATTTTTTATGATATCCGGAACTTTGTAGTTGGGGAAAAGTACTCCCTGGGTAGATGTTCCATTTTTCTGATCCTCCTCTCCTGCATTATGCCAAGCAGCAAAATTTCTTACCTCGTCTTGAGTGGAAACAAAATGTCTGTCATACTCGCTGCAAACTTGCGAACTAATTTCAGCACTTGACTGAATTAGCGGTCCCGTCCAATAATCTTGTCCATCACGGTAACGCAAGGCCGCCAGTTTGAGCTGACCGTTTGCATCCGTTCCACCGAGCCAAAGTGCCGCAGTAAAAAGTGCCATGATTCCAGAATTCTTAGGAACCTCATACGATGAGAAATTTTGAGGATAACGATGCCATAGGTTTCCTGCTGTGTGAACAAGCATTCGCACATTGTTCATTTCCATCGTTCGAGAGGTATTCGGTGGTGTACATCCAGCCGCTTTCGGATTTATTTTTTTCTTTCCATCAATACCTGCATAAGGCTGAGCAAAAGCACTATGCGCTAAAAAAATAGTTAGAAAACAGAATAGTAATAACTTCATCTTTATAAAAATATAGCCCAAGTTAATAATTATAGGTCAAATAGTTAAACAAAAAAAAGAAAGGATTATACCAGTCTAAGAATCAAAGTTTTTTGACAAAACGTTTGATTAACTCTGTTAGGTCGGTAAATTCCGCAAAACTCAAAGCTTCGTAGGTGTCAAAAACGTCATGGTAGTTTTTGTTTGGTCCCATGGTATAGATGAAAAAACTTGGAACTCCTTTTTCACTAAAAAAATAATGATCTGAATTTGCCGCTGGACCTCTAGAATTAACTGTTTTCAACAGGTTTTTCTTCTTATTTATTTTTTGCAATTTCTTAAACTGTTTTGGGAAAAGTGTTGCATTAACAGCGGTTATGCCATCCTCTCCACTACCCATAATATCAAGGTTAATTAAAAACCGTGTTTCAATTAAAGGAAAAACTGGATTATTGACATAGAAATTGGAACCGATTAACCCTGCTTCCTCACCTGCAAAGCCAATAAAAACGAGGTTATATTTACTTGGCTTTTCTTTGAAATATTTGGCAAGTGATAATAGAATTGCTGAACCACTAGCATTGTCGTTTCCACCTGGAAAGTAGGTTTCAGCCCCCATTCTCCCTAAATGATCATAATGAGCGGAGAAAATAATCGTTTTTGCTTTCTTCTTTTTTGAAGGCAGGAAGGCAATTACATTATTCGCTTCATGGCTATCAATGAATTTATTCTCGATGTCGATTTTCACCTTTTGGCCTTTCCATAATGTATCGCGCATCTGGATATAAGGAAATCTCGTTTGATTAGTAGAAACAGACCAAGTAAACTTTGCCGAAGTCAATTCAATTATGGAAATACTAGACGACCATTTGTGCAAACGTGCTTTGACTAATTTAAGCGAATCGCCTTTCAAACCTTCCAAATCCGCAACCAAACCATTCATAAAGCTTTCCTTGTGCTTAAGGAGTAGAATGTTCAGATTATCAGTATCATAAAGAGCGATTCCGTCTAAATAAATTGCATTCAATTCTCCTTTAAAACTCCCGCTTGACGGATCCACAATGAAATCAATACCCGGTTTTAAGGTTTGCTCGTTCAACTGAACAAACATTTCCGTTGGAAAGGTATTCACTGGAAAGTAAAAAGGTTGAAGCATTGATTTTTGACCTGGCACTGGAGTCAAACCAATTTTTTGATATTCCTTTGCCAAATAATTTGCGGCTATGTTATCTCCTCCTGAAACATATCCTCTGCCATGGAAATCCGGAGAACAAAGTGTTTTTGTCCAATTACGAACTTCCTCCAATTGTCCAAAAGCAAATGAGTGAAGAATTACAAAAAGAAGAACAACAGTTTTACGCATGCTTACGTTTTATGTGTAAAACAAATTCGCCAATTGTATCGCTTTCTTTGTCCCAATTTTCTTGATTTGCGAAATCATTCATTAATTTTTTGCAGGAATTCCAATCAGCAGATTTATCCATTTGCAAAACTGCATTTGAAAACGTTTCGGCTACGCCGTTAAAGAGTTCATTTATATATAGAATCCGCTCGTTCAATCCAAAAGAGCCGGCCAAGGTGTCAATGTGTTTTTGAATGCTCGAACTGTGATCTTGCAAAACTTTATCAAAATAGGCCGACCAATCCTCAACAGTGACTGTCTTGCCCGCAGGAGATGGCTTTACTTCCTCTTTTGCCTCAACAATTGGTTCTGCTTTCACTTCTGCCTTTACCTCTGCAACTGGCTCAGCTATAATTTCCACTTTAGCTTCTTCAGGTTTTGGTGCAGTATCTTGAAAATTCAGCTCAACTGTTTCCTGCTTCTTTGGGGCTGGTTCCTCTGCGATAATCGGTTCAGATTTTTCAACAACTTCCTCCTGAAGAATCTTTTCTTCCACACTTTCAAAAATGCTGAAATCTATTACCTCAGGCAAATCACTTTCTTGAATTGAAACTTCTGATAAATCATCCGTCTCGTTAGCGATTTCGGTTGTAGTCTGATCTTCATCTTTACCAAAAATACGTTGTTCTGCAACTTTGTAACGCAAAATCAAAGCACGCTCGTATAATTTGTTCGACAAGTCGACTAACTCCTCAATTTCACTAGGTTCCAAACGGTTTTTTTCCAGTTTGGCGTATATTTCTTGTATTCGATTCAACACTTCTATTCGCTTCATGAAGATCTTTAAATTTTAATTTTTCAACATTTGAACCAAGTTGCTAACTTTCTACTTGACCTGCGCTACAAAATAACGAATTTTATGTCAGAAAATTACAGCTCACAAGCTTGTTGTTAAATACAGGTTTTGAAACAGAGTAGGAATTCTGTATAACGAAAAGGAAAATAATTTATGTTTTTAGAACAATTTCCAGATGACAGTAGAACGAATGGCTGGATAGAAGTTATCTGTGGCTCAATGTTTTCTGGTAAAACCGAAGAATTAATCCGCAGAATCCGTCGCGCAGAGTTCGCCCAACAAAGCATTTTATTGGTGAAGCCAAAAATTGACACACGTTATTGTGAGGAAAATGTCGTGAGTCATCAAGGAACGGCGATTCAAGCAAAAGTTGTAGAAAATTCGGCTAACATTACTGAGCTTTGGAAAAAGGAAAAAATAGTTGCAATTGATGAAGCGCAGTTTTTCGATGAAGAATTGGCATTGGTTTGTGAGCAATTGGCAAACAAAGGTGCCCGTGTAATTGTTGCAGGATTAGATATGGATTTTAAAGGCGTTCCCTTCGGACCTATTCCTTCAATTTTAGCCATGGCTGAATACGTAACCAAGGTTCACGCCATTTGTGTATCTTGTGGAAACTTAGCACAATTCTCTCATCGGATTACGTCGGATGAAGAACGCGTATTGCTAGGTTCACAAAACAATTACGAGCCACTTTGTCGCACGTGTTTCAATAAAATTAAACATTGAATATAAACTACATAAGTACTGACATTAAAAGCATTTGTTTAGGTGACTTTTTACAAAACCCTACCCAAGAGCTTATCCATTCCATCGCTTACGATACTCGTAAAATTCATCAGGGAAAATCTACCCTATTTGCTTGTTTGAAAAGTGAAAATAACAATGGACACAAATTCATCGGTGACGCTTATGAAAAAGGTGTGCGTGTCTTTCTTATTGATGAAAAAATATCTGTTGGAAACTACAAAGAAGCGACATTTATTAAAGTCCCGTCCGTTATAGAAGCTATCCAAAGATGGGCAGCACATCACAGAAAGTTATTTAATATTCCAGTTATAGGCATTACAGGTAGTGCCGGTAAAACAACGGTAAAAGAATGGTTATATCATCTTTTATCAGACAATTTCGTTGTTGCTAGAAGTCCCAAAAGTTTTAATTCTCAACTCGGTGTTGCCTTGTCGATTTTTGAAATCAATGAACTAACAGAAATTGCGCTTATTGAAGCCGGGATTTCTCAGAAAGACGAAATGCTTAAGCTTGAAAAAATGATTCAACCGACAATAGGCGTTTTTACAAGTTTCGGATTGGCTCATCGCGAAAATTTCACTGATGAAGTTGAACATTTTCAAGAAAAATCTGGACTATTTAAAAGTTGTACTAAAATATTTGTGCCAGAAATTTATAAAAAGACCTTTGGCAATTTAAGTAATGTCGAATACAGCCAAAGTGCCAGTTCAGCGGAAGAATCGAATATTAATTTAATACGACTTGTTGCTCAAAACTTGGGGCTATCCCAAGAGTCCATCGACTTAAAAATCCAAAGTCTACCCAAAATAGCTTTGCGAATGGAGAGTTTAGATGGGATCAATCAGAACTTGCTCTTATTCGATGCTTACAACTGGAATTTAGATGGATTGGAGCAAGCCTTGGGTTACCAACTTTCTATTTCCAAGAAAAGAGATCGGTTTTTCATCCTTTCGGAAATATCGTTTTCGAAAATTGATGAACTCGGGTTTGAAAAATTGGCCAATCGATTTTCACTAAAAAAACAACCAATTGTAGAAAAGTCTATACTCGTATACGGAACTACCGAAATAGATGATGTTTACAACATAGAAAATTCAGTTATTCTCTTTAAAGGAGCTCAGCCAGAAATCAAGCGACTTGCAAGTCGAATGAAAGTAAGGAATCACAGCACTTTCGTTGAAATAAATCTCCCCGCTTTAAAGCACAATATCGCTGTTTGGAAATCAAGAATTCCAAAATCGTGTCAGCTTTTAGCAATGGTTAAGGCGCAATCATACGGTGCAGAATTGACTAAAATTTCTGAATTCCTCACGCATGAGGGAATTTCCTTTTTGGGTGTTGCCTATGTTGATGAAGGAGTTGAATTGAGAAAAAGTGGCGTTGAATTACCGATAATGGTAATGAATAGTGACGTGTCCACTTGGCAAGATTGTATACAATTCAAATTGGAACCGTCAGTATATTCATTCGAACAAATGGAAGCCTTGGTGCGCGAGCTAATTCACGAAGGAATCGACCATTTTCCTATTCATTTAAAGTTTGATACCGGAATGCATAGACTTGGTTTTCAAATAGATGAATTACAAAAGGTGATTCAATACTTGAAGGCACAACCAGAGTTAAAAGTTCAGTCCGTTTTTTCTCATCTAGCAGACGCAGATAACCTAGATGACGACTCATTCACTTTGAGTCAATTAAAACAATTTCAGCATATTACAGAAATATTACAGAAATCTATCTCCTACCCAATATTAAGACATATTTTAAACAGCGAAGGCTTAAGCAATTACCCCGAGTATTCTTTTGATATGGTTCGTTTAGGTATAGGAATGTTTGGAATTAGCAGCAATAGCAAATTGCAAGATTCGCTGCAAGAAGTTCTTTCTTGGAAAAGCACCATTTCGCAGATTAAAACTATACAAATCGGCGATTCTGTTGGCTATAGTAAAACATTCATTGCCGAAAGAATCACCGAAGTTGCAATAATTCCTGTAGGTTATGCGGATGGTTTTAGCCGACTTTTGAGCAATGGAAAAGGCGGTGTTTTTGTAAACGGTACTTATTTCCCAACCATCGGTCGTTTGTGTATGGATATGCTAATGATCGATTGTACAGATGCCGATTTAACCGTAGGTGCGGAAGTTGAAATCATTGGGAAAAATCAGACTATTCGTGACTTTGCTGAAAAATGCAACACGATTCCTTATGAAATAATGACCAAGTTGTCTTCTCGAATGCCTCGCGTTTTTATTGAAGAAATAGACTAATTCAGGAAAGGAATTTTGATTTTTAGTGCTCTTCCGTCTATGGTTTTTGTTTCATCAATTTGGACTTTTTTAGGAATTCCGTATACTGAGCCTTTAACAAATCCAGTGATTCGAATTTTTAAATCCTTCTTCAATGCGTATTTAATTGCTTTCCGAAGAATTCCATCCTCACCAACCAACTTTATTTTTGCATTATAGGTTTGTGTCGATTTACGAATAATTTTTACCTTTTCCTTCAAGATAGCTTTGCCAACGTACTCATCTTCAACATAAACATCTAATGTTGAGGGTTTAATTTTAATACCAAAGAAGTTTTCATTTTCTAATTCAACATCCACATTTACATCTGCTGTGCTTCCTTCAAATGATTCAATATTAATTTTTCCAAATGACACAACATTCACTTGCTCATACTCAATGCATGAACTCATTAAAAAGGAAATTACAAGAAAACTTAAAAGGACGCGCATGACTTATTTGGATAGCTCTGTGAAGTGCTTGTAGAAATAAGGAATAGTTTCTATTCCCTTGTAATAATTGAACAAACCAAAGTGCTCATTTGGCGAATGAATAGCATCACTATCCAATCCAAAGCCCATTAATACGGTTTTCAAACCCAATTCTTTTTCAAACATGGAAACTATTGGAATACTTCCACCGCTTCTCACTGGAATTGGTTTTTTACCAAAAGCTTGCTCATAAGCCATACTAGCTGCGGCATAACCTATTGAATCAATTGGAGTAACAGCTGGTTCACCACCATGATGCGGTGTAACTTTAATTTTTACACTTTTCGGTGCCAGACTTTCGAAATGTTTTTGAAATAGTTCTGTAATACGATTTGGATCTTGATTAGGCACCAAACGCATAGATATTTTCGCATAGGCTTTCGATGCAATCACCGTCTTTGCTCCTTCTCCGATATATCCACCCCAAATTCCATTTACATCCAAAGTTGGCCGTATTGAACCTCTTTCCGGAGTAGAGTATCCTTCTTCACCGTGAACATCGCCTATATCTATTGATTTTTTATAAGCTTCAATGCTAAAAGGTGCTTTTGCCATTTCGGCTCTTTCTTCAGCTGACAACTCCACAACATCGTCGTAGAAATGCGGAATAGCAATACTCTGATCTTCGTTGTGCAACGATGCTATCATTTCTGCTAATATATTGATTGGATTTGCAACACAACCGCCATACAATCCTGAATGTAAATCACGGTTTGGACCAGTAACTTCTACTTCAACATAACTCAATCCTCTCAAACCAGTCGTAATAGATGGAACATCGTTTGCCAACATTCCGGTATCTGAAACCAAAATAATATCGGCAGCCAATTTCGCGTGATTCGCTTTTACGAATTTCCCCAAATTCACACTTCCAACTTCTTCTTCACCTTCAATCATGAATTTCACGTTGCACGGAAGTTCATCGGATTTCATCATTGCCTCAAAGGCTTTGACGTGCATGTACATTTGACCTTTATCATCACATGCTCCACGAGCGAAAATGGCACCCATTGGGTGAATTTCAGTCTTTTTAATAACGGGTTCAAACGCAGGGCTAGTCCACAATTCCAATGGATCGGCAGGTTGCACATCGTAGTGACCGTAAACCAAAACCGTTGGTAAAGATGCGTCCCAAATTTTATCACCATAAACGATAGGATAGCCTGCCGTTTCACAAATTTCAACATTTTCTGCTCCAGCTTCACGAAGTTTATCTGCTATAAAATCAGCTGTTTTAACGACATCTTTTGCGAAACTTGGGTCGGCAGAAACGGATGGAACTTTCAATAAATCCATTAGTTCATTTACGAATCTGTCCTTGTGGTTTTGAATAAAATCCTGCGTTTTTTTCATTTTTTTGTTACTTTAGGTCAAAGATGGGGATTTTTTATGAAAAAACCCTCGACACAAGACTTTGATGCAACCAATAACTAAGGCTACGCGTCTTAATTAGACAACGAATTAAACAGCTATGAAATTAAAACTTTTATTTACTCTGACGTTTGTAATATTAGTTCGTGCTGGTTTCGGTCAGATGACCTTTACAAACACTCAAAATCCATCACAACTTGTTCAGAATGTACTTTTGGGGACAGGAATTACAGTTAGTAATATTACTGTAAACGGAACTGCTGCAAATGCTTTGAGTATAACGAACAAAATAGGATATTTTGAAGATGGAAATAGTACTTTTCCTATCTCAAGAGGAGTTGTTTTGGGAACTGGAAACATTAACCAGTTGGCAGGAGTTTCAAGTACTTTTGTTACTTCGACTGTTGGTGGAGGTTCTGATCCCGATTTAGTAAGTATTTCAGGTGTTACTATCAATGATGCAAATGTTTTAGAATTTGATTTTGTCGCAATCGGTGATTCGATGAATTTCAGATACATTTTCGGTTCAGAAGAATATCCTGAGTACGTAGGTAGCACCGTTAATGACGCATTTGGTTTCTTCCTTTCTGGCCCTGGAATTACAGGTACATACACAAACAACGCTGTTAATCTTGCTATTATTCCAGGAACAACAACGGCTGTTTCTATTAATACAGTAAATCAAAATATAAATACTGCATATTATACCTCTAATGCAGCCAATTTTTACGGTACTTCTTCGGTGCTGGATGGATTCACGGTTCTGTTAGTAGCTGCAAGTAATCTACAATGTGGTGGATCATATCATATCAAAATTGCAATAGGTGATGGCGGTGATTCTGCATTTGACTCGGCAGTTTTCTTAGAAGCGGAGAGTTTTTCATCTAATGTTGTTACAATTGATGCCCAAAGTACTATTAATACCGGATCGTTTACCGATACAATATTAGCAGAAGGATGCGTTTCGACAGAACTTCTATTTATTAGGCCAGAAATTTATACAGATAGTGCGCAAACATTTTACGTCACCATATCTGGAACAGCCACCGCTGCAGATTTTACGAGTTTACCAACTAGTGTTTTCTTTGCTATAGGTGTTGATACTGTTTCTTATACACTTACGCCAATTGCAGATGGAATTACTGAACCAATGGAATGGTTGCAAGTAAAAGGTTATTCAGTCACGGTCTGTGGCGATACCATTTATGATTCACTCACGGTTTATGTTGTAGATCATTATGACTTCTCATATACTGTCCCCGACTCCGCTTTTGCCGTCTGTGTGCCCGACACACCAGCTGTAAACTTAACTGGAATTACTGGTTCAGTGGGTCCGTTTTCAACGCTTTGGTCGTTTGGCGATACAACGAACTCGGTATTTTTGCCTAACAACGGTTTCCAGCCTGATACAATAACTTATTTTGTCACCGTCACCGATTTTTGTGGTTGGCAAGTCTTTGATTCTGTGGTTCTAGTCGTAGACTCTTTACCGCCTGCCTTTAATATAACTCCAGGTTACAATTCAGTTTATACTTGTATCGATAACGACTTACTCTTCACTGCAGCCGTAACCAGCCCAACAATAGGGCCATACATTTTCACCTGGAGCAATGGAACCGTCAGCGACACTTCAACTTTACTTGATAACAACGTAACAGGAGATACGATTGTATATACTGTTTCATTGCTTGATGGTTGCGGAACGACCATAACAGATACTGTGACAATAATAGCAGATTATGATATTCCAGAATTTGATATTACTCCAACTGGTCCATTGTACGCATCATGTCCGAATTCGCTCTTGATAGCATCCTTAAATATTACACCAGGTAGTGCGCCAAATTATGGTCCTTACCAGATTCTATGGTCAAATGGAGTTACTACAGCAACAAACTTCACTATAGGAAACAATGGCGTGAATGGAGACCAACAATGGCATTATGCTGTAACAACAAATTACTGCGGACAGCAGACGGTAGATTCTATTTTGGTTATCAATCAATTTACTTTGCCAATAGCTGCGATTAGTCCAAACTCACCGTTAATTGTTGATTGTATGCCGGATTCTGCTCTAGCGACTGCATCAATTACAAATGGTACTAATGCACCTTACACTTATCTTTGGAACGATGGATCAACAAGCTCATCTAATTATATTCAAGGCGGATTGATAAATGGTGCATCCACTCCTTTCAGTGTTACGATAACAGATGGATGTGGTTTCAGTGCAACGGCAAATGGCGTAATTCAAGTGAACAAAACATTGGCTTTCGATACACTTATTGCAACTTTATCAGCTGCTTGTTTACCAACCGGAACCGTAATTGGAACTATCGTTGGAGAAACGACGACGACGACACCTACCTATCAATGGGTTGGACCAAGTCCTAGTTTTATTGACACCACGAATAATGCAGGGGCAACGAATTTAAGTCCAGGAATGTATACTTTGACTGTATGGGATGATGTTTGTTCGATCACAGATAGTGTTGAAGTATTTGCTGAGAATCCCCCAATAGCTTCCTTCACAGCAAATCTAACAGATGGTTGTGCTGGAATGTCTGTGACATTTACAAACACCAGTCAAGATGCAAGTTACTTCGAATGGGATTTCGGAAATGGAAACCTTGCTTCGGATAATTCATTAACATCGCACACGGAGCAATATTTCAGTTCTGAAACGGTAACACTAATTGCTTATTCTGATGCAACGAAAACATGTTCAAGTTCTGCGAATATCGCTATAAACGTTGTGATTTGCGGCTGTACTGATCCAAATGCGATAAACTACGATCCAAATGCAATTGTGCAAAGTGGTCTTTGTGTTTATCCAATTCCTGTTGTAGAAGATCCAAACGTATTTACACCAAACGGTGATGGTGAAAACGATTTATACTTCTTTAAAACATCTTATACGACTACGTTTCATTTAACAATTACCAATAGATGGGGCAACGTTATGTACGACAAAATTTTAGACCTTACTGCTCCAGTAGGACCACAAGGTTGGAATGGTACTGCGCCTAATGGTAACGAAGCGAAAGCCGGAACCTATTTCTATCAATACAAAGCCATCGGAATTAATGGCGATGAAGTAACTGGAAAAGGTTTCTTACAGTTAGTTAGAGATTAATTATTCAACAGTATATATAAGAAATAAGGATTCGGTAGTCGGGTCCTTATTTTTTTATTTAATACATCGCTCTATATTGCCACGAATAGACGCGAAGCATAATAGATAATTCGTATTTGATTTCTTGACGCGAAGAAAAGACGCAGGGTAAATTTAAGATATTCGATTCGAGAAAATTAGTGCATTCGTGGCATTTCTTCTCGAAAGCACTTATTGTTCTTTATCTAATAAAGAAAATCGTTGTAAGGATATCTCACCTTGAAAATTTCTTTAACCTTTTCGTAAAGAATTTCTTTAAACTCATCGATGTTTTCTTTCTCTTGAGCAGAAATAAAGACACAATTTTTTTCCTCCATTTTTGCCATCCAAGTCTTTTTCATTTCCTCGATAGACGGAGTTTTCATTTTACCTGTCTCCTCGTCTTCAACTTCCACAGGTTGATAGGCATCCAATTTATTGAAAACTAAAATTGCTGGTTTTTCAGTATCATCTATTTCAGCGATAGTCTGTTTTACAACATTGTATTGCTCTTCAAAATTATCGTGTGAAATGTCAAGAATATGAACCAATAAATCAGCCTCACGAACTTCATCCAAAGTTGATTTGAAGGATTCGACCAACTGGTGTGGTAATTTTCGGATGAATCCTACTGTATCTGTTAATAGAAAAGGTAAGTTATGGATGACTACTTTTCGAACTGTTGTGTCGAGTGTTGCGAACAACTTATTTTCAGCAAATACATCGCTTTTACTCAAAAGATTCATGATGGTACTCTTCCCAACGTTGGTATATCCTACCAAGGCAACACGTACTAGTTGTCCTCGATTCCCACGTTGAATAGCCATCTGCTTATCTATGCTAATCAGTTGTTTTTTTAGCAAAGAGATTTTCTGCTGAATAACTCGTCTATCTGTTTCAATTTCTGTTTCACCAGGTCCACGCATACCAACACCACCTTTCTGTCTGTCCAAGTGAGTCCATAAACGGGTCAAGCGTGGCAACATGTATTGCATTTGCGCCAATTCTACTTGCGCCTTCGCGTGGGAAGTACGAGCTCTGCTGGCGAAAATATCTAGAATCAAATTGTTTCTATCCAGAACTTTAATTTCAAAAACTCTTTCGATATTTCGGAGTTGTGAAGGTGAAAGTTCATCATCGAAAATCGCAACTTCAATATCATTGGCATCAATAAATTCTTTGATTTCCTCAATCTTCCCTTTACCTACGTACGTTCTAGGATGCGGTATTTGGAGTTTCTGGGTGAATCTTTTAACTGACAAAACACCAGCAGTAAGTGCAAGAAATTGCAATTCGTCCAAATATTCTTCAGACAATTCTTCCGTCATTCCGCTCTGAATCACGCCTATTAGCACCGCTCTTTCTTCGCGATAATCTATAGTAACGTGACTTCCTGATTGTTCCATTATTTTCTTAGTGTTTTTACAAATTCCACAACGGAATCCATTTGAGAAGGTTTACCGATTAATTGAATCTGTGCAGGCATTGCCCCTTTTCCTTCATTTAATATTTCTTCAATCTGGCTATCGGCGAGCTTGCTTTCAGTCAAATCCTTAGCGCCCGAATTTCCTAGTTTACCATCTACACCATGACATGCAGAACACTGATTGTAATACAAATCTTTTCCAGTTGCTGCAGTTTCTTCGCAATCAGTGCATGTTTTAGGCTCACTTTTACAAGCTGCCAAAAAGGCGATTCCAATAAAAAATGCTGCTAATTTTAGAACCATGAACCTCCTAAAGCTTCTCTGAACGGCCAAGGTATCATTGCCAAAACAATGACTAAGGCAATAGTATAAAACCTTCGAATCTTTTTGTGTTTGTCAGCTGCTTCAATCGCATTTTCAGATTTTCTGCGACCAATTGTGATAATAACAATCGCCAGTAACATCCCTAGTAAATGTTCAATTCCATAAAAGCGAAGGGAAGCATCTTTCATAAATCCTGAAGCATATTGCACTTTCGGAGAAATAAAATTAAGCACCAAACCAACCAAAAGCATGATGTGCATAGATATCATCGTAAAAAGATAAATCATTCTATCTTTCTTTTCATAGACATCTTTTCGGGTAAATGCGTTGAAAATTGCGAATACCAATAAGATAAGGATTATCCATCTAAATCCTGAATGCGCGTGTTTTAGTGCTTCGTACATGAGTTTAATTTCTTTGTACAAAGTTAACAAAATCCTATAATCTTTGTTAGATTTTCAAGTAACTAAAAGTTAATTCCTTAATTTCACCCTCGCAATACAAAACCGCAACAATGAGATTTTTAATCGCCTTATTTTTAGGTCTTTCTTTTTTTAGTTATAGTCAAGTTACGCATCCTCAAAATGGCGTTGCACCGACTCCAAATGCCTGTGTGGCATTAAAAAACGCTACTATTTTAGTTAGCCCGACTGAAACCATTGAAAAAGGAACTTTACTGTTTCGAGATGGAGAAATTATAGAAGTTGGAAGATTGGTTCTTCTCCCAAAAGGGTGTATCGAAATCGATTGCGAAGGAAAAACGATAATTGCTTCCTTTATTGAATTGAACTCTAATGTTGGTTTGCCAGAAATAAAAAAAGCAGCCTGGACATTCAGACCTCAATTAGAAAGCTCCAAAAAAGGAGCCTACTATTGGAATGAAGCGATCCACCCAGAAACTAGAGCAAATACAGATTATACCATCAACGACAAATCCATAGATGAATTACAAAAAATGGGGTTTGGTTTTGCCGTTTCACACTTTCAAGATGGAATAGCAAGAGGAACGGGAACATTGGTTTCACTTGGTAAGGAAAGTATTTATAAAAACTTGTTGGTTCCAGAAGCTGCAGCCTATTTTTCTTTTGAAGCGGGCGTTTCTAAACAAACTTATCCTTCTTCTCAAATGGGAAGTATCGCTCTTTTGCGTCAAGCTTTGTATGATTTAGATTGGTATAAAAAAGACAAAAAAGCACCTTTAGATCTTTCCTTGGAAGCAATGAAAACTCAAATGGCTTTGCCCCTTTTCTTTGAAACGAAAGACAAATGGGAAATACTTCGAGCAGATAAAATTGCCAAAGAATTTAATCTTTCCATGATTTATTTAGGATCGGGAAATGAATATGCTGCATTGAAAGAAATTAAAAATGCCAATGCATCGTTGGTTATACCGATGAACTTTCCAGCTGCCTACGATGTGAATGATCCATATATCAGTCGACAAATTCCCTTGAGTGATTTAAAGCATTGGGAATTGGCACCGTCTAATCCATTTTTGGTAAAAAAAGCAGGAATTAATTTTGCTTTGAGTTCAGACGGTTTAAAAACTTCAGCTGATTTCTGGAAAAACCTACAAGCCTTGATTGAAGCTGGATTATCTGCAGAAGATGCATTGGCTGCTTTAACCACACAACCAGCAAAAATGCTGAAGATGGAAAGCAAAATCGGAACTTTGGAAAAAGGAAAAAAAGCTTGTTTCACAATATATAATGGCAATCCATTTAAAGAAAAAACCGAAATCCTTGAAACCTGGATTAATGGCGAAAACACAATTTTCAAAACGGCAGCAATAGTAGATATTCGTGGGAATTACAATCTATTAATCGACGGAAAATCCTTTCCAATTGCCATTGAAGGAACACCTGATAAGCCTACTGGAAAAATCGTTTATCAGAATCCTTCTCCTGAAATTAAAGACAGTGTGAAAATTACACCTTTCATTGAAGTAAATGGAAATGACGTTGTTATTCAATTCAAAATCAGCAATGAAGAATGGAAAGGTTCCGTTAATCTGAAAGGAAAATACAACGGTAAATTCGGTGTTTTTGAAGGCTCAGGTCAATTACCAACTGGAAGCTGGATCAAATGGTCAGGTGTTCGAAATAAAAAATTCAAAGAAAAATCGGAAGAAAAAGTGTTTAAAGTTAAAGAAGCTTTGCCGAATGTATATCATCCAATTTCCGCCTACGGACGAACGGCAGATAGCGCAGCAGTGACAACAATAGTGATTAAAAACGCAACACTTTGGACGAATGAAGCCGATGGGAAAATAGAAAAAGGAAACATCGTTATTTCCAATGGTAAGATTGCCGCTGTGGGTCCAAATGCCGGCGGAACAGGAGGTAGACAAATCGACGGAACAGGAATGCACGTTACGCCAGGAATCATTGATGAACACTCTCATATCGCAATTTCAAAAGGCGTGAATGAAGGTGGACAAGCCATTTCGGCCGAAGTTTCCATCGCAGATGTTGTCAATTCAGATGATATTAATATCTACCGACAACTTTCTGGAGGAGTTACCGCAGCACAATTATTGCACGGCTCTGCCAATCCAATTGGTGGTCAGTCGGCATTGATAAAACTAAAATGGGGAAGTAATCCATCTCAAATGTTAATACCAAATGCTCCCGGATTTATCAAATGTGCCTTGGGTGAAAATGTAAAACAAACCAACTGGGGAGATTTTAACACGGTTCGCTTTCCGCAAACCCGAATGGGTGTGGAACAAGTTTTCTATGACGGATTCAATCGTGCAAAAGCTTACGAAAAAGAAAAAGCTACTGGGAATTACAGAACTGACCTTGAACTTGAAACGCTATTAGAAATCTTAAAATCGAATCGCTTTATTACCTGTCACTCCTATGTTCAAAGTGAGATTAACATGTTGATGCACGTTGCTGATTCAATGGGGTTCAAAATCAACACCTTTACCCATATTCTTGAAGGTTATAAAGTTGCTGATAAAATGGCTGCTCACGGAGCTGGCGGTTCAACATTCGCTGATTGGTGGGCTTACAAATTCGAGGTGAAAGACGCCATTCCTTATAACGCTTCGATGATGCAAGAACAAGGAGTTGTTGTCGCTATAAATTCTGATGATGCTGAAATGGGACGACGTTTGAACCAAGAAGCTGCGAAAGCAGTAAAATACGGCGGTATGAGCGAAATTGACGCTCTGAAAACGGTGACCTTGAATCCAGCGAAATTATTGCATTTGGTCGACAGAATGGGAAGTTTAAAAGTTGGAAAAGACGGCGATATTGTGTTGTGGTCGGCACACCCATTGAGTATTGAAGCAAGAGCAGAAATTACAATCGTAGACGGGGTTATTCTATTCGACCGGAAGGAAGATTTAAAATTACAGCAACGCGATGCTGCAGAGAAAGCACGAATACTGTCGTTGATGTTGAAGGCGAATGAAGAAGGCGAGAAAAAAGTCCCTTTCTTCAAAAAAGGCAACAAATTCTATCATTGTGACACCATCGGTGAAGAAGGAACTGAAAACGAAAATCATCATTAAGCCATGAAATACATTCTTATACTTATTCTTTTTTCTTCTAGCTTGGGTTTTGCCCAACAAAAGAAAACCATATTGTTAACGAACGCTTATTTGCACGTCGGAAACGGAGAAACGATAGAAACGGCAGCCGTTGGAATTAAAAATGGTGAAATTACTTTGGTCAAAAATTCATTGACCTATTCTTATTCCGTTACCGATTGGGATACTATCATTGACTTAAAAGGTCAACACATGTATCCAGGTTTGGTAGCTCCAAATTCTACTTTGGGATTAACTGAAATTGACGCCGTTCGTGCCACTAGAGATTATGATGAAGTTGGGACTTTGAATCCACATATTCGCGCTTTGATTGCATACAACGTAGAATCTGATGTAATTGCAACCGTTCGTAGCAATGGGGTTTTGATCACTCAAATAACTCCTCGTGGAGGAATAGTCACAGGCAGTTCATCGGTTATGCATTTGGATGGCTGGAACTGGGAGGATGCTGCAATTTCTGTGGATGACGGAATTCATTTGAATTGGCCTTCATCATTTCCTGGTCGCGGAAAAGCGGTTGACAAAGCCGAAGAAACGAAACGTAAAGGCGAATACGAGAAGAAAAAACGAGAAATTTATTCCTTTTTCACGACGGCTTTGGCTTATGCAGAAAAGAACAACCGTGAAGTTCCGGAATTGCGTTTGGAAGCGATGAAAGATTGTTTCAAAGGAAAAAAACGAGTTTATATCCATGCCAATGAATTGCAACAATTGTTAGACGTTCTTGATTTTACACGACATTTTGAATTGAAATTTCCTGTTATTATTGGTGGTTACGACAGTTATCTGATTTTACAACAATTGCATGATTCTAAAATTCCTGTAATGTTGCCTCGCGTACATAGCTTACCCGAAAATGAAGACGATCCAATTGATTTACCTTTCAGATTGCCGGGTATTTTACGTGAAGCTGATATTAAATTTTGTCTTCAAAACGAAGGCGACATGGAAGCCATGAATGCTCGAAACATTCCTTTTTTGGCGGGTCACACCACAGGTTTTGGGTTGAGTCGTGAAGATGCTCTTCGTTCCGTAAGCTTGAGTTCTTGCGAAATTATGGGAATTGACAAACAGTATGGAAGTATTGAAGTTGGCAAAAAAGCAACACTTTTCGTTTCAAAAGGAAGTGCATTTGATATGATGACCAACGATGTTACAATGGCTTTAATGAATGGTGTTTGGGTTGATTTGGATGATAGACAAAAGCAATTGTACAGAAAGTACAAGGAGAAGTATAAGAATCAATAATTGTTAATTCACCATTATCCTTTCGGATAAGAAAAGGCAAGTCCCTATATTATTGCTAACTTTGATTATCAACATAAATATTCATTTAAAAATAAAATAAAATGGCTTTTGAATTACCAAAATTAGGATACGCTTACGATGCATTGGAGCCGCATATAGATGCGCGCACAATGGAAATCCACCATACAAAGCATCATCAAGGATACACAAACAACTTAAATGCAGCTATTGAAGGAACGGATATGGCGAACATGAGCATAGAAGATATCTTGAAAGTATGTAAAGACAAACCGGCTGTTCGTAACAACGGTGGTGGTTATTACAACCATGATTTGTATTGGTCAATTATGTCGCCAAACGGTGGAGGAAATCCAACAGGCGCTTTAGGAGATGATATCAATTCAACTTTCGGTTCTTTTGATGCATTCAAAGATGAATTTGCAAAAGCTGCAGCAACACGTTTCGGTTCAGGTTGGGCTTGGTTATGTGTTTGCGAAGGTAAATTGTGCGTTTGTTCAACAGCTAACCAAGACAATCCGTTAATGGGTGAAGGTTGCGAAGGAACACCAATTTTAGGAATTGATGTTTGGGAACACGCTTATTACTTGAACTATCAAAACAGACGTCCAGATTACATCAATGCATTTTTTAATGTTATTGATTGGAACGCTGTAGCAGCAAGATATACTGCAACAAAGTAAGCTTAAAACTTATTTAAATTGAAAACCCTTTATCGAAAGATGAAGGGTTTTTTTGGTTTTAAAGAATTAGCGATTTACTTATAATATGGCGAAATCATCCAAAACACCACAACACCCGTAACCGCGACATAAAACCACAAAGGCCAAGCATAGCGCGTCCATTTTTTGTGTTTAGCGTAGTTTCCTTGCCATGCCCACAAATAAGTGTAAAGTACGATAGGAATAACAACTATGCTTAATACAATGTGCGAAATGAGTATTGGATAATAAACCATTCCATATTCACCACCGTAAGGAGTTGAATCACTCGTCATGTGATAGGCAACATATAAACCTAAAAAGACAATGGACAACAAAAGACACAAGCGAATTAAAGCTCTGTGTAAGCGCATGTCCTTGCTTTTTATAGCTAAGAGAGCTCCAATAAGTAAAACAGCTGTACAGCCATTTATTGTAGCATAAACCGGCGGTAAGAACGATGTGTCTACATTTGGAATCTTCACGCCAAACAAAATTGCCACAACAACAGGTATTGCAATTGAAACTATCTTGATAATATTCTGAGTTTTCTTACTATTTGGATCCAGTAACGCCATATTCATGTTTTAAAAGTAAACGGATATCTTTTGCCATTCTGTCTACATCTTCAGGTTCTACACCGACATAAACTCCGCGGATATAACCATTTCTATCGACCAATGTAAATGCAGGAGAATGAGCATATCCACCCGCAGATTCAGCATCTTTTCCAGCGAATATTTGAAAATTCTCAATTCCTAATTTGTGTGTTTTTTCTTCGTCGCCTGTAAAGAACTGCCAATTTTTTGCAGTGATCTCGTGCTTTTTGATGTAGGCTCTCAAGCGCGAAGGTTGGTCCATTTTGGGATTAATGGAAAAGGACATGAATTGTATTTCATTAGACAAATCCGAAAGTTCATTGTTCAAACGTTTCATCTGTTTTGTCATCGTTGGACAAATCGTTGGGCAAGATGTAAAGAAGAAATCCGAAACCCAGACTTTACCTTTCATGTCTTTAGAAGTAATTAGCATTGAATCTTGATTCAAATACTCAAAGTCAACCATTTTAGGATAAATCGTATCGACGATTTCTTTTCCATCAACGGTGCTATATTCCAAATCAAAGTTACCTACAATGGGCAAAGGTGTATAGTCTTCTTTACAGGAAATTAAAATGAATGAAAGTAATGTAACAGTTAAAACGAAACGTATCATTTTTTCTTTTTACTAGATTCTTTGTCGTATTGCTTATGCAAAAGCGCAAGGTGTTCTTTCATTCTGCGAATCATTCCTTCCGATGTTCCAGATAAAACCATTCGTAAGTGATTTTGTTTATCCAAAAGGAGAATTAATTCTTGATAGGCTTGTCCTCCGAAATATTCTGGACCTTCTTGTAGAAGCGATTTGCCATTATTTTTGAAATCATAGACTTCTTTAGCGTCGCCTTTTGCCAAAATCCAAATACTTGGGTCATAATCAAGAACTCGATCTCTCAGCATTGCGTCAACCTGACTCATGTCATCAACTGGGTTTCCTTCACCATCCGTTACAAAAGATATGATTCTGGCTTGCTTTTTTATCTTCCGCTTGTTGGCGTATATATTTTGATAAATCGCTTGATTCAAATGAAAAAATGAAATAGCACATGAATCTGGGCAGCTTGCTTGAAGCGTCGTAATAAGTACAATTTGATCCTTAAAATCTTTAGAAGTGTACTTCTTACCTTTAAGATCCGTAAACGAATAATCATTCGCTATTCCGTAATCGTCAAGTTCTTTGAATTTATGTTCGCATCCTCGAGTAGCGATGAACACCAAAATAGAAGCAGGTCCAAATAAAAGTAGAAATGTTAATGCTACTTTCATTCGTGCGGCTGTAGTTCTTTTTGCCATTAGAAAAGTTATGCTCCGTATGTGGTCAAGGCGCCTTCAACGGCTAATCCTTCGTAAAGTGCAATAAAAATTAAGTATACCATGAATATGAAATATGGAATAAGAATCACATATTTCATCACTTTTCTCTCATCACCAAGGTGCATAAAAGACAATACAATATATCCAGCTTTCAACAAAGTTAAAAGAACAAATGTCCATTTTACATATGGCCAAACACCAGAACCTTGTTTGATGAAAGCTCCAAGCATTACCTCAACAACAGTTACAATTGTCAGTATTGCTGTTACTTTCCAAATTTTCTTTCTTAAAACTTTTCCTTGTTCTTCACTGTGGTGAGCGTCTAAGGAATATTCTATAACATCATCTCTTTCCATGATATGTCTTTTCTATTGTAATTAAATAAGATAAAAGAAGGTAAATACGAATACCCAAACTAAATCGACAAAGTGCCAGTACAAACCAGTTTTTTCAACCATTTCGTAGTGTCCTCTTTTATGATAAGTTCCTTTCACTACTCCTAACAAGATTATGATATTAATCATTACTCCTGAGAATACGTGGAAACCGTGGAAACCAGTAATAAAGAAAAAGAATTGACCATATTGTTGAGGTCCGTATTCGTTTTGTTTCATATTTGCGCCATAAATAACGCGATCAGCTACTCCACTGTTAATTACTTCTCCGTACATGTCGCAAGCTTTGTCTCCTGCTATAACATCACCGACTTTATGGTTTTTTCCATCTGACTTGATAATTAATTCCATATGCTCATCAGCAGCTTTTTCTACTTTCGCTTTAGAACCGTCGTGTAAAGTAATGATTCCGTTTTCGATATGACCCAATTCAACTGCATGTTGAAATGAATGCATCAAATCGTCGGTGATAACGTCGCCGACTTTGTGGTGTTGACCGGCTTCTGTTACTGTAAAGTTTTTCAATTCACCGAAATGACCTTTAACAATAGCTTGAGAACCATCAGATAATTCAACCTTGCCGAATTCAGAACCATGAATAAAGTGACTCCACTCCCATGCTTGAGAAGCTACGAAGAAGAAACCACCGATAATAGTCGCAATTAACCATTTCGTAACTCCTTTTTTATCCATTCTATGACCAGCTTCAACTGCCAAAACCATCGTTACCGAAGAAACGATAAGTATGAAAGTCATTAAGGCAACATAAAGTAAAGGATAACCATGACCTAAGAAAGGCATAGAGTTGAATGTCTCTTCACCAATTGGCCATGCATCTTGAGTAGCATGTCTTGTAAAACCATATGCAATCAACAAACCACCGAAGGTAAGTGCATCGGATACTAAGAAAAACCACATCATTAATTTACCGTAGCTCGTCGAAAAAGGAGATACTTTTCCGTCCCAAAGGTTCGTAGCGCTAATGTCTTGTGAAGCGTGTCCAGCCATCTTGAATTTTTTTTGTTTGCAAGTTTAATGAATAAAAAGCAAAAATAACAACAAATACAACCACAATAGACCTAAAAAATGCCAGAAAATTGCGCCGGTTTTTAAGCTAAGGTGATTTTCCGCAGTAAATCTACCTGAAAATGAATAGATTGTGACTCTTAAAAGATAAATCAGAGCAACAAAAATATGAAGCAAATGCAGGAAAGTAATAATGTATAAAAACGAACTTGCAGTATCTGCCGTTTCCATTGCTTTTAATTGAAGATAGCTGCTCAATTTTTTTCCTTCAAAAAGCAAAGTGCGATCCTTGTATTCCAACGCTTTACCTTTGTAATAAATATTAAAGTCCTTACCGATATCTCCTTTTACGAAAAAGTCTCCGCGTCCATCGTGTACATTCATGGCTAAATCTCGCAAACGCAAACGATCGACAAAAGCCAGCTCCTCACCATCACTTTTTAACAAATTTCCTGCTTTTTCTGTCACTAAGGTGTTTTCAAAATACAACACAAAATCTTTTCCATAAGAATTCACCTTGAAAGGTTTTTTCTCACTTAACTCTAAAAATTGGGACATGAATGCTTGCAAATCTTTCATTTGAGCTTCAGTCATTTCCTTACCTTTCAACTTGTAATGATTTCCATCAACTTCTACAAGAACATCTTTATATTTCACCTCAAAATAATCACCATATCTACCGTCAGTGACGATTAAATGATTGTTTACAGGATGAATTCCTTCACTTGTAAGTTGACCATATCCTTTGAACTGGAAATAAACAAAAAGCAAGCCCAGAAATACGGTTAAAGCCATGAAGGTTTTTAAACCCTGTGTATTCCCTTTTTGTATGTTTTTTATCGCAATGATAAAAGTGAGACTTGACAGAGCTATTGTAATTGTACTTGCCCAAAAACCCCACGGAAGCGGATGTTTCAACCAGAACGAATCGCCCATGGTTACTAAATATGCAGAAGTAAATCCCGCAAATAACATCACGACACTAAAAATCCCGATGTAAACGAGATTCTTTTTCATTTTCTCACGTACTTCAGGAGTCAATTGATCTTCGAATTCTTTTTTCATCTTAATTGTTTTAAATATTTAATATGGAATAGCGTCCCCAATTTTATCGAAGACGTAAACGAATTGTATTATTGGTAAATAAACAAACGAAGCGAACATAAGTTTTTTAGCATCCTTATCATCGCAGGTTAAAAACAGTTTGTACGAGAGTGCAAAGAACCAAAGTCCCAAGGCACCAACTATAATTAGCGTAGAGGTTCCCGTCCAACCAAGCCACCAGGGCATCAAACTAAATGGTATCAACAACAATGAATAGGCAGCAATTTGAAAAGCAGAATTTTTTGATTTCCCTTTTTTAGAAGGCAAGAGACTAAATCCTCCGGCTCTATAATCTTCATCAACAACCCAAGCGATTGCCCAAAAATGAGGAAATTGCCATGTAAACTGGACAAAGAATAATATTCCAGGAACGAAACCAAATTCTCCTGTTGCGGCAACTGCTCCTAACATAGGAGGTATAGCTCCAGGAAATGCCCCTATAAATACAGCCCAGCTCGATTTCCGTTTCATTGGCGTGTAAACAAAAACATAAAGTACATATGCCAATAGTCCCAAAGCAAAGGAAGGCCAGTTTAAAAGTGCTAACATGGACAAACCAACCAAAAGACAAACAATAACGACAGAATAAGCTTCCCTAAGAGACATCGTTTTAGTCGGCAAAGGGCGTTTTGAGGTTCTTTTCATCAAGATGTCAAGATCGCGTTCCCAGATTTGATTCGAACCATTAGACGCTGCCGTGACCAGCATTCCACCAATCATCAATAAGAATATCTCATATAAATCTGTCCCATTATTGAACAGATAGCCAGAAAGCGCAGATACAACAACTAAAAATGAAAGTCGAAACTTAGTAAAAGAAGCGTATTGTTTGATTTTGCTCGACACGGAAGGATGCTTTTTTAAAACGTTGCAAATTTACTCAATATATTTGCGTTAATAGAAAATCTGAACTGCGAAATAAGAACATTTTGAAATTAACTTATATTTGCGCGAAAATTAATTAACCATGAGCATCCAAAAGCTTTCCATTTTAATTCCTGCATACAACGAGGAAAACACTATCCAAGTCATTCTTGAAAAAGTTCGAGAAGTGGAATTAATCAATGGAATTACTAAAGAAATTGTAATTGTAAACGATTGCTCTAAAGATGGCACCGTTGCAAAAGTTGAGGAATATATCTCCCAAAACCCTGAAATGGATATTCGTTTCTTCTCTCAAGAAGTTAATCAAGGAAAGGGAGCAGCAATCAACAGGGCAATTCAGGAATGTACAGGTGATTATATGATTGTTCAGGATGCAGATTTGGAATACGATCCTACTGAATACAATTTGCTTTTGAAGCCTGTTTTCATGGACAACGCAGATGTGGTTTATGGTTCAAGATTTGTTGGACATCATCCACATAGAATTTTGTTTTTCTGGCATTCAATTGGAAATAAGTTTTTAACTACCCTTTCCAATATGATGACCAACCTGAATCTTTCGGACATGGAGACATGCTATAAATTGATTCGTTGTTCAATTGCGAAACAAATCAAAATCAAAGAAAATCGTTTTGGAATAGAGCCTGAAATTACCGCTAAACTTGCTCGCATGAAAGGTATTCGAATCTACGAAGTTGGCATTTCTTATTACGGAAGAACGTATGAGGAAGGTAAGAAAATTGGATGGAAAGATGGGTTCAGAGCGATTTACTGCATTTTCAAATATAAATTCTCGAAGTAATTACGAATTCTTGAATTGCGGATGGCGGATTGTGCCATGGAATGCGCCTGCCTGTCTGACGTAGGAACGAAGTCAGGACGCGGATTTAGTAAGATTTGAAAAGAATTTAATTATTCGTGCCGCACACTGAGCGGAGTCGAAGTGAGCGGATAAAAAAAATTACGAACCAGGACTAACCCAATTCGTAATTTTCAATTCGTAATTGACTAATTATATAATCAGCATCGCGTCTCCATAAGAATAGAAACGGTACTTTTCTTCAACTGCTTTTTTGTAAGACTCCATCATCAAATCGTGACCACAGAACGCTGAAATCATCATTAACAATGTCGATAACGGTGTATGAAAGTTAGTTATCATACAGTTTGCAATACTAAAATCGTATGGAGGGAAAATGAACTTATTTGTCCAACCTTCATAGGTATTTAATGTCCCGTCAGTTGAAACTGCTGTTTCAATTGTACGCATTACTGTTGTTCCCACGGCACAAACACGTCTTTTCTCTTTGATTCCTTTGTTAACAATCTCAGTACATTTTTTATCAATGTAGGCTTGCTCAGAATCCATTTTGTGTTTCGTCAAATCTTCAACTTCAACAGCACGGAAAGTACCTAAACCAATGTGTAAAGTGATTTCAGCAAAATTTATTCCTTTCAACTCTAATCGTTTCAATAATTGACGAGAAAAGTGCAAACCTGCAGTTGGTGCAGCTACCGCTCCTTCATTTTTAGCAAAAATCGTTTGGTAACGCTCTTCATCTTCTGGCTCTACACCTCTTTTGATGTATTTCGGCAATGGAGTTTCACCTAATTCTGTAATTTTTTTCTTGAATTCTTCGTAAGGTCCATCAAACAAGAAACGCAAAGTACGTCCACGAGAAGTGGTGTTGTCTATTACCTCAGCAACTAATGAATCATCATCACCAAAATACAATTTATTTCCAATTCTGATTTTTCTTGCTGGATCAACAAGAACGTCCCACAATAAACTTTCGCGGTTCAATTCTCTCAATAAAAAAACTTCAATTTTTGCACCTGTTTTCTCTTTATTCCCGTACATACGAGCTGGAAAAACTTTGGTGTTGTTCATAATCATTACATCACCTTCTGAGAAATAATTGATGATGTCTTTGAATAACTTATGCTCAATTTTTCCCGTTTCACGATGGATAACCATCAATCTAGCTTCATCTCTATTTTCACTTGGATGCTCAGCAATCAATTCCTCTGGTAAGTCGAAATTGAATTCGGAAAGTTTCATTTTACTCATGCCTGTCGTTGTTATATTGGTGTTTTTCTTTTAAAAAAAAGAGTGCAAAGTTAAATAAAATTATGCTTGTAATTAAGAAGGAGATAAATTAAAATAGATTGTTGCTTAAAGTGCTTTGTAATTTCGGTACAACTCTACCAAATATCCCTTGCATTGCTTGGCAGCTTCTGGCATTTTATCGGGTGGCATATTTTGATTCAAGTAATCCTTTAGGTCTAAATTATAGCTAAAATCTCCATACGGATTAACCCAACCATAACCTCTTGTTACCGTGTGTAATGCAAAACCTTGAGCTGTTGGATTTAGAATATTTTTACTCCAAGGATAACGTGATACATCGCCTTTCATTTGAGCCAAAAGGGTGCCAACGATATCATGTTGATTACAAATTGTTTCATTGACTTTTCCTCTCCACTCCGGTTTCAAAACTTCACCGAAAAAGAGCAGTGGGATATGAAAATAGACACCTTGGTTTGGGTCACTATTAACAGGTGTTGTGTGACCATGATCTGCAACGATTACAAACAAAGTGTTCTTATACCAATCCTCTTTTTTACAATTTTCAAGGAATTTATGAAGTTCCTCGTCGGCATAAATCATGCTATTCATGTATTCTTCCTCCGCACCTTTATAGGTTTGATTTTTTCTTTTCGGGAAATCATATGGTGAATGAGTACTGCCAGTAAAGGCACAATGGAGAAAAGGTTCTTTAGTCTTATCTATGTCTTGTTTGAAAAATTTATACAACTCTTCATCGAAATAATTCAATTTGCCTTTAGGAGAATCTTCCGGGAAATCCTTTTCATCTTTGACTGCATCAAATCCGTGGTCGGTAAAAAAACTACCTATGTTACCATATTTTAAATCACCACTAAAACGATAGCCACTATAGTATCCCCATTTTTTCAAATCTTCATTAAAAGATGGCAACTTTCTATGTTTTTCGGGTTGCATGGACATGGATATTTCAGGCAATGCAGGATAAGCTCCAAAAATACAGGCATTTCCAATTTCCGAAGTTCCACCATCCGCATAGCATTTTGAGAATAGTAAACTTTCTTTGGTCAGTTTATCAAAATAGGGAGTTACACCGCCTTCACCTGTTATGGATTTCATGGCATTTGCCGACCAGCCTTCGAGAACAATGAAAACTAGGTTTGGGCGAGTGGTGGTTAAGGTTTCCGGAAAAGAATCAGTCTCTGTTTTATATAAATCTGCAGTAATGTTCGCTGCCAATTTTGAATCCATTTTCGGGAAAACATCATCCAAATTACTACGATTATAGAGTAAAAAACTCTTCCCGAAATAGTAGGTTGAATTCACACTTAAATCGTTTGCTAAACTTGCTTTGCTGTAATATGCTGCGTCAATATTTATCGGGATGGGTTGCAATCCACCACGACTAAAAAGTATTAAAATTGGAGCGAAGAAAAGAAATGAGACGAAAGATGCTCCTTTGGTTTTCCAATTGAACTGATCTTTTCCGGAAAAGTGCCTAGTGAACAGAAAACGAGAAAGAAAAAAAGCAACAATTCCTCCAAGAATCGTGTACAATAAAAACCAAAAAACCATTGAACCACTTGCTGTCCTACCCACCTCATCCGGATTTGCAAGGTGCATAAAAACTCTTGAACTCAATTTATGGTTCCATTCTGGATAAGCATTAATTTCTCCGGCATGTATAAACAAAACAGCTAAAACCTCAATTACAAAAACAACAAGAAGAAGAATTTTTGTGGCTTTTACTGGTATAATTTTCCATAAAATAAAGAGCAGAAAAGGAAGAATACTCAGCATTGCTGCTGCTGTTAAGTCCAAGCGCAATGAATAAAAAAAGGATTGTGCTACTTCCAACCAACCAACAGCATTTACTTTTCCCGCATTGTGAAGGATAAATAAAATCCGCATTGTGTCAAAAATCAAAATCCAAAAAACTAAGATTTTTATAAACGGAAGGATATAACTTAAAACGTTCTTCATGCTCATCTGTCCGCAAAGTTACTATTTTTCAAAGTCAATTTTGAAACCTTGTTTTTATATAAATAAAAAAGCACCAACTATCAGAAAACAGTTGGTGCTTAATCTTTTCAAATTATAGATTTAAGCTATAACTGATATATTTTTATCCTCCTCTTCATGCAATTGCTTTACCAATTCTAAAGCGTCCGGAACGACATCACTACATATCACGATAAAGGAGTCCTTTTTCGCATTATCGACAGCATATCGAATAGCTTCAGCCTCTTTCCGAATAATCATTACATCTGCATCAGGATTTACGGAAGATATTCCATCCTTCATCAATCCGATTAAGCTATCTTCCGTTCGTCCACGCAGATTTTTATCTTGTCGAATGATGATTTTATCGAACATTTTAGCTGACAATCGACCTAATTCCAATATGTCTTCATCTCTTCTATCACCAACTCCGGCAATAATTCCAATTTTCTCGGTTGCTTCTACATTGCTCAAGTAATCAGCAATAGCAGCGAATCCTGCCGGGTTGTGCGCGTAATCGAGCATAAGGTCGAAATTCTTGAAACGGAACATATTCATTCGTCCGGGGGTTTGAGCCGGAGATGGAATAAAAGTTTCCAATGCCATTTTAATGTCGGCAATTTTAAATCCTTGGATAAATCCAGCTAGAACAGTTGGTAGAACATTTTGAATGTTGAATTTGGCTTTTCCTCGGAAAGTAAGCGGAATATTTACCGCCTTTTCAACACGCATTTTCCATTCTCCTTTTGAAATCGTTACATAACCGTTTTCATAAATTGCTGCCAAACCGCCTCTTTTGGCATGTTCAATAATCCGCGGATTGTTTTCGTCCATAGAGAAATAAGCTACGTTGCATTCCAGATTCTTGCGCATATTGTACACTAAATCGTCATCTGCATTTAAAATGGCATAACCATCTTTTACAACGCTTTCGGCTACAATCGCTTTTACTCTCGCCAATTCTTCAATAGTGTTTATGCCTTTTAAACCCAAATGATCGGCAGCAATATTTGTGACAATTGCAATATTGCAACTTCCAAATCCTAAGCCAGAACGAAGCATTCCACCTCTTGCAGTTTCAAGAACTGCAAAATTAATAGTTGGATCCTTAAGCACAAATTCCGCACTACCTGGGCCGGTACAATCGCCTTTTTGCAACATTCGATTTTGAATATAAATTCCATCGGATGTAGTAAAGCCAACTTTGTAACCCATATTTTTAACAATATGAGCCATTAATCGGCTAGTCGTTGTTTTTCCATTCGTTCCAGTGATAGCAATAATCGGAACTTTCACTGGTGCTCCAGGAGGGAAAAGCATATCTACCACAGCTCCGGCCACATTTCTTGGCAATCCATGTGTTGGGGCAAGGTGCATTCTAAATCCTGGACCAGCATTCACTTCGATTACAGCACCGCCGTTTTCATCAATTGGGGTTGTTAAATCCGAAGCAATAATGTCTATTCCACAAATATCTAGACCTATGATTTTCGAAATTCTTTCAGCCATAAACACATTATACGGATGAACCATATCCGTTAAATCTTCGGCAGTTCCTCCTGTACTTAAGTTTGCCGTTGGTTTTAAAAGTAAAAGCTCGTCCTTTGGGACTACTGAGTCCAAAGTCAATCCTAATTCCTTCAAGATTACTTCTGTGTGATGATCTACTTTTATAGCAGTTAGAACTTTCTCATGTCCATAACCTCTTCTTGGATCTTTATTTACTTCGTCAATTAATTCCTGAATGGTTGATTTGCCATTTCCAACAACGCTAGCCGGCGTTCTTTTTGCCGCAGCAACAAATTGATGATTGATTACTAATATTCTAAAATCGTGTCCTGTGATAAACTTCTCTACAATAACTGCACGAGAGTGTTCTTGCGCTGCAGCAAATGCCACTTTCGCATCTTCGTCATTTTGAATATTTGTAGTCGCTCCACGTCCGTGATTTCCGTTAATCGGTTTTGTAACCACGGGATAACCAATGCGCTCAATGGCATCAAACATTCCTTCCACAGAACGAACAATACGACCTCTAGGAACCGCAATGCCATTATCTTCAAGAATATCTTTTGTGTCTTCTTTATCGCAAGCAATTTCAACAGCAATATTGCTAGTTGTACTTGCAACTGTTGCTTGAATTCTTTTTTGGTTTGCGCCATATCCAAGCTGAACTAAGGAATGCTTGTTCAATCGAATCCATGGAATGCCTCGGCTTGCTGCCTCTTCAACAATCGATCCAGTTGAAGGTCCAAGTCGATTTGCTTCACGTAATTCACGCATTTCCTGAATGTCTTCTTCTAAATCATATTTCTCGCCAGAAATTATGGCTTCTGCAATACGCACGGCTGACTTAGCAGCGAATACACCGACTTGTTCTTCGGTATACGCGAATACAACATTATACTCTCCATGATTACCTGTACCTCTTGTTCGACCAAACCCTGTTTCCATACCGGCTAAGGTTTGAATTTCTAGGGCAATATGTTCGATAACATGCCCCATCCAAGTTCCTTCTTTTACTCTTTGAAAAAAACCACCTGGCTCGCCTACCGAACATCGATGAGCGAACATCGTTGGGAACATATTTTTTAATCGTTCCTCAAAACCGTCAATTTTATTAGTAGGCAACTCTTCCAGTTCCTCTAAATCAAGAACCATTACAATGAGTTTATGACGACGAATTGACCAATAATTTGGACCTCGCATCACACGAATTTCATTTATTTTCATAGATAAAGAATAAGTTTAGCATACTGACTAAAGCATCAGCAGAACAAGATAATAATAAGTTTCTATTTCCAACACCAATTTTCTGATTATTTCGTGTAGATAACTATTGCAAATCAAAGCGTTTATAAGGGCTCTGTTCGTTTTTTAAATCGTAATTTTGCCGATTAATAGTTTCAAAAATTGAAATATGCCGACAGGAAAGTTAATATCAATTGGGGGGAATGAGTTTAAATTCCAAGATGAGGACCACGATGTGGTGGTTGACCGATTGGAAAAAGATTTTTTTGAACTGGGTATTTTGGAACGTTTTGTATCTGAATCTGGTGGGGTAGACGCGCACATTGAGGTAATTACCACTGCATCAAGTATTCCACTGGAAGTAGGTGAAGCATATGCACACGCTTTTGAAAGAATTGGTTGCAATTTTGTAGGCTTCTTACACATAAGAGACAGAAAAGATGCTCTTCGTCCAGATTTTATTGAGCGTGTAAAACAAGCGAAAGGTGTAATGATGACTGGTGGAAATCAGTACCGTTTGACTACCATTTTTGGTGGAACCGAAATACTGAAAATTTTGAAACAGCGTTATGAATCGGACGGTTTAATTATTGCTGGAACCAGTGCTGGTGCAATGGCCATGTCAGGAACAATGATTTACCAAGGTAGCAGTAAAAAAGCTCTTTTAAAAGGTGAAGTTAAAATTACAACGGGATTTGGTTTGATGGATAACGTAATTATTGATTCTCACTTCGTAACCCGTGGTCGTTTTGGTCGATTGACACAAGCTGTTGCAAGCAACCCATCATGTATTGGTATTGGTTTAGGAGAAGACACTGGAATTCTAGTTGCCGACGGAGATAATTTCGAAGTAATTGGTTCTGGTTTAGTTTTGATTTTTGATGGACACGAAATAAAACACAACAATATCAGTGATTTACCTGAAGGCACGCCTATAAGCATTGAGCACATGATTGTTCATGCTCTTGCAAAAGGTGACAAATACCAGGTTTCTACTAGAAAATTTGAAGCCGCTGTTTGGACTGGCGAACTAGAGGATTCTAAAGATTAGTCTTCTTCCGTTAGCTATCGGAACCGCTCAGCCTAAAATTCGACTTCGTTCAGCCAATTTATTTGACTCTGTGCGATTGTCTTTTCGTTTTAATTCGTTTCAATAAATGGACACTTTATAGTCTTCGTCCTCACGAACATACCCTCTGTACATTCCCTGCGAATTGAAAGGAAGGCAAATATTTCCTTTTGCATCGATTGCGACTAAACCGCCTTCGCCACCTATTTTAACCAATTTATCTTTAACGACTTTATCGCACGCTTCTTCTAAGGAAAGGTTTCCATATTCCATTAAACAAGAAATATCGTAGGCAACGACTGAACGTAAGAAATACTCCCCATGGCCTGTGCAGGAAATAGCACACGTTTCATTGTTCGCATAAGTTCCTGAACCTATTACCGGTGTATCACCAACCCTTCCAAACTGCTTGTTTGTCATTCCTCCAGTCGACGTTGCAGCCGCAATATTTCCATCTTTGTCCAACGCAACGGCCCCAACTGTTCCAATTGGTTTAGTAGTGGATGAACCATGATCCAAAGCCACTTCCGTTGTTCCAACGAGAGCTTGCCATTGGTCATATCGTTGTTGAGTAAAAAAATAATCGTCTGGTTCTTGCTGGATGCCAATAGATTTTGCAAAATCTGCCGCGCCTTTACCCGCTAGCATCACGTGAGATGTTTTTTCCATTACCTTTCTTGCCAAAGAAATTGGATTTGCAATATTCTTAACTCCAGCAACTGCTCCAGCAGTCAGATCTTTACCAAACATGATGCTTGCATCCAACTCAAAACCTCCGTCAGCGCAGAAAACTGCACCACGACCAGCATTGAATAATATGTTGTTTTCAAGGGAATTCACTGCCAACTCAACGGCATCCATTGCTGACTTGCCTTCTTTAAGCGCATTATGTCCTGCTTTTAATGCGTCTTCAAGTGCATTTTTATAGGCCAATTCTTTTTCAGGTGTCATTTCCGATTTATCAATGGTACCAGCGCCACCGTGAATTGCAATTGCGTACATGTTTTTTTTATTAGTTCGTTATAAAATTAATCAGAACTTCCGAAACTAATTTAAAATCAGTCTAAACGATTTTATTTTAACTTCGATAAAAACTAAACGTTATGCCGTTCAATCGTCTAAACCATTCTGTGCTGGGAGAAATCCGTCCAAGGTTCTATTTGGAAACAGATTCAACTGTTGATGATTGTTTGACTCACGTTATGCAAAGTCTTGAAAAAGATAAAACTGTTTTCGGACAGCGAAGTAACGATTTAATATTCCTTAAAACTCCAAGAAACGTTCAACATTATTGGTCACCAGAAATGACCGTAAGGATTGAAACTAATGAATACATAGATTTCACAAGAATATCTTGTCTTGTCGGTCCGCGACAATCGGTATGGGTAATGTTCGCATTTATCTATGCAGCAATCGCAGTGGCAACATTGTTTGCCGCTATGTTTGGCTTCGTTCAATATTCCCAGAACGGTTCAAGTCCTTGGCTTTGGGTTATTCCTATTGGAATTGTTTTGGTGTCAAGTGTTTTCATTGCGGCAAAAATCGGTCAAAAGAAGGGACGCGATCAGATGTTGCACTTAATTAGTTTTTTATACCACAGCTTAGAAGAAATTGGACCTGTCCGAAGAACAATATGATGATTGGCTGATGGCTGATGGCTGATGGCTGATGGCTGATGGCTGATGGCTGATGGCAAAAAAACTATTCTGGCGACAAATTTCTTAGCTTTTTTATTTCGCCTCTTCTTTTTTTCGACTTGAGTCTTCTTTCTTTTATTCCCTTTGATATTTTAGTTGGCATACGCTTTTTCTGAACTTTAAAGCACTCCTTAATCAACTCGTGGAATTTTTTAATAACCAATTGCTTATTCCCCAATTGACTTCTTTCTGATTGAGAAATAATTTGAAGAATACCATCCCCAACAATTCGAGAACTTAATTTCGTTTCAATAGTAGTTTTTTGCAGATCGTTTAGAAACTGAGAATTTCGAATATCAAAATCCAATTCTACCTTAGTTGCAACTTTATTTACATTTTGCCCGCCAGCACCGCCACTGCGTGAGGTTTTGAAGGTGAGTTCTGTTACTAAAAGATGACTATCAGGTTTCATGAAAGTAAAGGTAAGGATTTGGACTGAATACTTTTTCGGCATTGATTTTGATTTAGCCTATACAATGACGCAAGAGTTAACTGCAACTCTTTAATATTTAGAGGTATGAAAAATGTAATCTGTTTAACACTGGTTTTCTTTGGGTTTGGAATTGTTCAAGCGCAACAGATTGACAATCGATTTAGAGTTCAAATCTACACTGGAGGCCCTTCACTCCTGAAATCAGCTGTCAATGTATCACAAAAATGGCAAGATGAAGTTACTTATAGCGGTGTACCGCTGATAGGCGGAGTTTTTGACGTACGTGTGAAAGATTGGTTATCAGTAGGTGTAGATGCATCTTTTCGTTCAGGAAATTTAGAATTTGACGTTATGGATTCAACACTATACACCCAAATAGAAGAGAAATGGGATATTCGATTAGATGAATATGTTGATCCTTTTGGTCACTATGAATTGAAATTACCTAGAACTAGAATTATGTTCAATTTTAATATCCACGCACTTCCCGTAAATTCAAGATCTGATTTATACTTTGGTTTTGGCATTGGATACAACAATTTAAAACCAAGACTTACTTTAAACGGTAATGAAATTCCATATTTTAAAAGTATCGGAAAAATCTCTATGCCCATGGCATACCGCACTTCGGTTGGATATAGCTACAATTTCAGCGAACATTTTGGTGCTTTTGCTGAAGTTGGTATTGGCGGGCCTATAGTTTCAGGTGGATTGAATGTTAAATTCTAATTACCTTTTTGAAATAGAATTCCCGGAAATAGTGCGTTGACGAGAACATTTAAATCTGTCAATGTCACCATTTCTTTTTTTCAAATGCTTTGTCTTACATTTTTCCACACGCTCACGCCATAATTTATAGCTTGAGAATTTTAACTCCTTTTTCATCAAAGCTTTAACTTCATTTTCTTTTAATGAAAACTGCTGGAAAATCGCATCAAAGGGGGTTCTATCCTCCCAAGCCATTTCTATTATTCTATCGATTTCCTGATTATCCATTTTTTTCTGAAAAGAATTAATTCCTGTCGGTTATTTTAAAAACAACGGAATCTTATAAAAGTTTACACCTGTTTTCATTTGGCTAGTAAACAAGATTTTAGCTTCGCCAAATTATCTATATCCATTTAACTTTTAAAATTGGCAAGTCGCTCAAAGGCAACCATCATTTTTTTAAAGCGTTTTATTCATAAAGAAAAAAGTAATATATGTTTGTTTATTGTTTGCTCAATCAAATTCTTTTGCAATAACAACATTTAATCTATAGATTTACAAATAACTAATAACCAATATTTTCTCAACCTTTAAGATGATAAAAAGACTATTAACCCTTGTAATCATACTTATTTCTAGCTTTGGTTTTTCTCAGACCAATTGTGCAATTGATGTAACTCCCATGACTGGGACACTTTGTCCCGGAGATTCTATTTTTATATCAGCAACAGCCAATTTAGTAAGTGCAAATCAAGCATTTAACTTCAATAATTCAACAATTCCAACAGGATGGTCTACTTCTGGAGCTACTGCATTCTCTGCCCCTTGTGGACCCAGTCCGAATAATACTCCATACTACTGGGCATCAACAAGTGCTGGCGTTCCAGGTATTACTACAGCTGGTTTTGATGTTGCTTGTGGTGGATTTATCAATTTTCAAATGATTTATGCCATTCAAGCAGGAAGTGTTCCGTGTGAAGGTCCAGATCAATACAACGAAGGTGTTAGTCTACAATATTCAACAAATGGAGGACTAACTTGGATAAATATTGCTTATTACGCGCCAAATGGAAACGTTTTAGTGGGTAACCCTGGAGCAACCACTCCGGGAACTTCTGGAATAACTCCATTTACTTCTTGGAATACCTTTAATGTGCCAATTCCTCCTGGAGCTCTTACAGGAAATACGATGTTTCGGTGGACACAATCCTCCACTTCTGGAGCTTGCTGTGACAACTGGGGCTTAGACAATATTATTATTAATGCAAGTGGTTTTCCTTGTGGAACAGATGCAGTTGTAAATTGGAGCACCGGTTTAATGGATACAACCTCATTTTACATGGTTCCGACATCTGACACTGCTTTTGTGGCTTATGTTTATGACACACTTGGAAACTACCAATGTGAATCGGATACGATCTATATTAATGTTTACAACGATGCATTTACTTATTCATTAGTTGATACAGTTTCAATTAATTGTACCTATGGATCTGCACTTGTGGGCGTAACAAACATATCATCTGCTGCCTTACTTCCAGTAACGTACAGTTGGTCATCTGGAAGCACTTCAGGAGCAACGAATTTATCTGGTAACGGGATTGCTCCCGACACCATCACTTATTACGTTAATGTCGTCGACGCCTGTGGAATTACCGAGTCCGATAGTGTAGTGCTCACCGTCAGTCAAAATTTATATATTGATGCCGGACCAGACCAAACGATATGTGAAGGTGACTTAACGACATTGACAGGCTCTAGTTTAAATAACGTTAATTGGTCTGGAAATGTATTTGTTATGAATGGTATTCCTTTTAATCCATTGACTTCACAATACTTTTATGCTTCTGTTTCAGATGGATTAGGTTGTTCGGAAATAGATAGTGTGTTCATTACCGTATTAGATACTACCAGTTCTTATCTGACAATTACGGCTGTTGATTCCTTTAATCTTAATGGCCAAAATTATGATTTACCGGGTATTTATACGCAAATAGTTCCTAATACTCTTGGATGCGACAGTACGATAACTTTAGATTTAACTATCCTTTATTCTACAGCAAGCACAGATAATCAAGTGCATTGTGACTCTTACAATTGGATGGACGGCATCACCTATAATTCTTCAACAAATACGCCAACTTGGACAATACCAAATGTAGCTGGTGCAGATTCTGTTATAACTTTGAACTTAACAATACTTTATTCCACTACCGGAGTTGACACCCAAATAGCATGCGACAGTTTCACATGGATTGATGGGTATACTTATACCGCGAATAACACAACCGCACAACATACTTTGACCAATGCTGATGGATGTGATTCTGTTGTTACTTTGAACCTTACCATGTTTTATGCAGATTACACTGATGAATCCTACCCGACATGTTTTGTTTGGGATTCAATACCTTATGTAACAGTTTACACGAATCAATTTGGATGTGACTCAACGCATACGATTTATCCTATTCAGATACCTTCCGTTTTAAAACCTATTGCAGATTTTGAAATCTCAGTTAATCCGGCTGAGGTTCTTTTCGATGCAATTGACGTGACTAATATGTCTCAAACGTTTAATGCATCCATTTGGACTGCACCAACGCTTGGCATTAATTCAACTAGCACTAATTTGACTTTTGAACCTTTTCAAGATGATGGAATTGGAAATCACCCTATTAAATTAGTCGTAACGAACGAAACTGGGTGTAAAGACTCCGTAACACGAATTCTAGTTGTTTATAGCTCAACGCCAATTTACGTTCCAAATTCATTCACTCCAGATGATGATGAATTCAACAATACTTTCAGACCAATAATTACACCTTCTGATAGACTAGAAGAGTACAAATTCACGGTTTACAATCGCTATGGTGAAGTAGTATTCCAATCCCTAGACCCGAATTCTGGTTGGGACGGAACTTTCAGAAACACCTTAGTTCAAAACGGAATTTACCTATGGGAAATTCGATTGATTGAGGCTGGATCTACTGAAGTAAGAAAGCTTCACGGTCATGTGAATGTATTGAGGTAATCACATCTATTTCTTCAACAAGTACATTGATTCGGTAATATCGATTTGGATATCGCCTTCCGGAAAAATGGAATCACAATTCCAATTGAATGAAAACGGCTTTTGTGGTATTAAATCTTAATGGATATCTTTTTTCAACATCGTTAATCTTGATGTTCCGATTATCATTAACACCATAAATATGGCCATCAGTACATGGCTTATATCATGATAATTGAACCATCTGCCAACGCTAATTTGATTGTTGTATACAAGGCCTGGGATTATACTATAACCAATGGTTAACATTATTATAAAACTTCCTTTCGACTTTGTTTTCCAATAGTTATAAATAGTAAAAGGAAGTATAAATGCAATCAATGAAACGGTAGAACTTAACTGAGCATAAATGAAATCGCTATACATCGGGATAATCATCAAAAATATGAACAAGACGTATTGAGCAATGAAAAGGGACTTTAGAATTGTTGCAATAGAATGACTCAGATGATTTTTAATCTCAATTAACGAGCCTAATCCAAATAATAAAAGGCCTGTCGCACCACAAACCCAACCAATTCTTTTGAACTCTGGACCAAAGTATGCCTGAAGTCCATGTCCAAACCAAGCGGCAGAAGTCATACCAATTGCGAAACAAAGAAAATAGTATTTAAAATAATTGAAGCTTTCAGATTTTTCGTTTGAATAAGACTTGTACTTCATAAAACCAATGAATGCAACGGAGGCAACTAAAAAATCAGTTAGTGTAGTTACCGGTTCTCTCCACTCAAAATTTCCTAAAAAAATCGTTGGATTTAGTATCTCATCCATTTACTTAGGCATTCGGGCTTAAAACTTTCTCATTAGAATTGACACTCAATCTTACTAACCACAAAAGCATTATCAAACAATACCCGATTACAACAGGTAATAACCAGGTTGACGCGGCTGAAGATGCAAATCCATAAACGACAAGCGTAATAACTGAAACCAGTCTCAAACCATCGGTTAAAACCGCAAACTTTTTATCTTCAATTACTCTAGAATGAGCAAAAATTGAAATGACAATTATTGCAGCTAACGAGACTATGCTTTTATCAGAAATGAGTTCATAAAACCCAACATCTTTTCCCATTTTTGATTTAAAATAAAGAAGGGCTAAAAAACAAGAAGCGGTAATGGCAATATTGAAAAGAATATAAGCTCTTTTCTCAAAGCTAAAGACCATTTTAAAAGGAGCCTTCTTTTCTGGTGGTAACCCCATAAGATCATCTGGCGTCCAAGCTGGTCCTTTTAAGAATACAGACGCCTTATTCTTAATTGATTTCGTTTTTTTCGCATTTACAAATAGATCCTTCCAGTAAGAAAAAACTGCGTTAAATGGATTTGCACGTTCATATCCAGAAGTAATTCCATAGTCTGGTTCCTCATCCTCTTCTATAAAAGTTCCGAATAACTTGTCCCAGAAAATAAAGATGTGACCGTAATTTTGATCCAAGTATTTTTCATTTCTACCGTGGTGGACTCTATGATGAGATGGAGTAGTCATAAATTTTTCTACAAAGCCTAATTTTCCTATTACTCTCGAATGCGTAAAAAGCTGATAAAAACCTAAGAAAACCCCTGTTGTTAAAATGGTAAAGACATCAAATCCAGCTAAAGCCATCCAAACGTAAAAGAAACTTCTATAAACTACGGCAAGAAAGGAAACTCTAAAAACCGTTGTTAAGTTTAATTCCTCGCTTTGATGATGAACAATGTGTGCAGCCCACAAAAAGTTAATTTCGTGACTCAAACGATGAAACCAATAGGCAATAAAATCAGTAACCAAAAGTCCAATTATCCAAGTAAAAGCTGTAAGCTCAATTTGAAAGGGCGCAATGTTTTCGTGAATATAATTGAATGCAATTAATGTCAATACCGAAAAAAATATGTCAAAAACTCTTTCCAATAATCCTAAAGATAAATTGGTGATACTATCCGATAAGGTGTACAATTTTAGTTTTTTCCTTTTAGCGACCGTGCTTTCTAGAATTACTAATCCTATTATCACTGGAACACCGATTATGATAAGCCAATTAAGTGGTGACATTTAATTTCGTTAAGAATGTAAGTTTATATTTTGATTGACAATAAAATGATTGTAAAGCATTTTCGTCATTAATCTATTCAAAGCAAAGGTACTACTTCAAAAGGAGAATTGCCAACCTAAAAGTTGACGGATTGATTGTTTGAGAGGTTTTTTATGTTAAATTTTTCAGCAATTATGATTGGGTTTATCTAAAAACTTAACCCTCATCTTTTGAAAAAGCTCAATCTTTTAACCTGACAGTCCCGATAGCTATCAGGACAAACCTGTAACCCTCAGAGCCGGAATTGCGCCTAGAAAACCTCTAGAAACAAAAAAACCAGCTCAAAAAGCTGGTTTTTTATTGGTGACCCCGACAGGATTCAAACCTGTAACCCTCAGAGCCGAAATCTGATGCGCTATTCAGTTGCGCCACGGAGCCATTTTTCTTGGTTACTTGGTGCGACTAAATCTTTTTTGATTCAGTTGCGCCACGGAGCCATTTATTAGGACAAAAGTAACCATTGCCAGCGAAAAACATCAAATACATGCAAGTTTTTCTCGTTTTATCAGTGGAATAAAAATAAATTTGAGCTTTTAGCGTTAGTTCGGCAATATAACATAGACTTTGTGAAGATTTCAAACCTGATAAAATACAATATACTCTCAATATTAAGCGTCCTATTTTTGACGAATGGTTACTTAACCGCTCAATCCGCAATGGGGGAATGGACCTTGCACGTTCCAAATCGCGAGGCTATTGGAGTGGTGAGTCATAAAAACATGGTTTATACAGCTTTCTTAACAGGCGTTTTAACCTATGATTTGGAAGCCAAAGAGAAATCGATGCTTACCTATGTGAATTCACTTTCTGATGTAAGAATTTCTACCATAGGAATCGAACCAATTTCTGGAATTGTGATTGTTGGGTATGTCAACGGAAACATTGATTTATTAACCGAAAACCGCACAGATAATTTGCCTTTTATAAAATTGGCGCAAATACAGGGCGTGAAAAAAATTCAAAAAATCGTCACAAGAAATGGATTGATATATGCCGCAACTGGTTTCGGAATTGTCGTTATCGATCCAAAAAAGAAAGAAGTGAAAGAAACCTATTACCCCACTTCGAACAATGAAGGAATTTGGGATATTAGCTTCTCCAGCGATACAATTTTTGCCTTAACCAATACTAAATTACTACACGCAAATATCAATAATCCTGCACTTGGAAGCTTTAGCAATTGGACTACTGACAGCAGAGTTCCATTGAATTTAAATGAGACGTATAAGGATTTAGAAATGGTAAATAACAAACTTTTTATTTCTAAAAATGTTCCTGAATTCGGCGAAGATTCTGTTTATTCCATTGAATCTTCAGGAATTGTTCCAATCCCTTACCAACCTTTTGGTTTTCAATTGAAATCTTTAACAACTCTGGATGGGCAATTGACGGTAAACCTTGAGGGTGGAGTTTTTTCCTATAATCAGAATTTATCCGGTTTTTCATTTGGCTACAATACCTATTCTCCGAACGTTTTTGTCAATGCAAATGGAAGTTTTAGACAGGATGGAAATCTGTTCATCGCCGATGATCTGTTCGGACTTGTAAAGGTAGGCAGTGACTTGAGTATGGAAATGATATCATTCGAAGGTCCTCCAAAAAACAATTTTTACAATATGGATTGGAAGGATGGAATATTAGCTGTTGCCGGTGGCGGATTATCAGGCACCTATTTCACCTTCAATACTTCGGGTGTGTATACCCTTGAAGATGGTAAATGGGATTTATATTCATCTGGAACAATAGCCGCATTAGACACCATTGAATTTTTCGATGCTATTGCCGTAAGCATTAATCCGGACAATACTGACGAAATCGCAATCGCTAGCTATTCTGGAGCACCATTAAATATTGTAAACAAAAACAAACAACTTGTTGGCCAGTACAATGCAGACAATTCCCCTTTACAGAAAACCGTATTGAATAATGGTTACACAATGGTTTCAGATGTTGAATATGATGTTGATGGCAACCTTTGGATGATTAATTCATATTCTTCCCAAACTCTGAAGGTTTTAACTGCCGACAAAGAGTGGTATTCTTTTGATTTAGGGCCTAATTCGAAGAACAATATTACAGGTGATTTAATCATCGACAACTATGACAATTTATGGGTTGTCGTTGAAGGAAAAGGACTTTTCGCTTATGATTACAACGAAACTATTGATAATCCTAGTGATGATAGAGTTGTAAATTTCGTAAAAAGTAACTTGACAGAAAATTTACCATCCAATTCTATTCGTGCTATTGCAGTGGATTTTGATGACGAAATATGGATCGGCACTGACAATGGTTTTGCGATTATTTACAATTCTGACAATGTTTTTGAATCAACTCAGCCTCAGTTTTTGCCACAAAGAATCAAATTGGAATTTGAGGGAAATGTAGAATACCTTCTGGGTACTACAGCAATTAATGACATTGAAGTTGATGGTGGAAATCGAAAATGGTTATCGACAGAAGGGTCGGGAATATTTCTTTTATCGCCTGATGGACAAACAATTTTAGCCAATTATACAACAGAAAATTCCAACCTAATTTCCAATGATGTTTATGAAATGGAAATAGATGATAAAACCGGCGAAGTATACATCACGACTGAAGATGGTTTAGTTTCATTGAGAACAGATGCATCGTTTGAAGATCCAAATTATAGTGATGTTCGTGTATTCCCAAATCCAGTTCGACCAGAATTTGAAGGTTTAATAACTATTCAAGGAATAAAATTCAATTCCGATGTTAAATTCACGGATATGGCTGGGAATTTGGTTTACAAAACCATATCGAATGGAGGCACGGCCGTTTGGAATGGGAAAAACTTGAACGGAGAAAAAGTAACTTCAGGCGTATATTTAATTTGGACAGCTCCAGACGATCGAGAAAGAAAAGGTAGAAAAGTTGGTAAGGTTGTGATCATTAACGACTAGGATGAAAGAAAACGATGTTGGCATATTTTTGCAACGTACCTCCTACTCAGAGTCAAGTGTGATTGTCAGCTATTTTACCCGAAACCATGGTTTTCAGAAATTCATATTTCGCGGAGCAAAGAAAAAATCGAGTCATCTGTTTCCGCTCAACGTTCAAGAATTAGTTTATTTTCGGCGACCAGAATCAGATTTAGGAAATCTGAATTCCGCTGAATCTACCATGGAGGTTCAAAATATACCTTTCGACCCAATTCGCTCCAGTATTGCTTATTTTTTAGCAGAAGTACTTCAAAAATGTTTAACGCATACGGAGAAAGATCATCACCTCTTTTCATTTCTACATCAACAAATAGAATTGCTCGACAAAAGCGAAAGTCTTTCACTTTTTCCAAGTCAATTTTTACTGCAGCTGACTTTTCATTTGGGAATAGAGCCGCATATTTTAGATGAAAATAGCAACACTTTCAATTTAGCCGATGGCGAGTTTCACAAAAACCATACAGCCGATCCAAATTGCTCAGAATCGGCTGCGCAAGTTATTCTAGCCATGCTAAACGGAGAAACTCCGAAAGTGAATCACGAGTTAAGAAAAGAAGTTTTGAACGCATTAATCGTTTATTACAAATTTCACATTGACCATTTTGGAAATTTGAAAACGAAAGATATTATTGAATCCGTATTTCAGTAGACTTCGACTCCCTGTCTAGCCGACAGGGAGTCGAAGTCCGACATAAAAAAAGTCATTCCCGCGGAATGACTTTAAAAATTGCAAGCTGAGAGCCGTTAATTATACAATATGTTCCTTCATCGTCGAGGAACCTTCATAAAGATAGTTGATAAATCCAAAATCTCCATAGGATTGGGAATAAAATTTTTCACTTTAACATTTACCAAAACAATCAAATCATCGGTTAAGATTGGCATTACCACGGCATCATCAACCAACTTTTGATCGGCAATAACGAACAGTTGATTTCGAATCGCCTCATCTTGTTCTTTTATTGCTTGATTGAGGATATCATCAAATTCTGCACTACGGTAACGAAAGCTATTTATGGTATTGTTTTTTCCAATATTACGGCTGTAGAATAAATTTAAAAAATTCTCAGGGTGGGCATAATCAGCAATCCAACCTGCACGCCATATTTTTGCTTTTCCGCTCGCAATGGCTTTGTCTCTTTCCTTCAGAGTACAAAACTTAATTTTGAGTTTTACTCCCAAATGTTTGTTTAGCTGATCCATTGCTCCCAAAACCATTTTGTATGCGGGTGCATTCTTTTTTGCATTCACATATATCTCAAGTTCAGGAAAACCTCGTCCATTTGGATATCCAGCTTCAGCCATTAATTTTTTGGCCGCGATAGTATCGAATGGTAATGGTTTTACATCGTCATTTGGATAAAAATCCAAAGGCGGGATAAATCCATGCTCTGAAGGCCAACCTTCCCCGCCAAGCCAAGTGTTTACTAATTCTGTGCGATTCACGGCCATATTGAACGCCTTCCTTACTCGAACGTCCCTGAATTCTTTACTTTCATTTGCGAAGCCAATGTACATAATGCTCATACTTGGTTCGGACATAACTTTATGAATTACATTTTCACCATTTTGAGCATCCACCAAAGAACCTAAAATGTAATCGATTTGTTCAACTGGAATATTGAGAACTAGGTCTATCTTTTCATTTCTAAAATTTTCAAGTTCTTCTTTTTTTCCTTCCGAATAGGTCATTTCAACTCCATCCAAGTAAGGCAATTGATTTCCATATTTATCCTTCCGCCAATATTTTTCAAAGCGTTTTAGCGTAATTTTGTCCTTTGTAAACTCGTTAAGCTGAAAAGGACCCGTACCAACTGGATGTTCATCAATAGATCCACCATACATCTCAACTGCTTCTTTCGCCACAATTGATAAGCTATTGTGGGACATTATCTTTTCAAATCCGGAAAATGGCTCATTAAGTTCGATGGTTACCGTCGAATCATTTATAATTTTTATTCCGCTCACTCCAGATTTGGTCATCTTTGTTTTAGACTGACTATGGTATCTTTTCGCACCTTTAATCTTGTTTGTAAGCAAATAGCTCATTTTATTAATTTCTAACCCAGAACAGGCAAGATCAAATGAGTATTTAACATCATCCACTGTCAAGTTTCGGCCTTCTCCACCAAAACACTCGTCGTCGTGGAAAAATACGTCTTTACGAATAACAAAAGTATAAATGGTTCCTGTTTCGGATATAGTAAATGACTTTGCAATATTTGGCACTGTCCGCATCGTTCGCATGTCCGTCTTTAATAAGGTTTCGAACATTTGACAAGTAATATTTGTCAAGTAAGTATTAGTAGCGGCAAAGGGAAACATTACATCGACTCTCTCAGGAGATTGGAATTTTAATATGCCTCCATAATACATACCACCTTTTGCCTCAACACTTCGTGGTGCATCATCATTCGTTTCCCCGCAAGACGATAATACGAGTAGCAAAAACAAAAAAAATAATTTGAAATAATCGCCCATTAGTTACAAATATGGATGTACTAAAGTACAAAAAACTTAACTGAAATTTAATATCCGAGCTTTTCTCTTGTTCGACTAAGAACTTGTTTAGCGACAATTCGAGCTTTCTCTGCGCCTTGATTCAAAGCTGAATCAATTTCGTTTTTGTTTGCCATCAAGTAATGGTATTTTTCCCGAATCGTTTTAAATTTTACAAGAACTACGTCAAATAGCGCTTGTTTTGCATGACCATAGCCGTATCCACCAGCTAGGTAGTTCTTGCGCATTTCTGCAACTTCTTCAGCATTAGCAAGTAGTCGGTACAAAGCAAAAACATTACAAGTATCAGGATCTTTTACGTCTTCTAATTCCCTGCTATCTGTTTGAATCGCCATAATTTGCTTGCGCAAAGGTTTATCATCCAAGAAAATATTTATGAAATTATTTCGCGATTTGCTCATTTTTTCACCATCCGTTCCAGGAACTATTTTCGTGTTTTCGTCTATTTTAGCTTCAGGCACAACAAAGGTTTCACCCATTTGAAGATTGAATTTTGTCGCTACATCTCTTGTTATTTCCAAGTGTTGCAATTGATCTTTTCCGACCGGAACATGCTCGGCATCATACAAAAGAATATCAGCCGCCATCAACATCGGGTAAGTAAACAAAGCTCCATTAACATCAGAAAGTCTATCCGCTTTATCCTTAAAACTATGCGCTAAGGTCAATCGCTGATAAGAAAAGAAACTCAATAAATACCACATCAACTCTGTTACTTCAGGAATATCACTTTGTCTATAAAAAACTGTTCGATTGACATCCAATCCACACGCCAACCAGACTGCCGCAGTGGAATAAGTATTTTCTCTCATTTCTTCCGCGTTTTTTATTTGCGTAAGTGAATGTAAATCAGCGATAAACAAAAATGAATCGTTGGAATTGTCTTGTGCCATTTCTATGGCTGGCAAAATTGCGCCCAATAAATTTCCTAAATGTGGTGTTCCTGTACTTTGTATTCCTGTTAATATGCGAGGCATTCTTTTGTTTTTTCTCAAAATTACAATTTTCCAATCATTTTTAATGAGAAGTTAATCGGAAGGCTCAATCAATTGGTTATTTTTGGCGAAATGAAATGGATAAAAGCCATCTTTTTCAATCTTTGGAAGTTATACGTAGGGATAATATTTAGTCTCACGGCCATAATTTTGTACCCGTTTTTCTTGATAATTCTAGCTTTGCCAAATGGTCGTTTGAAATCCTTCCGCCTATTCGTAGTTTGGAGTAGAATGATGCAAATTTTCTGTTTTTATCCTTCGAGAAAGAATAAAAATATAACGAAGGTGGACGGACCGTTCATTATTTTACCCAATCATACTTCGTATTTAGACATTTTCTTAATGTGTTCTCTTTTTCCAGAAAAACCATTCTTATTTATGGGAAAAAGTGAAATATTGAGCTACCCAATAATAAAAGCCTATTTCAAAAACTTAAATATCCCTGTTGATCGGTCGAATAAAATGAAAGCTGGTCAGGCCTTTGTAAAAGCAAAACATGCTCTTGAAGAAGGTTTTTCTCTGGTCATTTTTCCCGAAGGTGGAATTCCAAAATTAAAGGCTCCAAAACTGGCAAACTTTAAAGACGGCGCATTTTTATTGGCAGATAAAACTGGCGTTCCTTTGATTCCGATTGCTTTTTTAAACAACCACAAATTATTTTCCGACCCTAGTGATATTTTCGGTTCGGCAAAACCTGGTATTTCGCATGTTTATGTTCACGACCCAGTTTATGTGGAAAATAGTGTTCAGGAAACAAAAAAACTTTGTCGCGAATTAATTCAGACGAGCCTGGAAGAAGCTGAAAAGAATAAATGAATTCCATTATCTTTGCAACACAATTCGAATAAATGAAAATCTCAGACGAAGTAGTAGATCACATTGCCCATTTGGCAAGATTGGAATTTGAAGGCGATAAAAAAGTGGCCATCAAAGCTGATTTGGAAAAAATTATTTCCTTCATGGATAAGCTTCAAGAAGTTAATACAGAGAATGTTGAGCCATTGATTTTCATGTCAGATGAAGTGAATGTTTTGCGTGAAGACGTAGCAAAAGTTACTATCACTCAAGCTGAAGCGCTAAAAAATGCGCCACAAAAAGATTCAGATTACTTCAGAATTCCGAAGGTTTTGGATAATAAGTAAAATCAGTTGCAAGTTGTTTGCTGCGCAAAGGCAAAGTTGCAAGTTCTAAACGCTTAAAACTTGAAACTTGAAGAGCGTTTCGAAGAAACCGCTCAACTTGTAACTTGAAACTTAGTAAGTAATCTTCGCTTTCTCGTAATTCGGCGTAAATTTCTCACTATCCAAAGCTGGGTATTTCGGATCCATTTCTTTGAACGTATCGATTAAGATTTTTGCGACTGCATGAAGTTTTGTCCAGTTTCTGTTGCACGGAACAATGTGCCATGGAACATCATTACACTTATCAAAAATCGTTTCGTACACATCCATAAAATCATCCCAACGCTCTCTGGTTTCCCAATCGCCATCAGAGTGTTTCCAATGTTTTTCAGGCGTGTTGATGCGTTCTAGAAGTTTTCTTTCTTGAACATCTTTGCTAAGATTAAGGTAGATTTTGACAACTCTGGTTCCATTTGCTTCCAAATGTTTCTCGAAATTATTGATTTGTTTGTAGCGTTTGTCGACGATTTTTTTGTCGATGTAACCGTAGACAGATGGCACTAAAATATCTTCGTAATGCGAGCGATTAAAAACAGTTATCATTCCATGCTTTGGCGCTCTGGAATGAATCCTCCAAAGAAAATCGTGTGCATATTCTTCGTCGGTTGGTTTTTTGAAAGAATGAACGTTTACCCAAGCAGCGCTGCTTTTTTGAAACAATTGACGTGTTAAACCATCTTTTCCAGACGCATCCATTCCTTGAAGTACGAGTAAAATACTTTGCTTGCTTTCAGCGATGAGTTTTTTGGAGTACTCGTATATTTCTTGAAGCAAATCTTCATTCGCCTTTTCAATTTTGTCTTTATCCCAATCGCTTGGTCCGTCGGGATCGTGTTTTTTTAATATGCTAGCCATGTTTTATTGTTCTAAAATTAAAAATACTGGTAAATGGTCTGAATAACCGCCGTAATATTCTGGTCCACCATACGTTGAATTCGGTTTTTGTCCACCGTTTTGATAGGTGTATAATATCGATTCGTCTTTGTAAACGTGCGCTTTTTCGTTTTTTACTCGCAGGCCTTTTCCTTGCATCAAATTCTGCGAAACCATCATTTGATCAAACATCAACCATTCTCTTTGATAGACGATTGTTCCCTCGTCGTTTCTTGCTGGTTCGGCCATTAAATTGAACAAATTTGCCTTGGAACCAGCAGCATTTAATGTTTGCTGAATGCTTTTGCTGCTTGGTTCGTCATTGAAATCGCCCATGACGATGATTTTCACATCTTCATTATCTTTTCGAATTTCAGCAATTCTTTCTTTCAGAACTGTAGCTGCTCGCAAACGTTTGTGCTCGGTTTCCGCTGTGCCTTCACGTCTTGAAGACCAGTGGTTGACAAAAATATGAATGGTTTCTCCTTGAGCTATTTTCCCAGTAACGTGCAATATGTCACGTGTCAAATAATCGTCATTTCCTGGAAGACTCACTGTTAATTTTTCTTGATCTTCGACTATCATTCGACGAGAATCATAAAGTAAAGCGCAATCGATTCCTCTTCTGTCTGGCGAATCATATTGCACCAATTTGTAGGGCGTTTTTGACAAACCACCTGTTTCAGCTAAATCTTCTACTACTTTGTTATTTTCAACCTCAACCAATCCAATAAGCATTGGTGCTTGATTACCTAAATTGCACAATACTTTTGAAATATTCTGCAATTTGTGATCGTAGCGTTCTTTTGTCCAATGCTGATCACCGTATGGCGTAAAATCATCGTCATTCGTATTTCTATCGTCTTCCAAATCAAACAAATTCTCAACATTATAAAATGCCACAATTTGATCGTCTGCAGACAATAATTCTCCTTCGTTTACCATAGGTTCAGATTGTTCATTTTGTAGCTCGCAAGATGCCAGTGTGGCGATGAATAAGTATAAAATTAATTTTTTCATTAGTTTGAGTTTTCTTGGCCACGAATGCACGAATGAGCACCAATGTATTCGTGATAATTCGTGCATTCGTGCATTCGTGGCATTTAAATTTATTTTACACCAAGCACACCAAGAATACCTCTAGCCAAAACTCCAAAAAGACTATTGTCCTTCGTTTTTCGAGTTGCCCCGCGCGTAATATCCTTCCACAATTTCTCGTTTTCAGCCGCTTTGGCTTTATCCTCGCGAACTTGAATTTTTTTCAAACGCTCTATTTCTTTTTGTCTTTCAGCATTGCGTTTTGCTTCCGCTTTTTGCAGCTCAGCTAACTCTTTATCTTGGTCAGAATTTTTCTTTTCTTGTTGCTCCACGGAAGCCGCTTTGTCAATCTTTTTAGAAAGAATTTCATAAGCGCTTTCACGATCTATTTCTTCGTTGTATTTCGCTGCTATAAATGAATTTTTTACCAATTCATCTACTTCGCTTTCTTCTAAAACATCCATTCTAGTGAGCGGTGCGCGACAAATCGTAACCGCTAGTGGAGTTGGAACACCTTTTTCATTCAAAGCACTTACCAAAGCTTCACCTGTTCCCATTTGGGTAATAATTTCATCCGTTTTATAGAACTCTGTAATTGGATAATTCTGTGCAGCTTTTTTAATCGCTGTTCTATCTTTTTCGGTAAACGCTCGCAAAGCATGTTGAACTTTTAAGCCTAACTGAGATAGGATTGAATCCGGAACATCGATTGGGTTTTGGGTACAGAAAAATATGCCAACACCTTTCGAACGAATCAATTTGATGATTACTTCCAACTGATCCATCAAAGCACTTGACGCTTCTTCGAAAACCAAGTGTGCTTCATCAATGAAGATGCATAATTTCGGTTTGTCAGAATCGCCTTCTTCTGGGAATGTATTATAGATTTCCGCCATCAAACTCAGCATGAAAGTCGAGAACAATTTTGGTTTTCCTTGAATATCCATCAATCGGATAATGGAAATAATTCCCTTTCCGTTTTTGTCTACGCGAATTAAATCTTGTGGGTCGAAAGAACGCTCACCGAAAAACTGCTCGGCTCCTTGTTGCTCCAATTCTATTACTTTTCGCATAATGATACCAACAGTTGAAGAAGAAATGGTACCGTATTCTTTTTCCAATTCCTCCTTGCCCTCGTCCATCAAGTATTGCAAGGTTTTTCGTAAATCTTTTAAATCAATAAGCGGCAATTTGTTATTGTCACAATACATGAAAACAAGGGAGATAACTGAACCTTGGGTGTCGTTTAATCCTAATATTTTTGATAAAAGTACAGGTCCAAATTCGGTAACCGTTGCTTTTAGTCGTGTTCCCTTTCCTTCAGAAAGTGTCATCAATTCAACAGGCATCGCCTTCGGTTCGTAAGGCAAATCCATTGCTTTGTGTCGCTTGTCAATGAAATCGTTCATGGTTCCTGGAGCCGCCAAACCGCTCAAATCTCCTTTGATATCCATCAAAACAGATGGAATTCCTTTTTCGGAAAGTTGTTCCGCAATAACTTGTAGTGTTTTCGTTTTTCCAGTACCAGTTGCACCCGCAATCAAACCGTGTCTGTTCAAGGTTTTCAACGGAACCTTAACATGAATTCCCGGAACTCCTTCACCTTCATACTTTGCTCCACCAAGTGTAATACTGTCTCCTTTAAATGTGTAACCAGTCGTTAATTCTTCCTTGAATTGATCAATTTTTGACATAAATATTTTGCGTTTAATCGGTAATCTTTTCAGTTTTGCAATTAGAACTTCTAAATTAAGATTAGTTTTTCAAACAATCAATACTAATCCGGACCTTTACTAACAACTTTCGCGCCGAAATTTCTTACTTTTGCAGCGCAAAATAATAGTTATGTTCAGATCACACACCTGCGGCGAATTGCGCAGTTCAGATATCAATACCGAAGTTACGCTATCCGGTTGGGTACAAAAATCTAGAGATTTAGGAGGAATGACCTTCGTAGATTTACGCGACCGTTACGGAATTACACAATTGGCTTTCAACTTGGAAGACAAACCAGAATTGACGGAAGTTGCCAGTAAATTGGGTCGTGAATTTGTGGTTCAAGCAACTGGTACAGTTATCGAAAGAAGTAGCAAAAACAAAAACATTCCAACAGGAGAAATTGAAATTTTGGTTTCTGAATTGAAGATTTTAAATTCTGCAAAAACTCCTCCATTCACGATCGAAGACGATACAGACGGTGGTGAAGAATTGAGAGCGCAATACCGTTATTTGGACTTGAGAAGAAAACCGGTTCAAAATAAATTGATGTTGCGAAACAAAGTCGCTTTGCAAACAAGAGTTTTCTTGGACGGTGAAGGATTTTGGGATGTGGAAACACCTTACTTGATAAAATCTACGCCTGAAGGTGCACGTGATTTCGTGGTGCCAAGTCGTATGAATGAAGGTCAGTTTTACGCATTGCCGCAATCGCCACAAACGTTTAAGCAATTGTTGATGGTTTCTGGTTTCGACCGTTACTACCAAATTGTGAAATGTTTCCGTGACGAAGATTTACGTGCCGATCGTCAGCCTGAGTTTACACAAATTGACTGCGAAATGGCTTTCGTTGACCAAGAAGATATTTTGAACACCTTTGAAGGATTGATCAAACATCTTTTTAAAACGGTTCGTGAATACGAATTTACCGAAGCGTTCCCAAGAATGGCTTATAGTCAAGCGATGGAACTATACGGTTCTGATAAACCAGACATTCGTTTCGATATGCGTTTCAACGATATTACGAAATTAGTTCAAGGAAAAGAATTCGCCATTTTCGACCAAAGTGAAGCGGTTATTGCCATCGTTGCTCCAGGAGCGGCAGAATATTCTAGAAAACAATTGGACGCTTTGACGGATTGGGTTCGGAGACCGCAGATTGGCGCCAAAGGAATGGTGTATTGCAAATGCAATTCAGACGGAACTTACAAATCTTCTGTAGATAAATTCTACTCACAAGAAGACTTGGCAGAATGGGCTTCAGCAACCAACGCACAAGACGATGATTTAATCTTGCTTCTAAGCGGCGATTTAGACAAGACCCGCAAAATGATGAACGAATTGCGTTTGCACATGGGTAACGAGCTTGGATTGCGCAACCCGAACGAATTCAAACCACTTTGGGTGTACGATTTCCCATTGTTGGAATGGGATGAAGAATCAAACCGTTACCACGCGATGCACCACCCGTTCACGTCTCCAAAACCAGAAGACATGGATTTGATAGACACGGAACCAGGAAAAGTTCGCGCAAATGCATACGATTTGGCCATGAACGGTGTTGAATTGGGCGGTGGGTCTATTCGTATCCACGACAGAAAATTACAATCCAGAATGTTTGACTTACTCGGCTTCACGCCAGAAGAAGCGCAAGCACAATTCGGATTCCTTTTGAACGCTTTCGAATACGGAGCGCCTCCACATGGTGGTTTGGCTTTCGGTTTAGATCGTTTGGTAGCAACCATGGGTGGTTCAGAATCTATTCGTGATTATATCGCCTTCCCGAAAAACAACTCCGGCCGCGACGTGATGATAGACGCTCCTTCTCCATTGGATGAAAAACAATTAGAAGAATTGAATATAAAATTGCGATAAATAGCAATTTAACGTATTGAGGACACCTCCTTTTGGACTTTGTAGAGAAGTGCTGGGGAGGTGTTTTTGTGAATTAATATTAGAGTTTTAGCAAAAACCTACTCTTCCACAAACTCTAAAATATCACCCGGCTGACATTCCAAAGCTTCACAAATAGCATTCAATGTCGAAAAACGGATAGCTTTCACTTTACCTTGTTTCAAAATGGATAGGTTGACAGTTGACACTCCGACAATTTCAGAAAGTTCTTTGAGCATTAATTTTCGCTTGGCGAGCATTACATCAAGATTCACTATTATAGACATCTTTCGCGTTTTATACGGTTAAAGAATTTTCAATTTCATTCAATAAATCATCTCGATTTTTTTCATTTTTCCCCCAAGAATGGGTCTGAAACAAGGTAACCGAACAGAATTTCATAATCGTTTCACTTCCTTTCGTTTCAAAACTGATGTAAAGGTTTTCACCCCATGATTTAAATGACATTCTTGAAATGGCCAATATCTCAAGCTTCTCCTTGTCTGTATCTACCAATTTCAAAGTCGAATCGTTAATTACCTCAATAATTTTTTCAAATAGGAGTTCTTTGTCGATATCAAATGACTTTTCCGACCATACTTTTGAGGTAAACAGGTTATATTTACTTATAAAATAATTCTTCGACGATAGCGATTTACGAATAATAGCATTGAAAATTAGGAAGCCTATCATCATGAAACAGAAAGTCATGAGTACAGGATTATTGGCTTCAATATTATAAGCAATGAAACCTGAAATAACAAAAATTAGCGCTGCTACAGCAATGTGTTTTACGATTTTCATAAAATGAATTTTAAATAATATTGGACAAATAAACGTATAAATACAATGCTAAACAAATATTAATTAATGTTTATCGTTAATTTCTTAATGAAAAGCAACAGTTGAACCCATTAACAACATTTAATTCAAATAATAAAGATTGATTCGATTAAATTAGTCGTTCAACCAACCCAAAAAATGAAAACAAAAGTTCTCACCCTATTCTCTTTGCTCTGCTTATCCGTCCCCGTTTTCCTATTTATTATTTGGATATCTATTTTTGATAAAGCAGATACGCAAGTCGAACGCGTAGAAATCTACAATAGCTATTTACCCAATTTTATGGGCAATACAACAATCTCAACACTGCTAAGTATTTTATTTAGCGCTGCCGCCGCAGTACTTGCTGTTTTTAGTTTGAAAACTTCAAATCGTGTATTAAGTGCTGTAAATATTTTACTGCTAATTGTTACTGGTCTTGTTTTTATATTGAACGTCTGGAGCATGTTGTAGACGGGAAATATTGTAGCTAGTATCAAAAAGATTATTCCGCACGAACTCAAAATTGTAACATTTCAACAAGTTAAAAGTCTTATACAAAACCAGGTTCAACAAGTTGGATCAAAACATTCTGTATGAAAGATTTCGAAATTAACATAAAATTGAAGCTCGCAGCTTTGTGGACTTCAGCAACCTTCTGTTACATATACGGAGACTATTTTGAGCTGTATACCCCGGACAAAGTTGACAATTTGCTGCGAGGCGACAATATTTTGGACACTCCAACAAGTCTTTTTATTGTCTCATTAATGATGGTTATCCCTTCGGCAATGATTGCTTTATCACTCTTATTAAAACCTCTATTTAACAAATGGTTGAACATTATTTTTGGATCTATATTCACATTAATGATGGTGCTAATTGCTATTGGAAGTCTTACTCCTTGGTATAGTTTCTATGTGTTTTTAGCAATCGTTGAATCCATATTAACAGCGACGATAGTTTGGAAAGCCATTAAATGGCCGAAAGAAATTTGAGGTGAATTTCATTCTCTCTTAAAACAATATATTATGAAAAATTTACTAATTATTACAACAATACTATTTGCACTTATTTCTTGCAAAAAAGACAAATGTCAAACATGTACTAAAACGATTGGCGGTGTTGCTGGAAATGTTGTAGATGAAGTCAGAGAAGTTTGTGATGAAGATGAAATTTCGAATCTAGAGGCATCTTCTGCAGGAACTACAGTTTGGAAATGTGAGTAAATGAAGACAAAATAAGCCTTTGAAATAGTAATTTAGGTAGGAAAATTTGTAAATTCACTTTCAAAATTGCTCAATAATTTCCCTACCTTCACTCCCAATGAAAATTACAACCTTTTACGGCAATACGCAGGAAGTTGCAACATGGAGTGGTGGAACAACAACTGAACTTTTCATCTATCCCGATGGTGCAACCTACGCTGAAAAAAACTTTGATTTTAGAATCAGTACAGCGGATGTAATTGCAGCGACATCTACCTTTTCGGCATTTCCAGGATATCATCGTAGATTTATGGTTTTGCGCGGTGAAATAGAAATAATGCACAAAGATCAATACACGAAAAAGCTAAACGAATTAGAACAAGATGCTTTTTCTGGCGATTGGGAAACATCAGCTGTTGGTCGCTGTATGGACTTCAACTTGATTTGTTCGCCAAAAGCCAAAGGGAAGATTAAAGCGCATTCATTGGACAAAGGCGCCCGACTAGAATTGAAAAGAAACGATTCATTTTTATTCATTTATACTGTGGTTGGTTCAATCGAAGTTATTATCGATGAAAAGACTTATTCTCTAGGTTCAACTGATTTTTTAATCATACGCGAACCTGATGATGTGGAGATAGAAATATACACTACTGTCGCTTCTCTTTTTGTAGAAACAAGGGTGAATTATTGATTTACAAAAAATGCACGTATTTTTGAATCCGATACGGAAGAAAGCATTTTGAAAAGAAACCTAGAAAATTCTAAAATTTTTGCGCTTGGAATGGCAATTATTGTCCTTTCCTTTTCTCCTTTTTCATTTGCCCAAAGTAAGTATACGGACAACTTAAAATTGTCTTTAAATTACCATCGCGGATTCAGTTTGCCTGAATATTCATTCATTAATTACATCACTACTGACCCGATCAATTCTCTTTCTTTTCAAATCAGTAAAGAAACGACAGGAAAAAATGAATGGGAACAATTATTCAAGTATCCGGAATACGGTTTATCCTTTTTTTATAGCAACTTAGGTAATGATAATCTGATTGGTAAGTCATTTGCCTTAAACTATTTCTTTAGGGTCAATTTTATTAATAAAAAAAGGTTCAAAGTGTACAACCAAACCGGCATGGGAATAGGCTATTTGACCAAAAAATTCGATTTAATTGAGAACTATCAGAACGTTGGAATTGGTTCACATTGGAATGCACATTTCAATTTTCGATTGGGAACAAGTTTTAAGCTTTCACCTAAATTTGATAGCCAATTGGGTATCTCGTTTGATCATTATTCCAATGCAAATTCCGCAGATCCAAATTTGGGATTGAATTTAATAACAGCTTTTGCTGGAGTATGCTATCATGTGGGAGAGCAAACAGAAAAGCAACATAGAGTACTAGAAAAACACGTTCCAAAAAATAATTACGAAATCGTTCAAAGCATTGGTGGCAAACAAACTCGAGCATTATCGGGTAAATTTTTCATGACATCGTCTTTGTCTGGAGGAATAAACAGAGCGTTTTTCAGAGGATTCAATTTAGGTTTAGGTGCTGACATTTTCTACGATCAAGCGATGAGAACTTTAGTTGAAGCTAAGGAAGAAACTTTCAAACCTTCTGATAACTTCCAAACGGGCATTCACCTTTCTCAAGAATTCCGATACAATCGATTTAGTTTAATTCTTCAAGAAGGGATTTATCTTGGTTTGGTTAATAAAGGCATCAGGAAAACGATGTACAATCGAGGAATTGTTCAGTTTCAAATGACAAAACATTTTCTGGTTAGAGCGGCCATGAAATCTCATTTGCACATCTTGGATTTTCCTGAAATAGGAATTGGTTACAAATGGTAATACGCAGATACATATCGCTTTTGGTTTTTGGAATTATACTCTTTTCCTGCAAGAAAAATAATCCAGAAGGCACTATTTACACTGATTTGAATGCATTTTCGGAAATAGAGTTAAGCAGCAATTTTGATGTGTATTTAATTGAAGATTCTGTATTCTCTATCGAGATTAAAGGATTTGAAAAAAGCATTTCTAAAGTTGAGTATTTTATTGAATCGGATATTTTAAAAGTTGACAACAAACAGAAATACAAATTTACTCGACCGAAAACGAATAAAGTAACTTTATATATCCATTCAAAACCGTTGCGTAAATTGACCTCGAATGAAACCTGTTTTATACGCACAGTAAATCCAATTACCTCCGATGAATTCGGATTAATATTCAAGAGCAAAGCAAATTTTGCTGAATTGGATTTAGCTGGAAATATTTTTTACTATTGGAATACCTTTCCTTGTGGTGGCAAACTAACGCTAAAAGGAACCACTAACCAACTAAAATTATGGAATACTGCTATACTTTCGGTAGATGCTAAGGGCTTAACTGCCAATTACGCAGTAGTGGAAAACAGTTCGAAAGGATTATGTGAAGTAAATGTTATTAATAAATTAGAATACAGCCTATTAGGTGATGGAAATATCGACCTTTATGGAAACCCGCCGATCAAAACAGAAGTTGCTAAAACAGGTAAAGGTGAATTAATCGTCCACTAAACACACAAGAAGGATAGTCAACACGAGGGTTTTGGTATATTTACTTTAGAATGAAAACAGAAAAGTCTTTTTTAAACTTCAAAAAGCCAGAAATTCCATTGACTATCATGGTTTTTTTGATTCTTCTTGTTTTCAATGCACTCAACTCTTCCACGGGCGATAGTGGAGATAGCATAAAACATTTTTTGTATTCAAAATCCGCTTTCAATTATCCTGAATTCTTTTTCCATCATTGGGCGAAACCAGTTTTTGTTTTATTAAGTGCTCCGTTTGCGCAATTTGGGTTCAAAGGAATGATCGTTTTTAATTCATTGTGTGCGGCATTAATTGGTTTATACACTTATAGAACAGCAGTAAACTTAAAAATCGAAAATCCGTGGATGGTGTTTCTGTTTTTGTTCTTTGCTCCCCTGTTCTTTGCCTTAATTTTCTCTGGCTTAACTGAGTATCTTTTCGCTTTGTTTTTAATCATAGGAATTTATCTCTTTACTGCCAATCGATTTATTTTCAGTTTAATCATCATTTCTTTTTTGCCCTTAATTCGCTCAGAAGGTTTAATAATCTTAATCGTTTTTGCGAGCTATTTGCTATGGTTAAAGAAATTCAAAATACTACCTTTTCTGCTAACAGGTCAAATCTTATATTCCATCGTAAGCGCATTTTTTTACAAAGATCTTTTCTGGCTAATCAATGAAATTCCTTATGCCAGTTTGAAAGAAAGATACGGCAGCGGTTCGCTTTTCGATTTTGTTCATCGCTTGAATTATGTGATTGAAAAGCCTATCTATTTATTACTTGTAATCGGAGTATTTGCTGGAATCTGGCAATTTTTTAAGAATTGGAAGGATGAGAAAAATAGTTCTCTTTTCTTTTTGGTTTTAGGATCATTTTTAGCCGTTTTTGTCGCGCATAGTTTCTTTTGGTGGAAGGGAATTTTCAACTCCATGGGTTTGCCTAGAGTTTTGTTGGCCGTTATTCCGGCAATTGCCTTACTAGCTTTGGTTGGAATCAATTGGCTTTTGAAATGGATAAAACCGCTGAAAGTAAAACAAATCGTTTTGATAGGAATTTGTCTTTTGGCAGCCGTTTTTCCGTTCACCAACCGCAGTCAAGGAGTTGTTTTTAATAAAAAACTGTTCAGAATTTCAGCAAATGAAATAATAGAGAAAGATATTAAACCTTTTTTAGAACTGAACTATCCTAACTATCAGGAAATGAAATTATACTATACACATCCTGCAGTAAGTTTCATTCTCGAAAATGATTATTTCAATCCTGAATTTCACGAAGAAATTCAGGAAATACCAAAGGACTATCTGGGCAAAAATGAACTCATCATTTGGGATAATAAAATGGCAGTTTTGGAATCGGGAGTAGCGCTTTCTTCATTGAAAAACCGAAAAGATTTGACAGTTGCGGGAACATTCAGGCGCTTTCAAAATGGTGATATTGATGAATTTGTTCTTTTTGCTTCGAAAAAGTAAAAAGTCAAATAAGTTGTGGTTAACATTATCAAGGATGTTGATTTTTTATTGGCTAAAATGGGGTTCAAGCCCAATGAAATCTGGTTGTTCGTAAATTTGGGAATTTGCAAATTGGAGAATTTGCGAATTGGCCAAATGACCAACAAGATTTATCTATCTTAGCAGAAAATAAATATCCATGACAAACAACGATGTACTTCGCCGCCTTCGCTATACTTTTGAATTAAACGACGACAAAGTTATGTCGACTTTCGCTTCTGGTGGATATGAAGCAACCCGGGTAGAAATAAGCGATTGGATGAAAAAGGACGACGACGAAGCGTATAAAAATTTAGGTGATAAATATTTGGCGACTTTTCTGAATGGTTTTATTAATCTAAAGCGAGGGAAACGTGAAGGGGAACAACCTGCTCCAGAAAAAAAGATTAACAACAATATTATTCTTAGAAAACTTAAAATTGCCTTGAATCTTCAAGATGACGACATGCTTGAAATTCTTGATTTAGCGGATCTTCGATTCAGCAAATCCGAATTAAGTGCATTTTTCCGAAAACCTGATCACCGACATTACCGCGAATGCAAGGATCAGATCATACGCAATTTTTTACACGGTTTACAAATCAAATACAAAGATTCGCTAGAAAATTTCGATTAAAGAGCTTTGTGTGATCCGTCGCAAAACGATCCATTCGCACTGCCTTTGCAACCGCACCAAGCAACCATTTTCTTTTCGGTAATTTCTTCCATTCTAGGCACGAACTCCGAACCTTTGTGCGAACCATCACAAAACGGTTGTTTACTTGAATGTCCGCAGGCACACCAAGCATACTTTCCTGGTTCAACTTCCATTACAAAAGGAGATTTCTGAGCTATTTTCTTATCCATTGTCGTTATTTTAATTAATTACCAAGGTAACTAGATTAAATTAATAAATCGCCAATTTCAAATATTTACTACTTTCAGCGAAAAATATTCCTAATGACAGATCTAACTGTAGACATTATTGGTTACGCTGGCTCAGCTTTGTTGCTAATCTCCATGATGATGAGAGATATGAGAACCCTTCGTTGGATAAACGTTCTTGGTTGCGGTACTTTCATCGTTTACGGATGTTTACTGGGAGCCGTCCCAATTATTATAACCAATACTGCAATTTTGTTGGTCAATCTGTTTTATTTGTTTTTGAAGAAAGCTAAAGCATAGGGATTTAACCGCAAAGAAGTCGCAAAGAGCAGAGAGATTTTTTTTGCGTGTTAAGTCTTGTAGCCATGAATCCTTCAGTCTTGACTCTAAAAAAAATCCTCAACAAGAGAAGCTAACTTAAAACAGTACATTTCCTTATATTTGCTTTCTTAGGAAATCAATCGAAAAAATGAGTCGTCAAAATCTGTCTATTTACAATAGTTTAACCGGAAAAAAAGAGAAATTCACGCCTTTGCAAGAAGGGAAAGTGGGCATGTATGTTTGCGGGCCAACACTCTACAGCGACCCGCATATGGGAAACATGCGCACGTTTATCAATTTCGATTTGATTTACCGATACCTTTTGGCGATTGATTACAAAGTAAAATACGTTCGAAACATTACGGATGCTGGTCACATTACAAACAGCGCTGGTGACGAGGTCGATAGCATCGGAAAAGCTGCAAAAGCTGAACACATGGAATCATTGGAAATCGTTTACAAATACAATACAATATTTCAAGATTTACAACGGACATACAACATGCTTCCGCCGAGTATAGAACCAACCGCAACTGGACACATTCAGGAACAAATCGAAATCATTGAAAAAATTATTGATAATGGTTTTGCTTATGTAGTAAATGGCTCCGTTTATTTCGACACGAAAAAATACAGCGCAACAAACGATTACGGCATATTAAGCGGTCGGAAAATTGATGAATTGGCCGAAGAAACACGAGAATTAAACGCTCAAAATGAAAAACGTTTCTTTGCAGATTTCGCATTGTGGAAAAAAGCCAATCCCGATGATATGCAAATTTGGCGTTCACCTTGGGGTAATGGAAACCCTGGTTGGCATATAGAATGCACCGCGATGAGCACAAAATATTTGGGCAAAACATTCGACATTCACGGAGGTGGTATGGACTTAAAATTTCCGCATCACGAAGATGAAATTGCACAAAGTTGCGCTTCTTTGGGTTGCGCTCCAGCGAATTATTGGATGCATGCAAATATGCTTGAAGTCAACGGTCAAAAAATGAGTAAATCTTTCGGAAACTACTTTTTACCGATGGAAATCGTGAACGGGACGTCCAAATTATTCGAAAAACCATTTTCAGCAAACGTTGTTCGCTTCGCCATGATGCAAGCACATTATCGCAGTCCTATGGATATTTCCAACGAGTCACTTTTAGCTTCAGAAAAAGGGTTGACTCGTTTATTAGAAGCGCTCAAATCACTGTCGAATCTAGGAAGTAGTGAAACCTCATCGTCTGACGTTAACGCTATGATAGACTCTTTCTACAACGCGATGAACGACGATTTCAACACGCCGATATTGGTTGCAAATCTATTCGATGCGGTAAAATACATCAACAGTGTGAAGGATGGGAAAGCCACTATTTCCAAATCAGATTTGGACATGCTTAAAACTGAAATGAATCGCTTTGCTTTGGACGTACTCGGACTAAAAACTGAAAGTTCAACTTCAGACGATAGACTTACTCCTGTTATGGATCTCGTTCTTGACTTGCGTCAAAACGCCAGAACGAATAAAGATTGGACTACTTCCGATCAAATCCGCGATGGATTGGCGAAAGCCGGAATTGTGGTGAAAGATGGGAAAGATGGTACTGAGTGGAGTTAGGATTATAGCAATAAATCATTAAAAAGGATAAAAAGGAGCGGTCGCAACTAATACTATAATTAAACCTTTGTGGGTATCATCTAGTGCTTTAAAATCGGTGGACATATATTAGCTCCTATTTGAAGAAAAGGTAAACATTTAACCCTGCGTCGATTTTTTAATTTGGGAACCACATCATTTTATGAAGGAACTTCCATATCTGCATGACCTAGGTAAAACAAAAAAGCCCTCCGATAAGGAGAGCTTTTAATCAAAAATGAAATTTTTAATTCGTAAAATTATAGTTTAAGGATTCCAAACCGTCTGAATAACTAAGTACCAATTTGCTCTTTGTCAATGTTGTCACCTTAAATATCTCCCCATCCAAAATTATCGTTTCCTTATCACTAATTGTATAAACTAATACGTCTGAACTCGTTTCTGCTGGCTGACCAGGATAGGTAAAAGTTGTCGTAGCATTTAATGTTTTTGCTTTCTTATCAAAAGTCCATTTGCCCGTAATACTCATGCCATTTGCGGCATATATATCCACACCATTCATGGTTACGTTCGTCAAATTCCATGTACCATCTATTTTTCTATTCAGTTTTGATTTGCCGCAAGATGTTACACCAAAAGTGAAAACGATTGCTAAAATTGATAGTACTGCTGCTCTTTTAAAATTTTTCATAATTGTTTTTTTTTGTCCTACTCTAATGGATTTTCGGAAACCTCCTTTGCTAATTGATTCTAGGTAAAATTATGTTTTAGACCAGCAATGTATAAATCGAATCACGCAAGTGGTTTTTTATAGTTGCGCAATTCGCAAATAATGTTTGCTCGAATTTATACCCGACTAATGAATAAAAACTATTCTTATCTTCGGAAAAGAAATTCATTTACGACGTCGACCTTTTGATTGCTGTCGACTAGACTATTACAACTATGAAAAAAATCAACCTTCTATTTTTCTCAATGTCCCTTTTGGGTAGTTTTTTTGCTCAAAGTGATGAAAGTAAAATAAAAATCTAAATTATGACGGCATCAAAAAGAATCGAATCAATAGATATCCTTCGGGGAATTGTGATGATAATTATGTGCTTGGATCACACACGTGACTACTTTCAAGATTTGCAAGTTGCTGGTTCGCCAATGAATTTAGAAACTACTTATCCAGCTTTGTTTTTTACTAGATATATCACCCATTTTTGTGCACCAGTGTTCGTCTTTCTTTCTGGGCTTTCAGTGTATTTGCAATCAAAGCGAAAATCGAATAAAGAACTTTCGGTTTTCTTACTTAAACGAGGCATTTGGTTAATCTTACTGGAAATATTTCTGAATAATTTTCTGTGGAGTTTTGATGTAACTTTTAACCTCATAGTCTTACAAGTAATTTGGGCAATTGGTGCTTCAATGGTCGTTCTTTCCGCTCTGATTTATCTCAACAAAAAGCTGCTATTGGTTTTAGGGTTAGTCATCGTTGCGGGTCACAACTTACTCGATGTTTACGGCTACAGTAGCATTCAATATGCAAATAACGGAAAAGAAGCTTTAGATTTTCTTTGGTATTTGGTTCACCAACCTGGAGGAATGGAAATTGGTGATAGTCACCGTTACATAACTGTTGGTTACCCTATGCTTCCTTGGCTGGGAATAATGATTTTAGGTTATTGTTTAGGAAGTTTGTATTCTTCCGGTTTCGACCAAGCAAAACGTTCAAAGTACCTAATCGTAATGGGTTCATCAGCATTGATACTGTTCATTATTTTGAGAACTTTTAATCTGTATGGTGACCCAGAATTTTGGTTCGATGAACAATCCTCGTTTTTCAAAACATTGGTTTCATTTCTGCGGATTTCTAAATATCCACCCTCATTTCATTATACGCTTGTAACGCTCGGAGTTTGCCTAATTTCTTTGGCCATTCTCGAAAAATTCAAAAATAGAATAACGGATTTCCTGCTTGTTTACGGAAGAGTTCCTCTCTTCTTTTATTTTTTACATATTGCAGTTATTCATGTTTCTAGTATGTTGCTTAAACCTCTTTTTGGACAATCGATGTATACATCTATTAGTAATTATGAGAATTACATTAACGAGCAACATAGATATATAGACAGCGGCTTAATTGGCGTTTATATTGCATGGATTTTAATAATTGCAGCGCTCTACTACCCTTGCTTAAAATACATGCGCTACAAGATGAACAACAAAAACAAAAAGTGGCTTAGTTATTTATAAACGCTTTGGTCTGGATAGAATCATTTCAGATTGGTGAAAAATACTTTAGGTGAACAAGTCAAGCTTTAATTAGAATTGCTTGGCTTGCGAAACAAAACCCTTAAAATAATAACTAACTTCACCTTTCAAAATCAAGCTCAAAAAAGCAATATTTGCAATGACTTTCAAAACTTTACTTTCCCTTTTACTTTGTTATTTTTTAGTCTCTTTTCAATCTGGATTAACACCAGAAGGTGAAATCAAGTTTGCCATAAAAAACTTAAGCGATCAAGAATATCCGGACAATCCAGATATTGGATTTCGCGCAAAAAATTATCAATTCGATTATTTCAAGGAGGGTGCTTTAAGTCAAATTGACAAGTTGAACTTTACTATGAATATTGATTTTTTTGGTAAGAACGGTGAAACAATTTCCTTATCAAAAATGGATGTTTCGGAGTTCATCCCAACCATTCCTCAGGCACTAAAAAAAGACAAATATCTCAGTTATATTTCCTGTGTAAATCAAGAATGGAATAGAAATCAGGTGAAATTTATGGTTGGAGAATTTGCTTCGACGGATAAAAATATAGTTCGAATTGATTTGGCACGTAACTGCCTGAATGCATATTTATGGGAAATAATTCTTTATGTTGAAGAAGACAATTCTATGGTTCCATACGCCCACGGATGGTTCGATTTTCCACATGAATTATACGGCGAATTATTTGAAGGAAAAAACAAAACAGCCTATTCAAATTTTAAGAATCCGCTAGAAAATTGGGTAGATCCAGAAAGTAAAAAAGTAAAATTTTCAGAGCTCCGTAAATTGAAAAAAGACATCCCTTTGACTTTTAAAGATAAAAGCGATGCCATGTATCCGCTTGCCGGAGCCAGACTAAAAAAATTCAAGGAAATCATTTATCCTACTTCGTTTAAAACGATGCGCGATTTACAATCTGATTCAACCTTATTTGCGACGTTTTCACCTCCAGGTTTTTATAATAAAAAAGATCCTAGAACAACAGAATTGGGTAGAATATTCAATTTAGAAGGTATCGAAATTCATCAGATTAAAAGCAAAATGAATGGTGCTAAAATGGATGAAATTCAACTAAAGTTCAAACACAAAAATGAAGTTAAAATCACCTATTTAACCATTGGTGGATTAGATTTCAATCAATTCCCAGTACTTTCTCCAGAAGAAGCAAACGACGGATGGAAAAATTCTATGGGCATTGGAAATCACACTTTTTACGAAGATGTAACGACCCACAATTCAGTAAAAGCACTTTCAAATCCATATTATGGACTATTTACGGATCAAGATTTTAAATGGCTAGACAGTCACAAAATTGGTGTTGATGGCCCAATATTTCATTTCGCAGATGAAGCGCGAACGGAATTACATATTTGGCTATTGTCTTTTGAACGACACGCTTTGGTTGGGCATTATGTGGTAAAAATATGGTAAGGAAAAATCCCACAAAGACCCAATAGTATTGGCTATTTTCACTAACTTAGTATTATACAGTTTGCACACAAATTAGCAAAAATGAACTCCTTCTTCAAAAAATTACTTCTTCTGACTTTGATTGTAATTATACTATCAATAGTCATGAATTACATGTTTCCAGTGGATTTGAATAATTCTGACGACACAAGAATTGAAAATACGAACGATAGTTTACACAAATCTGAAAACGGAAATTAATCCATTTAAAGAATCTTTGATTTTTATTAAATTAGTAAATCTCAATCCATCATGAAGCGTAAATGAATAAAAGTAATTTTTTAAAATACTTAACCACTCACTTAAATCTCGATGAAAAAGAGATTGAGCCGATAATCGATGGTTGTAAAAATAAAAAAGTTGAAAAAGGAACTTATCTTCTCCAAGCAAATGAACGCATAAATCACGGCTTCTTTGTTGAAAGCGGATTGCTTCGTCAATTCTCCATTGATAAAAAAGGGAAAGAACATACCATCTCTTTTGCACCTGAAAACTGGTTTGTTACAGATAGAGAAAGTGTATTTTTCAATGAACCTTCCAAATACTACATTCAAGCGCAGGAAGACAGCGAAGTCGTTCTGATAGATGAGAACTATGAAGAATCTTTAGCAAAACAAATTCCAAATTTCAACGAGTTCAATATCCGACTTTTGCACAATAACATACGCCACATGCAAGAAAGAATCGATCTTCTTTTGGGTTCAACAGCAGAGGAACGATACATGAATTTCATAAAATTATATCCCGACATTTTGCTCCGTGTTCCGCAAATTATGGTAGCCTCCTATTTGGGCATTACTCCCGAAAGTTTAAGCCGCGTTCGAAAGGACTTGGCAGCAAAAAATTTCAAAATCTGATTTCTTACCATACGTCAATGTAAGCGAAAGTCATTGGCTCTAACTTTGTACTATAAAATTTAGATCAATGAAAACAAGAACAGTAGAATTAGTTGTTTCGCCACCAAGTCCACATTTTGTGGGTGATGGCTTTAGAGTTCACAACTTCATTCCAAGCGCTTTTCGCATGGACATGAAACGCATGGATCCATTTATCATGATGGACTACAATTCCAAATTTGTATTTCCACCAGCAAATCACCCGAAAGGAGTTGGCGTGCATCCACATAGAGGTTTTGAAACAGTTACACTTGCTTACAAAGGCAAAGTTGCTCACCACGATAGCAGCGGTGGCGGCGGAATAATTGGCGAAGGCGATATACAATGGATGACAGCAGCGAGTGGCGTTCTTCACAAAGAATACCACGAAGAAGAATGGAGTAAAACAGGTGGCGAATTTCAAATGGTTCAACTTTGGGTGAACTTGCCTAAAAAGGACAAAATGAGTCCCCCGAAATACCAAGCTATAAAATCCGGAGATATCAAGCGCGTTGAGTTGCCAAACAATGCCGGAACAATAGAAGTAATAGCAGGTGAATACGAAGGAAAAAAAGGTCCTGCTTCAACATTTTCTCCAGTGAACATGATGAATGCAAAATTAAAAACGGGCGGAAAAGCAAACTTCACTTTCCCTGCGCACTACAACACTGTGGCTTTGGCAATTGAGGGAAGTTTTATTGTGAACGGAACAGAAAAAGTTGAAACAGATCACTTGGCTTTATTGGACAATGACGGCGAAAGCTTTGAAATTGAGGCAACAGAAAATTCTGTCATTCTCATCCTAAGTGGTGAACCACTGAACGAACCTATTGCCGCGCAAGGTCCTTTCGTAATGAACACACAAATGGAAATTATGGAAGCGATAAACGATTACAATCAAGGAAAATTCGGGTACTTGGAGGATTAATAGTCAAAACAAGTATCGTACAAAAAAAACGGGATTAAAAGCCTGCCTGTCGGCAGACAAGGATTAAGGGATGAACGGGATTTCTAATTAATCCTTACGCTCAAGTTACCCAACAAATAAAATCGGGGCAATCCTTATATCCAGAAAATCGTGGTTCTCTATTAAAGCAACCATCATTTCTTATCATACATCAATGCACAAGGAATTGGATGGCGGTAAATTTGTCCTATAGAAAAAATAAATATTAATAATATTAAAAAATAAAACATGGAAACAGCAGTAAAAACAGCGTGGAAAATAGACACAACGCACTCAGAAATTGGTTTTAAAGTGAAACACATGATGATTTCAACAGTATCAGGAAGCTTCGAAGATTTCGATGCAACAGTTGAGTCAGAAGATGATTCTTTTCAAAATGCAGAATTCAGTTTCAGTGCAAAAATTGATTCAATCAGCACAAAAAATGCAGATAGAGACACGCACCTTAAATCAGACGATTTCTTCAATGCAGAAAAATTTCCTGAATTAACTTTCAAGTCAAAATCATTTGACGGAAACAAACTTACTGGTGATTTAACAATCAGAGACGTAACCAAAGAAGTTGCATTGGACGTTGATTTTAACGGTATTGCTGTTGATCCATACGGTCAAACAAAAGCAGGTTTCGAAGCAGAAACAACTATCAATAGAAAAGACTTCAATTTAACTTGGAGTGCAATCACAGAAGCAGGTAGCATCGTGGTTAGCGACAAAGTAAAATTGATCGCGAACATTCAGTTTGTGAAACAAGCATAAAAATACCTTGGCAGATTTAAGCTGAGCCTATTACATATTTAAGTTATAAATCCGAGTATACATTCTGTGTGCTCGGATTTTTTTGTGTTTGAAATCTTATAGGCAAAATAACCCAACCACTAACTTCATCCCCACAAAAATCATTACTTTTAAATCCCAAACTTTTTAGAGTGAAAAGTGATGAGTGTTAAAGTGAAAAGCACTTTACACTTTCCACTCTAAAATTTTACACTTTTATAACTATGTTAACACCAGTCGTAGACAAAAAAATATTCCTCCTTGACGCTTTTGCATTGATTTACAGAGCTTATTTCGCATTTGCGAAAAACCCAAGAGTCAATTCTAGAGGTCAAAATACAAGTGCAGCTTTTGGTTTCACCAACGCAATGATCGACATCATTCAAAAGGAAAAACCAACGCACATGGCAGTGGTTTTCGATGCGCCTGGCGGAGCAACGAATAGAATGGAAGATTTCGCGGCCTACAAAGCGAACCGTGAAGAAATGCCAGAAGACATTCGTTCGATGTTGGAACCAATTAAAGAAATCATCAAAGCATTTCATATTCCAATGTTAATGTTGGAAGGATTTGAAGCGGATGATATCATTGGAACTTTGGCGAAAATGGCCGAAAAAGAAGGTTTTCAAACCTACATGATGACGCCCGACAAAGACTTTGCTCAGTTGGTTTCAGAAAATATTTTCATCTACAAACCTGGACGAGGTGGAGCTCCGGCTGTAGTTATGGGAATTCCTGAAGTTCAAGAAAAATTTGAGGTTGAAAATCCATCGCAGGTTATCGATATTTTAGGAATGTGGGGCGATGCTGTAGACAATATTCCTGGAATTCCTGGAGTTGGCGAAAAAACAGCGAAGAAATTCATCAAGGAATATGGTTCTATGGAGGAACTTTTCAAGAACACCGCTGACTTGAAAGGGAAAATGAAAGAAAATGTTGAGAATTTCCAAGAACAAGGATTGATGTCGAAAATGTTGGCGACTATCATTACAGATGTTCCAGTTCCTTTCGATCCTATTGACTTAAAATTGGACAAGCCCGATCACGATGCGGTTTTAAAAATATTTACAGAATTAGAATTTAGAAATTTAGCGAAACGGATTACAGGAGAAGAAATCGTTGTTACGGCAGCTGGAAATACGACCGATGGTCAATTGGATTTATTCGGTCAGCAAAGTTTGGTGGTAAACCAAGAACCGATGACTACTGCTGAGTTGAAAACCATTGCGACAGAAAAAGCATCGTACCATTTGGTGAATACGCCTGAGGAAAGAACGAAATTATTGGCTTTACTTTTGAAACAAAAGCAAGTTTGCTTCGATACAGAAACGACTGGTTTGAATGCTTTGCACGCCGATTTAGTCGGAATTGCATTTTCTTTCAAAGAGCGCGAAGGTTATTATGTCGCTGTTCCAAAAGAATTTGAGGAAGCAAAAAAGATTGTTGATTTCTTTGAGCCATTTTTCTCAAGCAAGAAAATTGAGAAAATTGCCCACAATATAAAATACGATATTCAAGTGTTGAATCGCTATCAAATGAAAGTAGTTGAGCCAACTTTTGACACCATGATTGCTCATTATTTGATTCAACCTGAATCGAAGCAATCCATGGATTTCTTAGCGGAATATTACTTGCGTTACCAACCCGTTTCCATCGAAACTTTAATTGGTAAAAAAGGAAAGAACCAAGGCAATATGGGCGATTTACCGCCAGAAGAAATTGTAGATTATGCTTGTGAAGATGCGGATATCACTTTTCAATTGAAGCAAATTTTTGAACCGGAAATTCAGAAACCACACTTAAAAGATTTGTTTTATAAAATGGAAATGCCTTTGGTCGAAATTCTTCGTTCCATGGAATTTGAAGGTGTTGCTATCGATGTGGAAGGCTTGAACAATTATTCCAAAGAACTAGAAACAACGCTGATTGAGCTTGAAAAAAGCATCAAAAGTTTCGTTGATTTCGACTTCAATGTAGATTCGCCTAAACAATTGGGCGAAGTACTTTTCGATCATTTGCAAATTTCGAAAAAAGCGAAAAAGACAAAGACAGGTCAATACGCAACTTCCGAAGATATACTACAGAAGCACAAAAACGACCACGAAATCATGCCGATGATTTTGGATTATCGTCAATTGCGAAAATTGAAAAGTACGTATGTTGATCCATTGCCAACTTTGGCTGATCCAGTTGACGGACGAATTCACACAAGCTACATGCAAACGGTCACTGCGACTGGACGTTTGAGTTCCAATAGTCCGAATTTGCAAAACATACCTATTCGCAGTGAAAGAGGGAAAGAGATTCGTAAAATGTTCGTTCCTCGAGGAAAAGAATTCAAACTTCTAGCAGCGGATTACTCTCAGATAGAATTGCGAATAATTGCGGCTTTGAGCGAGGATAAAAACATGATAGAAGCCTTCCAAAAAGGACACGATATTCACGCAGCCACCGCTTCGAAAGTATTTCATGTTGCCTTGGAAGATGTAACTAGAGACCAAAGAAGTTCAGCCAAAGCAGTGAATTTTGGAATCATTTACGGTCAAGGCGCATTTGGTTTGGCGCAAAATCTTGATATTTCAAGAACAGAAGCCAAAGGAATTATTGACGGTTATTTCGAACAATATGGTTCTATTAAAATCTATATGGACAAAGCTGTGAACGATGCACGTGAAAATGGCTACGTGGAAACCATCATGAAACGCCGTCGTTATTTGCCAGATATTTCTTCTGCCAACGCTGTCGTAAGAGGTTTTGCAGAGCGTAATGCTATTAATGCTCCAATTCAAGGTTCTGCAGCCGACATTATAAAACTCGCCATGGTTGCTGTTCATGAAGCAATGAAAACGAAAGATTTCAAATCAAAAATGATATTGCAAGTACATGATGAATTGGTTTTTGATGTGCACGTAAGTGAAATAGACGAATTAAAAACTTTGGTGAAAACAGCAATGGAAGGCGCTATTAAAATGGTTGTTCCTATGGAAGTTGAAATGGAAATTGGCGACAATTGGTTGGATGCTCATTGATTTTCAAGAGTTTAACAAATTTGTAACATTCGGACTTTTTTAAATGATAAAAGCTTGTAAATTTGCAACTTACGAATTTAGAAGCGGCCAATTTGGACTTCAAAACTTCAAAATCAAACGTCAGGTATTAAATATTTAACAATTTGGCACAGTTGTGGAATTAACTACCATAACCGCAAAAAAGATTACCATGAAAAAATTATACTCGTTTATCATTTGCCTAGGATTAGCACAAATGACATTTGGTCAAATCTCGACCAACTACAATGCAAAGTGGTTTTTTGGAGTGAATGGAGGTACAACATGGCAAACCACTGATGTTAAGAACCAAAACAATTGGGGTTGGGGATTGACATTGGGAAAATCATTCAATTACAATCCGGGAACTGTTTTTAGTTGGGATGTCCGCGGACGTTTTCTTCGTGGATTCTGGTACGGCCAAGATAAAAAATTGAGCGATTTCACGTCGCCTAATACGACCTTAAGTCAAGATCCGACGAACTATCAAGATTCCTTCGGTTATGCTATTCATAACTTTCAAACGGAGAATTACATGTTCAATTTGGAACTGGTTCTTCACGCCAATCGTTTAAGAGAACGAACGCGCTGGGACGCTTATATTTTCGGTGGTTTGGGTATGAATTTTAGCCAAACCTACGGCGATTATTTAAACACTGACCCAGTTACTGGTGATCAAAGTTTGTACGCTTGGGATCCAAATAACTTAAGTAAAAGCTCTATCAAAAACACTCAAGACGGCGTTTATGAAACGGCTTTAGATGGAAGTGCTCAAAATGCTTATAAATTCAATACCTCATCGAGTTTGGGCTTTGGATTGGGTTATCAAGTTGGAAAAGCAGTAACAATTGGATTAGAACACAAAACGTCATTTGCACAAATGGACCGTTTTGATGGATTCAATTCTCCTGGAAAATACAAGCAAGACATTTTCCATTATACAAGTGCATACATTCAAATACGCCTTTTTGGTAAAAACAGCACTAGAGATGATAATGTAACGCCTACTCCAACGCCAACAGTACAAAACGAGAATATGCCGCCTGTTGTTACTTACACACAACCGGCTACATCTGGGTTAGAAGTTGCGAATCCGAACTATATTATTCAAGCGAACATTACCAATGTTTTCGACAAAGAGAATGTAACTTTCACGCAAAACGGAACCTACAAAGGTGACTTTGTTTACAATACAAAATCTGATTTGTTTAGTGCAAACGTAGTATTACAACCAGGTCAAAACATATTTGAATTAACTGGTTCTAACCAATATGGAACGGATACAAAGACAACAATTATTATTTACAAACGTGAAGTTGAAACACCACCAGTTGTATCATTTATTACACCAGGAAGTAACCCAATTACTGTAAACAATGCCAATTACAATGTAACTGGACGCGTTTTAAACGTGAAAACGAAAGAACAAGTTCAAGTAAAAGTAAATGGTATCGTGAAAACGAATTTCACGTTCAATGCCAACAATGGTCACGTAGATTTCCCAATTGTTTTGAATCAAGGTTCAAACATAGTTGAAATAACAGGAACTAATGGAGCAGGTAGCGATACGAAACTGACGACGATTATTCTTCAAGAGGTTCCTATTATACAACCTCCGACTGTATATTTCACAGATCCTTCTACTTCACCGACAAGTGTTGGTTCCGTGAATTTCACGATTCGAGGAAAAGTGTTGAATGTTGATGGAAGTCAAAATGTACTATTCAAACAAAACGGTACGAGCCGAACAAACTTTAATTACAATCCATCAACAGACGATTTTGTATGTACTGTGGTATTGAATCCTGGTCAGAATATTTTCGAATTGTACGGGACGAACGCTGCAGGAACAGCTTCAGCTACTACGGTTATAATTTACGATAGAGCAGCTCCAAAACCGCCGGTTGTGAGTATTTCTAGTCCAAATACTTCTCCAGCAAGTGTGAATAGCCCAAATTTCCAATTCGTTGGAACTGTGCTGAACGTAACAACAAAAAGTCAAGTTACTTTCTTAGTAAATGGTCAATCAACGACAGGTTTCACATTTAACCCAAGCAATGGTTCAGTTGTTTCTTCAATTACACTGAATCAAGGAGTGAATACGCTTCTTTTACAAGGAACGAACGCAGATGGCACCGATAGCAAACAAGTTACGATTGTTTATACGCCGGTTCAAACGCTGCAAGCTCCAGTAGTTTCGTATATCAATCCAGCTTCCAATCCAACGAATGTTCAATTAAGTTCTTATCCTGTTCAAGCATCTGTTACAAATGTTAGTTCACCAAGCGGAATCAATATCGTTTGTAATGGACAAAACGTTACAGTATACAGTTTCAGTAATGGGTTATTAAATTTCAATTTAAACTTGGTTCAAGGAGCAAACGTTTTGACTATTACAGGTACAAACACGGCAGGTAGTGATACAAAAACCACAACAATAATATATCAGCCAGCAGCAACTGTTTTACCTCCTGTTGTAACGTTTATCAACCCGAATACTAATCCAATAAACGTAAGTGTAGCAAATTACGCTATAACGGCAAGTGTTCTCAACGTAGCCTCTAAAAATGACATTTCCGTAAAAATAAATGGTGGACTTACAAGTAACTTTACTTACTCGTCTACATCAAAATTGGTAAGTTTTAGTACTAACCTAATAGTCGGTGCGAATAGCATTGAAATTATGGGAACTAATTCTGCTGGAACGGATGTAAAAACAACGACAATCATTTATCGTGAGGCTGTTCCTCAAACTCCGCCGACTGTTGCGATTACACAACCAAATACAAGTCCAGCGGCGGTGAATAATGCTTCGTACACTGTATTGGCAAATATTACAGGAGTAACAAATTCAAGCCAAATCAATGTAAAAGTAAATGGCGTTTCTGTTAGCGGCTATACTGTAAATATTGCTCAACAAACAATAGTATTCCCAATGTCTTTGGCGGAAGGAAATAATACAATTGTTATTACAGCTACAACAAATACAGGAACTGCCTCTGACAGCAAAACAATTGTTTATACAAAACCCGTTGTTGTCGTTCCACCAACTATAACCTTTACTTCTCCAGCTTCTCCAGGAACAACTGTAAATAGTAACCAGTTTACTATGACGGCTAAAATTCTAAGGATAGATACGAAACAACAAATTGTTTTGAAAAAAGACGGTCAAGTGATCAATAACCAGTTTTATAGTTTCAATGCTTCGACAAATACTTTAAGTTATCCTTTGACTTTGGCAACAGGAAACAACTTGTTTGAAATTACAGCAACAAACGATGGAGGTTATGCAAACTCTACGACGAACATCAATTATGTTCGGCCAATAGAACCGTGTGACAAACCAGTTATTACTCAGCTATCTCCTACTATTGCTGCACAAGTAGTTGAAGAAGAAAGTTTCACCTTTAAGTTTGACATCACAAACATTCCTTCAGCGACGAATATGGCCTTTGTTTTCAATGGAGTTTCGATGACTGGAACACTTGGATCCGATGGTAAATACAGTAAAACTGTTACTTTAAACAAAGGAAACAACACCATGGAAGTAATTGCAATAAACGCTTGTGGAGAAGCGCATAAAACTGCAACCGTTATTTATATGCCTATAAAAGTGCCTTGTTTTGTTCCAGTAATTTCACCTATTGCTCCTGCAGCTCAAAATTCAACAACTGAAAATTCTGCTGTATTGGTTCAATTAGGATTTGCGAACATTACATTGAAAACGCAAATAGTCTTTAAGGTAAACAATCAAGTGAAAGCATTTAGCTATGACCTTGCTCAAAATATTTTGACAACAGAGGCTAATTTAGCTATAGGTGTTAACCTTGTTACAGTCACTGCGACTAACGATTGCGGAACACAGACTTATACGTACACGATAACAAGAATTAATTGTGCAAATCCAACGATTTCTCTTGTTCATTCAAATGTTGTGAATAATGGAAAAACGTATGCTTCATCATTTAACATGACCTTGAGTTTGACGGAAATTGATGCGAATAATCAAATTCAAGTATTACTGAACAACAAAGCGATTGCGTTCAATTTCTCAAATTCAACAAATCTTTTGGAAGTTGATTATGCAATAAATGTCGGCTTAGCGCAGTTTAAAGTAACGGTAACAAACAACTGTGGTACGAAGAGCTACACGCATACCGTTACACGTGAAAAATCACCTACTCGAAATGCGCCAACCGTATCTTTTACACAACCGGCTTCAAGTCCTATTAGTGTAACCACGGGTGTTTATCAAGTTAATTTCGCTACTTCTGAAATAATAGATGCTGCGGAAATAATCTTTAAAGTGAATGGACAAAATACAGCCTTTACCTTCGATCGATTAACAAATAGTGGTTCGGCAACTGTCAACCTACAATCAGGTGCAAATGTAGTGACAATCACTGCCATTAATCCTGTTGGAACTGCAACGGCAAATACAACGATTAACTATAACGCGACAAGAGGTGAAATGTCCCCGACGATTAAATTTACTGCACCTTCAAGTTCGCCAAGTACAATCAATCTTGGTATAAACAAAATTAAAGGAGTCGTTGAGAATTTGAATAACAGTAATAACATAAGGATTAAAGTTAATGGTGTTGCTGTAACTAGAATTATAAAACAAGTCAAAAACGATCAAGTCTATTTCGAATTTGACATTAATGCTGTTGGCTCAAGCCCGATATACATTATAGAAGCTACCGTTTTATATGGTCGCCAAGTAATTGTGGAAACGGTTGAACTTCGCTTGAGTGAAGCACAAATTAATGAAAGACTTAAACGTCCAGAAGTTAAGCCAACAACAAGAGGAGGAGGTCGTTAAGATTTCAAACAATATAAAACTAAAAGTGGAGAAGCATAAAACGCATCTCCACTTTTTTATTGAGTAATAACCGGGATTTATTAAGCTTGAAAATAGGTTGTTAAAGAAAAAAACCAGGATTATCTGCGATGCTGCTTCGCGGTCAAGGGATTAACCGATGACCGGGATTTTAGATTACGCAGCCCTAATGTTTTGATTAATTGATGAACGTAGTTCAGCAAAAAAAGAAATCGTGGTTCTTTTACCGTGCTCGAATTAAGAATTACCGAATCAAATGCAAGAATCCGTTTCCTTCAAAATTTTCGTTTTGAATACCCTTGGCTTTGTACTTGTAGAAATAAACTCCGTCTTCTGCGTCATAACCTTCGGGTGATCTACCATCCCAGTAAAAATTATCAGGATCTTTGGTTTGATACATCAGATTTCCCCAGCGATTGAAAATTTGAACATCCAATTCTACAATGTTTTCCATTTTAAATGTGAAGAATTTATTAGTTACATCGTCGCCAGGGGTAAATACATTGGTTAACTCAAAAACAACTGGAAATACTGGTATTACGGGTGGAACAACAATTACTGGTTCTTGGGTATAATACATACTTAAAAAAGTCGTGTCGGAACAATTACCGTTATACGCAATCAACATTACCCAAACAGCGCCTGTATCGGTAAACGTATTGCCTACTGTAGCTGGAACGTTAATATTTAATGTGTCTCCATTGCTCCAAATCCACTTGTAACTTGTGGCAAACTGACTGTTATTGTCAAAAAGTGGTGAAGAAGGAATGTATCCAGTCAATGGTCCACCAGAAATTGCAGCTATTGGTGCATTATTTGCTACAACTTCGACAGAATCCTGCCGACTGCAACCATCAGAAGTAACTGTCAAGTAATACCACCCAGCATTGAGGTCGCTAAATATTGGATTATTTGTTTGATTGGTACTTCCTGCTCCTGGACCGCTCCAAGTATAAGTGAATGGCATTGGTGCGGGCAAAGAAGTATTGATAGTATCAACAACCGCAATAACTACTCCCGTGCTATCGCATGCATCCGTATTTATCGAAATGTTATTTCCAATTTCCCAGTTCATTGGCTTTACAATCACATTCATTGAAGCTGAATTTGTGCAACCGAATGGGGAAACCGCTGTAACCGTATAGTTCCCAGCAAGCGTAGTTGACAATGTTGCTCCTGGTGTTGTGTTTGCTGCCCAAGTTAAGACATTGTTTGGTGAATTTGTTGTAGCTACCACATTTGCAGTATCTCCTTCACATATAGTCACATTCGGACCTGCAATAACACCTACAGAATTGACATTTACAACAATCGTTTCTGTGTTGGTGCAGATTGTTCTAAAAACGATATCGTCTATTGAAAAATCGTTTCCTGCGCCTGCTGTCGATTGATTTACTATTCTTAAAACAGCATTTGGGTTCGCTCCAGCAACCCATGTTCCAGTGAATTGTGTCCAAATACATGCCGTTGATGAAGGCGATGAAATAGTAGAAATGGGTTGATTATTTATATACAATTGCAATTGAGCAACAGCTGGATCGTTTAGTGCGTTTGCCACCCAATAACTAAATATATATCCTTGCCCAGCAGTTACAGGTATCGTTTGGCTCCAAACTGTTGTATTTGCAGTAGCCGCGCCATTTGCAATGAACATATTTCCCGTCCCCGTCGTGTGATCACTACAAACGGAAAAATTATTATGAACTAAACTCGGCGAGGTTGAAATTGCGTATTGGCCTGGATTTGATAGTAAACCCCAAGTTCCTCCCGTACCTGGAACATAGGATGTCGTAAAATTATTTGCCGTGTTAGTTGTTCCAGCCTCAAAATCACCGTTTTGAACCAAATTTGGACCAGATAGGGATAAAATTCCGGCAGTTACAGAATACGTGCCGCCTGTTAAAACTGTAATAGAATTACTTTGCGAGTTATTCGACCATTTATAGAAGTCATAACCTAAAGGCGCAGTAAGTGTTAAGGGCTGTCCATTACAAATCGTAATTGTATCAGGACCTAAATCAATAACCGGTTCCGTCCCGTTACACTGTGCTTGAGACAAAAAACTTGTCAAAATAACTAATGCTGAAAAGTAGATTTTCATAGTTTCTAAAATGTGTGGTAAAATTACTACACTATGACGAAACGAAATCGAAAAAAGTTGTATTAAATCAACTGTTTTTCAATTCCGCTATCCATTTCTCAACTTCAAAAGCATTTTTAATATCGAAATCGCCAGATTTGGTTCTTCTCAAGGCAATTAAGGTTGCTCCGCTATTTAATTTTTCACCAAAATCGTTCGCAATAGAGCGTATGTAAGTTCCTTTGGAACAAGAGATTTCAAAATCTATTTCTGGAAAACGAGATGTATCGACTGTAAATGAATGAATTTCAATGGTATTGGTCTTCAATTCGACTGCTTTTCCTGCTCTTGCCAAATCATAAGCACGTTTGCCATCGACTTGCTTTGCGGAGAAAATAGGTGGCATTTGTTCTTGAACACCGATGAAGCCTTCAACGACTTTTTGAATCTCTTCTGAAGTAATATGTTCTGTTGGATATTCAGCGTCGAAGTCTTGTTCTAAATCGTAACAAGGCGTTGTTTTTCCGAGAAGAAACGTACCCGTGTAGGTTTTCATTCCACCCATGAAACTGTCAATCTTCTTTGTGTCTTTGCCTATGCAAATGATTAGAAGACCTGTTGCCAAAGGATCCAAAGTTCCTGCGTGTCCAACCTTGATTTTTTTAATTCCTAATTTCTGTTTTAGGTGCCAACGCATTTTGTTGACCACATCGAAAGATGTCCATTTGTAGGGTTTGTCAATTAAAACGGTTATTCCTTCTAAATAATCTATCATTACATTGAGAAAAAGGCAATCAATGCAAGACCTACAATAATTCTGTACCAGCCCCAAATTTTGAAGCCGTATTTTTCGATAAGTCCAATGAAGAGTTTAATTGCCAATCCTGCAACGATAAAGGCAATAACATTACCCATAATAAAAAATGCAATGTTTCCTGATGATGCAGTAATCATTTCATAGCCTTTTTGTTCGGCACCTTGATACATCCAATCTTTCAGAAAAAGGGAATAACACGTTACGGCTAACATCGTAGGAACTGCCAAAAAGAAGCTAAATTCTGCTGCCATTTTTCTTGTCAAACCTTGTTGCATTCCTCCAATTATTGAAGCTGCAGAACGACTGGTTCCAGGCATCATGGCCAAACACTGCCAAAAACCAATGGTGATTGCTTTTCGGAAAGTTATTTTTTCCTCGGTGTCGATTGTCGTGTTTTTGAATAGTTTATCTATGAACAACAGGACAATTCCACCCAAAACCAATGCAATCGCAATAGGCAAGGGTTTTTCCAGTATTGCTTCAATTTTATCGTCAAAAAGTTTGCCTAGAATAAGTGCTGGAACTACTGCTGCTGCAAGCTTGTAGTAGAAATTCATATTATTGAAATTGAAAAACTTTTTCCAATACAAAGCTACAACGGAAAGTATGGCTCCAAACTGTATGGAAACTTGAAACATTTTTACGAATTCGTCTCCTTCAGTTCCATAAAAGGAACTAATAAAAATCATATGGGCAGTTGAAGAAACGGGTAAAAACTCCGTCAATCCTTCAATGATTGCGAGAATTAGTGCTTGAAGAAAATCCATTTAGAAGGCTTATTCTTTTTCTGCGTTTTTTGGTTTACGCATGATTGAAAAAATGATAACCACATATCCAGCAACGATTAAGAAAGGTGCAATTGTAATTCGCGTTGTGCTAAACAATGCATCTCCATCAAATTTAGATGGATCGTCTGTTCCTCCTCCTATCATTAAAATAAAGCCTAAAACGTTTATCGCTAAACCAATCAAAAGCAAACGATAATTTTCCGGACGGAAGGCAAATTGAGGTTTCATTTTTTCCATAACTGCAATATTAGTACAAATCATCCAACTTCATGCGCAAATATTTGTTAAGCGCGAAGTAAGTTGAGACAAATGTAATAATTACACCTAGCACCACCAAACAACCAAAGATGAAAGAAAAAGTATATGGATCGAAGCTAATTTCAACTGTTTCTAGGAAATTGTTTAGCGCATAAAATAAAGTTACCATCAATGCCATTCCCAAAATTGCTGAAACGATGCCTTGAAAAATCGATTGAATTAAAAACGGTCGACGGATAAACTTACTAGTTGCACCAACCAATTGCATGGTTTTGATTGTAAATCGTTTAGAATATAGTGCCAATCGTATGGTGTTATTTATCATGGCAACAGCAACGATAATCAACAGTAAAGCGACGATTAAAAACAAAAAGACAAATTGCTTAAATCCTAAATTAACGGATTGCACACTTGCCTTATCGTAATTTACCTCATCTATTTCATTGGGAAATTCCGTCATTATTTTATTGACAATGGCATTCATTCCTTCCATGGTTGCAAATTGCGCTTTTGGTCGAAATGAAATGGTCGGTGGTAAAGGATTTTCACCTTCAAAAATGGACAGAATCTCTTCAGAATTTTGTTCGTCGGAAGTAAATGATTCTATTGCTCGCTCTGGCGAAACAAAAGAAACCTCACTAAATTCTGACCAAGATTTAAGCTTTTGTTCAATTTGTTTTATGTCGGCTTCCGTTTGTTCGGGTTTGAAAAACAAATCACCTTGCAAGCTTTCTTTCGCCTGACGTTGGACATTATCCAAGCCAAAAACGCCGCCTAAAACAAGACCGATCATAAACAGAACCAAAGAAATCCCTACAACGGTAGATACGTAACTAGTTCGAACACCCCGTCGATTGTACTTGTCTAATCTTTTACTCATACTTTACGAAAGTAAAACAATTTCAGTTTGACATAATTTGGTTGGGAAAAGGTTTCAAACAAAGTTATTCACGGTATCCAATTACGAATGTGAGAATTACGAATTGGCGGAACAATTCGTAATTCGTAATTTTGAGAATATGGGAGTCGAAAGAAAATGTCCGAAATGTAGCACTTGGAACCAAGACGAAGACAATTGTCGGAATTGTGGTGAATTGCTTTCTCCGGAGCTTATTGAAATAAAACGAGAAGAAGTTCGAGAGGAAATTCGAAAATCCACTCCTCTGCCACCTTTGGATATTTTTCTTGAGAAATGGAAAAATTCGCGCTTTTGGTTATTACGTGTATTGTACAAAGTTCTTCGCACCATTGCCGTAATTTTTCTAGGTATAGCTTCCTTTTTCGCATATTTAGCCGCATCGCCAAATGGGTAAATACAAATTAACGTTTTGGTTTTTCGGATTTTTCGGATTTTACTTTCTCGTTAGATTTATACGCACGAATTGGGTCGACGCACCACTATTTATTAAATATTATTTAACCGATTTACTCTTCGTGCCTACGATGTGTTTGTTTGCTTTAATCATCATTCGTTTTTTAAAACGTGACAATACAATAACAATTTCACCAGCACTAATTTTCACTCAAATCGTGTTGGTTTCCATCTATTTTGAATGGTATTTACCAAAATACAAAAGTCACATTCACCCTTATACAAGCGATTTATGGGATGTGCTAATGTATATACTTGGCGGTTTTTTATTTTGGAGACTGCAGAAGAAATTCTATTCCAAAAACTAATCCTTCCTACCCTTTTTTCTTCTTTCCTCGAGCCACTTAGGAACGGGCTTTTTAGAATCATTTGGTCTTGGCGGCACGTGTTGTTGTTTTGCTGCTCCAGCAGATTCACCTAATAATTTTTCAATTAATTCGGGTCTTTTGGCTTTTTGAAGTGACTGACGGATATAGTCTCTATTCTCGCGCTTATACCAGAAAAAGAAACGACGTTGATTCAACTTTTCTTCTTTGTCTTTAACGGTTTCTATAGGTTTCAAAGTGTACGGGTGAACTCCAGAATAATAGATTACCGTGGCAACCGTCATTGGTGTTGGCGTGAAATCCTGCACTTGTTCCAATTGGAATCCCATGTCCTTGGTTTCAGCAGCCAAGTTGGCCATATCTTGCTCTTCGCAACCTGGGTGCGAACTTATGAAATAAGGAATCAACTGCTGTTTTAGTCCATGTTTTTCAGATATCTTCTCGTATTTTTCCTTGAATTTGTGGAAATATTTGAAAGACGGCTTACGCATTACACGCAAGGTTGCATCTGATGTGTGCTCGGGCGCAACTTTTAATCGTCCGCTGACGTGGCGTGTCACAACTTGTTCAATATACTCGTCATGGTTGCCGTCATCATTATTCTTATTGAAATCATCGACCAGTAAGTCATAGCGAATTCCTGAACCAACAAATGCTTTTTTCACTTTAGGATGCGCATCAACTTTGCGATAAAGTTCCGTCATCGGCTTGTGAGAAGTGTCTAGATTGTTGCAAATAACTGGGTGTATGCAACTCGGACTTGTGCATCTCGCGCAAATCGCTTCAACCTTCCCTTTCATTTTGTACATGTTGGCAGAAGGACCACCTAAATCTGAAATATAACCTTTGAAAGTAGGATCATTTACCACTTGCTCTACTTCCTTCAAAATGGATTTTTCACTGCGTGAAGCAATGAATTTTCCTTGGTGTGCAGAAATAGTGCAGAATGAACATCCACCAAAACATCCACGATGCATGTTGATGGAAAATTTAATCATGTCGAAAGCTGGAATCGCTCCTCTATTTTTGTATTTCGGATGCGGCGCTCTGGTGTATGGTAAATCGAAAGATTCATCAATTTCCTTTTCGTCCATCGTTTTATATGGAGGATTGATAACCAAAGTACGTTTACCAACTTTTTGAGTTATTCGGTTTGCTTCCCATTTATTCGATTCAACCTCAACCACCTTAAAATTGGCAGCATATTTTATTTTATCCTCCAAACATTCTTCGTGGCTCGATAATTCTACCGTATTCCATGATTTGTTTTTTGGTAATTCTTCGTTTTCTTCTTGAATGAAAGCAACTTGTTTAAGGGTTCTCAAGTTTTCAAATGGAACGCCTTTTTTGAGCAATTTTAGTATTTCCCGCAGCGGCTGGTCGCCCATTCCGTAGACTAGCAAATCCGCTTTTGAATCCTCTAAAATAGTCGGAAACAATTTATCTTCCCAATAATCATAATGCGTAACTCTCCGCAAAGAAGCTTCAATTCCACCTATCAAAACCGGAACATCTGGGTACAATTCTTTTAATATTTTCGAATAAGTCGTCGTTGCATAATCAGGTCGAAAACCAGCTTGTCCGCCTGGAGTGTATGCATCTGTTGAGCGAAGTCGTTTATTGGCCGTGTAATGGTTCACCATGGAATCCATACAACCAGCGGTAACTCCAAAGAAATATTTCGGTGTTCCAAATTTCTTGAAATCGCGCAAATCGTCTTTCCAATTTGGTTGCGCTACAATTCCAATTTTAAATCCTTCAGATTCTATGATACGCCCTACCACGGCCGTCCCAAAAGCAGGATGGTCAACATAAGCGTCACCAGAAATCAGTATAACGTCGAGCTCATTCCAGCCACGTTTTTCTGCTTCTTTTTTGGTAATTGGTAACCAGTCTGTTATTGGGCGTTCATCTATCACAGTGCAAAAGTACGCAATTCAGTTGCCGTGGCAAAAAAAAGATATTTGAATTGAATCGTTTCCCCCTTCGGAGGGGGATTAAGGGGGAGGAAGGTCTAAAAACTAAATTAATAAAATTAAAAGCCACAACTTTACTTTGTCCTCCTGCAGAGGGAGAAATATCAGTAACCCGCCATTCGCTAATCTCCAAAAGAAACCTTAACTTTACTACAAGTACAATTCATACAGATGATTAAACGCTCCACCATCCATTTTTTAATCGCTCTACTTTTCGGGTCGGCTTTGTTTTCATGCAATGGTGAGGTTAAACGAAAACTTTTCAATATAAAAAAAACCTATCCGCCTTCTTTGATTCGCAATCATTTGCTTTTCTCTGATTTATCAAATGAATATTCCTTCCCTATTTGGTTCAGTGATTCTTTAATAGCCCTAAATAAAATTTCAAAAATTACGAGAATAATTTACCCAAAAAGTTTAACAGAAGCATCTCAGGGTGATTCAACTGCGGTTGTGCCAAGCGAAACGGTTGAATATCTATTCCTCACAAATGGCTCGATCGAAAAAATAGTTCGAGCATTCTATTTCGACGACCGAAAAATAAGTGAATTTGAATTCATTTATACGAATGAAAAAGGTGACAAAGGCAAAGACGGTTTTGCCAAAGTGAGATATAACCAAGATAGCCAGATTAATAATAAATATACTGTCTCAGATGTTTACACACTTTACGATAGAAAAAAACAACAAGACAGATACATTGAATTTGAAAATAGAATAACCGGAGATTATCTTTATTTCATTCCGGAAAAAAAGAATTGGGGTCCCGTGGATATTGATCGCACGATTCGGCCTAATCCGCAAGATATTCTTGTATTGGGAAATAGTCTAACTCCAAATAAAATATATCAAGTAAGAAATAAAGTAAACGAAACCAACGTAGTTGAATTCGAATATATGAAAGGAAGCATTAAAAATATTCGAACAAATGACTATCCATTCCATTCCAAAAGAAGTTTCACTTACGATAAGCGAGGTTATTGCATTGGATTTATTGATTCAACCTTCTCTGAAAATAGTTTCTTGACACGAACGATATCTGACTTTGAAAACAACATGTTTTTCTCACCAACGAAGATTTATCACCGTAAAGAAAATTCAGAAGGCAAATTGACCTTAATCAATAGCGAAGAGTTCGTTTATGAATTCAGAAAATAAATTTTTGGTTTGACTGAGAATCGTATTTTTGTACAAATAGTTTAAAAAATGGACAAAGAAAAGGAACAAGATTCCCTTCTCGATATAAAAGTTGGAATTTCTCTAGGCGATATTAATGGAATTGGTCCAGAAGTAGTGCTTAAATCTTTAATGGACAATCGTATTCTTCAGGGGTGTACGCCGATAGTATATGGATCCGTTAAAACCTTGAATACTATAAGAAAAAGTATTGAAGGTGAAGAAATATTTTTCAATTCCTGTAAAGACGCCACAGAAGCGAGGCGCAAAAAAATAAATGTTGTTCAAGTTTGGGATGAAGAACCCGAAATTGAATACGGTAAGGCAAACGAAACGGGTGGAAAATATTCTTTCCTTTCATTAGAAGCTGCTACGAAAGATTTAGCAGCGAACAAAATTGATGTACTAGTTACGGCACCTATTTCTAAAGAAACAATCGCCAAAGCTGGTTTTCAATTTCCTGGTCACACAGAATATTTAGCCGACTTAGCCGGGCAAAAAGAAGCCTTGATGATGATGGTTGCAGAAAATTTGCGTGTTGCATTAGTTACAAGCCATGTCGCTTTAGCAGATGTGAGCAAATCTTTGACTCGTGAAGGAATTCTAGATAAAATTGAAGTTTTGAATCAAAGTTTACAGCGCGATTTCGGAATTCAACGTCCTCGCATTGCCGTTTTAGGTTTCAATCCGCACGCTGGAGAGAATGGTAAAATGGGGCAAGAGGAATCTGAAACTATTACGCCTGCCATTAACATGGCGAAGGGAAAAGATATTATCGTAAACGGTCCTTTTCCAGCTGATGGCTTTTTCGGATCAGTAGCCTTACACCAGTATGACGCCATTCTTGCCATGTATCACGACCAAGGATTAACACCGTTCAAAGCTCTCGCCTTTGACGAAGGAGTAAATTTCACGGCTGGTTTGCCAATCGTAAGAACATCACCTGATCACGGTACCGCTTTTGACATTGCAGGACAAGATAAAGCATCGGCTCAATCGATGCGCAATGCAATTTATTTAGCAATGGACATTTATAGAAAGCAAAAATGGCTAAAAGAAATTAGTCTCAACCCGCTAAAAATAAGCGTGAAAGAGAAGCGAAAAGGTCACAATATGGAGATGGAATAGTGTGTTTTAAAAGACTTCAAAAAAAAAGTGATGCTTTTCGGTTGTTTAGAATTAAAATATTACCTTTGCCCTCCAATTTTTCAATAAAGTGAGCAGTTTGAAACGTCCCTTTGCAATTTCCTTCGCAGGATTAAAAATAGGCAAACACGATTATGCTTACGAAATTGAGAAATCGTTCTTTGAAGAGTATGAATATTCAGCAATAGAAGATGCTGATTTGCAAGTGAAAATAATCTTGGATAAAAAGGAAACGATGTTAATCGTAGAATTTTTTATCGAAGGTGAAGTAACAACCACTTGCGATCGATGTATGGATCCTCTAAAGTTGAACTTGGACGCAGACTACAAACAAATTTTCAAATTCGGACATGAAGAATCCGAAGATGAAACCTTGACTGTACTGCATCCAGACGAACACGAAATAGACGTTAAGAGTTTCATTTACGAATTCATTATCGTTTCACTTCCAGGAAAAATCGTTCACCCAAAAGGAGAATGTAACGAGGAAATGATGGCGACGATGGAAAAGTACACAGTGAATCTCAACGACGACGATGAAGATATCGATGACGACGACGATGATGAAGATTCTCGTTCCGTTTGGGATATATTAAAAGATTTGAATTAAGAACTTTATATAAACAAGAAAAATGGCACATCCAAAACGCAAAATCTCGAAAACTAGACGAGATAAAAGAAGAACCCACGTAAAAGCAGTAGCAGATAATATTGCAACTTGTCCAACAACGGGTCAGCCGCATTTGTTTCACCATGCTCATTGGCATGAAGGTAAATTGTACTACAAAGGAAGAGTAGTAGCGGAGAAAGAAGTAGCAGCTTAAGCTGTTTAACTAAACTTCTTCTTGATGAAGATCGGACTAGATATATTGGGCGGTGATTTTGCTCCTGATGCGAACATCGCTGGGGCAGTTTTAGCCAAAAAAGAACTTCCTCAGGATTGTAAAATAGTACTTTTAGGCGACCAAGAGCAAATCTTAGGTGGCCTTTATGCTTTGGGAGCAAACGTCGATGATTTTGAAATCGTTCACGCTCCTGATTGCATAACCATGCACGATCACCCCACCAAAGCAATTCCCTCAAAACCAAATAGTAGTATTGCTGTTGGATTTGAATTATTAGCCAAAAAAGAATTAAACGCTTTTGCAAGCACGGGTAATACTGGAGCAATGCTAGTTGGCGGAATGTTCAAATTAGGTGTTGTAGAAGGCATTTCTCGACCATGCATAACAGGTGCTTTACCGCAGCTTAACGGTGCACAAGGTATTTTACTAGATGTTGGTTCCGTAACGGATTGCAAACCAGAAAACTTGGTGCAATTCGCTTTACTCGGTAATATTTACGCTAAAAATGTCTTGAATATTGAAAATCCTAGAATTGCATTGCTGAATATTGGCGAAGAAGACTCGAAAGGGAATTTATTGACGGTTGCGACGAATAAATTATTGCGTGAAGAATCAAGCATTAACTTTATTGGTAATATCGAAAGTAGAGCAGCATTCGACGGTCATGCTGATGTTGTTGTATGTGACGGTTTCATTGGCAATGTAGTCCTTAAACAAGCAGAGGGAATTTACACGCTGATGCAAAAAAGAGGACTTCAAGATGATTATTTTGACCGTTATAACTATGAAAATTACGGAGGAACTCCTATCTTGGGCATCAAAGGGAATGTGATTATTGGACACGGGATTTCAAACGATATCGCTGTCAAAAACATGGTAAAACATGCTTATGAAGTTGCCAAATCAGGGTTGGCCTCAAAAATAAATGAAGCATTTAAATAATATGGCGAAAATTACTGCAGCAATTACTGGTGTTCAAGGTTATTTACCTGACTATGTGATGACCAATGAAGAAATGTCAACTATTGTAGATACTTCTGACGAATGGATACAATCCCGAACAGGTATTAAGGAAAGAAGAATCATGAAAGACGGTTATACGTCAGACATGGCAGCGCGAGCAGTAGATGGTTTGTTAAAGAAAAAAAGCATAGATCCATTAGACATTGATTTATTAATCGTTGCAACAGTGACTGCAGATTACCCTTTCCCGAGTTGTGCCAATTTGGTTACTAACAAATGTGGAATCAAGAACGCGTGGAGTTTTGATGTAAATGCAGCTTGTTCAGGGTTTTTATATGCTTTGACAACCGCAGCTCAATTCATAGAAACTGGTCGTTACAAAAAAGTAATCGTAGTTGGCGCCGATATGATGTCGTCAATAGTTGATTATGAAGACCGAACGACTTGTGTTATTTTCGGTGATGGAGCCGGAGCTGTTTTATTGGAACCAAATGAAGAAGGTATGGGAATCCAAGATTTCATGCTACACTCGGACGGTTCAGGGGTTGATTATTTAGTTCAGCCAGCTGGAGGAGCAGTTAATCCAGCGAGTCACGAAACAGTTGACCAAAGACTGCACTTCGTGAAACAAGAAGGCAAACAAGTATTCAAATTTGCGGTAACAAATATGGCTGACGTTTCTGCGGCAATCATGGAAAAAAACAACTTGACTAGCGAAGATGTTGATTGGTTGGTTCCTCATCAAGCGAACTTACGAATCATCGATGCTACGGCGAATAGAATGGGTTTACCTCCTGAGAAGGTAATGATTAACATTCAAAAATACGGAAATACAACAGCAGGAACACTTCCACTTTGTTTGTGGGATTACGAATCACAATTGAAAAAAGGTGACAATATAATTTTATCTGCCTTTGGAGGTGGATTTACTTGGGGTGCCATTTATTTAAAATGGGCCTACTAGATTGATAATTATTAGTACATTTAAACGCTTTAAAAATCGCTAAAATGAATATTCAAGAAATACAAGACCTCATCAAATTCGTATCAAAAACGCAAGTGAGCGAGGTAGAAATCGAAAAGAAAGATTTCAAAATTATTATCAAAAGTGAGATCAAACAAAAGGGTGGTGATAGCCAACCGATTTACGTTCAAGCTCCAGCGGCTCCTCAATTAGCGGCGGCACCAGCTCCAGTGGCTGCGGCAGCGGCAGCTCCAGCGGCAGATGATTCTAAATTGATCACTGTTAAGTCTCCAATGATTGGAACATTCTATCGTTCTGCAGGTCCAGACAAAGACGTATTCGTGAATGTTGGAGACAGCATTTCAAATGGTATGACTGTATGCATCATTGAGGCTATGAAATTATTCAACGAAATTGAAGCTGAGATTAGTGGAAAAATCGTGAAAGTTTTGGTAGACGATGCTTCGCCTGTTGAATACGATCAACCTTTGTTCTTAGTTGAGCCTGCTTAAGCACTCATTTGAGATTCCAAAAACCCATTAGATAATTCAAAAAATTAAGGCATGTTTAAAAAAATATTGATAGCCAATAGAGGAGAAATAGCCTTGCGTGTAATTCGTACGTGTAAAGAAATGGGCATTAAAACTGTCGCTGTATATTCTACAGCAGATAAAGACAGTTTACCCGTTCGCTTTGCTGACGAAGCTGTTTGTATCGGACCACCGCAGAGTGCGAATTCTTATTTGTCTATACCAAATATTATTGCAGCGGCAGAAATTACAAATGCAGACGCAATTCACCCAGGATATGGTTTCCTTTCAGAGAATGAGAAATTTTCTAAAGTATGCCAAGAGCACAACATTAAGTTCATCGGTGCTACACCAGAACAAATTGCTGGAATGGGAGATAAAGCTTCTGCAAAAGCAACGATGATAAAAGCTGGCGTACCATGTATTCCAGGTTCGAAAGGACTTTTAAAAGATGTTGCTGACGCTAAAAAACAAGCGAAAGAAATAAAATATCCTGTTATTATGAAAGCTACTGCCGGTGGTGGTGGGAAAGGGATGCGTATTGTTTGGAAAGAAGAAGATTTAGAAGCACTTTGGGATTCTGCTAGACAAGAATCTGCTGCAGCCTTCGGAAACGACGGTTTGTACATGGAAAAATACATTGAAGAACCTCGTCATATCGAGATTCAAATTGCGGGTGATAAATTCGGAAATGCATGTCATTTATCTGAAAGAGATTGTTCGATACAACGTCGTCACCAGAAATTGGTAGAAGAAACACCTTCTCCATTTATGACAGATGAACTTCGTGAAAAAATGGGTGAGGCCGCTATTATAGCAGCCAAAGCAGTTAATTATGAAGGAGTTGGAACGGTAGAGTTTTTAGTAGACAAACACCGTAATTTCTATTTCATGGAAATGAACACTCGTATTCAGGTGGAGCACACGATTACAGAAGAAGTGATCAATTTCGATTTAATAAAAGAACAAATCAAATTGGCAGCAGGTGAGAAAATTTCAGGTAAAAATTATTACCCTCAAATGCACTCTATCCAATGTCGTATCAATGCAGAAGATCCAGACCATGATTTCCGACCATCACCAGGAAAAATTACGGATTATCACTGTCCAGGTGGACACGGAGTTCGAATAGATTCTCACGTTCATGCTGGGTATACAATTCCTCCTTATTACGATTCAATGATTTCTAAATTGATTGTTGTTGCTAGAACACGCGACGAAGCAATTTTGAAAATGAAACGTGCATTAGGAGAATACATTATTGAAGGAATAAAAACAACCATTCCTTTCCATATCAAATTAATGGAGAACGAAGACTTCAACACAGGTAACTTCACTACGAAGTTCATGGAGACGTTCGAGTATTAGTTCAACCTTAAAAAAATAAAAACCCATCAAATAATATTGATGGGTTTTTTTATTTATTTATTTTCTAACTTTAAAAAAGTTTTATAGAAAAATCAACGGAATAAGATTCGAGCCAAGCCGTTTTTTACCGATAACATAACTTTAATGTAACCTTTTATTCTTCATCACAGTATATCAGAGGACACTACTAATTACCCAGATAATGAAAACTACAACCCTACTATTAATATTACTTCTGCCCCTACTAGGGCTAACTCAAGAGTCAACAAAAAAGAAATTGATCTATGGATTCAGCCTATCGCCCAACTATAGCTATAGAACGTTAAGATATTCCAAGGACATTGAATATTTAGTAATTTCTCGAGAAGAGTATGAGCATCCTGGGTTGGGCTTCAACACAGGCGTTTTTGGTAGATATTCCATACTTGAAGATTTTGAGCTCGAACTTGGCTTACAGTTTTCCAAACAAACTCATAAATTTAAAAATGTGCCTGCTACAGATGCCATTGCCTTTGTTATTGGTACAGCAAATACCAAATACAATTATTATTTTTTAGAACTCCCTTTTCGCATCAATTACAAATTCATAAACATGGAAAAATTTATTGTGTATTCTTCAATTGGTGCCTCGCCCAACATTCTATTAAACAGTACTGAAAAAACAAGAATTAAGTATAATGACGGATCCAAATCAAAAGAAAAAAATGCACCAGCACTTCTCCTTCCAAATAGGATTGCTTTCTCATTTCTACTAAACGTCGGTGTTGGTTATTCACTGAATGAAACAATGCAATTAAGGTTCGAGCCAATTCTAAGATATTCCATAACGGCTCTTTCAGATGCCCCGATTCAGCAATTCAATTATTCTGTTGGGGGTCAATTTAGTCTTACGTGCGAATTGTAACAATTAAATCTTTTATAAAGTAAAATAAACCTAGTTTTCAAATATGCCCTTAGCTTTGACCCTTTAGTCAAAATAGGCAATTCTTTTCTTCCTTAATTTGAATTTGAATTCAACTTTTTCGCTATCTTAAATAAGAATTCAGAAAAACACCAATGAACGAAGCAAACGAATTTGCAGAAAAATTTATTAATCAAACCAACTACCCAATCTTTCTTACTGGTAAGGCTGGAACGGGAAAAACTACTTTTCTAAGACACATCGTTGAATCAACGTATAAACAAACTGTAATTGTTGCTCCTACCGGAATTGCCGCTTTGAATGCTGGAGGGGTAACTATTCATTCCTTTTTTCAATTGCCATTTGCTGGATTTATTCCCGATTTTGAAGAAGAATTTCACGTAAATGGCTCAGTAAAAATGGAGTCAAAGAAATCTTTGATGCGTCATTTCACAATGAATAAACAACGTAAGCAAATCATTCAAAATATGGAATTGCTTATTATAGATGAGGTGAGTATGTTGCGCGCAGATTTGTTAGATGCAATTGATTGGTCCTTAAGAAATGTTAGAGGTAAAAATGAACCTTATGGCGGCGTTCAAGTTTTGTTTATCGGTGATTTATTTCAATTACCCCCCGTTATAAAACCTCAAGAATGGTCTATTTTACATAAATATTATGCGGGAATTCACTTTTTTAATTCCTTAGTCGTACAGGAAAAACCACCCATGTACATTGAATTAAGTAAAATTTATCGTCAGCAAAACGAGGATTTTATTCGTGTACTTAACAACCTTCGAAATAATAGACTTACAGAAGAAGATGTAAACCTTCTTAACAAACACGTTCAACCTGAATTTGACCCAACAAAGCATGATGGATACATTACACTAACGACCCATAATGCCAAGGCAGATGAAATGAATGCAAATGCATTAGCAGAACTTAAAGGCAAATCCTTTGAATTCAAAGCTGAAATAAGTGATGAATTCCCACCGTTTCAATTTCCATTAGACGAAGTTTTAGAATTGAAAATTGGCGCCCAAGTAATGTTCATTAAAAATGATTTGGCTCAAGAAAAGAAATTCTACAACGGGAAAATGGGTATCGTTACCAAACTCGATATTGATGAAATTGAGGTAGAATGTGTTGAAGACAAAACAATCATTAACCTAGAAAGATACGAATGGGAAAATATCAAATACACCTCAAACCCAAATACCGGAGAAATTGAAGAAGACGTAATGGGAACATTCGTACAATTTCCATTAAAACTAGCTTGGGCAATTACCGTTCACAAAAGCCAAGGTTTAACTTTTGATAAAGCCGTTCTAGAAGTTTCAAAAGTTTTCGCCCCTGGCCAAGCGTATGTTGCTTTATCGCGCTTGCGAAGTTTAGATGGTTTAGTGCTCCTCTCTCCTATTTCCATGAATGGTTTGCACAATGACGAGAAGATAATTCAGTTTTCCACTCAGGGCGATAATATGGATCAATTGCCGAAGTACTTGGATGTAGCAAAGAATAATTTTCTATACTCACAACTCAACGCAACTTTTGATTGGGTTGAAATGGCAGCGAAATGGAGTTCTCATGAAAAAAGCTATTTAGGACTTGCACCAAAATCTGAGAAAATTAAAAGTCAAACTTGGGTAACTTTGCAATCTCAAAACATCCAAAACACCTTGGAGCCATCAAGAAAATTTAGAAATCAATTGGCTGTGTTGTTTTCGGAGGAAAAACTAAACAAAGAACGGCTGCTAGAACGCACGGAAGCCGCTCTAAACTATTTTCTGCCAATTCTGGACACAGTTTACACAAGTGTGTTGAAAAAGCTCGGAGAATTAAGCAGAATAAAAAAGACAAAAGCCCAAATAGATGAAATTCAAGATTTAGAAGAGGCGCTTTTTAAAACTATTATTCAATTGAAAAAATGTTTGTTGATAGTTGAAGCACATGTTTTCGACAGGGTATTGAACAAAGAAACATTCCAAAGAGATGAAATTCGGAACTATCGATTGGCTAAAATCGAAACGGTTAAGTCTGAGCTTACCAAAAAAGGCGACATGTTCTCGGCTCCTGAGGAATTCAATGATGATGTTTTCATTCGATCAACTGAAACCCAAAAGAAAAAAGTTAAAAAAGAAGAGAAAATTTCGACTTATGATCAAACTCTTGCCTTGTTCCTAGAAGGTATGACATTACCTCAAATTGCTAGTAAACGCAAATTCACAACAAAAACAATCTATAGCCACTTTGAAAAATTGATTCTTCAAGAGAAAATAGAAGTTGATGCTATTTTATCCCCTGAACTCTTAGAATTGCTTGACGACAAAGTAAACATTGAAGAAGCAAAATCACTTTCAGAGTTGAAGGAACAAGCTGGTGATGAGGTGAGTTGGGAAGATTTGAAATTGTATAGGGCGAGTTTGATTCGTTAGAAAAGCTATGCTCTTATTTCAAAAGAAAGCCCAAAACAAACTCATGTGTTGGATTTAGAATTCCATTATTCAGCTTGCTGTTGGTTACTTCATAAGCATAGCCAATTCTAAATTTTTCTTTTAAATCAATTTGTGCTGAGAAACTGTATGCATTGGTATTTCTCAAACCGAAACCCAGCGAATATTTTTTCAAGTATGTCGCCATAAGATTCATTTCTGCTGTCTGCACATTTCCATCTGTTCGATACATAACTCGGGGTAAAACTATAAACGAATTAGAAATATCAATTGTGTATTCCGCCATTCCGAAGAAGTGAGTTTCTGGCCTGTAGTTTCCTGAAGCACCTGGGTTTGCATTAACTTGTGTTGAACTAAGTCCGACAGTTAATTTATTCCAATGGTAAGTTAAACCCAAATTAATTCTAGGAAAAGTTGTTCTACCTGAAATTAGATATGGATCAACAATTTGAGAAACTGTGGAATAATCGAAGTAGGTCATGCCCATACCAGCGCCTATTCCCGCCGTGAAAAAATGCTCTTCACTTCCCTTTATTTTCATTCGGTAGCTATAATTCAGAACAACATTTTGTAGTTTCTGAATACCGATTTCTTGTGCAATAAATGACAAGCCTAGTCCGTGTTTTCCTTTCAACAAAGTTCCGTAATTACCTAAAAACGACCGTGGATTTCCGTTAAACCCACTCCATTGATCACGATAGGTAACAGATGCTTGTAATTTAATCCAGTCATTGCTGGGTTGAAAATTGAATAGTGGTTCCAAAACTGGGATGTTAAGGGTTCTTGTTGTCCAAAAACGGTCTGACTACAAACAAAAAGAATAACAATGGAAAATGACTTCATAGGGTTTAGGTTTAAAAATAAAACAATCTGCACGCAGTAAATGTTACAAAACCATCAAAACTTACATTTCATTTACTTTGTATATTTTCACGTTCAAATGAACCTATTTGATTTTCCATACGACTCCTCTATCAATCTTTTACCAAAAGATGGAACAGTAAATTATTATGGGAAAATTCTAGAATTCACAAGATCAGATGATTTCTACCAGAATTTAATGCAGGAAATTGAATGGAAAAACGACATTGCAATAATTTTTGGTAAACGAATAGAAACCAAGCGAAAAGTTGCTTGGTACGGGGATTTACCGTTTGAATATACCTACTCTAATAATACAAAAAAGGCGCTTCCTTGGACGGAAAATTTACGTCAACTAAAAAACTTAGTCGAACAAAAATCTGGAGAATCTTTCAATTCCTGTTTGCTTAATTTGTACCATGATGGTAGTGAAGGTATGGCTTGGCATAGCGATGGGGAAAAAGATTTAAAAAAAAATGGAGCCATCGCATCGATAAGTCTTGGTGCCGAAAGAAAATTCGCATTCAAGCATAAAGTTTCAAAAGAAGTGATTTCACTTGTCTTAGAAAATGGAAGTCTTCTCGTTATGAAAGACGAAACTCAAAGTCATTGGCTGCATAGATTACCTCCCACAAAAAAAGTTCTTTATCCCAGAATTAACCTCACTTTTCGGACTATTATCGCGGACTAATTCGCTGATTTCCTGATAAATGTTAAAATAAATTAAAATTTGGCACGAAAACTGTATTTGTCGAAGTGCTAAACTATTTTTCTTAAAATCAGATGAATGGAATAAAAAACTTCTTGTGCAACTTTTCTGCTTTTTCTATGATGCGTTTTATGGAGAAGCGAACTAAAGATACATCTATAGTCGTTCCTAATCTTGAGCCTAGATTATTAGCATATAATATTGACTCTATTCTAATCAGCAAGCGAAGATAGGTGGAAACAAAGCGACTTATATTAAAGGAATTAACGCCAAAAGATGCGCTAAATCTGTATAAGCTAAATCTCAATACGGATGTTATTCGATTTACGGGTGATGTAGCTTTTGAAAGTATTGAAGCCGCCAAGGCATATTTAGAAAAGTATGATCAATATAAAAAATATGGTGTCGGCAGATGGGCTGTTCTCGAAAAAGACACCAAAGAATTTTTGGGTTGGTGTGGATTGAAATATACTGAAGAATTGAATGAATTTGACATTGGTTTTCGTTTCTTAAAAAAGCACTGGAACAACGGTTATGCATCAGAAGCAGCTAAACTTTGCCTGGACTTGGCTTTTGATAAATTTGCCATTAAGAAGGTAGTTGGGAGAGCCCATTATTTGAACAAAGCCTCTCACCGGGTTTTGAAGAAAATTGGTATGAGATACAAATCTACCATTGTAATTGAGAAAGTAGACTGGGATGTCTATATTAGCTTAAATCCCAATATGTCAGATTAATAACTTCCTATTCTCGTTGCTTTTCTTTATATTTGGTAGAATAGCATCAAATTATGAAAAACATAAAACTCTCATTAATAGCTCTTTTCGTTTTATTATCTGGAATTACTTTCTCTCAAAAAATTACCCTTTTAGAGGGTGATTTAAGTTTTTTAAAGGGTGAAAAATTTCTAAATATCGAGTATGACTACTCCAAATGTGCAGTAGGAAAATTTAAGACAGAAGCCGAATACTTGGATAAAAAGACGGCCGAATACAATGAAAAAGAAGCGGGAAAAGGCGATGCTTGGAGAGAGTCATGGGTTGGAGACCGTCAAGGTAAATTTGAACCAATGTTTGAAGAATTATTTAACAAGAACACGGGTAAATTGGATTTATATACTGGAAACGAGAAAGTTGCTAAATACAAAATGATAGTTCGCACAACGTTTGTAGAACCTGGGTTCAATGTATACGTTACCAAAAAACCAGCTTCAATTGATTTGATTATTGATTTCGTAGAAGTAGCAAATCCCGACAAAATTATTTGTACGATCGTAAGTAAAAAGAATCCAGGGCGAACAATGGGCTATAATGACATGGACACAGGAATTCGAATTAGTGAATCTTATGCATTAGCTGGAAAAAAATTAGGCGCTTTCATTACGAAAAACGTCGGTAAGTAAGCGAACATTAAAACAAAGAAAAAGGGTGTTCAAATAGAATTGAACACCCTTTTCATATTTACTAAATTAGTATAACGCTTATAGCGCCGCAATAGCCGCATCATAATTAGGCTCATTCGATATATCTGGAACTAATTCTGTGTATTTAACAACACCATTTTCATCCAAAACAACGATTGCTCTTGCATGTAAATTTGTGAATGGTCCATCGATAATATGAACACCATAGTTTTTACCAAATTCCCCAGTCGCAAAATCTGAAATAGTCATGACGTTCTCTATTCCTTCTGCACCGCAGAAACGTTTTTGAGCGAAAGGTAAATCTCTAGAAACACAAACAACTTTCGTGTTATCAAAAGATGCTGCTTTTTGATTAAAAGTCCGCACAGAAGTTGCGCAAGTGTTTGTATCTATACTCGGAAAAATATTTAAAATCACTTTTGACCCTTTTAAATCCGCCAAAGAAATTGAACTCAAATCATTTTGTGTAAGTGTAAAATCTGACGCTTGTGAACCTACTTTTGGTAATTCTCCGTTTGTGTTGCAAGGCGTACCTCCCAATATTATTTTTGACATACTTTAATTTATAATTTTATGGATATAAAATTAAACGTTTCAAGCTCGTTTTTGTTGAAATCGTTTGCCAATAATTCCGAAAATCAATATTCCTAAGGTTGTTACACCAACAAGAATCCACCATGTGAAATTGAAATTGAAATAGGAAATCATTTGCATTCCTGCACTGTGTCCAAATATGTGGGATACGGAAAAGGAAATGGAATAAAGTGCCATATATTGACCAGTTTTGCCTTTTTTCGATCGTTCCATTGCAATGGCATTTGAAAATGGGAAAAAGAACATTTCAGCAAATGACATTAACAGTATCGCCGCCCAAAGTATTAAAATAGATGGGAATAGAATCATGACAAGGTAACTAATAAGTAGTAATATCATTCCCCAAATTAAATAAGTCGTTTTGCTTTTGCCGGGTTTGTCCAATGCATGAATCAAAGGCATTTCAATTAAAAAGACGAGCAAGCCATTAAAACCAAGCAACAAGCCAATAGATTGTTCATTAAGGTTAAAAACGTCTCGATAATACAAAGGAACCGTAGAGAAATACTGTAAGAATACTAAGCCGAAAAGCACAAGTCCTAAACAAAAAAATAGATAAACTCTGTCTTTATAAGGTGATTCTGCGGAGCTTGGGACTTCTTCTTTTTGTTGAACTCCGGGTTTTGGTTTAAGTATAATGAAAATGAGAATCACCGCTATTAAACAGCTAACTCCATCCACCCAAAACAATGAACCATAACCTAAATTAAAAATTAAAAATCCTCCTAAAACTGGGCCAAGCGAAAACCCAAGGTTTATTGCTAATCGAATTAATGTTAAAGATCGCGTTTGATTTTCAGGTTTGCTATTGGCTTTGAGAACAACAAACATGGCTGGTCTGTATATATCTGCGAGTAACAAAACAACAAAGACAGCTAACATTATGGAATAAAATGAGCCCATGTATTGCAAAACAATATAAGCTAGCCCTGAACTAAACAAGGAAAAAACGATTGTTTTATAACCTCCAATTTTATCCGTTAAGTATCCTCCCAGCCAGGAACCGGATACAGAACCAATTCCAAAGGCCGCCATTATCCAAGCCACCTCGCCTAAAGAAAAGCCTTTGCTTTTCGTAAGATAAAGAGATAAAAATGGAATAACCATCGTTCCTGCTCTATTAATCAACGTAATAAACGCCAACCACCAGACCTCTTTGGAGAGTCCTTTAAATGAGGATGTGTATGATGATATAATCTTTTTAAACATGAATTGGTATAAACAAAGAAAGCTACGTATATCGAATACGTAGCTTTCAACCGTTATTCGTTCTTTATTTAAAGTCCTAGTAAAACTGCTTGAGGGTCTTTCGCTCCAAATAGCATTCTTTCAGGGTTTTCAAGCATTTCCTTAACTTTTACTAAGAAACTCACTGATTCCTTTCCATCAATGATTCTGTGGTCATACGAAAGCGCCAAATACATGATTGGACGAATTTCAACTTGACCATTAATTGCTACCGGACGTTCAACGATGTTGTGCATACCCAAAATAGCTGATTGCGGCGGGTTGATAATTGGAGTAGACAACATGGAACCGAAAACGCCACCATTTGTTATGGTAAATGTTCCACCTGTCATCTCATCCGGAGTGATTTGTCCATCTCTAGCACGAATTGCCAAACGTTTAATCTCTCTTTCTATCTCAGCCAATGACATTTGCTCTGCATTTCGAACTACAGGAACCATCAATCCTTTTGGAGAAGAAACTGCAATTCCGATATCTGCATAACGATGCATAACCATTTCATTCCCTTCAATTTGACCGTTTACCGATGGAAACAAATTCAAAGCTTCTGTTACCGCTTTTGTGAAGAAAGACATAAATCCTAAATTCACTTCGTGGTGTTTAGCAAACGCTTCTTTGTATTTTGAACGAAGATCCATGATAGGCTTCATATCAATTTCATTGAATGTTGTCAACATGGCAGTTTCCGATTTAACGGCAACCAAACGTTCTGCTACTTTACGACGCAACATTGACATTCTTTCTCTGTATACTTCACGAGTACCTCCCCAACCAGCTGCTGCTGATGTATCAAAACCTCCAGCCATAGCTGCGACAACGTCTTGTTTTGTGATACGACCATCTTTTCCAGTTGCTGGAACTTGTTTCGCAGAAATACCATTTTCCGACATGATTTTAGCCGCTGCCACTGAAGGTGTTCCAGCTGCATATGAAGTGCTTTTTTCAGCTACCGGAGCTGGATTTGGTTTTGCTTCCTCTTTTTTAGCTTCTGGAGCTGGAGCTGCTTTAACCTCTTCTTTCTTTTCTACTTTCGGTGCGCCTTCAGGTGCTTTTGCAGATGTATCAATCAAACAAACAACTTGTCCTACTGCTACAACTTCACCTTCTTCTGCTTTTAATGTTATAATACCTGATTCCTCAGCTGGCAATTCAAGCGTAGCTTTATCTGAATCAACCTCAGCAATAGCTTGGTCTTTTTCAACATAATCGCCATCGGAAACCAACCATTGAGCAATTTCTACTTCTGAGATAGATTCGCCTGGTGAAGGCACTTTCATTTCTAACATTGACATATCTTGAATCTTTAATCGATTATTTTACTTTCACTTTTGCGTATTGGAAAATTTCATCAAACAACGCTTTCAATCGTTTTTCGTGTAATTTTTTAGATCCTTCAGCCGCCGCCGCTGTTGCTGGTCGAGTAATACCAATGAATGGAATTTCGCGCATTGCCATTGCAATGTAACGCCAAGCTCCCATGTTGTTCGGTTCTTCTTGTGCCCAGATAATATTTTTTGCGTTTTTGTATTTCGCAAAAATTGCGTCTAGTTGCTTTTTCGGTAATGGATACAATTGCTCAACTCGAACAAATGCCATATTATCTACTCCCATTTCGGCAGCTTTTTCTGACATTTCGTAGTAGAATTTACCTGAACATAAAACCAATGTATCAATGTTTTTCGCATTTGCAGCTGGATCATCCAATACTTCTTGGAAACTTCCTTTGGCCATTTCATCCAAAGTTGAAACCGCACTTGGATAGCGGAGCAACAGTTTTGGTGAAAATACAACCAATGGTTTTCTAAATTCACGCTGAACTTGTCTTCTCAACAAGTGGAAATGGTTTGCAGGCGTTGAAGTATTTGCGATTTGAATATTGTAATCCGCACATTGTTGAAGGAAACGTTCCATTCTTCCAGATGAATGCTCAGCCCCTTGACCTTCGTAGCCATGAGGTAGAAGCATAACGAGACCACTTTGAGTGCTCCATTTATCTTCCCCAGAAGTGATAAACTGATCAATCATGATTTGAGCTCCATTAAAGAAGTCACCAAATTGTGCTTCCCAAATTGTCAAACCTTTTGGTGTAGCTAGCGAATAACCGTACTCAAATCCAAGTACTGCATACTCAGACAGCAAAGAATTGTATATTGAGAATGCAGCTTGTTTGCCACCAAGGTTATTCAACGTAACAATTTCCTCCTCTGTATCTTCTGTTTTTACAACTGCATGACGATGCGAAAAAGTACCTCGCTCAACATCTTGACCTGAAACTCGAACGGGTTTCTGCTCGCTCAAAATAGTCGCGTAGGCTAACATTTCAGCAGAACCCCAATCCAGTTTGTCTTGGGTAATTGCATTGTATCTATCGTCAAATATTTTTGAAATCTTTCTGAAGTACTTTTTACCATCAGGAAGTGTTGCTAATTTTTTTCCTAATTCAAGAAGCGTAGCTTTTTTGACCCCTGTTTCAGGTGAAACAATGAAATCTTCAGGCGTGCTTTTTCTATAATCTTTCCAAGTTGTACTCAAGAAATCCCAGATGAATGCTTTTTCAGCATTTCTTGAAATTTCAAATTCCTTTTCTAAATGATCGTTATATGAATCTTCAATTTTCTTTGCAACCGATTTGTCAATTACACCTTGAGCCTCTAATTGCTCGAAATAAATATCCTTCGGATTCGGATGTTTTGCAATTAAGTTATACAAATGTGGTTGCGTAAATTTCGGCTCATCACCTTCGTTGTGTCCATATTTTCTGTAGCACAACAAATCAACAAAAATATCTCGTTTAAATTCTTGTCGGTAAGCGATTGCCATATGCATAGTTTGTACAACCGCCTCAACATCGTCACCATTCACATGGAAAACTGGGCACAAGGTTGTTTTTCCAACATCGGTGCAATACGTTGAAGATCGTCCATCCAAATAATTGGTCGTAAATCCAACTTGATTGTTCACAACAATATGAACAGTTCCACCTGTACGGTAGCCATCCAACTGCGCCATTTGAACTATTTCGTACACTATTCCTTGGCCTGCAACTGCTGCATCACCATGAATCATTACTGGGCAAACCTTGCTTTCGTCTTTATGAACATGGTCGATTTTCGCTCTTGAGATTCCTTGAACAACTGGGTCAACTGCCTCCAAATGCGATGGATTAGGTGACAATGTCAACCCAACCTTTTTACCACTTTTCGTTTTAATATGAGAAGTAAAGCCTTGATGATATTTAACATCACCATCAAAATCCAAGTTTGTATCAAACTCTTTACCTTCAAATTCTGAAAGAATATCGTGAGCCGGTTTCTCGAATATATTCGTCAAGGTATTTAGTCGCCCACGGTGCGCCATTCCCATTACGAAATACTCAACTCCTAAATCTGCTCCTCTTTGAATTAATGCATCTAAAGCAGGTATTAGCGCTTCTCCACCTTCAATTGAAAATCTCTTTTGACCAACGAACTTTTTTCCTAAGAACGATTCGAAAGCCGTAGCTTGATTTAATTTTTTATAAATCTCTAATTTTTCATCATTAGAATATTTCGGGCGGTTTTTTAATTCGATTTGATTTCGGAACCAGGATAATCTTTCTGGATCGCGAATATACATGTACTCAATTCCAATAGACTCACAATAAGTGGCTTCAAGATCAGCAACAATTTCACGCAAAGTTGATGATTTACCCAGTCCCATCTCTTCTCCAGACTGAAAAACGGTGTCTAAATCACTTTCGTCTAATCCAAAGTTCTCCAAAGATAAAGTTGGCGTATACTTGCGTCGCTCACGAACTGGGTTCGTTTTAGTAAACAAGTGACCTCTAACTCTATAACCGTTAATTAGATTAAGAACTTTAAATTCTTTGTGAACTTTTTCAGGAATTTCTCCCCCACCTTCTGAATAGTCAGTTTGTGCAAACTCAAATCCTTCGAAAAATTTTTGCCACCCAATATCAACACTTTCAGGGTTTTGACTATACATTTTATACAGATTGTCAATCGCGTTAACATCTGCATTTCCTACATAAGAAACTTTATCCATGGTTATTGAGCTCAATTTGCAGGTACAAATTTAATGATTTCTAGGACTGAGAGGCTTGAAACATGAACAAATTACTCCCTTTTTTAGTCACCGAACTTCGTTTTGGACTATTCCTTTCTGTTTAAGCCATCCTTTAAATTGGAACTTTACTAACATAATTGTTTTAATCATGATTAAATTCATTTGTTTTCTCTATTAAAAAATCCTTAACTTTGGTTCTTATATCCAAATAAATAAAATAATTATGAAAAAACTTTTACTTACAATGACAGCCCTTTTTGCGGTTGGTTTTATTAACGCTCAAATCTATTCTAGTTTAGATTCAACTGCATTTGCTGCTTGGACTACCTATGACAATGATGGAGATGCAAGCAACTGGAGAGCTTCAGTTATCACGAACCCAAGTATAACTGCTCCGGGATTTAATGGTTCATCAGGTTATTTATCTGCTTCTTATGATGCTACTGGTGTATTAACACCAGATAATTTAGCAATATCTCCTGCTCAAGATTGTTCAAGTAACACTTCAGTTTACTTAAACTGGAAAGCAGGAAGTCCAGAAACAACAACTTCAGGTTGGTATGAGGAACATTACGCTATGTATGTAGTTACAGCTTCTCAACTTCCAGCAATTATTTCAGGAACATACCCAACACCAGTTTTTGAAACTACTTTAACAGCAGGTGAAACTTTCTTTAGCGAGTCTGTTAACGTTTCTTCAATTGCAGGTGGTCAATCAAGTGTTCACGTTATCGTACGTCATTATAACTGTACTGATGAGAACTGGATTTTCTTGAAAGATCTTACCTTGACAAGTGCTCAACCAGTTGGTCTTGAAGAAATTTCTAACGAAGCGTCTGTTTATCCAAACCCAACAAATTCTATTTTGAATGTTAAAACAACTTTGGAATCAACAAAAGTTTCTATCATCTCTATGGATGGTAAAGTTGTTGCAACTTCAAAAATCAATGGTTTGACAGGTTCAGTTGACGTATCAGATTTAGTTGATGGAGTTTACTTCTACGAAGTAGCTGCTGCTGACGGATCAGTTGTTCGTAACACATTTGTAAAAAACTAAGAAACTATTTATAGCTTCAAAAAGGGTGGACAATGTCCACCCTTTTTTTGTGTTTATAATTTTAAGAATATTTCGTCCTCAACCAAACCTTGTAAGCTTCCCTCATCAAAATCTGTTCAGATATTTTTGATAAAAAATCAGGCTGTAGAGTCAATTTTAAAAAGGTTTTCTCCGATAAATCAATCGCATATAGCAATTGCAATAAATGACGCTCTCCTCTTTCAGAAATCGTTGCAATTTCATTTTCTATCAACAGAAGAATTTCTTCTTTTGAAAAGACTTCAGAATTGAATTTTTCAGGAAACTGAAGATTTACTTTTAGAAAATCCTTAGCTATTTGTTGTTGTGTTTTCAGCACAAATAAAGGGTCTAAGAAGGATTCATTTAAGGCGTTATATGCTAGTTGGTTAGTCATTAGCAAGAATGGATAATAGGCTATTAGCAGAATTAAATAAAACTATTGAATTCACAGGTATACGAGCACTATTACATGCTTCATTAAAAGCAATTGCACTCAATTTTTAATTCGTCATAAACGATAAAACTGAGCTTGCAACCGAAATTTCATCAGCATTAACCGTAAGAATTGGAATTTGGTATTTATTCTCTATCATCTTTTGGATGAATGCGTTAGGTGTTGGTAAAATTCCATCTCTAAAGTAAGTTGCAGCAATCAAGTCTGCATCGATACTCTCGGCAAAATCCAACAATTCTTTTTCGTATGACTTTAACTTGGGCAAGATTACTATTTCATGCTTAATATTATTTTCAGTTAAGAATTGACGAGCAACTGTTTGACGAATTTTTGCTTTTTGTTCCAGCGAAGCATCTTTATCACGATAAGCAACTAAATGAATAGTTGAATCAAATTCCTTCGCAATATCCGCAGCAATTCGAAGGACTTGGATACTTTCTTTAGCAAAGCTAAATGGCATTACTATAGTATCAAATTCATTTTCATTGCTATTTTCCTGGGCGATGAAGACAGGAACATGCGAGTTTTGAACAACTTTTTCTGCATGGCTTCCGAATATTTTTTGAATGCCTTTAGCGCCATGTGTACCCATAAAAATCATAGAGCCATGAATCAGACTTCCAGCTTTTGCCAAATCTTCATATATATCTCCAATCAATACTTTGGTAACTGTTCTACTTTTGTTTTTCTCAGAAAGACCATCAACTATAGCATCCATTTTCAATTCCGCAGCAATTTTATCATGCTGGTTTTTTGCGATGTGCAAAAGGTAAATTGATCGTCCGTTTTTGTCCGCTATATCATAAGCTATTTTCATAGCGTTTTCTGAAACAGGACTAAAGTCTGTTGGTACAATGTAAAATGCTGGAAATGCTTTCATAGTTCTGTTATTTTAAAATTTATTTTTAATGGATGCCGCACCCTCTTTCAAAGTCCTTTTCTGGAGTCATAAAACTCAACTCACCATTTTCGTTTTCTGCCATCAAAATCATTCCTTGTGACTCAATACCCCTAATTTTTCTTGGTGCCAAATTCATAAGTATCTGAACCGTTTTACCTACCACCTCTTCTGGTGAGTAATGTTCCGCAATTCCAGATACTACTGTTCGTTGATCGAGCCCTGTATCCACTATTAATTTAAGCAATTTATCTGCTTTTTCAACTTTTTCGGCTGAAATAATTTTCCCAAGGCGAAGGTCCATTTTTGTAAAATCTTCAAAAGTAACTTCTTCTTTTTGCGCATCAAAAGGAGATATTTCGTCTTCCGAATGCAATTTAGCAATTTCTTCTTCAACTAAGCTGTCTTCTATTTTTGGAAATAAAATTGTCGGCGGATTGGTTTGGTGATCCGCCTCAAGTAAGTTTTCAAGTCCTGCCACAGACCAATCTGATGTTTTGAAATTTAAAAACTCACTCAATTTAGCTGCTGTCGCTGGCAAAAAGGGTTGTAAAACAATACTCAAGTTTGCCGTAATTTGGAGTGCCAAATTCATTATTGTTTTAACTCTTTCCTCATCAGTTTTAACTAGCTTCCATGGTTCAGTTTCTGCTAAAAACTTGTTACCTATCCTAGCCAAATTCATTGCTTCGGCTTGCGCATCGCGCAACTTGTAAGCATATACTAATTCTTCAATTTTAGAAACAGAAGCTTTTACTTCCGCCAACATTGACATATCCTCAGTTGTCAAAACACCTTGTTGAGGAACTTTTCCTTCGTAATACTTTTGCGTAAGGACTAAAGCTCTATTAACGAAGTTTCCGAGGATGTCTGCTAATTCAGAATTTATCCGTTGTTGGTATTCCTTCCATGTAAATTCAGAATCTCTATTTTCTGGCGCAATGGACGTCAAGACATACTTCAATTCATCTATCTTATCTGGATGGTTGTCAATATATTCATGTAGCCAAACTGCCCAATTCCTTGAAGTGCTAAATTTATCACCTTCGAGGTTCAAAAATTCATAAGCTGGAACGTTATCAGGCAAAATTAAATCACCATGATCTCTTAATAATATTGGGAAAATGATAGCGTGAAAAACGATATTATCTTTCCCAATAAAGTGAACCAATTTTCTTTCTCCCGTCCAATAGTCTTTCCAATCTTTATTGTTGTCAATTGCCCACTGCTTGGTTGCAGAAATGTAACCAATTGGTGCATCCAACCAAACATATAGTACTTTTCCATCAGCACCAGGTACAGGAACTTTCACTCCCCAATCCAAATCCCTGGTCATTGCTCTCGGTCGCAAACCACCGTCTATCCATGACATACATTGACCAACGACCTGATTTTTCCAGGCTTTGGGGTCATGTTGCTGAATCCCGTCTAACAAACCTTTTTGAATCCAGTCTTTCAACCATGTTTCGTGCTGTTCCATTGGCAAATACCAATGTGAAGTAGAGCGCATCACAGGCGATTTTCCGCTTAAAGTAGATTTGGGATTTATCAATTCCGTTGGACTAAGAGCGCTGCCACATTTTTCGCATTGATCGCCATAAGCGCTTGGGTTTTGACATTTAGGACATTCTCCTGTAATGTATCGATCTGCCAAAAATTGGTCGTATTCCTCGTCGTAATATTGCTCTGAAGTTTCTTCTATGAATTTGCCTTTATCGTGTAAGACTTTGAAAAAGTCTTGACTTGTTTCATGATGGATTTTTGAAGATGTTCGATGGAAAATATCAAAAGAGATATCAAAATCTCTAAAGGACTTACCAATAATTGCATTGTATTTATCTACAATTTCTTGAGGTGAAACACCTTCTTTTTTTGCGCGCAAAGTAATAGCAGCACCATGTTCGTCACTTCCACAAATGAATGCCACATCATGTCCTTTCATCCGAAGAAAACGAACGAAAATATCAGATGGTAAATAAACCCCAGCAACATGCCCTAAATGAAGGGGGCCGTTGGCGTATGGCAATGCGGCCGTAACCGTGTATTTTGCTAAACTCATTTTTGCAATTTAAATAATGAGAACAAAGATAATCACTTCAATCTGTTAAATCTAAATTGACCTCGTTTACTCCACTATCACATGTAAATTTATTCTAAACACAGTGGTATTATTTATGACTTTTATCATGTTTTGATTTGAAATTTGTCATATTTCATACTCTCGCTTTTCACGTTCTTTGTTAAAATTCGAGTATATGAAACCAAATATGGGGAAAATGGACCGAATGGTCAGGTTAATCTTAGGAGCTATTGGGCTACTAACTGTTGTTTTTGGAAACCTAAGCGGGACTTGGAGTACAATAGTGCTGATAATCAGCGTAGTTTTTATATTAACGTCATCTATTAGCTTTTGCCCTTTATACACACTACTTGGATTGAAAACAAATAAGTAAACGAACCATATTGCATCAGAAAATTCATTTGATGTATGAACAAGAAAATGACTCCTCAAATAAAATATTATTTACAGATTGCTGATAGTGCATTAATTTATAGCTATCGGCTAAGGGAATTGTCATTATTCAACACGCCTTTTCTTAATTCGCTTTCACAAAGTGATTTGACAGATCACTTATTAAGTATTGCAAACATTACTTATAAAGAGGTGAATGGTATTCAAAAGAAAGAAGAAGGTCATGCCTTTGATATTATCCGGAAAAAGCCTGAAGAGTATTTCAACGCCATACTTTTTGAACTTGAAAATAAGGACGAGGTTTTTGTAATTGTTAGACAATTCTTTGTGGACACCTTTCATTCGTTTTATTATCAAGAATTAGTGAAAAGCAAGGATGCGTTTCTTTCGAAACTGGCAACAGAAAAAGTTGACTTATTTAAAAATCAGGTTGAAAAAAGTCGCTTATGGTTTCGGGAACTTAAGTTCTCGGATGAAGATAAATACAAAAGAACTCAAAAGAGTATCAACGTACTTTGGGAATATAGCGCTGATTTTTTCCAAGCATCCACGGTTGATTTAGTAATGCTTTCAAGAGAAGCTGGTGTCGATCTGCATAAAGTTCAAATGAACTGGAAAATCGATATTGAAAAAGCTGTTGCAGAGGAAGGTTTTAAATTGCCGGCTCAGGAAGGAACATTTATAGGTGGTAAGGAAGGTAGACACAGCAGAAGCTTTCATTCATTTTTAAAGAGATTGAAAAGCGAAAAGCTCCCTTTTTCCTAATGCATACCTGCTATTTTCCGCAATCCAACTTTGTCCAAAATTGCTAGTTTACGAACATGTATTTCAAGCAATCCATCTTCTTTGAATTCTTTCAACAAACGTATTAACGTTTCAGTTGCCGTTCCTACAAAATTGGCCATATCTTCTCTGGAAAGATTAATCTCTTCACCTGCATAAATGTCGTCCAACATTACAAGAGAAAAGGCTAAGCGTTCACGCACTGATTTTTGAGCCATATTGGTCAAAGCCAAGGCTCTGTCACTCAATTCTTTCGATAATTCCCTCATTACCCCATTCCGTAAAATTGGATTGGTGTCTACCATATTTAAAAAGTCATCCTTTGAGATAAAACAAATATTACTTTCTTCAAGTGTTTCAGCAGACATTGTATAAGGTTCTCCACTAAACATAGATCGAAAGCCAATTACCTCTCCTTCTTTGGCAATGTGAATGATTTGCTCCTTGCCTTCATCGCCACGAGTAAAAACCTTTACCTTACCATGATTCAAACAATAAACCCCTCTAGGAAAACTCCCTTCTAAAAAAAGAGGTTGATTCTTTTTATAGTAGGTACATGATTTGTGGGCATTCAAATGATCCGTGTCGTTATCGCAGTAAGAACCAAACAGTGAGTCTTTTCTGACTAAACAAGTAGCGCAAGTAACGTTTTTATGTGAGTTGTTCAGCATAATTAAGTTGGTTTTCTCCCTCTAACAAAAATACCAAATTTATAAGTCATAAAGCTGATACAAGTCATTTTTTTTTCTGACTACCTAAGATAACTTTGTGCCTAACAAAAGGGAAATGGAAGGAAATTTGATCGATAAATACAATAAACCAGGACCGCGATATACTTCGTATCCAACTGTCCCGTTTTGGAAGAATGAACCCTTAGTTTTATCTGCTTGGATTAATTTTTTAGGTAAAAACATTGAAATATTTGATTCAAAACCAATTAGTCTATATATTCACTTGCCATTTTGTGAGAGTTTATGCACCTTTTGTGGATGCCATAAACGCATTACAAAAAATCATCAAGTCGAAGAACCTTATTTAGCTGCAGTTAAAAAGGAATGGGCACTTTACAAAAATCAGTTTGCTTTTAATCCAGAAATTAAGGAGTTGCATTTTGGTGGAGGAACACCCACTTTCTTTCCAGCAGATAAACTTATTGATTTGGTTCAGTATATTTTTGAAGCTGAATCTGTCAATAGCGATGAACATGAGTTGAGTTTTGAGGCACACCCAAACAATACCAATTCTGAACATTTGTTGAAATTATACACCTTCGGATTCCGAAGATTAAGTCTTGGTATTCAAGATTATAGTCCAGTTGTTCAAAAAGCCATACATCGCATTCAGTCATTCGAGCAAGTGAAAAAAGTGCACGATGAAGCCAGAAATATTGGTTACAAATCCATTTCCCATGATTTGGTATTTGGTTTACCGAAACAGACTTTAGCCGATATTATGGATACGGTCGAAAAAACCTTGCTTCTTCAACCGGACCGAATTTCATTGTATAGCTATGCTCATGTTCCATGGATAAAAGGAAATGGTCAGCGAGGATTCGACGAATCAGATCTTCCCGATGGTGAAGAAAAGCGAAAACTATACGAAACTGCAAAAAGCAAATTACTCGAAGAGGGATATATTGAAGTTGGGATGGATCATTTTGCTAAGCCAAAAGATGATTTAGCTATTGCTTTTAAAAACAAAACCTTGCACCGAAACTTTATGGGCTACACCACAAAGAGCACGGCCATGATGATTGGTTTGGGAGCTTCTTCCATCTCAGATAGTTGGTTTGCTTTTGCTCAAAATGAAAAAAGCGTAGAGAAATATCAAGAAATTGTCAGCAAAGGTATAATTCCCATTTACCGTGGACATTTACTCAGTGAAACCGACCTCATCATACGAAAATATATCTTGGATTTAATGTGTAAATTTGAAACTGAACTGAGTAACGACGGCGATTTGGCACCAATACATACAGCAATAAAAAAGGAGCTTCAAGAGATGGTAGAGGATAATTTGGTGCTAATTAATGGAAATCATGTTTTGGTTACTGAAACTGGTGTTCCTTTTGTTAGAAATGTTTGTATGGCATTCGACCAGAATTTATCTCCAGAAAGTCAAAATCAACGTTTATTTTCTAAAACGATATGAGTTCTCAACCCTGTTATCATTGTGGAGATGAGATTATTGGGAATTCGATAGTATACCAAGAAAAAGAATTTTGTTGTACGGGTTGTAAAGGCGTTTATCAACTGCTTAGTGAAAATAATTTGGGCAATTTTTACCAAATGGAAAGTCAGCCTGGAACTAAGCCAAGTGCCGAGAATGCTCACAAATACAACTTTCTGGATGTTGAATCCATTCGTGCAAAATTTATAGAATTTGAAGATGGTGATCTAACAAGGATAAATCTTCATTTGCCAAGCATTCATTGCTCCTCCTGTATTTACCTTCTCGAAAATATCAGTAAAATTGAACCGAACATTGTAAGTTGTCAAGTGAATTTCGGTAAACGAGAGGCTTCCATTGTCTATCACGGAGCAAAACTGCCCTTGTCTCAACTAGCTATTTTACTCGATAGAATTGGATATGTTCCTAATTTTGGCTCACGTGGAAACACAGCTAAAATAGAAGACCGACAATATTTATACAAACTCGGAATCGCAGGTTTTGCCTTTGGTAGCATTATGCTATGGAGTTTTCCTGAGTATTTAGGAATCAAAGACGACTTTGAAGAATTTCGGACTTTCACTTCTTACTTGTCGTTTGCCATTTCAATTCCCGTTTTACTTTATTCTGCTCAAGATTATTTCATTTCGGCATTTAAAGCCTTGCGCTACAAAAGTTTAAATCTCGATGTACCCATTACCATTGGAATAATTGCACTTTATACTCAAAGTGCTTTCACCATATTTTCTGGCGGCGGACCAGGCTACATGGATTCATTTGCTGGATTTATCTTTTTCTTGCTTATTGGAAAATGGTTTCAAAGTAAAACCTACCGAATGCTTTCATTTGAACGAGATTATACTTCCTATTTCCCCTTGGCAATAACCCGCATTTTATCAGAAAAGGAGGAAATTGTCGAAATTGAGCAATTGAAAGAAGGCGACACCATTGTGCTCAGAAACGACGAAGTTTTGCCATGTGATTCGTATTTACTTTCAGACGAAGCGAAAATCGATTATTCATTCGTGACTGGAGAATCAAACCCAATTACCAAAAAAAAGGGCGATTTTATTTACGCTGGTGGGCGACTGGAAGGTTATAGAGTCGAATTAAGGGTTGAAAAAGAAAGCAATCGAAGTCAACTCACGCGCATGTGGGACGAGGTTAAATCTGAAAAAGAAGAAACAACTGGACTGAACTATCAAAACAAATTATCCTTTTATTTTCTTGCCGCTTTGTTGGTTGTAGCAGGAATTTCCGCCATTGCTTGGGCATTTATCGATTCTACGCAAATTACACGAATTGTTGTTTCTATTTTAATCGTTGCTTGCCCTTGTGCTCTAGCGCTTTCGGGGCCATTTACCTTTGGCAACATCATGCGGTTGTTGGGCAGAAAAGGCTTGTATTTGAAAAATGTTGGGGTCATTGAACGTTTGAATCAAACAACAGATATCGTATTTGATAAAACGGGAACATTAACTTTTGGAAATGCTCAAAACGTAGAATATGTTGGGGATGAATTATCAAAAGAAGACAAACAAATTCTTTATGCTTTATCTAGTTCTTCTACACATCCAATGTCAAGAATGATTTCCGGATTTCTGAACAAAGACGCTGATTTGACATCCGTTTTCATCGAAAATTTTGAAGAAACAAAAGGCAAAGGTATTTCCGGAACTTTTGAAGGAAAAGAATACAAACTAGGAAGTGCAGATTTTTGCGGAACGCCAAAAGAAATAAGTGAGGAAACCGCAAGTTACACTTCTTTTGACGGAAAAATTGGTCGTTTTATCATCAGCACAGCACTTCGACCAGGAATCGGTGATTTACTGAGAAGATTAGGCAATTATCAACTTCACGTTATTTCAGGCGATAGTCAAAAAGACAAAGAAAAATTGGCTGCTCTTTTCCCTTCGAACAGCGAAATGCATTTTGAATACAGCCCGAAACAGAAGCTCGAGTATATTCAAAATTTACAATCTCAAAACAAATCCGTTATTATGGTTGGCGATGGTTTGAACGATGCTGGAGCACTTGCAAAAGCAGATGTTGGCATTGCCGTATCCGAGGATGTTTTCCGATTTACACCCTCTTCCGACGCAATTATCGTGGCAGACAAACTCAGTCAACTAGATAATTTACTGAAGACCTCTTCCTTTTCAAAAACGGTAATTATCGTTTGTATGGTATTTTCCATTACCTACAACGTTATAGGTTTAAGTTTTGCCGTAACAGGAAATTTAAGCCCTTTAGTAGCCGCTATTTTAATGCCAATTAGTTCTATAACTGTTGTTTTCTTGAGTACGTTTATGGCGGTGTTTCGAAAGTAGTTTTAACGCGGAGAGCGCAAAGAGAATTGCGGAGAACGCTAAGAAAAAATGAGTTTCTGTATTGTTTTATTCTGCTCAACAAAATTTCTCCGCTTTCTCTGTGTAATACTCGGCGTTCTCCGCGGTAAAAACCAATACAAGCCTACATTTCTAAAAAACATGACATTAATCAGGTTATTACCTAATTCGGGTCATTCTTTGTCCATGACATTCTTGTGACATTTGTCGCATGGGAATGATATACATCATGTTGGTAGTAAGTTTAATTGTTGCACTTTTCTTTTTAGCCTCTTTTTTCTGGGCTGCTAGAGATGGGCAATTTGATGACGATTACTCGCCATCCGTAAGAATTCTCTTTGATGAAGAACTAGAACTACAAAAAACAAATCAAGAAACAGATGGAAGTACAAAAGTTTAGTTACGACAATAAGATCGTAAAGTATTTCGCGTATGCCACAATAATTTGGGGTATTACTGGTATGCTCGTTGGGTTAACGGTTGCCTTGCAATTGGCTTTTCCCCAATTCTTTAATGACTACTTAGGGTTTAAAATCCTTTCGTTTGGTAGAATTAGACCATTGCACACCAATGCAGTTATTTTCGCATTTGTCGGAAACGGTATTTTCACTGGAGTTTATTATTCTCTCCAACGTTTGCTGAAAACGAGAATGTGGAGTGACAAGTTAAGTTACATCAACTTCTGGGGATGGCAATTTATCATTGTTTGTGCTGTAGTCACTCTTCCAATGGGGATGACATCTTCGAAAGAATACGCTGAACTAGAATGGTGGATTGATATCTTAATCGCAGGAATTTGGGTTGTTTGGGGCTGGAACATGTTCGCAACCATATTAAAAAGAAGAGTAAAACACCTTTATGTAGCAATCTGGTTCTACATCGCAACATTCGTTACAGTAGCAATGTTGCACATTTTCAACTCGTTTGAGTTGCCAATATCCTTTTTCAAAAGTTACTCTTATTATGCTGGAGTTCAAGATGCCCTCGTACAATGGTGGTATGGCCACAACGCGGTTGCGTTCTTCCTTACAACACCTTACTTAGGTTTGATGTACTACTTTGTGCCAAAAGCAGCTGGTCGTCCAGTTTATTCATATAGACTTTCTATTATCCACTTCTGGGCTTTGATCTTCCTATACATTTGGGCTGGACCTCACCATTTGTTGTTCACTTCTCTTCCAGATTGGGCGCAAAGTTTAGGGGTAGTATTCTCCGTAATGTTGATTGCTCCATCATGGGGAGGAATGTTGAACGGACTATTGACTATGCGTGGTGCATGGGATAGAGTTCGTGACGATGTTTTGTTGAAATTTATGGTTGTCGCCTTAACCGCTTATGGTATGGTAACTTTCGAAGGACCATTGTTATCATTGAAAAATGTAAACATGCTTTCACACTTTACCGATTGGACTATTGCTCACGTTCACGTTGGTGGATTGGGTTGGAATGGTATGTTGACCTTCGGTATGCTTTATTGGTTATTCCCAAGAATGTTTAGAACAGAATTATACTCTAAAAAAATGGCGAATCAACACTTCTGGATTGCAACATTGGGTATTCTTTTATGGGCAATTCCAATGTATATCGCCGGATTCATGCAAGGATTGATGTGGCAAGAATTTACACCAGAAGGTCAGTTAGTAAATGCTGATTTCTTGAAAACAGTAACTGCCATGCGTCCTTACTACATGTTACGTTCATTAGGTGGTTTATTGTACATCATTGGTGCTTGTATGATGTTCTATAACTTAGTGAAAACTGCCAAAAAAGGGAACTTCTTGGCAAACGAAGAAGACGAACACATCGTGGAGGTTCACAATCCAAACGTAAAACACAAAGGAGAATACTGGCACAGAACAATTGAAAGAAAACCAATTCGTTTCTTAATCTTGTCTTTAGTGGTCGTTGGAATTGGTGGAGCTGTTGAAATCATACCGACACTTATCGTGAAAAGTAACATTCCAACTATCTCAAGTGTGAAACCATATACTCCTCTTGAGTTAGAAGGGCGTGACTTGTACATCCGTGAAGGTTGTAACAACTGTCACTCTCAAATGATTCGTCCATTGCGTTTTGAAACTGTTCGTTACGGTGAATATTCAAAAGCTGGTGAATTTGTTTATGATCACCCATTCTTATGGGGTTCTAAACGAACTGGTCCTGATTTAGCTCGTGAAGGTGGTTTGAGAAGTAATTTCTGGCATTACCAACATATGATGCGTCCGAAAGAGGTTTCTCCAGGATCTATCATGCCAGCATATCCTTGGTTCAAGAAAGATGATTTAGATGTTTCTTACTTGCCGAAGAAAATACGTGCAATGCAAACACTTGGTGTTCCTTATGCTAAAGGTTATGATAAAATTGCGCTTCAAGATTTGGAAAAACAAGCTTTAGCGATTGCAACAGATATCGTTGAAAACCTCCCGAAAGATATATTGGCAGGTATGGACAAGAAAGCTGAGATTGCTAAAATGCAGAAAAAAGAAATCGTAGCTCTTATCGCATACTTACAGCGAATGGGTACTGATATTAAGAAAATGCCTAAAACTAAATAGTTATGTTACGATTTATTTCAGGAAACTTGACAACGATAGACGGGGTAAACATTTACCCAATATTTTCTCTAGTGGTATTCGTAGTATTTTTTACTGTGATGATATATCGAGTAGTGAGAATGAAGAAAAACTACATCGACGAAATGGGGCAAATGCCTATCGAAGATAATTTGGAAACGAATGATGTCCATGCGGTGGACTCTAAAAACTAGAAAAATCATGGAAAGATATTTCAAAACAATTGTATTGTCTATCGCAACTGTATTTGCGATCACAATGGCTAATGCTCAAGACGGTGAAGCTTTGTTCAAAGCTAAATGCAGCGCTTGTCATATGTTGGATAAAAATTCAACAGGACCTATTTTAAAGGGAGTGAAACAAAAATGGGAAGACGCGGGCGAAGGCGCAATGCTTTATGAATGGGTAAAAAATCCGCAAACTTTGGTTGCCAGTGGGAAAAGTAAAATGGCGATTGAAGTTGAAAAATGGAGTCCATCAGCTATGACACCGCAAGAAGTAACTAACGAAGATGTTGATGCTATTTTGTCGTATGTTGATAGTTATGCAAAGCCAGAACCAGCTGCTGCTCAAACTGTTGACACAAGTTCGCCAGTTATCACATACGTTCCAAATTACAAAGACAATCTTAATATGTTTTACTGGTTGTTGTTTTTAACCGTGATTTTGTTCTTCTCAATTTTCTTAATGTCAAACTCAGTTAAATCATTAATAAAATCTGATGCTATCAAGAAAAAATTGATCGAAAATGAGTCCAAAGGAAGTAGCACAGTAGTTAAAACGATTGCTCTTTTGGTCGGTGCTTTTGGATTAATGGCTCTAAATAGCAATGCTTCTGCATTTACGTTCAACGGTCCTGGAATTGCAGAAGAAGGCATGCCGTGGTTGTTGATTGAAAATTCTGATATCTATGCTTTGATTATCGTGGATATAATCTTACTTGGAGTGCTCTGGTACTTAAGGGGCCTTTTCAAAGAATTCATGGCAATGTTGATTCCTGAAAAACCAAAACCTGCGAAAAAAGGATTCGTTTTCAAAAAATGGAATAAGGTATTAACTGATGTTGTAGAAATCGAAGACGAGGAAAGTATTTTGATGGATCACGAATACGACGGAATTCACGAATTGGACAATAACTTACCACCTTGGTGGGTTTGGATGTTCTACGCAACCATAATCTTCGGTATAATTTACATTTTCAATTACCATATTTTAGGTACAGGTGATTTACAAATTGCAGCCTATGAAAAAGACATGGTAGAATCTAAAAAAGAAGTAGATGCCTACCTTACTAAAATGGCAATGAATGTTGATGAAACGAATGCCACCTTAATGACTGACGCAACTGATATTTCAACAGGAAAAGGGTTGTTTGAGGTAAATTGCGTTTCTTGCCACAACCCAAATGGAGAGGGTAACATAGGGCCAAACTTGACAGATAAATTCTGGTTGTACGGAAACGATATTAAGGACTTATTTAAGTTAGTAAAAATTGGAAACGCAAATGGAATGCCGGAACACGCTTCAAAGCTAAATCCAGTTCAGATTCAACAAGTAACTTCTTTCGTTCTAAGCATGCCTTATACTAAAGGAAAAGAACCTCAGGGAACAGAAATAAAATAATAACATAAAAGTCATGATTGACGAAGAGGAAGAGTTCAGAGACCACGTCTCCACTATTGGAACAGACGGTAAAAGAATTTGGGTTTACGCAAAAAAAATAGCAGGTCCTTTCTTCAACAAGAGGCAAATACTTAGTTATTCATTACTTGCATTTCTTTTTGCTGCGCCGCACATTATTGTTGGAGGGCATCAATTGTTACTCTTCAATATTTTAGAAAGAAAGTTCATCATTTTCGGGAAAGTTTTTTGGCCACAGGACCTTTATCTTTTCGCCTTTGCGATGATAATCGGGATTGTCTTCGTCATATTATTTACCGTAATTTTTGGACGTTTGTTTTGTGGTTGGATTTGCCCCCAAACGATATTTATGGAAATGGTTTTCCGACGAATTGAATTTTGGATAGAAGGAGATTGGACTCATCAAAAGAAATTGGATCGACAAAAATGGGATTGGGAGAAAATTCGAAAGAAAACGCTCAAACACATCATTTTTTGGGTGATATCTTTCCTAATTGCAAACACTTTCCTTGCATACATCATTGGCTCAGAAGAACTCTGGAAAATTCAAACCGACTCTATTTCAGAACACGTCGGTGGATTCATTTCACTTGTGATTTTTACCACCGTTTTTTATATGGTTTTCTCTCGTTTGAGAGAGCAAGTTTGTACAACAATTTGTCCCTACGGAAGATTGCAAGGGGTGCTTCTTGATCAAAATTCTATGGTTGTTGCCTACGATTATGTTCGTGGTGAAGATCGCTCAAAATTCCGAAAAGATGAGGACAGAGCAGCCGCTGGAAAAGGAGATTGTATAGATTGCAATCAATGTGTTCAAGTGTGCCCAACAGGAATTGATATACGTCACGGCACACAATTGGAATGTGTGAATTGTACAGCTTGTATGGATGCTTGTGATCACATCATGGATTCCGTTGGAACAGAAAAAGGATTGATTCGTATCGAATCTGAAAATGGTATTAAAAACGGTACTGGATTTCAATGGACACGACGCGTTATTTCCTACACCATTCTTCAGGGAATAATGATCATCGCATTCATTGCCCTTTTGGTCACGCGAAAAGATTTTGAAACGAATATTAACCGTCAAAGGGGAACAACCTATCAAACAAATGCTCCAGGTATTCTGAGTAATATTTTCGAGATAAATTTGACAAACAAAACGCAAAAAGATTACAAAATCACTTTAGAAGTAGACAACCCGAACGCAAAAATAGAAATGGTTGTAAAAGACTTAACTTTGGAAAAAGAAAGTTTGTTGAAAGAGCGTTTCATCGTTATTATGCCATACAGCGAGCTGGAAGATGGGTTGAAAAAAATTACCATCCGCGTTATGGGGAATGGAAAATTAATTGAAGAAGCGAAAACCAATTTTATTGGTCCAACTTTATAAAAACAAAGGATATGAATTGGGGAAAAGGAATTGCTATTGCACTCGGCGCTTTTATGATTTTCATCTTAGTTTTAGCTATTAAATTGATGACAACAAACGTAGATTTGGTTACGCCAGATTATTACGAACGAGAAATCAATTACAGCCAAGAAATGGATGCCGTTCAAAACTCTGAAGACTTAGAAGAGAAAATTGCACTTAGTTTTATTGAAGAACATTTGGTGGTGAAAATTCCGGAAAATCTTGGCGCTGAAAACATCGAATTGAAGCTTATTCGCAACAACGATGAAAAACTCGATCGCGACTATAACATCGAAAATACCAACACCTTTTTAATCGATAAAAAAGAATTGGTAAAGGGTCATTACGACACGGAAATTTATTACACTGTAAACGGTGAAAAATACATGCAAAAGGAAAAAATCGAATTTTAATTCATGAGCACTTTCGTCATTACTGGCTTTATTTTAGGGCTAACATCTAGTCTACATTGTATTGGTATGTGCGGGCCAATTGCCATGGCTGTGCCTGTTAATCGCAAGAACAATTGGACGATTTTGGGTGGCGTTTTACAATACAATTTAGGCCGCATTTTCACTTATTCTATTTTAGGATTGCTCATCGGTAGTATAGGGTTGACCATTCATACCTTTGGTATTTTACAATGGTTGAGTATCATTTCAGGTATTCTATTGATTGCTTATGCTTGGCGCAAGTGGTTGGGAAAATCATTTCATTTAAACATCCCGAGCTTCAATGTTAACGGATTTGTAAGCAAGGGAATTGGCACCATCTTACGAAGTAAATTCCCGTTTAAATTGCCCTTACTTGGCGCCATGAATGGATTGCTTCCTTGCGGCATGGTATATGTTGCATTGATGAATGCCTTGCTAACAGGCACGCAGGGTTCAAGCGCTCTCGCCATGATTGCTTTTGGTGTCGGAACGCTTCCTTCTATGATTGCCGTCGGTTTTGCTGCTGGAAAAATCAACGGAGCACTGCGTACAAAACTAAATTCTGCAGTTCCGTATATGCTAACTTTAGTTGGATTCTTAATTATCCTTCGTGGAATGAACCTAGGTATTCCTTTTATTAGTCCTAAAGCTGAAATGGCCATGAAACATTCTTCTGGAATGCAAAAACAGGAGCCAGAAATGAAAATGGACTGTTGCCATTCTTCCAAAGAAAATTGCGAGTAAGGGTTTCAAATATCCAACAAATAAAATCGTGGTAATCTTAGAATCCTTTTAAATCGTGGTTTCCTTAACACATCTATTTAAAAGCCATCATTATCAAGAAAAGATAATTCTATTTTTTTCAAGTCTTTTCGTACATTTGATTCAAAATCAACTACCTAATTTGTAGGTAGGCAAAGAAAAAATGAACAATCATGAAAAAAATCATACTCTTCTTCTCCGCGATACTGTTTAGTGTGACGCTTAACGCACAAAATACAATCACAACAGATACAATTCTGCAATTATCTACTTGTGCTGGTGGAAATGTCTTAGTGCCGTTTTCTACAACTGGAACCTTTGTTCCTGGAAATGTCTTTACTGCCCAATTATCGAACGCATTTGGTCAATTTACCAACCCTATAAATATTGGCTCCATTCCCATCAACATTGGCTTAGTTCCAGCTACAATACCTGCAAACGCAAATTTCGGTTTTTTGTATAAGGTCCGAGTTATTGCAAGTAATCCCGCGACTATTGGAACACCTTGTCCAAATACATTGATTATTACACAAGTTGCTCAATTGAACCAAATCATCGCTACGCCAAACGACACGATTTGTCAAGGTGATTCAGTAACCTTATCTGCACTTGTTCCAGGAGCAACTTACGCATGGAGCACTGGCGCAACAACACAGGCAATTACCGTTGCTCAAGCCGGAACATATTCAGTTACCGTAACTGATCTTCTGCAGTGCGAAACGGACACCTTTGTGAACATAGTAACCTTACCACAACCGTGTTTGCTATCCGTATCTGAAGTCGATCAACTTACCTTCACCATCTCACCTAACCCTACTTCTGGTAAATTCCAGTTGAATTTTGCGGAAAATGGGGTGAAAACAGAAAATATTCAGGTCGTAAACGGGCTGGGTCAAAGCATAAAATTTAGTATTAGAAACATAAACTCAACTAGCTTTGAGGTGAACCTCTCTGATGCTGAAAGTGGCATTTATTTTGTGAAAATTTCGAATGGCACGCGGACTTCTATTGAGCGAATTGTGAAGCAATAGCTTTTCATACCCCGTTTTTCTTTTGAGAATTTTGTACATTTAATTCTTATGAAAAAGAAATGCCAAGCCATTCGACTAACAAACGGTTATTATCGGATAAATGGTATAGAATATACTAAGGGAATAATCCATATATGGATTAGCCCAGTGTTATCGGCAATGCTTGGGGACACTACTAACTTTGAACATTCTGCAAAAAACGAACAGACAAAAAAAACAAACAACAATGAAAAATATTTTACTCACAACAGGACTACTTTTATTCTGCTTTGCTTCATTCGGACAAGATGCAAAAGAGATTTTGAAACAATCATACGACAAATGCCAATCCGTTCAGAACGGCTACTATGAAATGACAAAATACATGAAGTATATGAGTGAAAAGGATACTTCTAAAACGATTTTTAAGTGCAGTTTTAAAAAATTAAAAGACGATTCACTTTACTCTTCGGCTTTTCATTATAAAGTATTTTGGAATGATACAACCTCATTTGAAGTGATGTATACAGGTGATGATTTTGTAACAACATCAAGCAAAGACAGCACGGCAACAATAATGTCAAAAAAAGTGTGGGCAAAGGAAATTAAATCGTATGCTCATAATTACACTTTCTATTCTCCGCTGACTAACAAGAAAAGTTCACCATTGCAACACGACTCTGACTTTATAGACAACCAACATCTTTTTAAATTCATCGGACAAGAAAATTTGAACGGAGCATTATGCTATCACATTCAAGTAAACGAAATTCCAGAAAACGATAGCACAGAGGCAATGAAAACTTTGCGACAGGAATATCAATATTGGATTAAGAAAGAAGACATGATTCCCGTTCAATATTCCATCGCCTTTGATTTAGTGATGAACAATGACACGATGTATCAATACGAAAAAATTGTTCTGAACAAATACGAGATAAATAATTTGAAAGACGAAAATATCTTGACATTAAATTCTATTCCGACTTATTACAAGACCAAAGATTATGTTCCATACAAAAGTCCCGACCCTTTAAAGAAAGATACGATTGCACCTAATTGGGAATTGCTTTCTTTGACTGATGAGAAAATAAGTTTGAAAAGTTTGCAAGGACAACTTGTGTTAATTGACTTTTTTTACAAATCGTGTTACCCATGTATGCAAGCACTTCCAGCGTTGCAAGCGTTACATGAAAAATATAAGAGCAAAGGCTTGCGAATTATCGGCATTGATCCTTACGATAAAAAGGAAGATGACATTGCAGCTTTTCTTGCAAAGCGTGGAGTTACATACACTGTTTTGTTAGGCGGAAAAGATGCAGCAAAAGATTATCATGTTTCAGGTTATCCTACAATGTATTTAATTGACAAGACAGGAAAAATAATTTTCACTCAAGTGGGTTACGGAAAAGATGTTGAGGACACACTTGACGAAATCATAAAAAACAATCTATGAATAAAGTGACTGCAAAATTGCACGGCACGACTTCAGACTGACAGTAGCACATGCCGATAACAGCGGGTTTAAGAAATTGGCGGTTCAGTGGTTAAATGAAGTTTTGTGCTTCGTATCAAGTGCAGTGCTGGCAAACAGTTTTGTGCTCCGAAATCGCCAACTTCTTAAACCCGCCAAACGTTAGCCAAAATTTTAAAGAAATGAGGATATTGACTTTTTTGATTCTTTTGATAATTGTAATTAATTCATTTGCACAAGAAAATGACACAATTGCAATACCTATAGAAATTCAACAACAAATTGACTATAGAGATTCAATTTATTCACCTCTCAATGAAACAAAATTGTGTTATGTATTTTGCGACAATGATGATTCATTGAAAATGTTTGTCGCTGACGGATATATTGCAAAAGATGCCGATTTTAAAAAGAAATATAAAATTGGGATAAATGACCCTCTTCCTTACAAGCCAAAGAAAGGAAATAAGAATGTTTTGTTTCTGCATTTTCAACCTGATTTTAATGCAGAAATGAAGGATTGTCCTTCATCTAATTTAGCAGTATTCTTAGACATTGGTGAATTAGAAAAACAAGATTTAAAAAAGATATCTAAAAATATTCAACTTGCATTATACACAGGTGGTGGAACATTTTATAGATTTAAAACAAAAGGTAAAATAAATGGAAATATTGAGATTGTTAGTATTAAAAATGATATTGCACATATAATTATATTTCTTGACTTTGACTTAGCTGATGAAAATATAACAGGAGTAAAGCTTGACACTGACATAAGAATTATAGAACAGAAAGAAATTAAATAAAAAACTTTGGCTAACACGTTACATATTGCAGGGCGGGGTTTGGTGATACTCCAACTGCGGATTCTCGTTTCGCAGTTCCGTGTCCTTCGGACAGGAACGCTCTTCGAAATCCGCCCCGACAACATGTACCAACCGTTGAACTTCATTAAACGAATCATTGCCCAATAATAAAATGTTAACTACATTAATATAATTTTAAATTAACCAGCAAAATGAGATCATTAAAGCTATTATTTATTTGTTCCCTTTTATTACCTATAACGGTAAATGCACAAAAAAGAAAAACCAATACTACAGAACCGGCCATAACGTTAACAGATTCTTTATTTCATGGTTTAAAATGGCGCAATATAGGCCCGTTTAGGGGAGGCAGAAGTGTTGCTTCTACTGGCTTAATTGGACAACCTCACACGTACTATATGGGTTCCACAGGTGGCGGAGTATTTAAAACCAATGATGATGGAATCACATGGGAAAATATCTCTGATAAATTTTTCAAAACAGGCTCTGTTGGTGCTATTACAGTATCTGAAAGCGATCCCAATATTGTAGTTGTAGGCATGGGAGAACATGCTGCACGTGGAGTTATGTCTTCAATGGGAGATGGCGTTTACAAGTCAATGGATGCTGGAAAAACATGGAGTCATTTAGGGCTTGAGAAAACACGTCATATTTCAGATGTTGTTATTCACCCTACAAATCCTGATATTATTTATGTGACAGCTCAGGGAGCACAATATGCCCCATCAAAAGACAGAGGTGTTTATAGAACTCAAAATGGTGGGAAGACTTGGGATAAAATACTTTCATTAAATGACACAACGGGAGCTTCTTCGTTATCAATGGATATGAATAACCCTCGTATTTTATACGCTTCAATGTGGCAACACCGAAGGTATCCATGGTATATGGAATCAGGAGGTAAGGATTCAGGCTTGTATAAATCCAATGATGGTGGAGATACCTGGGAAAGAATGGAAGAAGGATTACCAAAAACTTTTGGAAAATCAGCTATTTCTGTATCCAGAGCTAATTCTGAGCGTGTGTTTGCAGTGATTGAAGCTGAAGGAGAAAAAGGAGGAGTATATCGATCTGATGATGCAGGAAAAACGTGGAAACAAATTAATGGTGATCGCGTCAATATAACACGGTCATGGTATTATATGGAAATTTTTGCCGATCCGCAAAATGAAAATGTTGTCTACGTTTTAAATGCTCCGTTAATGAAATCTATAGATGGTGGTAATAGTTTTTCTATGCTTTCTGTTCCTCACGGAGATAATCATCATTTATGGATTAACCCCAATGACAATACCAATTTAATTAACTCCAATGACGGAGGTGTTAATATTTCATTCAATGGAGGGAAAAGTTGGAGTTCTCAAGAAAATCAACCTACTGCACAGTTTTATCGTGTTACAACTGATAATCTGGTGCCCTATAATGTGTATGGTGGTCAACAAGACAACTCTGCAATTGGCATCGCAAGTAGAACAAATGATGCAGGTATAGGTTGGAAGGATTGGTATTCTGTGGCAGGTGGAGAAAGTGCTTTTATTGCATTGGACCCTAATAATCCAGAAATAATTTATGGAGGATCCTATCAAGGACATATTAGCAAATGGACAAGAACATCAAAAGTTGATAAGTTAATCAAAGAATATCCAGAATTAGGATTAGGCATTGAACAAAAAGATGCTAAATATCGCTACAACTGGAATGCGCCTATTATTAGTTCGCCACACAACAGAGCTACAATTTATCATGCTGGTAATGTTGTTTTTAAAACTACTGATGAAGGAATAACTTGGACAGCAATCAGTCCAGATCTTACAAAGAATGAAACTGAAAAACATGGAAAAGGTGGTGGCCCCTTTACAAATGAAATGGCAGGAGGAGAGAATTACAATACGCTTTCTGCATTGGTAGAATCAGAACATGAAGAAGGTGTAATGTATGCTGGCAGTGATGATGGTTTATTACACATCACAAAAAATGGTGGTAAATCTTGGGAGAACATTACACCAATAGGAATTAAAGATGGAATTGTAAATAGTATAGATGTTTCTCCACATGACCCTGCAGCAGCATATGTTGTTATCATGCGCTACAAATCTATGGACTTGAACTCTTATGTTTTTAAAACAACTGATTATGGCAAGACTTGGTCGAAAATAGTAAATGGATTAAACGATCCAAACGGTTTTGTAAGAGTTGTTCGTTCAGATAAAAAAAGAAAAGGATTGTTGTATGCTGGAACTGAAATTGGCTTGTTCGTTTCGTATGATGACGGTGCTAATTGGCAACGTTTAAAATTGAACTTACCTGTCACTCCTATCAACGATTTAGTCATTCAAGATAATGATTTGGTAGCAGCTACATCAGGTCGTGGATTCTGGATTTTAGATGATTTAGGTGTACTTCAAATGATGAATGCTACTAAAAAATCTGTTCAACTATTCCAGCCTAAAGCAACTTACCGTATTTTTGGCGGTGTATCTAAGTCCCCAGGACTAGGTCAAAACCCAGAAAGCGGAGTGACATTCGATTATTATTTGGATGAAGCAGCAGACTCGTTGGATTTAAAATTAGAAGTGTTGCAAAATTCAGCAGTTATTAGAACATACTCTAATAAAAAACAACAAGGTTTTGAATCATGGCCTGGTGGACCATCAAGACCTAAAGTTTTACCTTCGAAAAAAGGATATAATCGCTTTACTTGGGATTTTGGAAGAGAGTCATTACCAGCAATAAATAAGGTTTTTAGTTTGGGTGGGCTTTCTGGATCTACTGTGGGGCCAGGTGAATACACATTGCGATTAATATTAGAAGCTGATACAGTTGAAACGATTATAACTATTCTTCCAAACCCAGCGATTAATTCAACTGTTCAAGATTTTGCAGAACAGCAAAAGATGCTTGTTACAATTGAAAGCACTATTAGAGATATGCATCAGTCTGTCAATCAATTGAGATCTACTAAAACACAGCTTAACACGCATGCTGAATTGCTAAAGGATAATGAAAGTATGGCGTCCTTGATAGAACAAGGAGAAGCTTTATCCAAGCGAATTAATAGTTGGGAAGAAAACTTAATTCAGGCCAAGCAAAAAACGTTTCAAGACGTTATCAATTTCAATAATAAACTAAACGAACAACTTATAGACTTAAAAAATTATATCGATCAACCAGACCCTAAAGTTACTAATGGTGCTAAAGAACGTTTGAATGATTTAATGGAAGATTGGCAAGTATACAAAAATGAGCGCGATGCTATTATTGAAACTGGAATGAATGCATATAACGCTTTGTACAAGTCTTTAGATATACCAGCATTAATCATTAAGGATAAGAAATAGATAAAGTGATTAAATTTCGCTTGAAAAAGCTCCAAAAAGCATTTTTGTAATTAGAGAGAGTACAAAATAACCCAAACTGTATTGAAATGCAGTTTAGGTTAATCATCGTATCCTATATGAAAATCTTACTCCACGACAATCCGCGTAATTATCTCTTCTGAGCCGTTTGAAACCTTCAGAATATACAACCCTTTCGCAATATCCATTCCATCGAAAGTTGTGTTCAGATTTAAAACTTTAGACTCATAAACTGACTTCCCAAATACATCAATAAGATCAATAGTCCCTCCAAGATATTGAGGTGAAACTTCCAAGTTAAAATTCTTTTGAATAGGATTTGGATAAACATTTACAAAACCTTGATTTACGGGATTCAATCCGGCAGAATTTAAAGCTCGCAAAACAATTATACTGTGCGTATTTGGGCTTGTATTTGTCCATGATGCTCCATTTGTAGCAAGGTAAATTTCCTTATTTGGACCAACACAAATATCTCTTAACCTTCCAAATTGGTTGTTCAAATAAAAATCTTCTCCTATAACTGAGTTTCCGTCTGTGCTCAATTGCAAAGCAACTATGCGTTTGTTCTTTAGAACGGTCATCAAAATTCGACCGTCAAATTCAGGGAAAAGTGGATTTTCATAGTATACCATATCAGAAGGAGCAATTGTCGGCGTCCAAGCTACCAAAGGTTCTTTTACATTATTCGCCGCGCAAAACGTTTGTTCGCCTCCTGTATCGCAAAAGCCTTCAACATTCGGCCATCCGTAATTTCTTCCTGCTTCGAGTACTTGAAATTCATCATCGGTTGAAGCACCATGTTCTGAAACATAGATTTTTCCATTCGGATGTTGAACCATGCCTTGTATATTTCGATGACCAAAACTATAAACTGGGTTTCCGGCAAAAGGATTGTCGGCTGGAATTGTCCCGTCCAAATTAACACGAAGCACCTTTCCGTTGACTTGGTTCACATTCTGTGGAAACGATTGATTCTGAGCATCTCCTGTTGAGAAAAGCAAAGTGTTATCAGGGAGAATACTAATTCGGGAACCATTGTGCGTTGTATTTCCAAGGATATTGTCTATTAAAATTACTTCATTAATCAATGAAGTTCCGTTGTATGTATACTTTACCACTTTCTCTTGAATATTAGAGAACGTTCCATAAGTATATGCTAGGAACACTTCTGGTGTGGTGGTAAAATTTGGATGAAGAGCCATGCCTAATAAGCCAGATTCAGAATTTTGATAAACGGACGAAACGATGTCTAAAATAACCGTTTTCGTTTTAGCAATTGGATCTATACGGCTTACTATTCCTTTTCTTTCTGTCGTCCAAATAAATCCATCTTCACCGTAAATAATTTCCCACGGAATATCTAATCCTGTGAATATTGTATCAACTTCCACGGTCGTAGTGCCGACAATAATATTTGTTTGCGAAAAAGACTGAGTGGACAAAAAGCAAAAAAATAATGCGATAATTTTCTTCATGGTTTTGATATGTTAAAGGATTGGTTCAAGTTGACTTAAATGTATGAAGTGAATGTATTTGAACACTTACAATTCTATTTTCTATAAATATCGACAATTATCACTATGTATGCAAAAACATCTAATATGCTGAACATGTTCAATTAAAGTCTTCGAAAACAATTATCTTTATTTCAAGAACAGTTTTATACGAAAGCCATAGAAATATTAACTTTTCCAGAATCAAGATCAAAAATGAGAAAATTTCCAATAGTTCTACTTATCATTTTACTTGTGTCTTGCACCAATAAAACCACTTCACTAAAAAATGAAAAGGATCCTGTCGTTTCCAAAACATCGATAATATTGCTAGGAACAATTCAAGATGCTGGCTACCCGCAAATTGGGTGTAAAAAGAAATGTTGTGCTCCTATTTTTGATAATAAAACCGCTCCTAGAGAAGTCGTTTCTTTAGGTTTAATTGATGTGCCGAATAACAGTACGTATTTGTTTGAGGCAACTCCCGATATCGTTAGGCAAATGAAAAGGCTTACTCAGTTTGAGAAAAACAGTGAAAAGGAAATTGTAGATGGAATCTTTTTGACACATGCCCATATTGGCCATTACACTGGCTTAATGTATTTGGGCAAAGAAGCGATGAATTCGCAAAACACTCCAGTTTTCGTGATGCCTAAAATGAAAGAATTTTTAAGCACAAATGGCCCTTGGAGCCAGCTCGTAGGACAAAAGAATATTGTCTTAAAAGAGTTGGAGAATGAACGGGAAGTTCAGCTTTCAAAAACGATTCAAGTAACACCTTTTTTGGTTCCACACAGAGATGAATTTTCTGAAACGGTTGGTTATAAAATAAAAGGACCAAACAAAACCGCTCTCTTTATTCCAGATATTGATAAATGGGAAAAATGGAACAAAAACATACTCGAGGAAATTAAAAAAGTGGACTACGCGTTTTTAGATGCTACATTTTATAGTGGGAAAGAGATCAACAATAGAGATATTTCTGAAATCCCTCATCCATTTATTATTGAGAGTATGGAAGCATTTAAACAACTCGACAAAAAGGACAGAAACAAAGTAATTTTCATTCATTTCAATCATACCAATCCAGTAATTGATAGCAACAGTCAAGAAGCTAAAAAAGTAATGAAAGAAGGTTTCAGAATTGGCAAACCAAATGAGGTTTTTGAATTATAGCTAGCGTATGACATCAAAAGATAAATTTCAAAGACCAAAATTAAAAAAGGGAATTGGCAAAGCAGGCATGTTTAGTTTGGCTTTTGGCGCAATGATTGGGGTTGGTTGGGTAACCGCAATGGGCACTTGGTTATCAAATGCTGGCCCATTAGGAACAATAATCGCTTTTGCTATTGGCGGACTTCTTATGTTAGCAATCGGACTTTGTTATGCTGAAATTACAGCTGCCTTGCCACTTTCTGGCGGTGAAGTGGCCTATGCCTATAAAGCTTACGGAACCTCAAAGGCATTTATTGTCGGGTGGTTTTTAGTGTTTGGCTATCTTTCGGTTTCAGCTTTTGAAGCGGTTTCTATCAGTAAGGTTTTTAGTTATCTAGTCCCGTCCGTCGATTATTTGGAATTGTATTCCGTGAACGGAAGCCCCATCTATCTTTCTCACATAGTTTTGAGTGCACTATTTGTTTTGCTAATTACAACAATCAATTTCACTGGTGTGAAAAACTCTGCCCGTTTTCAAGTTGGGCTCACGATCCTTTTCATTGGACTTACATTTGTGTTTGTTATCGCTGGATTAATAATGGGTAATTGGGATAATTTAAGTCCAATGTTCTCTACAAAACATTCTGGCTCAATTACAGCTGGTATAGCAATGGTTTTGGTAACCGTTCCATTCTGGTTTGTTGGCTTCGATACGATTCCACAAGCTGCAGAAGAAGCTGAAGAGACTATTTCACATAAAACCATAGGATTGCTCATTCCACTGTCTATCGTGGCTGCAGTTTGCTTTTATATCCTCTTAATTATAAGTACTTCGATTGCAGCGCCATGGAATGACATTATTGGTGACAAACTTCCAACTGCAACAGCATTTGGAATAGCTACACAATCTCCATTCTTAGTGAAACTAATACTTGTAACGGCAATGGTTGGTCTCCTCACAAGTTGGAATGGATTCTTTTTAGCCGGTTCGCGTGTTCTTTTTGCCATGGGAAGAGGGAAAATCATTGCTCCTATTTTGGGTAAATCGCACAAAAAACACCAAACTCCATACATAGCTGTTTTATTCAGCGGCATTGTTACTTTTTTAGGTTCTTTGATGGGTCCAGGCGCAATGGTTGCATTTGTAAATGTAGGCTCTTTGTGCATAGTGATTGCCTTTTTTGGTGTTTCGTCTTCATTTATAACCCTACGGAAGAAATTTCCAGATTTAGATCGCCCATATAGAACTCCAGGAGGAAATCTTTTAGGTTATATTGGAATTATTGGTTCATTGTGCATCCTCTCGTTTATGATTTTTCCAAATAGTCCTGTTGCGTTGGTTTGGCCATTTGAATGGGGTATATTCTTGACCTTCTCCATTCTGGGACTTGTTTTTTGGTTGCTATCTGGCAAAAGCAGAAACAGCGTTCCTAAAGAAGAGCGCGATTACCTTATTTTGGAAAAGTACAGTTAGATGAATTTTGACGAATCGATTAAATTAGTCAACGACGACTTTAGTTTTATAATACCGAATTGGAAAAAAACGTCGACGAAAACAGATCAATTTGTTGCGGTTTGGAAAAGAAATGAAAACGGAATAACCCATTTATGTTGACTAACCGATTATTCAATGCAATAGGAACGACAATCATTTTTGCCTTATAAAGTTTGTCCGCCAACTGCAGGTTTTCACCATTTATTTCCTTTCTGAGTATTTTAATTACTATTTAATAAAAATAAAAAAAGCCCCTCATTTCTGAGGAGCTCTTTTTTAAATATCTTATCTATTTTGCAATAATCAATTGTTTAGTAAACACCCCTTTATTGTTTATTCCAACGAACTATCCCTCCACCGTAAAGCGCAAACCATAAATAACCTTTTTTATCCTGGTTATACTCCAAACTCTATTGTTATTAAAGTCCCCGGGCAAATCATACGTTTTTATTTTATCATTTATTATCGATAAAACTCCCCCATAATATCCAACCCAAACCACACCTTTTGTATCCTTGAATGTGCTGAAACAGATGTTATTTATGTTATGAGAATCTGAGTTAAATATCTTTTCTATTCGAAAAGGCGATAAGGTGACTTTGGCAATGCCATGACTCGTTGAGGCCATGTATATGGTATTTGGATTATTCCCCTCGACAACAGAATTTATGTTTTGATAATAGACCTCGTCGTTTTTGACCTCGGGTGTTTCATAGATGAGTTCAAATTTTTTGTTGTCATATTTAATGATGGTACTATAACCAAACATCCAAATATTTCCTTCTTGATCTTCGAAGGCCGAAACCATTACTCCCCTAATCTTTTTGAATAAAGGATCCGTCGGATTTCTAACCTTTCCATTTTCGATTATACTTACGCCATCATATTGCCATGAACCGCACCAAATTCTTCCTTTCGAATCTTCAAAAACGCTAATAATTTGGTTGGAACATAAGCCATTATCTTTAGTGAAAGAGGTGAATTCTTTGCCGTCAAATTGAATTACGCCATATGCCGAGGTAATCCATAAAGTATTATCTTTTGCTTGCAGAATATCATGCAGTTGGGTGTTTGGAAGCCCTTCCTCTAAGCCATAGTCTTTGAAAAAATAATTTTGTGTATATACTTCAAAAGGGTTGAAGAATAAAAATCAGAGAAGAATTATACTGGGTAAGAATCTCATTATTTTCTGAAAAATATATAAAATAGCTTAATCTGATATTTAACAGAAGATTTTGTTAATTGTCATTTAATAATTGGTTAGAACCGGAATTGAATAAATATACAACTTGTTTATTGACAATAACCTATTAATTCACAACAAGCTTTTTCACAACATTCGTCCCGTCAGACTCCACAATTACAAAGTAATTACCCGCTTTCAATTCAATTTTACAATCAATTTTAGCCGTATTTACATACTTCGATTCCCAAACTTTTTTACCATCGAGGGAAAGAATACTGAGCTTTACATTCGCTTCTTTAGTTCCCAAATCAACTGTAAATTGACCTGAATTAGGGTTTGGAAACAAAATTACTTTATCTTTTTCAAGTTCTCCTAATCCTAAATTTGGATTGAATCGCACTCGATACATGAACTTATACGTTTCCGTTGTGTCTCCTGTTGAACCGATAGCGAATACTTTAAAGTACAATTTTGTTCCATCGGGAAATTGTGGGAAAGGTGAGTTTGTAACCCAAGTACTATCTTGTGTGTTGGTCATGTTGATGACATTACCAAAAACTGGGTTATTAATCGACCACTCAACGTAAACACTTGATAAGTTTCCTACATAAGATATTTTCGAAGTAACATACTGATCTACTCCTTCAAGTGGCGCATCAAACGTTGGTGGATTCGTAATTGTAGTAGTCATAATCGCGGGATAATCCAATCTGTCTTTCAAGCAATATTCCCACATTCCTCGTCCCCAAGTTGCAGCACGAATGGTATTTGAACCATAGTTTATTTCCATTTCCCGAATAGAAACATTTGCCAATTCTGAATTGTACAAAGTCCACGTTGTTCCGTTTTTAGGCATCACATAAACGCCAATTTCGGCGCCAACATAAATATTTGAAGCGTTAGAATGATCAATTACAACTGAGTGCAAAGGCATGTTGCCTAAATTGTATGTAATGTTTGTCCAAGTTGCACCTCCATCTTCAGTGATATAAACTTTCTGACTATTGTTTTGATACGAATTGTACACCACGGCCAATACGCTGTCATTTTTAGGGTCGAAAGCAATGTCTCGGATCGTACTATTAGGCAAATTACCTTTGATATTTATAAATGTTTGTCCACCATCAAATGATTTTTGAATGTTCGCTCCTTTCGAAACTACAATAATATTTGAGTTGTTTTCAGCAATCGCAGCTTGGTCCATTATACCACCACCAAAAATGGCCGGAGCACCTAATTCATACCAATTGTCACCAAATTCATCTGATTTCCATACCTCACCACTGAAATGATAAATTTCAAAGGGATCGTTAGGATTGTAGGCAAGAGGTGCAACCCAAGCGGCATTTCCTGAACCAGTTTCGTTGGTCGGATTAATACCCGATTGCGACATTCCTCGATCAAAAGTTCTACGACGTCCTCCATATTGAAAACTTCCCACCATCCAATCAGGATTCAATGGGTGAATAATTGCTTCCATGCCATCGGCACCATAAAACTCAACCCAATCGTCTTCGCCTAAAATACTTGTTCCATTGTCCTGAGACCCAATCATTGTGGAAAAGTGATTCGATTGACTAATACCCAAAGTGTAATTCTCCCGAATCGGTGTGCCTCCACTTAATCTTTGCCAATTGATTCCATTGTTGTTACTTTTACACAAATACCCGTCAGTAGCTAAATACAAAACACCATTAACCGATTTCGCCGCACGCAAATCTGCATGGACATATGTATTCGATTGAAAAAAGTTTTGACTCAAACTACCACTTCCATTTAATGCATTTCCTAAATACCAAGATCCAGATTGTACGAAATTCTGCCCTTCGTCATTAGAGGTAAAAGGATCAATTGAACCCAAAACCATCACAGAAATATCGGTGTCACTAACTAAAAATGCACCGGCCCCTTCTCCAGGATTGGAAATAAAACTAAAGCTTGCGCCAATATCTGTCGATTTCCAAATCCCATTGTTTGATTGGAAAAATATACAATCAGGACAGTTCGCACTAATTGAAAGGTTAGCTGAAGCATTTGCGTTGGCTGCGATAACTGCTGAAATATTCCAAGTCAATCCGGCATCCAATGAAATATATACTTGGTTTCTAGTTCCACTATTCGAATTATAGGCGTAAACAATATTAGGGTTTGTTGGATGAAAATGAATTTCAGAAACAGCAGTAGGAGCAGGATTTGGTAATTGAGTCCAAGTATTTAAATCATCTGTTGATCGAAAAAGGCCAATATTTGTTCCAATAAAAACGAGATTAGGAATACTTGGGTGATACTCCAAATCATAAACCCGAAAATTCGATCCCAAACCACCAAAACCAGTATTCGCTGGAACGAAATTAGTAGCTGTCCATGTTGTGCCAGAATTTGAGGAGCGATAAATGCCATGTGAATATTGGTTGCTTGAATTCTGAACGTTAATCAATACATTCGTTGTATTCGAAGGCCTTGCCGTTAAAGCGTTCACACCAGAAGCAAACATTTGGTCTGTAGTTCCAGTCCAAGTTGTTCCTCCATCTAAAGAACGCCAAAATCCACCACTTCGTGAACCTAAATACAATCGGTTAGAATTAGCTGGATCAATATACATATCTTCAATTCGACCCAAACCTGCAGCATAATGTCCCGTAATACTATCAATCGACCACGGCCCAAGTTCTTTCCATCCGTTCCCAAATATCGCTTCAGGAGTTGGATTGTTATCCAAAAACGCTTTATAAGCATTTGCGGCGAACATTGGATCAACGTTGCTTCTATCGCCAGAAGGAGCATAATGTGATTCATTCTCATCTCTCCAACGCGCATAGGCTTTCCAACCAGAACCTTTCACATCTTTATCGTGGGTTTCGAAATACTTTTCAGCTGCGGCACAGACTTCATAGAAGTTAATGGAATTGTCATAAAGTATGGTTTTCCATTCTTGAGCGAAAGCATTTTGGAAAAGGAAAAAGGAAAGAATAAGAAGGATAAATTTCATAGTAAGGTATTTGATTTGACTACTTTTTTTAAACGAAGCAGAAAGATAATGAGAAGAAATGAAAAAGTGTCTTTAATAATTCAGTTGAAGAGGAATCTTAAGGCATTATTAAACAAAAAAACCTCCACCATAAGGCAGAGGTTTCATATTATAAAGAGAAAAATTCTTATTTCTTATCGTAAGCTTTCATGCAAGCCGCTTTTTCTTCAGCTGAACAACCTCTTTCATCGCACATTTTCATGCACTCTTCTTTTGTCATTCCAGATTTTTTAGCGTCCATAGCACATTTTTCGCCTGTTGAACAAGCTTTCATGTCACCACCTTTGCAACAAGCCTTCATATCACCGTGGTTACCCATCATGTTAGCATGGTGAGCTTTATCCATGTGACACTCTGTTTTAGAACCACAAGCTGCGCCGTTTGCATTTCCACCTTCGTGACCATTCCCTAATATTGGAGCGATAACCAAACCGATTAAACATGTTAATTTTATCAAGATGTTCATAGATGGACCAGAAGTATCTTTGAATGGATCACCAACTGTATCTCCAGTTACTGCCGCTTTGTGTGCTTCTGAACCTTTGTACGTCATTTCACCATCAATCATAACTCCAGCTTCGAAAGATTTCTTAGCGTTGTCCCAAGCACCACCAGCGTTGTTTTGGAAGATTGCCCAAAGAACACCTGAAACGGTAACACCGGCCATATAACCACCAAGCATTTCAGCAATGATTAAGTTATCCATTCCAAATGCTAATGGAAGAAAAGCAATAACCAATGGGAAACCAATTGTTAATAAGCCTGGCAACATCATTTGTTTCAAAGAAGCTTCAGTAGAAATAGCAACACATTTGTCGTATTCTGGTTTACCTGTTCCTTCCATAATTCCTGGAATGTCTCTAAATTGACGACGAACTTCTTGTACCATTTCCATGGCTGCTTTACCTACAGCATTCATTGCCAAAGCAGAGAATACAACTGGCACCATACCACCAACAAACAACATTGCTAATACAGGCGCTTTAAAGATGTTAATTCCATCAATTCCTGTGAAAGTTACGTAAGCAGCAAACAAAGCCAATGAAGTCAATGCAGCAGATGCAATAGCGAATCCTTTACCTGTTGCAGCTGTAGTGTTACCAACTGAATCTAATATATCTGTTCTTTCACGAACGATAGGCTCTTGCTCACTCATTTCAGCAATACCACCTGCGTTATCCGCGATAGGTCCAAAAGCATCAATAGCTAACTGCATAGCAGTAGTTGCCATCATTGCTGAAGCTGCCATGGCAACTCCGTAGAATCCTGCGAATGCATACGATCCCCAAATTGCACCAGCAAATAATAGAACCGTTGGGAATGTAGAAATCATACCTGTTGCTAAACCAGCAATGATGTTTGTTCCAGCTCCAGTAGATGATTGTTGAACGATTTTCAAAATTGGTTTTTTACCCAATCCTGTGTAGTATTCAGTAACAGATGATATAACAGCGCCAACGATCAAACCAATAATAGTTGCCCCGAAAACGCGCATTGAAGAAATGTCTTTATCTGCTTCACCAAAGAAAGTCATAGTCATCGTTTCTGGAAGCATCCAGTTAACCAACACATAACAAGCGATAGCAACTAATCCAATAGAAACCCAGTTTCCAATGTTCAAAGCACCCATTACTTCTTTTTCTTTCGCGTCGTTCGATTTGATTTTCACCAACATCGAACCAATCATAGAAATGATAATTCCAACACCAGCGATTGCCATTGGCAACAAGATTGGTCCCATTCCGCTAAAAGCTTCAACAGCACCATTGTCTCTAATAACATAGTTTCCTAATACCATCGCAGCTAAAACTGTTGCAACATAAGAACCGAACAAATCGGCACCCATACCTGCAACGTCACCTACGTTGTCACCTACGTTATCTGCAATTGTTGCAGGGTTACGAGGATCATCTTCTGGAATCCCGGCTTCAACTTTACCTACAAGGTCAGCTCCTACATCGGCAGCTTTCGTGTAAATTCCACCACCAACTCTAGCAAACAAGGCAATAGATTCAGCTCCAAGAGAGAACCCAGCCAAAGTTTCCAAAACGATCGTCATTTTATCTGTAGAGAATGCCTCACCAGTGTTCATAAACATGTTGTAGAATATGATGAAAAATGCTGTTAAACCCAAAACGGCAAGACCAGCAACGCCCAATCCCATAACAGTACCACCACCGAAAGATACTTTCAATGCTTGTGGTAAACTAGTACGAGCAGCTTGCGTTGTTCTTACGTTTGTTTTTGTAGCAATTTTCATTCCCATATTTCCAGCAAATGCTGAGAACAAAGCACCAAAAATAAATGCTACGACTATCATCCAATGTGTTGATGGAACAATCATCGAAACTATTGCGAGGGCAATACTAACTGCTACCACGAAGATAGCCAAGAGGCGATACTCTGCTTTTAAGAAAGCCAAAGCTCCTTCATAGATGTAATCTGAAATTTCTTTCATTTTTCCATCACCCGCGTCTTGCTTCATTACCCAAGACTTCTTAACCAACATATACAACAAACCTATTAAAGCTGCTGCTATTGGCATGTAAATTACCATTGATTCCATAAATTTTATTCTAAATGTTATAAAAATTTGTGCGCGCAAAAATAGAAGTATACATCTATATAAGCAAGTTAACTATCTAATAATTGTGGTTGTACTGATTTTTGGTGGATAAAGTTACAAACTGGCTGTTGGCTTTTAGCAATTGGCTGTTGGCGAAAAGATTGCTAAATGCCAACAGCCAAAGCGCAGCGAGCCAAAAGCCAACCGTCCTTTCGAAAAAATAAAATTTTAACAAAAACCCCCACTATTGTTTGATTTCCTATATTTGTACTTCGAAAAATCTCTATGAAAAATATATTGCTCCTTGGCGCTGGTTTGTCATCATCCTCTATCATCCGTTACTTGCTAAATCATTCTGATGAATTGGATTTGGAATTGGTGGTTGTAGATCAAAGTGAAGAATTAATTCTGTCGAAAACAAAAGGTCATCCGCGCTCAAAAGCATTGACAATAAACGCTTTGGACGCTGAAGCGAGAAAACCACTCATTGTCGCTTCCGATTTGGTCATCAGCATGTTGCCTGCTCGTTTTCATGCGGAGATAGCTTTGGATTGTATCAAATACAAAAAGAACCTCATCACTCCTTCTTATATTTCGGATGAAATAAAAGCGATGGATGGCGACGCAAAAGCTGCTGGAATTATCATCATGAATGAAATTGGCGTAGATCCAGGAATAGACCATATGAGTGCTATGGCGATTATCGACAAAGTGAAAGCTGAAGGAGGTAAAATGCACAGTTTTAAATCTTTTTGTGGAGGATTAGTAGCGCAGGAATATGATAATAATCCGTGGCACTATAAATTCACTTGGAATCCTAGAAATGTCGTTCTTGCAGGACAAGGTGGAGCTTCGTGCTTTATTGAAGAGAACCAATACAAGTATATTCCTTATCGTCGTTTATTTAAGCGTTTGGATCACGTTTCAATCGAAGGTTTTGGTGAATTTGAAGCCTATGCAAATCGTGACTCTCTGAAATATCGATCAATCTATGGCTTGGACGAAATTCCAACTATTTACCGCGGAACTTTCCGTCGACCAGGTTATTCAGATGCATGGAGTCAAATGATCGATTTAGGCTTAACAGATGATAACTATACAATGGATCAATCCGAAAAATTGACTCCAAGACAATTCTTGAATGCCTTTTTACCATATCACCCAAATCGTTCGGTTGAAGATAAATTGAAAGATTTCTTAGGTGAAGACAGGTCAAACATGTTTGAAAAATTCAAGTTTTTGGACTTCTTTACAGATGCCGCGCCTATGGGAATTGAAAATGCATCGCCCGCTCAACTTTTACAAGAAATTCTTGTTCGTAAATTGAGTTTAGAAGAAGGTGATAAAGATATGTTGGTCATGTACCACGAGTTCGTTTATGATTTGAACGGGGAAAGACATCGAATTACCTCTCACATGGTGAATATTGGTGAAGACAAAACCTACACATCCATGAGCAATACAGTTGGATTACCAGTTGCAATATGCGCAAAAATGATCTTGCAAAATAAGATAACATTGAAAGGTGTTCAAATGCCAATCATGCACGAGGTCTACGAACCCATTCTAAAAGAATTGGATGAATTGGGTATTTCCTTTGCAGAAAAGGAGGAAAAAATAAACTAGCCTTTTTTATGGATGATACGGCCCTGTGTATTTTAAACATGGGTGAGCGCCTGTATAACAGCGGACTGGTCTAGATAAAGATATCGTAGAATCTGATTTTACTTCAAACTTGAAATCAACTTTTTCGCGCCAAGCTTGAAAACACTCTCTGTCTTGGTAAGAATAGTCCGTTCCTTTATCTGGAGACTCGGCTTTAATAAATTCTTCTAAACTCAGCTTTTTCGTTGGTAACCACAATTGATAATGCCCATTAGGCAAATAAAGCGTTGTCTCGCCGTCTTCATTCGTTTTAATTTCTTTTAATTCTTTTCCACGGCTACCATCTTCATTTTCCGAGTATAATAAAAACGATGAATTTGGAATTGGCACTTCAACAGGAATTTCCATTTCAGGAGTAGGCGCCGCTCCTCCACAATATGGAGTTGAATTGGTTATCACCAGTTTCACCTCGTTGGCATTGTTCCCTAATTCTTTTTGCGTTGCGCATGAGAAAGCCATAACTATCATTACTAAGAGGGCGGTTGTCTTAAAACCCATCAAAATCTCTTTGTTCCACATTTTCTTCAATTCTTTTTTTATAAATTTCATTCATATCTTCACCTTCAGAGCCAGAGTTGACATTCGGTAAACGATTAAATAATACATCGGCAACTTTTTCTCCTTGGTGAGTTATTAGCCCCACTGTCATTACAATACTTGTAATCAAAATAGGATACAATAGCAACCCTGCATCAAATCCTGGTATGTTGATTCGCTCATCTTTCAAAATCACGAAAAACAACAATACCGTAATCAATCCCCTTGGTGCAATATACAATTCCGGGAAAACGTGTTTGGGAGCAATAAAACGCAATGCGACAAATCGGACTCCGTATAAAATTAAAACAATAACCACGCCATTAACGGCAACACGCCAATCATACAATGAAGTTAAGGTAATACTTATTCCAAAAAGTACAAAGAAGAAGGTTCTGATAAGGAAAGCGGACTCCAATGTAAGGTTATGAAAATCATGCAAAATAGGTTTAACTGAAGCCTTATCAAAATACTTCGTAAGTCGACCTGCGAAAAAGATATCGGTGTTGTTTAATACCAAACCAAAGGCAAGAATAGTCAGTAACGAAGAAAGGTGGAAATATTTTCCAAGTGCAAACATTAACATCAAAACCCCAATGATCAAGAATAGCTTTACTTGCATTTTTAGATGTTGGAATATGTACACCAAACCATATGCTACAACGATTGACATGATAATCGTGATTCCTAAATTCGAAACAATTCCACCGAAAGATGTACCGCCAACAGTTCCCTCTTCTCCTAGCATGAAATAGAACACCATAATTCCTAGAATATCGGAAAACGTGCTGTCATATACCATAAATTCTTTTTTCTCACCCTTCAGCCCTCCGACGCTTGGAATGATAATCGCACTGGACATAATACTAAGCGGAACGGCGTAAATACTGCATGTGTAGTAATCTGAACCCGGGAAAATGTAATAGAACAACGAGGCGATAATAAGAATTGATCCGCCAAGAGATACAGATGCGACAATAAAAGATTGTAGCAGTAATTTAGCTTTGCTTCGCTCCAATTTCAAGTCCAAAGCTGCTTCTAAGACTATCATTACCAGCCCTATATTGCCAAGAACTTCTAGTAGCGAATCTATTCCCAAATCTTTATCCCGGAGTTCGGTCATGTTCATTATCAATTTGATGACAATGCCCAAAACGATAAGCATTAATACACTCGGAATATTCGTCTTTTTCGAAATAATATTGAAAAAGAAGCTTAAAATAATAACGCTTGAAATCGCGATGATTAAAAGATATGGATTCATGTGGGCTGATTCATTTAATAAGGAAATCAAATATAACAAAGTTTTTTGTCAAGATGCTTAAAGTATGTAACACAGGTTGCTTGAAATCAATTGAACCCCATATAAATTCGCATAACTGATTTAAAAAATTTAACTTTGTGGTATTAATCAATAAAGAAATTTAACAAGATGTCGGAAACAGCAACAAGTGTAATAAACATAGAAAACGTACTAAAGACTTTAGGCGTAGAACAGCTAAACAGCGGTGCTTCAACAGGAAATCTTTGGTTGGAAACAAGTGGTGAATTAATCACTTCATATTCTCCAGTTGATGGCAAAGCAATTGCGGCAGTTAGCAGCGCTCAAATCACAGATTACGAAGCGGTTGTTAATAAAGCACAAGAAGCGTTCGTTACTTGGAGAACAAAACCAGCTCCTCACAGAGGGGAAGTTGTTCGTCAATTGGCAGAAAAACTACGTTTATATAAAAATGAATTGGGTCAATTGGTTTCTTACGAAATGGGGAAATCTTTGCAAGAAGGATTAGGTGAGGTTCAAGAAATGATAGATATCTGTGATTTCGCTGTTGGACTTTCACGTCAATTGTATGGTTTAACTATGCACTCTGAGCGTCCGGATCACAGAATGTACGAACAATATCACCCATTGGGAATCGTCGGAATTATTTCAGCGTTCAATTTCCCAGTTGCAGTTTGGAATTGGAATACAGCTTTGGCTTGGGTTTGTGGAGACGTTTGTATCTGGAAACCATCTGAAAAAGCACCTTTGACGGCAATTGCTTGTCAGAAAATAACACAAGAAGTTTTCGCTGCAAACGGCGTTCCTGAAGGAGTTTCTTGTTTAGTAATCGGTGGTGCTGAATTGGGTAAAACGATGGCTGAAGACACAAGAGTTCCTTTAATTTCTGCAACAGGATCTACTCGTATGGGCAAATCTGTTAGCGCTGCAGTTGGAGCTCGTTTAGGAAAATCTTTATTGGAATTAGGAGGAAACAATGCAATCATTATCACGCCAACAGCTGATTTGCCAATGGTTATTCCAGGAGCAGTATTTGGTGCAGTTGGAACAGGTGGACAACGTTGTACATCTACTCGTCGATTGATTATACACGATTCTATTTACGATAAAGTAAAAGATGCTTTAGTAAAAGCCTACGGTCAATTGAAAATTGGAAATCCTTTGGATCAAAACAATCACGTTGGACCGGTTATCGATAAAGATGCGGTAAACATGTATTTGAAAGCGTTGGAAGATGTTCAAGCTGAAGGTGGAAAAGTATTGGTTTCAGGTGGAGTTTTAGAAGGTCCAGGATACGAAAGTGGATGCTATGTGAAACCAGCAATCGTTGAGGCAAATAACGATTACAAAATGGTTCAACATGAAACCTTCGCTCCTATTTTATACATCATGAAATATTCTGGTGACGTTTACAATGCAATTGAGATTCAAAACAACGTTCCTCAAGGTTTATCATCAGCAATCATGACCAATGATATTAAAGAATCTGAAGCGTTTTTAGCTTGTGCAGGTTCTGATTGTGGAATTGCAAACGTGAACATTGGTACTTCTGGTGCTGAGATCGGTGGTGCTTTTGGTGGTGAAAAAGAAACAGGTGGCGGACGTGAGTCTGGATCTGATGCTTGGAAAGTATACATGAGAAGACAAACGAATACAATCAACTACGGAAATAGCTTGCCTTTAGCACAAGGGATTAAGTTTACGATCTAAAAGTTACGAGTTGCAAGTTCTTGCTTCGCAATTAAAGTTGCAAGTTCTGGGCGCTGATAAATAATTTGAAATTAAGAGATTCTCGGTTTGAGGGTCTCTTTTTTTGTGGGGAAAAAGTTGCAAGTTGCAAGTTGTTTGCTGCGCAAAGGAAAAGTTGCAAGTTCTGGGCGTTAGGGTTTGTTTGGATAACAACAAGTTGTTATTTCATTATGATTCAATTCTGCGCATAAAACTAGCAACTTAAGGGATTTTCGAAGAAAAGCCAACTTGAAACTTTTCTCTTCACACAGAACTTGCAACTTGAAGGCTCTTTCGAAGAAAGGACAACTTGTAACTTGCAACTGCTTTTCGCGTCTAAAACTTAAACGTAAACCCACCCATAACTTGGAAGGCTTGAACTGGATAATTGCTCCAACGCAAATAACGCTGTGCTGCAAAATTGTTCATTTGGAAAAATACTGAAATGCGTTTGTTGTAGAGATATTCTAAACTCAAATTAGCATCACCTACAAAACCTAGATTCACGAAGTATTGGTTGTTCTCCTCCAATACATCAGGACCTGGACCGGAAACCAAGGCTCTTCTGCCGCCTAGTAATGTCAAATCAACTTGAGCTACTAGTTTTTCATACAAATTGTATTTACCGCGGATAGTGAATTCTAGAGTTGGTAAGTTCCAAGCGTAGCTGTTGTTCAATAAAGTATACGAATTGTATTTACCAATCACATCAATTTTGATTTTCTCTTTCAATTGGAAATACAAACAACCTTCAATTGTAGCTTGATTCAAAGTGTCGTATATGACATTGAATTGATTTTGTCGAGCATGCAAAGTATCTGTTACAAAAAGTGCTTTGTTCTTGATGTGCATAAAACTCGCACCAATATTGAAGCCAATTCTTCGAGATATTGTTCCTTTTATTCCACCATAAAAATCTATCGCCTTATGCTCATTTCGCAATTCAACGTTTGGTAAAATAAACTCATTTTGAGAGGTCAAACGCTTGAATGTGTTTTGTGTTAATCCACCTTTTATTCCTACATAAGGAATGAAAATGTCATTGAAAAGTGAATACTTTACATCAGCAATTGGATAGATGTATGCTTTCGTTTTTTGTTGGGCGCCATCAACAGTGAAATCCAATCCTACGGTTGCTTTTAACCGGTTGTGGTCAGCAAAAGTTGTGACATGTGGACGCAAACTAAAAACAGTATTATTTCTAAACAGACCTGAATCGGCTGGTGTAATGTATTTTCCAACTTCTCCGTACTTGTAAGCATTGTAATGCAATGAAACGTCAGCCGCAAAAACTTCTTTGCCTTGCTTGTACCATGCACCACCATCAATTCCAAAGTAGTTTTCCTTTGCTCTCCAACTTTCTAAAGTGTCGATCTCAGACTTTCTGCTGTTATAGTTATTGTAGGTTATTCCTCCTGTAAAATTGACATTAGCGCTGTCTCTTTTATGCGAACTTCCTTGAAGTGAAAAGCCAATATCTCCATAGCGTTGACGAATACTGTCTTTTGCTATTGTGTCATTTTTAAATCCGTAATAATGCAGACCTTGACTTCCTAAATGGAAACTTCCGTTCAAGGTATAATCATTGTCAAGAATAGATCCGAAAATTTCTCCTTTCGTTCTATCGAACTGAGCGGGAGCATAGGCTTTTATATTCCCAAACGAACTCAAATGTTTCACATTAACGCCATAATGAAAGCGTCTTGAGCGCGTGTTGTTGAAATATATTTCGCCCAATGGTATAAATTCCGTTCCCACACCAATTTTAACATACGTGCGATACAATTGCGGTAATTTGTCGATGATTTTTACCGATGCTGGATCAATTTTTTCTAATTCAATTGACGTTGGTTGCATCAAACTCAAACGAGGATAATCTATCACCGGTGTTGGTAGGACTGTGTCAATAATAGCAGGAGCTTCAGCAATTCGAGATGCCCTTTCCACTTCACGATTTCCTTTTATAATAATTGTTACATCCCCTTGGGAAAAAATACCGAAGGAAAAAAGAATCGCAAAAAACGCTAAGAAATATTTCTGTTTAGTTGCCATTACCATTCAATTCAATTATTGGTTTGTTATTCGGGTCGACATCTTTATTCGGTGTTTTCAGCACCATCAATTCCGCCCAGAGAATATCTGCTTCATCTAAAATTCCGTCATCTGAAACAGGATAATTGTCCATTACTGATTTCAATGTTTGCTCCGCTTGAACTAAATCCGGTTTCACCATTAAAATTCGCGTTTCCAATAGAAGTGCTTTTGCTACCCAATAATTGTACATAGGTTTCATTTTCTGTATAGCGCGAACTTCTTTATCAGCATTTACATAATCACCTTTTTTGTAGTACAATTCAGCAATGGTATATTTTGCCTCAGCACCCATTATTGTCGTTGTATTTTTCGAAATCCATGTCAAAGGTTCCAATGCACCGTTGTAATCATTCAAACGATAAAGCGACATTCCTTTTGCATACTCAGCTTCCAAACGGATGCCTGTATTGATCTGAGAACTCTTCAATATCTTTTCAGCGTATGTCGACGCTTCCAACCAGTTTTCAACCAAGAAAGATGAACGCATGATTCCCAAACGAGCGTTATAAATAACTTCAGGTTTTGAAGAAACTTCTTCTAGTTTAAGATAATACGGTAATGCTTCTGAATACTTCCCTTCGTTGTACAAGTATTTCGAAACTTTCAAGGCAGCGTATTCTGTAAAACCATTGTTTGGACCTTCTAGGGCTTCTTGGTAAATACGCATTGCTTGAGCTTCGTCGCCAGTTCTATCGTAACAATCGCCTAAGTATATCTTCATTTCAGGACTATACTTCCCTGTTGGGTATTTTTCTAGGTACTTCACAATTTGTGGAATTGCCGATGTAAAGTTGCTATCACGATACAGTTCGAATGCAGGAGAATAAAACAATTCTTCTTGTTCATCTGAAGAAAGATTAGCGCAAGGATATTGATCAATCACTGCTTGCAATTTCTCTGGTTGTTTCATGGCGCGATAAACATCTAGCAATCCTTTTCCTCCTGCTTCACAAATCAATCGGTCTTTACTGTATTTACTAAGAACCTTCTTGTATTCACTTTCGGAACGAGCATAATCACCTTTTTTATAGTAGATATCCGCTATTTCCACCATCGCTTCTTTAACTATTAACGAGTTAGGGTAATCTGTTATAATTTGCTCGTAATACTTCAACGCTTGGTTGTAATCGGATTGACCTTTATACGTTGACGCAATTTCTTGAATTGAAATCTGAACATATTTTGATTGAGGATAATTGTTTACTATGTCCGAAAGAACTCTGATTTTATCAGTGCCTTTGTCCATGTAACCATAAGTTTTACCCAAATAAAACAATCCTTGATCTTCTGCTCCAGCTTTTAGCGCAACTGCACTTTTGTAGGCCGCCACTGCTGGTTCATTTTGACGTGTCGAATAATAACCATCACCAATTCGCATAAATGCGTCGGCCATTTTGGTTTTATTGATCAAATTGGATTGTTGCGTATAGAGTTTAAACGACTCTATTGCTTGCAAAGTATCGCGAAGCTCAAGGTTTGCATATCCTATATTGTAATACGCATCTGCTTTCATTCGAGTATCAGAAATACCTGAAGAAGTAAGGAATGTTCTGTATTGCTGAATAGCTGTGCGATAATTTTTCTTTTGGTAACTCGCGTCGCCCGACCAAAATTTTGCCTTACCGCTCAACACTAAATCTATATCGTATTTGTCAACTAGTCCGAAAAGGCGAATCGCTTCGTCATAATTGGCTTTTTGATATTGCTCTACTCCTGCATTGAAAGAAATGATTTGGTAGACAGATTTCAAACGAATATCCTTACTGCCTATTTTATCCAATGACTGGAGAGCCTTACCGTAATTATTTGTCGTTGTGTAACAATTAACGAGGTATTGATAGATTTCATTTTTTCGCAAAGAATTTGGGTATTCGTTTAAATACCGTTCCATTGCAAGCACTGCTTCATCGTAAGGATTCAAATCCAATTTGTAAGAAAGAACCGCGAATTGATACAATGCATCTTCTTTTACATCCGAGCGGAAACTCATACTTGCCGCTTGTTCAAAAGCTGAACGCGCTGGAGCAGGTTGTTTCAAATGTAAATAGCATTCTCCTATTTGGTAGGAAGCCACTTGAGCAAGAGTATCTTTTACCCTAGTTGTTCTGTCAAAAAACTTAATGGCATTTTCGTATGCTTTACTTTGGAAATAACAGTAAGCTAGGGCATAATCTTCTTGACGAGTGGTTTTCGTTTTCTCATTATATTTCTCAAGATAAGGAACTGCTTCATCGTATTTTCCAACACGATAGTAAGCATCACCAACCAATAAATTAATGTCTTTTTCATTGGCAACATCCACCGAATCTAAAAGACTTGGCGCTATTTCAGTCACTTCTTGATATCTGCCTTGCAAGTAGTAAATCTGAGCAATGTAATACGGAGCAATTACAGAAAATTTAGGGTCTGTGCGCAATTTCTCAAAACCATCTAAGGCTGTTTGGTACGAGCTAAAAAGATAGGCGATGTGCGAATAATAGTAAAGTGACGGCGGACCATATTGCGAAGGACTATCTTTCACTTCATGGAAAGCACTTCTTGCTGTAACCATGTTATTTAAGTCAAAATGAGCATAGCCCAATTTGAAATAAAATTCCTCTCTATCATCATCTTCGACATCAGAAGCTGCTAATTGGTCGAACCAATAAACAACATCCTCATACTTCTTCTTTTGATAAAAATATTTCCCTAAACGGAAGAAAATTAAGTTTTTATAGATGCTCTCTGGGTAGTTTCTATTGAATTCTTCCAACAGTTTTACACCATCATTTTGGTACAATTCCAATGCTGAAAGCCCTTCGTAATAACGAGCTTTTACGTAGTAAGGATCATTTTTTTGTTCGAATCCTACAGTAAAATCGTGAAATTCTTTTCGTGCAGCGGCATATTGCTCTTTCAAAAACAATTCTTCCGCACGATAAAATGGCGCGTAAATACTGTTGTATTTATCGGAAGTTTGCGCCCAAACTGAGCTACATGAGAGAAGAAGATATACAAAAAGTATTTTGCGCATTGCACCCATATTTTAAACGAATAAAGGTAAGTCAATCCCCCGCAAGTGTCGTTGTCTTCTTTAAAAGTTTTAAACGCAATGCTGTTGAGATTATTTCATCTACACGACATTATTTCCAATTCAAAAACCTCAACTTTACACCGATGGAGACGGATGAACCAAAGGTAATAAAAATACATCAAGGTAAGATTTACCAGCAAAGAGAGCTAGTGTTAGAAAACATTGACTTTGAGCTTGGTGACAAAGAATTCGTGTATTTGATTGGAAAAACAGGAACTGGAAAAAGTAGTTTGCTAAAGACGCTTTACGGTGAATTAAACCTATCCGATGGTGAAGGTACAGTTGCAGGGTTTAACCTACGCAAACTAAAACGCCACGATATTCCTATGCTCCGCAGAAAATTAGGCATCGTATTTCAAGATTTTCAATTGTTGACCGATAGATCGGTTAAAGACAACTTGTTTTTCGTAATGAGAGCAACGGGCTGGACGGATAAAAAAGCCATGAATGCACGAGCAACAGACGTATTAAAGTTGGTTGGACTTGAACATAAATTGAACACCAAAGCATTTGCCCTATCTGGTGGAGAGCAACAAAGAGTTTCTATTGCAAGAGCTTTGTTGAACAAACCAAAATTGATACTTGCCGATGAGCCAACAGGTAATCTAGATTCTGAAACTTCGGAAGAAATTATGCTTTTACTCAGAGCAGTTGCCAACGAAGAAGATTCGGCTGTTATTATGGCAACGCATGATATGTCCATGGTAGAGAAATTCCCAGGAAGAATAATTCGTGTCCGCGATGGAGGAATTCAAGAAGTAAAATCTATGGATCGTTTTGATCCTTTTACACCATTTTCAGCTCACTAATCCTCGCAAGATTTTTTCCATTCACGCATTTCTGCTCCATTCGCCTCAACAAAGGGTGCGCAAAGTTTTTCTTTTTCTTTTCTTGCTTTTAGCAATTCGTCCTTTTTAGCATTGGATAAATCTCCACTTAGCACTTCATTTGTAACTTTGTTCAATTTCTCTCCCTGCTCCAAACAATCACAAAAGCCTTCTGGGGCGGAGTTGCAACCAATTAATAATAATGCGCTAAAAAGGATTTTTTTCATGAGGTGAAATTAAATAAAAAAATAGGAATTCAGAAAAAGTTGCAAGTTACAAGTTGAACGACTTCTTTGAAGCGTTCTTCAAGTTACAAGTTCTGATAGAATGAATTCGAATAGCTTTATTCAATACAGAACTTGCAACTTTGCCTTTGCGAAGCAAACAACTTGTAACTTGCAACTTTTTCTTTTTGTACTTCGAGAAATTATTCATTGTTGGATTTCATTGATTAAACGGTTCGTTAACTAAACATCAATTCCTTATTTTTACGAAAAAAAGTATCGATGTCTAAATTACCGCATGTTGGAACAACCATTTTTACAGTAATGTCTAAAATGGCGAATGAATATGGGGCAATAAATTTAGCACAAGGTTTTCCAAATTTTCCTATTGACGAGCGCTTGAATGATTTCATGAAAATTGAGGCTTCAAGTCTCTTACATCAATATGCGCCCATGCCCGGTTCTGCAAATTTGCGCAATGCGATAGCAGAAATGAATAAGAACGCTTATGGCAAATCGTACAATCCCGACAGTGAAATATTGGTTACGGCAGGTGCAACACAAGCAATATTTACAGCCATTCAGGCATTGATTAATCGTGACGATGAGGTGGTTCAGTTAGATCCATCATACGATTGTTATGAACCAGCGGTTATTTTAGCTGGTGGAATACCGGTTCGAGTAAACTTGTCTCTTGATTTTCGTCCAGATTGGGAGAAAATAAAGGATGCAGTGAATGGAAAAACCAAAATTCTCATCATCAATAATCCACATAATCCGGCGGGAACTTTGTGGTCGAAGGAGGATTTTTCTGAATTGATCAACTTGTGTGAGAAATATCCAAAATTGCTTATTCTCTCAGATGAGGTTTATGAATTTATCACTTTTGAGAAAGACTTTATCTCCATAAAACAATTCGACATATTGAAAGAACGAATGATTTGCGTTTCCTCTTTTGGGAAAACATTTCATGTTACTGGATGGAAAATAGGTTACCTCATCGCACCAGAAAACTTTATGGTGGAAATTAAAAAAGTTCATCAATTCATCGTTTTCTGTGTTCACAATGGCGCGCAAGAAGCTTTGGCAAAATATGCTCAAATCGCTGATTTTGCTGAGATTCGTAAAATGTACCAAGCAAAAAGAGATTTGTTCCAAAATGCAATGAAAGAAAGTCGTTTCCGTTTTTTACCTAGCGAAGGTTCTTTCTTTCAACTAGCCGATTACAGTGAAATTTCAAAAGAAAAAGATACAGATTTCGTTCAGCGCTTGGTAAAAGAACATGGTGTAGCATTGATCCCAGTTTCAGCGTTTTATGCCACTCCGCCGGATCAACATATTGTTCGCTTTTGCTTTGCGAAAGATGATCTTACTTTACAAAAATCAGCAGAAATACTATGCAAGATATAAACGTTTCACTCGTTCAAATAGACCAAGCTTGGGAAGATAAAGCAGCAAATTTTGCCTTGTATGAAGCAGCATTTGCCAAATTGCCAGAAACAGATTTGATACTCTTGCCCGAAATGTTTCAAACGGCTTTTACGATGAATACCGCAATGGCCGAACCTTTTTCTACTAGTGAAAGTATAGCTTGGCTCAAGGAAAAAGCCTCGAAATTGAACGCAGCAATATTTACCTCTTTGATCATTGAAGACAATGGAAACCTATACAATCGTGGTGTATTTGTTGAACCAAATGGTAAATTAACTTTTTATGACAAGCGAAAGAGTTTTGGATTAGCGGAAGAAGATTTGTATTTTAAAGCTGGGACTGAAAAAGTAATCGTTGATTATTTGGGTTGGAAGTTTCAATTACAAATCTGTTACGACCTCCGTTTTCCAGAAATTTTAAGAAACGAATGGAACAATTCCAACCAAACTGCATCCTACGACGTTCTATTATTTGTAGCCAATTGGCCAGAAAAACGTCGTGAGCATTGGAAAACCTTGGTAAAAGCAAGAGCAATAGAAAATCAAAGTTACGTTTTGGCAGCAAATCGAATAGGTGCAGATAAAATGGATTTGACCTATACAGGCGAATCATTGGCGATAGACGCAGTAGGAAATGAAATGATCAATATGGATGACAAAAATACCGTTTCTACAGTTCAACTTTCAATGAATCAATTGATTGAAATACGCGCCAAACTACCTTTTTTGAAAGATCAAATGCTAAAATATTCTAAATAGTATCGAAAAACCCTTTAAACTTTAATATATTTACAAATTCAAAAATTATTTTACATTATGAAGAAAATTTACACGCTGTCTTTCCTTCTTTTAGCAGGAATTAGCTCAAGCTACGGACAGAAATATCAACAAGCTATCACCAAAGACTTTACAACAGATGTGGTGAAAAGCGAAAAAGTAATTAACGCAAAAACCGCTGGTGTTCAATTTTGGGCAGACGACTTCACTACTCCTGCAAACTGGACAATCGACAACGGTTCTTCAACAAGCAACGAATTCGGTTGGTCAATTGACGCAGTTGTCGATGGTTGGTGGTCATTACCTGCAGGTATAAATTCTACTTCTGGAGGAAACTACCTGGAATTATCTAATGGTGACCCAACTGCAACTGCGCCATCACAAGCAACAGGTGTTACTTATACAGTTACGACTGCGAACTCAATTGATTTAACAACTGTAGGAACAAATGTAATTTTAGAATTTGAACAATATGGAGCTCGATTCAATGACTTGCAGGAAATTCAAATTTCTACGGATGGAATTACTTTCGTGCCAGTTGGAAACAATTTGAACTATACGGTTCTTAGTCAAAGTGGTGGATCTGCTTACCCAAATCCTGATTTAAAAACGATTAACCTTTCTTCTTTCTTAACTGGAGCTACTCAAGTTTGGATTCGTTTTTCTTGGACTACTAATTTCCCTGCTTCAACAAGTGCAAATGCATGGATTGCTTACGGATGGTATATTGATGACGTAACGTTAACGACAAGTTCAGATAACGACATTCAAGTTACAGGTAATTACTACGAATCTTTAAGTGTTAAATATTCGAAAGTTCCAGTAAGTCAAATCCAACCTGTTACTTACCATGCGGTAGTTAACAACAATGGAATTAACACAATTCAAAATGCGCAATACGATGCAACTATTGCTCCGGGAGCAGTAACTGTTTCAAGTGTACCAGTTTCTATCGCGCCATTGACTATTGGTGATACACTTACAACTGCATCATTTACACCTCCAGGACTTGGAACATACACTGCATCAGGAGCTGTTTTTCATGATTCACTTGATGACGTACCAGGAAACAATACTATTGCTAGCAGTTCATTCGAAGTTACTCCTTTCATCTATGCTCTAGATAACGGCGTAGTAAGTGGAACGACACAAGATAATGATTTAGCAACTGTATTCGAAGTTGGTAATGTTTTTGATTGCGTTGCGCCAGTTGATTGCTGGGGAGTATTTGCTCGTATTGGAACAGGTACACCAGCAGGAAATACAAATGGTATTTTTGTAAACGCTCAATTACGTATGTATGATGCAGCTGTTGATGACTATATTGTAGTTGCTACTTCAAATGCAGTTCAAGTACAAGCGAATATGGTGAATGCAGAAAAATTCTACAAATTTGACAATGCATACACTTTGCAAGCAGGTGAAACATATCTTGCTACAATGTACTCTTCAGACGAAGGAATGAGAATCGCAAACGCTGGTTCAAGCTTAATCGGTACTTCTTTGATTCAATACAGTGATGATTTAGTTACTTGGTTCTACCAAACTAACACTCCTTGGGTTCGTTTGAACTTCGATCCATCTTTAGGATTGGAAGAAGCTACAGGTTCTTTATCTGCAACTAGCGTATATCCAAACCCAACAACTGGAAATTCTGAAGTAACATTTGCTTTGGAAAACACACAAGACATCAACGTTACAGTTTATGATGTTGCTGGTCAATTGGTATTCTCAAACAATATGGGTACAGTTCAAAAAGGAACACATTCATTCGAAATCAATTCAGCTGTATTCAATGCAGGTGTTTACATGGTAAACATTTCTACTAACGACGGAGTTGTTACGAAGAAATTGATCAAGAAATAAGATTCTTTTAATAGATATAGAAAAGGTCGGCTCGGTGAGTCGACCTTTTTTTTGTGGGGTGAAATTCAATTGGGAATGGGGAATGTGATGATGTTGGTGAGTAGGTTTGGCTAAAGCCAATTGTATTTTCTCTTATCATTGGGAATGGGTTGAAACTCATTCCAATTTAGAGTTTAATAAAATTGTCAATTTGGATTTATTCTATCATACAACATATTTGCTTAAAATATCAAATCTTCATCATTTCCAATTGACAAAAAAATTCTATTTGTTACAATCATTTGGAGAGGGTTTCAACCCTCTTTTAAAATGATACACACCCTACAAATTCGGCTTTAGCCAAAATAGCACATGTCTACTTCAATGAAATATTTGCTTGAAGCCAATTAAATTGATTATTTTTAATACAATGATTATTGCAACCTACTATGCCATTTATAAAAGTTTACATCCATTTTGTTTGGAGTACCAAAAACAGAGTTCCCTATTTAAATTCGAAAGAAATTAGAGCTGCCGTTTGGCAACATATAAAAGAGAACTCTAAAGCAAAAGGCATTTTTATAGATTATGTAAATGGCTATTCAGACCATTGTCATTGTTTGGTTTCTTTGAATATGGATCAAACCATTCAAAAAACAATGCAACTTATAAAAGGAGAGTCTTCCTATTGGATTAATAAATCGAAATTAACTGACCAAAAATTTGAATGGCAAGATGAATATTTTGCTGTTTCTGTTTCTGAATCCATGATAGAAACTGTTCGAAACTACATCCGAAACCAAGAAACTCATCATGGAAAAAAATCTTTTACAGAAGAATACAATGAATTCATTGAAAAACATGGATTTGAAAAATTTGATGATGTTGGAGGGTAGGTTTGGCTAAAGCCAATTGTATTTTCTCTTATCAATGGGAATGGGTTGAAACCCATTCCCATTGATAATACATAATCTTATTAATTGTATAAATGTGATCATTTGGAGAGGGTTTCAACCCTCTTTCAAAATGATTCAAACCCTAATTCTCGGCTTTAGCCAAAATAGCACGCGCTATTCATAAAAAAGTGTGAACTTTCTACCTCTCCAATCGCACAATAAAACTTGTTCCAACACCTGCTTGACAGGATTCGTAAGGTAAACAGATTTCTTTAATTATTATAAACAGATGGCTTCAGAAAGGGATTAATTTACTACTCGACAGGCTGTTTAACCTCATACCTTCCAAAACCCAATTCTAGACCTAAACCAACCCATGCATATCGACTGAATTGATCCCATTTGGAGTAAAGGTTAGTGCCCAAGCTAACACGTAATCCTAAACTGAACTTTTGAGCCAATTGAAAAGTGTTCAAATAATAAATTGAAAAAGTGGACAGGCTTGGGTTGAAAAAGTTACGCTCTTTTGCATTCAACGGAGTTAAGGGCATATAAGAGGAATATTCATTTGGAAATGGTGCACCACTTACATCAATTGTCCCAAAAATATATTCCGATTTAAAGTATTCCACTAAATAAAGTTCTGAATTTACTCCAGCACTTCCTTTGTAATTACCTTTATCTACTATCATTCTATTGTAATCCAAATGCAATCCAAAATAATTAGAACGGCTTATTAAATCCGCCTGTCCTGGATAATTTCCTACAAATGAATACTGATGGCTTCCAATTTTATAAACGGGAATATATAAAACCCTGTTTTTCACACTATGATCGACCCGCTTATAGTTTAAACCAAATCGAAAAGTACTATTTCCTGTTTTCAATATTGGATACGAAGCAAACAAAGATTGTGTACGACTTTCTATGGGGCGTTTCAGTTTCATGTAGTCTTGTGCCAACGATGTATAAGGTTTGTAAACGTCAATATTATATTGATATGACACCACTATTTGTCCAATCAAACCAACAGGAGATAAAGAAAGAACCAAAACTAAACAGATCACTAATTTCATGTCCTTTATTTTAAACGAAGTAAAAAATTCTTCTTGTGATTTTTTAGAAAGGTAAAATCTTCAATGTAATCGCCAGTTTTCAACCTAATTGAATCTATATTTCCATTATATTCAACTTCCAAAAACGGATTTTGCTTTTTCTTATTGCCATCTATAGTAATCCCATGCCAATTAGAATCTATATGATTTGTCCATAACTGACAACTGGTGCCTCTCAATATTTTTCTGCGTTGAATAGAAGATTGTATCTCAATTTTCCCATTCTTAAAAAATTCCACTTGAACTTTATCATCACCAATTTGGTTGCCCCATTTCCCAATAAACTGATTGTACTCTGGACACAAATTTTTGTTGTTTTTTGTACAGGAGAAAATAAGAATACTGATTAAGACAATAAGTTTCCATTTCATAGCTTTCTTTTTTAGTGAGTCAATACAAATAGCGTTAATTACAAAACGTTTCAATTTGCTAAAACGTTGAAAAAATTTAAATTAGCTTTTTCTTAGCGTTCCAATCGGACAATAAAACTAGTTCCTTTTCCTTCTTCAGAAACAAAGGAAACATCGCCTTGGTGCAGTTCTACCATTTGTTTTACCATGGCTAAACCAAGACCGGTTCCAGTCGATTTTGTGGTGAAATAAGGAACGAAAATTTTGTCTTTTTGCTCTTCAGCTATTCCTTTTCCGTTGTCTCTTATTTCGATGAGTACATCTTCTTTGGTGGTCGAAACGGAAACGACCACTTCACCATTTTCTATTTCTTGAATAGCTTGGAAAGCATTTTTGATAAGGTTGTTGAATACACGTATCATCATGTCTTTGTCGACGGATAGGTTGATTTCTTTGTTCGTGTTTTCCGTGCGGATGTTGCGCATACCATCGTGGCTAAAAACTTGAACAACGTTTTCGAGTAAAGCGCAAATATCAATTGTTTCGCGTTGCGGTTGCGGCATTTTGGCAAAATTCGAGAACTCGTTTGCAATGCGTGTAAGGCCGTCAATTTGTTCGACTAAAGATCGTGTCACCTTTTGGAACTTCTCTTTCGACATCGGCGCTTCTGGGTCGTACAGGCGTTCGAAATGTTGCAAGCCTAACTTCATTGGCGTCAATGGGTTTTTAATTTCGTGCGCCACCTGTTTCGCCATTTCGCGCCAAGCACTTTCTCGCTCACTTTGAGCCAACTGTTGCGCTTTTATTTCTAGCTCATCAATTTTACGATTGTACTCTTTTACCAAGGCGCCAATTTCATCATCGTTGGTATAAATGATTCGCTCATTGCGCTGTCCCAAATTTACTTTGGCGAAGCTTTCTTGTAGTAAGCGAAGCGGTGCCGTCAACCAGCCGGACACAAAAATGGCGATCACCACAGAAACGGCCAAAAGCAACATGAAGACATTGATAATAGCGGTCAAGAATCGTTGAATTTGAAACTCAAAATCTTTCTGCTGACCGAAATGTTGCAAATTCAAAAAGCCTTGTTGTTCACCTTCATTATTAAAATAAGGCATGTAGGCACTCGAATAACTCAAATTTCCGATTCGTTCTTGGTGCGTGAATTCACTTTCGTAGTTCATTTTCATTTCGCGCAAAGCGATTGGATTCATCTGTTCGCTAATCAAACCAACGTTGAATACTTTTGGTCGTGAACTGGCCATCAAGTATCCATTCGGGTCATAGAAATTTATGTCCGTAACAAAAACTTTGGCGAATTTCTTCAAATAGAAACTCATTTTATTTCCGTCTTTGTCGATGGAGATGTTTTCTTCTTTTCCAAACTTCGATTGAAATTCAACTTTGACCGAATTCAATTTTTCTGATATAACCTTGTTCGTGTAATCGTTGTATTGGTCGCGAACGAAAATTCCACTTCCCCATCCATAAATCAATAAAGAAAGGAAGACTAAAAGGATCAAGACGAGCTGAATTTTTACTGCCAAAGTGAGCGTTCCCTTTTCGAATTGGTTTTCATTCAGTTGGAAAAGTAGCGGTAAAAGCAATATTCCAAGGAAGCAAAATAAGTAAGAGAAGGTGGTCAACAAATCGAACCAAGTAAAATTTTGGGTAGAAAGAACGACATAATCATTCGCTCCTTTTTTGACAAAATAGTGGCTATAATTTTTGTAATCGGCATAAAAACGCGTGTCGCCATTGGTGCGTACAATTGCATCAATGACTGTCGGATATGAGAAGTCTCCATATCGATTCAGCAATTGTCCATCATAATATTTAGCGATAGAATAATTCTCCAAAGATTGAAAAACCATCGCTTGATTGGAGATCAATAATCGTGGGAAACCAATTTCTTCCGGGATTCTTTTTGACTTCAATGTACCATAAAAAACAACCTTCGCCCCAGTTTTAGATACTATCGGCATTCGGAACAAATAGGAATATTGCTCCACGTAATCAGCGATGAAATAAGTGAACGAATCCACCTCAGATTTAGTCCCGTTGAAATCGATCATTCGATCCAATTCTTTCTTGGTCTTATTTTCATTTTCGACCAAAGCCTCTCCTTTTTCGCTGAAAAGGAAAAACTCCATATCGTATTGTTCCCAGTAACCGTCAAAATTTCTTCGCTCTATTCCTTCTTGAAATTCTGCGGAACCAATTTGTCTTGGGTCTTGGATAATGCGTGCAAGGAAAATATCTTTTTTAAGCTTTTCTTCAACTTTGGCAAATTCCAATTCAGTAATAATGTCCTTATCCGTTTTCAACTGGTTGGCGTACAATTCGCGTTCACTCCGCTCTTTTCTGTCGTTGAAAACACCTATGCTCGTTGCCATGCAAAGTGTGAACAAAAAGAAAAGTAACAATCCTTGTCGAAAATCAATTCGCTTGGTTTCTTTGTCGCGGAAATAGACTAGCACCATTAAAAACAGGAAAGGAAACAATGCCGAAAAGAGCATGAGATTTCCAAAATTTATTTCAAACAAGAAGTAAAAGAATCCGATAATAAATGTCATTACGACAATTCTTGCCTGGGAAAAATTTGTTCGCCACAACTGAAAAGCACTCGCATATAACAAACGTAAATAGGACTGAAATAATACGCCCATAGTCCCGATCGCAATGATGGAATAAAAGTTCAATTCAAATAAATGATTGATTTGAAAAGGAATGCTTGAATTCTCTATCAAACCTTTTAGAATGATGAGGAAAAAATACCAGAACAGGAAAAAACCAAAATAAACCGCCAGCAAGAGAATGGTTTTCAATCTCCCGGATTGAAGCACCCTTAATCCGACAAAAGCCATATAGCATATCAGCACAATGAGCATTACATTTATCAAGAATCCCGCAAAATCTGGAAATAATTCACTCGATGCATACAAACTAGGTTGAAAAGCATGGATGGATTTAAACGGAGAAAACCAATTTTGCTGAATGGATAAATACCGAAGGAATAAAAGTCCGAGTAATGATGCTAAGCCAACTATCGGTTTCATTTTTTTCCACCATCTAAAAAAGAGACCTAAAAAGGAAGCAAAAACCAATATGAACAATCCTAAAAAGATAGCTGATTGCATTTCAGAAAAAGCAGAATTATAGATTGGGAGAAGGCTAAACAAGTATTCACCCTTTTTATTTTTAATGTCATGTTTCCCTTCTTCGAGCGAAATATTCATTTTCATCCTTGGTTTCAAATTGGATGAAAAGCTATTTATCAAGTCTTTATTTTCGTAGGAATAATCCTTTTTTATCAGGAATGAGGCGCAAAAAGTAACTCTGTCTAATTTTAGAACTTTGGCATAATACCAGCCATTTTGGAGATGAATTATACCATCAGAAGGAAAGTGGATATCGGCAAATCGCAGAATGGGAAGTTCATTCGTATTCCAAAACAAAAGAGAATCGTTTCGGTAGACATGCAGATTGCAATTTATTTTGCCATTCTTTTCCCAGAGTCGATTTATTCCGTGCTTTTCGTAATTGCCTTTTTCGTAGCGCAGGGCATCATCCAGAATCTTTTCATTCTTAGAAAAATCACTTTGAAAAAGTTGAACTTGCTTGTCGACATTAGGATGAAACAGAAGGAAGTAGTTCCAAACAAAAAAAACCAAGGAGAGAACAAAAAGCAACTCCAGGCGGTAATTGAGAAGTTTATGTTTTAATCCCATTAAATTTTTGAAAATCGTTGACTATTGGATAACCTCATCATTGAATAAAGTTCGTATAAATTCTGGAAAGCACAACAATTGATGTGCAAACTTCATTTTTTCATCGGGTAAACACCCATTTCTCTTTCGTACATGTCTCTCAAAACCAACTCACCATTTTCAAAAACAAACAAAGTTGTATGATCCAGGACGGTATAAAATCGATAGACATTCCCCTCTTCTTTCTTCAGTAAAAAATAAAATTTTCCCTTTTTCAGGTAGTATCTCCCATCAATTTGAATGAGTTGAAGCGGTATTAAACCCGTTGGGAAATTCATTACCCATTCGCCCAAAACTTTCGTTTTTCGAGCGCGTTGCATGTACAAAAACGAACTAGCCATGGCACACAACTGTTCCATATCCAATTCCCGTTTTGGAGGAGATTCTAGGGTTTTCAGTGCCAAGGCAAATTCCTGGTCCAAAACAACTTCTTTTCCATTGTACCAGAAAAGCATATTTGTCATGGCATAATTTGGGTAAATCGTTTGCCAAGTCTTTAAATCTTTTCCTTCCATCAATTGCCAAAAAGTCATTGCGCTAATGTCTGAAAAATGATTGTGCGCATGAATGCTTAAAAAAGTATTCGCCGCTTTTGTTCCAAATCGTTCTGGATCTGGAAAACCGTATTTCTGAATTAAATATGCCGCTTTTAGTCGATTCAAAACCGTCATAGAATCCATTGGTATAGCCAAAGCCGTGTTGTCGCGATCCACATTGTATAGTTCGTGCCAATATTTTTTAACTTTTCTATCGTTTTTTAGTCGATCAATTTCTTCTTTGAAATAAGAAAATTCAATTTGTGCGTATATCCCTTTCGAAAAAATCAGAAAGCAACAAATGAATAAAATACGCATCAAAAAAATGAGGTTTAGTTTTGTAATTTAAAGATTTCGCTCATCGTGGCGTTCAGTCTTTCAAATTCACCATCGAAATCATGTTCATTGTGAAAATTAAAATGAGCTCTTTTTTTATGCGGAGCAAGAAACTGATCAAAACATGGAATTACGTGATTATTCCACTGGTACAATATTGCCTCTCTGGAATAACCGCGCGTTTCTTGATCGCGATATAGTCTTCTATCCAGTTGAACTGTCGCATCGACTTCCATGAAAATAGTAAAGTCAAGCAAATCTTCTAATTCTTCGTAGTGAAACAAGAATAAACCCTCAACAATAATCAAATCAGAAGGGTGAAGTGTAATCAACACATTTTTATTCGGCGGAGCATTAAAATGGTATTCTTTAACTTCAATAGATTCCCCACGATGCAATCGAGTTAAATCCTGAACCAGTTTTTCTTTGTCCAATGCAGACGGCAGATCGAAATTTACTTCTCCATTCTCATCTATAAGTTGCTCGTCTATTGGGCGATAATAGTTATCCATAGAAAAAACCGTCGGATTCATGTATTCAAATCCTTTTGCAAGCTTCCTCAGTAAAGTTGTTTTACCTGAGCCACTTCCACCACAAATTCCTACTATCATTAATTTAAACTTGAATTTCTATTCGATATGCCTACAAAAGTAATACCTTCTTTTCAACTTTTGCTTGAAATGACTAATGACTTTGCCATTTGAAAGAGATAACTTCTGCAAAAAGGAATATTTCTTTTTTTGGTTTTCACTAACTTTCTTGCGACTTTTAACGTTCTATTAAATATAACGAACACTTCTAATATTATAAAAAATGAAAAAATTGCTTTTTACATTGTTGGCTCTACCACTAATCTTAGGTTCATTTACTTCATCCGAAGAAAAAGGATTTGAAATTGGCGATCGCGCACCATTGCTTAATTATGAAATGAACAGCTGCCTTGGCGGCAATGTATCCTTGGAAAAATCAATGGATAAAAGTGGTCTGGTTGTCATTTTTTCATGCAATACTTGCCCATTTGTAGTTGGAAGCGAGAGTTTCGCGGGTTGGGAAAAACAGTATAACGATTTACACCAATACGCTACTGATAATGGACTTGGTTTTGTTTTAGTCAATTCAAACGAAGCTAAACGAGAAGGTGACGATTCTTTTACAGAAATGCGTATGCATGCAAATGATAAGGGATACAAAATGCATTATTTGGTTGATAAGGATTCCAAATTGGCGAATGCCTTCGGTGCGAAAACAACGCCTCACGTTTTTGTTTTGAATACAAATTTCGAATTGGTTTACCGAGGTTCTATTGACAATAGTTGGGATACGAAACGTAAAAAGGATCTTGATTATTTAAAGCCTGCTATCAATGAATTAGTAAGTGGTAAAAAAATCTCTACTCCAGAATCAGCTCCAAAAGGCTGTTCTATTAAACGTATATAAATGACTCAACTCCGTTTATCTCTAGCTTTCCTTCTTTGTTCTGTATTTGTTGGTTTTGGGCAGACGAAATCTGGCATCATTCCTCCAAATTTTAAGGACAAAGTTCCTGCGGTAAAATCGTTTTTTACCATGGACAAAATTAACAATGAGCAAGAAAAAGCAGCGGCTCGTTTGATCAATTCGTCCACAATGGATAAGATGATGCGCTTTGGAAAAGAAGTGGCAACAGATATTGATTTTATTGCTGTATCGGATAAATTCGTTCAACCGAACGGAAGAGTTTTACATCAATATGGCATACGTTCAAAAGGTGCATTGTCGATTAATTTAATACTAGAGAATTTCTATTTGGCGGACGGAGCAAATCTGTTTTTAACTGATCCGAAAACGCAAAAATTCATAGGAGCATACACTGCCGAAAACAACAATGAAGCCCAAGCTTTAGGAACCGAACTGTTGAAATGCGATTATGTAGTTTTAGTTCTAGATGAACCAGCCAGTGCAGCGATTCCTTCTCATTTTCGAATTAAAACCATCGTTCATGGTTTCGAGGATTTGGAGACTTTGGCGAAAGGATTGAACACTTCAGGCGATTGTCATTATGATGTTAATTGTAGCATAGGCGCAGGATACGAATTACAAAGAAACTCAGTTGCCATGATGGTCAACGGTGGCGGATTTTGCACTGGATCTTTGGTGAATAATACTTCTGGTAGCATTATTCCTTATTTCATATCCGCTAGACATTGTGGAACAAATCCTACGAATTGGGTTTTTCGTTTTAGATGGGAAGCACCTGTTGGGCAAACTTCTTGCGCAACAAACTCAGCTTCCGGCAACGGTCCAACAAACATGTCTGTAAATGGAGCTTCATTAAAGGCACAGAATTTTAACTCAGATTTTATCTTGGTTCAACTTAATTCAAATCCAGATCCTAATTGGGGCGTTTTTTATAATGGCTGGGACAATACAGATTCTTCTACAGCAATGAAAGGAATTGCGATTCATCACCCTGATGGCGATATAAAGAAAATTTCCATTGAAAACGATCCGCTTTCACAACAAGAAGTTACCTTCCAAAGCACACAAAATAACGTTTGGGTTATTAGTAATTGGGATTACGGTTCAACAGAACCAGGCTCGTCAGGATCTCCATTGTTCAACCATGAAAAAAGATTAATTGGTGTTCTTTCTGGTGGAAATTCCGCTTGCAATGGTTTAGACGACAATGGACTTGCTGATTTCTTTGGCCGCTTTGGTTTTGGTTGGGACAATGCGAGCAGCGCGAGCGGAAGATTGAAGGATTGGCTAGACCCAACATCAACTGGAGCAACGATAATTGATGGAATTGATCCGCTAATTGGAAATGACTTGGTTGATGCATCCCTAACAACTTTGTTGGGAACGCCAGATTCAAAATGTGATAGCACTGCCAATTTGAATTTCAAATTAATGAATAGTGGTATCAACAATCTAACGCTGGTTGAATTAGTTTATGGATTTAATGGCGCATACAATTACAACTATACTTGGACAGGGAACCTTGTAACTTATGGTATTGCTACTATTAATCTTCCAACTCTTCCAATTCCATTAGGTCAAAATAGTTTTTCATTGAAAGTCCTCAATGCAAACGGTTCAGCAGATTTAGATGTAACAAACAATTATTTGAACGCACCTATGCATCGTTTACAAGATGATTTCACGGCAAAATTGGCCTTGAATTTGGACTGCTACGGCACGGAAACTTCTTGGGCGTTGAAAGACGATTTAGGGAATACGCTGTATTCTAGCGAACCTTATTTCGATGATAGTTCGGGTCTTTACACCTACTTATTTTGCCTTAGCTACGGTTGTTATCAGATGGTGTTTTACGATCAGTATGGCGATGGAATGTCTGGTTGTTCGTCTGGTAATGGTGGAAATGGCTCATTTATTTTAAGTGATAATTCAACGGGCACTATTTTCACGCAGCTCACTGCAAACAATGCCAATTTTGGAAGCATTTTGGAGCAAGATTTCTGTGTTACAAGTGTCACTTCTGTAAATGAATACAATCTCGAAAATATCATTAATCTATTCCCAAATCCAGGTTTAGATGTTTTAACCATTCAGACTGGAAGCATAGAATTAAATGAAGTAACTGTTTATTCGTATACTGGTCAGGAATTGTATAAAAACAAATCCACTGGAAACTCAGTAACGCTTAATACCACTGATTGGTCGTCTTCCGTTTATCTCATCAAAGTCAGAACAGACAAGGGTGAGATTATGAAACGATGGGTTAAGAAATAATTCAAAATATTACAATATGAAACGGAGGTCAATGGCTTCCGTTTTTTTGTTTCTATTTTCCTTCGGAGTTCAAAAAGGAAGGAAAATATTTCTTTCCTCAACGATAATTACTTCCTTCGAAACATAGGCATGTTTTCGCAATTGATTGAGCGAAACAAATTTTCTATTGATACGCAAACCTTCGGTAACGCCATTATTCAATACACGGTTCATTTTCCTAAATGGTTTATAGTATTTTTTTGGCTGATGTGGAAGTAAATAGAACTCTCCCAAACCATCCGCAACGAGATAAGGATAATTTTGAAACCTGTATTTTATCAGTAATTTTTGCATTGTAAATTGTGTAACATGAATTTACTATATTTACTTGGAATGATGGGAATATGTTCCACATTTATGGTGCATAGCCCTTCGTTGTGTGTAATAATTAAAAACAAATATCATGAAATACAAAAACTATTTATCGACTTTAGCATTGGCAGCCATTTTACTTATTACGATAGCTTCCTGCAAAAATGAACCCCAAGAGTATTCGGAAGATCCTGATAAGACTTTGGAACTAAATGCTGAAAATGATATTATTCGTGGAAAATACCTTGTTGGTATTATGGGATGTAATGACTGCCATTCACCAAAAAGAATGGGAGAAAATGGTCCTGAAATAATCCCCGAACTATTGTTATCCGGTTATCCTTCTGAGCGACCTGTCGTAAATTTTGACAGTCCACTATTAAAAGAAGGGTTTGGAATGTTTTATCCAGATTTAACAGCCGCTGCCGGCCCATGGGGCATCTCTTTTGCCGGGAACTTAACACCAGATGCTACTGGTATAGGGAATTGGACGGAGGAGCAATTCAAAATCGCACTAACACAAGGGAAATTCAAAGGGCTGGAAAATGCTCGCATGTTACTTCCTCCAATGCCTTGGCTTAATTATTCGGAAATGAAAGACGAGGATATTCGTGCGGTATTTAAATATTTACAAAGCATTGACCCTGTTGAAAATGTTGTTCCGGCTCCAGTGAGTCCTGAAAATATGTAAAGTAATATACTACACACAACACTGTATAAAAAGCATTAAAACGACTTTTTATACTCACCGTTGTACTTCATTCATAAAACCTTACCTTAAGGCAATGAAAAAAAAACTGTTTGTTTATTTTCACAAGATACGTGAGCAATTATGGTTTAGACCTTTGCTATTCTGCTTAGCCTCAGTTGGTGCGGCATTATTTGCCCACCAGGCGGATGGAACCGTATTGGACACGATTGTTCCTAGTATAAAAACAGAATCGATTAAGGGTTTGTTGGATACTATATCTTCTAGCATGTTGGTAATATCAATATTTGCAGTTGCATCCATGTTATCTGCATTCGCTTCAGCAAGTAATACTGCTACCCCAAGGTCATTCAAAATTGTAGTGACAGATGATCTGTCACAAAATGCCCTATCTGTTTTCATAGGATCATTCATATTTAGTATCGTTGCTACCGTAGCCCTTGACAATGGGTTTTATGGTAAGTCTGGCACATTTATTCTTTTTTTGTTCACCTTATCGTTATTGGTATTGTTCATACTTACATTTTTAAGATGGGTAAACGGTATTTCAAGATTAGGCAGATTAGAACATACCATATCTCAGGTGGAATCGGTTGCTGCTAAATCCTTAGCCACACATCTTAAAAAACCTTTCCTAAATGCCCTTCCTATTACAAATCCTCTCTCAGATGGACAATCCGTACTTAGTAATTATGTTGGCTATGTTCAACATATAGATATGGCAGCCTTACAAGCATTTGCGAAAGAGAAGGACTTAAAAATTCAGCTTAATTGTCTTCCCGGTGATTTTATTCATAAAAATTTCGCAATTACAGCCTTTGCTGCTACGAAGAATTTTGACTTGGACGAAATAACAAAGCACATTAATGATGCTATTCATGTAGGTGCCACACGATGGTATGAAGAAGATCCTCGATTCGGATTTATTGCATTATCAGAAATTGCCAGCAAAGCCTTATCGACAGGAATTAACGATCCTGGAACTGCCATTCAAATTATTGGCAGTCATGAACGATTGTTTTTTTTATGGAATGAATCCGCTGAAAATGACCAAACAAATGAAATCCTCTACGATTGTTTAACCGTTCCTGAAATTTCGATGGCAGATTTTTTTAATGATGCTTTTAGACCTCTATCCAGAGATGGTGCTGATAACATAGAAGTGATGTTACGATTACAAAAGTTGTTTAAATCAATAGAAACGATAAATCATAAGGACATAAAAAAAATGGCTTTTCAATATTCAATGGAGGCGTACCATAGAGCGGAACAGGCTATGGAATTTAAACCAGACCTAGATGTATTAAAAAAGGAATGTTTATTCCATCAATAGGTAAAACAACAAAACGGATGCACAACCTTACCCTTGCTTCACAAAAATATTTTTCGGTTCCGTAAAGAAACGAAGCGCTTCCCAACCTCCTTCTCGTCCAACTCCAGAAGCTTTAACGCCGCCAAACGCTGTTCGTAAATCGCGAACTAACCAATCGTTTATCCAAACTAAACCAGCGTCTAAATTATCGGCAACACGATGCGCTCTCGTTAAATGCTGTGTCCAAACCGTAGCACTCAAACCGTATTCTGTTGAGTTCGCCATCATCAATACTTCTTCTTCAGTATCGAATGGGGTAATCGTTACTACTGGCCCGAAAATTTCTTCTTGATTGGTTCTGCAATCGTACGCCAAACCTTCAATTATTGTTGGTGCTAGATAATAACCTTGATCGTGTGGCGCTGGCAAATGAATTTGTTTACCACCAGTCAAAATTGTTCCGCCTTCTTCTTTTGCCAATTCCACATAGGACAATACTTTTTCCATGTGCGGTTTAGAAACTACTGCGCCCATTTGTGCTTTAGGATCCTCTGGAAATGAAACATTCGTTTTGCTGATTTTAGCAACAAAGGCTTCTTTGAACTTTTCGTAAATCGGTCGTTCGATGAAAATACGAGAACCGCACAAACAAATCTGACCTTGATTGGCGAAGCTTGAGCGTATTGTCGTTTTTAGCATTTCGTCGAAATCGCAATCAGCAAATATGATATTAGGATTTTTTCCACCCAGTTCTAAGGACAATTTCTTAAACATTGGCGCAGCCGTTCTGGCGATATATTCACCTGTTTTTGTTCCGCCGGTGAATGAAATTGCTTTAATTTTTTTGTGTTTTACGATTGCGTCACCAGCGCTTCCACCAAGACCATGAACAATATTCAAAACGCCAGCTGGCATTCCTGCTTCTATGCACACTTCGCTTAATAAATAGGCAGTATAAGGCGTAATTTCTGAAGGTTTTGCTACCACGCAATTCCCAGCTGCCAAGGCTGGAGCAATTTTCCAAGAGAATAAATACAAAGGCAAATTCCAAGGAGAAATACAACCAACTATTCCTATCGGTTTACGTGTTGTGTAGTTAAAACCAACTCCTTCCATGTAATGCGATTCATTCGAGAAATGGCGAATGGCACTGGCAAAAAATGAAAAATTTGCAACGGCTCTTGGAATATCTACGTGTGATGCAAGCGATACAGGTTTCCCATTATCTTTCGCTTCGGCTTCGGCAAATTCCTGCATGCGCGACTCAATTCCATCTGCAACTCTTTGCATTATTTTACCTCGAGCTTCGCCAGAAAGTCCAGCCCAAGCTGGGAAAGCTTTTTCAGCTGCAGCAACGGCTGTTTCTATGTCTGTTTCATCAGAATCAGGAATCAAAGAATACACTTTACCCGTAGCTGGTTCGTAATTGTCGATATATTTTCCAGCTTTTGGAGCAATCAATTCTCCGTTGATGTAATTTCTAAGTTTTTCCATGCTCTACTCTTTTGTCTTTTTCAGACGTTCAATGTCGTTCATCATTTTATTGACCTCCACAGCATTTGTTCCGTCGTAATATCCTCTTATTCTTCGTTTTTGATCCACCAAAACAAAATTATTGGTGTGAATGAAATCATTTCCAGCGTCGCCCATATTTTCAGCTTCAGCAGGTTTTAGCAAGAAAAATGACTTCCTTGCTAAACTATATAATTCTGTTTTATCTCCTGTCAACAATTGCCATTGAGGTAATTTTGCTGCAAGAAAATCAGCGTGGTTTTTCATTTGAGCAACTGTGTCTGTTTCGGGATCAACGGTAAAGCTTAAAATGACCAAATCCTTATCTCCAGAAAATGCAGTTTGCACTCTCTGCATCTGTTTGTTCATTTTAGGACAAATAGAACCACAAGTAGTGAAAAAGTATTCCGCTACCCAAATTTTTCCGTCAATATCTGATGAAGTTAACCAATCGCCATTTTGATTTTTAAATTTGAAATCACCGATGGTGTGTCCCATTCCTTTTCGCAACAATTCTGAGTCGACCAAAGAATCATTCACATCAACTGGATTGATAATGGGCAATGGTTTTTCCTCAGGTCTCATGTAATAATATGCAAACGGAATCGCCAAAACAATAACGGCCAACAACCAAAGAAATCCTTTCATATTACAAATTTAGTGGAATTGCTGAACATGAAAGTGATGTTTGTAACATAATGCATATAAGAATCAACCCGAGAAGCCATAAATCCGTCGGAATTATGTTTAAATTTGGGTAGACAAAAAAGGAAACATGAATATAAAATTATTAGCTCAAATTTGTAAAACGCCAGGTGCGCCAGGTTTCGAAAACGAAGTACGTGAATTGGTTTTGAAAGAAATTAAACCATACGTTGATGATGTTGAAATAGACAATTTGGGCAATGTTTACGCCATCAAAAGAGGAACTTCAGATAAAAGAGTGATGGTAGGTGCGCACATGGATGAAATTGGATTCATGGTTACACACATAGATGATAATGGCTTTATCCGTTTTCATACTTTAGGTGGATTTGATCCTAAAACTCTTACAGCGCAGCGTGTAATTATTCATGGCAAAAAAGACATCATTGGTGTTATGGCTTCAAAGCCAATTCACGTAATGACGACCGAAGAAAAAAACAAAGTAGCTAAAATCACAGATTATTTTATTGATACTGGTCTAACAGCCAAGGAGGTCAAAAAAATAGTTACCATTGGCGATCCCGTAACCCGTGAAAGAGAATTTATAGAAATGGGTGAATGTGTCAATAGTAAATCCTTGGATAACCGATTGGCCGTTTTCATTCTGATAGAAACGTTGAAAAATCTAAAAGGAAAGAAAATTCCACACGACTTATATGCAGTTTTTACGGTTCAAGAAGAGGTTGGAATTCGTGGGGCAAATGTTGCAAGTTTACGCATCAAACCAGATTTCGGTTTTGGATTAGATACGACTATTGCTTTCGATTTACCAGGCGCTGCAGCACATGAAAAAATCACCGAATTGGGTAAAGGAACAGCCATTAAAATAATGGACGCATCAACTATTTGTGATTCACGTATGGTTCGTTATATGAAGCAAGTTGCCGACCGAAATAAAATCACTTGGCAACCAGAAATTTTAACCGCGGGAGGAACGGATACTGCTGGAATTCAACGAATGACAGAAGGTGGTTCCATTGCTGGAGCAATATCAATTCCAACGAGACATTTGCATCAAGTAATTGAAATGGCGCATAAAAGTGATATTCAAGGTTCAATTGATTTATTAACTGCCTGTGTTTCTGAAATGGATAAATTTTCAATGAAATTCTAATATTTCCTTCTTTTAGGTTTCCAATAATTACCACGAAAAGGTAGTGAAAATGGCTCCTGCAACGAACTATTTTTTTTGCATGCTGTTTTTATTACTTAACTTGCTTGTCTAAAAAGCTTACACTTAAAGTTTATGAGAAAAAATTACTCCTTTTTTACCTTATCACTATTGACTATTGGCTTAATTTCCACTAGCATAAGTTTCGGTCAAAATACAGCAAAAGAGCGCATACAAAATTACTTTTTAACCAATAGCGCAAAAATTCCAATTGCTTCATCATCTGTAAACGATTTTGAAATCGACAGAACAACGACAAGTCAAAAAACTGGAATAAATCACCATTATATACATCAATTAGTAAATGGTTTACCCGTTTTAAATGCAACAGCAGTTTTTGTAGAAAAGAATGGAAATCTTATTCTGGCTGGTAATCGTCTGGTGACTGGGACTTATGAAGTTCAGGAAAGCTATTCAGAAATAAGCGGTTTCGAAGCCGTGCATTTGGCTTGGGAGAACTTAACTGGAGAAAAGTCTTCTTCAATAAACGTTACTACAAAGATTTCAATCAATGGTAATACAATTGTAAACAATCCAGCATATTCCAAAAATGATATCCCAGTTGAGAGAGCCTATTTTTTCGATGGTAACGTTTTCCGATATATCTATGAAATGAACATTCAAATGAAGGATGGTTTGCATTGGTGGAATTTATATGTTGATGCGAACACTGGAGAAATAATAGAAAAGATTAATTGGACAGTATCTTGTACTTTTGAAAATTGCTCTACAGAAAATCATTTCGACCATAGTTCTTTACAAAAATCGGACATGAATCATCAATTGATGATGGCTCCTGCTCCACCTCCCCAAAATGATTCGTATCGTGTATTTAAAATTCCAATAGAAAGTCCTAATCATGGTTCTCACAGCTTGGTTGTTGGTCCGTTTAATAGCACGGCTTCTCCTTTTGGTTGGCATGATGACAATGGTGTGGCTGGTGCTGAATACACTACAACACGAGGAAATAATGTTAGAGCTACTGAAGACGCAAATGACGACGACAATCCCGGTTATTCGCCGGATGGTGGAGTAAACTTAGTTTTTGATTTTCCATATAATGGAGGAGCACCAACTTCCTTTTTAGACGCTTCTATCACAAATCTATTTTACATGAACAACATCATGCACGATGTTTGGTACCAATATGGATTTGATGAACAACATGGAAATTTTCAAGAAAACAACTACGGAAAGGGAGGAATTGGAAGTGATTATGTGAACGCTGATGCACAAGATGGTAGCGGCACAAATAACGCAAACTTTAGTACGCCAACGGATGGTCAAAATCCTAGAATGCAAATGTTTATTTGGACAAATTCTGCTACATCAGATTTTTTAGAAATAAATGCCCCTGGTTCTTTAATAGGATCCTATAATTCTTCAATGGCAAGTTTTGCACCACAACCACCAGCAATTCCTATTACGGAGGATATAATAATGGTGAATAGCGGTGGCACTGAACCAATGGACGCTTGTAATACTATCATCAATTTCAGCGAAATTGCAGGTAAAATTGCCTTAGTAAAAAGAGGTTCGTGCACATTTGCATTGAAAGTTGAAAATTGCCAAGCGGCTGGTGCTGTAGCTGTAATAGTCATTAATAATGTTGCCACAGCCCCAATTACAATGGGTGGAACGGCAAGTGTAAACATCACTATTCCAGCGATTATGGTGAACCAAGCAGACGGTAACTCTTTCATCACTGTCTTAAACAATAATACTGTTTTAAATGGTAGTATTTCTGACCAAAATTCCTTGACCGCAACTGATAGCGACATAGACAATGTGATTATTGCGCACGAATATGGTCATGGTATTTCGAATCGTTTAACAGGAGGCCCATCAACCACTAGCTGTTTAGGAAATGAGGATCAAATGGGTGAAGGTTGGTCAGACTGGTTTGGATTGGTCTTAACTATTGAACCTGGGGATCAAGGGTCAGACAGAAGAGGAGTTGGAACTTATGTTCAAAACCAACCCACAACAGGTAATGGCATCCGCCCAGCAGCATATAGCACAAGTTTTAATATCAACGGATTTACATACAGCGCTACCAATAGTACCGGAATTTCAAGACCACATGGAATTGGTTTTGTTTGGTGCACAGCTTTATGGGATTTAACATGGGACTTTATCGCAGAATATGGATTTGATTCAGATTTAAACAATGGTACAGGTGGTAATAATAAAATGATGGAATTGGTAATTGAAGGCCTGAAACTTCAACCATGCAATCCAGGAGCTGTTGATGGACGCGATGCGATTTTATTAGCTGATCAATTATTGAATAATGGAGTGAATGAATGCATGATTTGGCGAGCTTTTGCAAAAAGAGGTTTAGGTATTAATGCTAGTCAAGGAAACACGGATGATCGATTTGATCAAATCGAAAATTTCAACATGCCATTGAGCTGTTCAGCTGGTTTGGATGAAAACAATTTGGATAGTCGTTTAACAGTTTTCCCTAATCCAACCGAAGATAATATTACTATTACTTCATTGGATGAAGCAATTGAAAGCATTACTGTTTTAGATATTAACGGAAGACAAATAACTCAATTAACGCCAAGCAAATCTTCTAACGTTTCTATTGACATGTCTAACTACGATTCAGGAATTTACTTTGTAGTTGTAGAACACAATAATATCATAAGCACAAGAAAAATTGTGAAGAAATAAAAATCTTAAAGGCCGTAAGGCAACTATGAAAGAAAAGCGAATACTTGCTAAAAGGTATTCGCTTTTTTAATGCCCATACATTATGCAAAACGTCTTTTTTCTCTAACTTTAACGCGATGTCAAAAGTAAAATCTGCGTTTTTCTGTCAAAACTGTGGTTATGAAGCTCCAAAATGGTTGGGCAAATGTCCCTCTTGTGCTGAGTGGAACACTTTTGTAGAAGAAAAAATTGAGAAAAAAGTACCACAAGCCGTTGCTTTTTCTTCCACGGCGAGTAAGGCAGTTCCGCAAACTATTCAAACCATTTCTACCGATGAAGGTCAGCGAATGAACCTTATTGACCAGGAACTAACTAGAGTTTTGGGTGGAGGTTTGGTACTTGGCTCACTTATACTTTTTGGTGGTGAACCTGGAATTGGAAAATCTACATTGATGCTTCAATTGGCGATTAAGAATAAAAATCTCAAAGTACTATATGTTTCAGGTGAAGAAAGCGAACAACAAATAAAACTTCGTGCAGACCGCGTTGGCATCGAAAATGATTCTTGCTTCATTTTATCTGAAACACATTTGCAACAAGTTTTCAAACATGCAGAAGACATTCAACCCGATTTATTGATTGTTGACTCAATTCAAACTTTGTATTCCTCTGATATTGAAAGTACGCCTGGAAGCGTTTCCCAAGTTAAAGAATGTACTGCGCAATTGCTGCGATATGCGAAAACAACAAATGTTCCTGTTTTTCTAATTGGACATATTACCAAAGAAGGTTCATTAGCTGGTCCAAAAGTTTTGGAACACATGGTTGATTGTGTTTTGCAATTCGAAGGAGATCGCCAACATGTTTATCGTCTGTTGCGAGCGGTGAAAAATCGTTTCGGGAGCACAAATGAACTCGGCATTTACGAAATGGTTGGCGGCGGACTTCGTGAAGTTTTAGACCCAACAGATATATTAATTCATCACAAAGATTCTGCTTTGAGTGGAATAGCATTAGCTGCCACCATGGAAGGCATGCGTCCACTTATGATAGAAGTACAGGCTTTGGTTAGCACAGCGGCTTACGGAACGCCGCAGCGATCTTCAACAGGATTCGACGCCAAGCGACTGAACATGTTATTAGCTGTGATGGAAAAACGTTGTGGATTTAAACTCGCTGCAAAAGATGTTTTCTTGAACATAACAGGTGGAATAAAAGTCGTTGATCCAGCTATGGATTTGGCAGTTGTTGCGGCAGTTTTATCGTCAAATACTGATTTGTCTCTCGATTCCAAAACGGCGTTGGCTGCTGAAGTTGGTTTGTCCGGTGAAATTCGACCTGTAAGCAGAGTTGAACAAAGAATAGCCGAAGCTCAAAAATTAGGTTTCGAACGAATCATCATTTCCAAATATTGCAAAGGAATCGACCCAAAGCAATTTGACATAAAAGTTCATATGTGTGGGAAAATGGAAGAAGTGGTTAAGGCTTTGTTTGCGTAGAAAATTACGAATTGGCCGGATGGAAGTCTAAAAAAAAGTAAACCTCGATTATAGGGATTATGCGATTACCGGGATTTCTATTTTCACAAACTTGTTGGGTAATTCGCCAATTGTCTAATTCCTGTGGTTATAAGAGATTATTAGTTATATTTTCTAACTCAAATTAATCGTGGCAATCCGTTAATCCCTGTCTGCCGACAGGCAGGCATTAAATCCCGGTTTTTTTAATTCACGTCTTATTCGTTATAATTTCAATTTTGCATTGTGTTTTTCTAACAGTGCTAAATACATATTCATATCGAAATTTTCTTCGCCGAAAAGATTTTCTTGTCGACTGTCTGCTTGTTTCAATTTTATGGAACGTACAAATCTCCGAACGCTATTAATGTCTTCCAAAATCAAACCAGGAACTTCCACATTTTTTCCAGTATCATCTTTGGCAACCATTGTGAAATAAGACGAATTACAATGTTTCATTTCTCCAGTTCTGATATTTTCAGATTCAACACGAAGACCAATTACCATAGATGTTTTCCCAGTGAAATTAACAGACGCTTTAAGATTAATCATTTCTCCTACTTCTATAGCATTTAAGAAATCCACTTTGTCAACGGAAGCCGTGACACAATAATTTCCAGAATGTTTCGACGCACAAGCAAAGGCAACTTGATCCATTAAATTCAATATGAATCCGCCATGTATTTTTCCGCTAAAATTGGAATGAGAAGGCAACATCAATTGCGACATTACAACTTGGGATTCTTT
>CAXBNN010000004.1:0-299906 GCA_963977135.1 uncultured Flavobacteriales bacterium | reverse complement strand
ATCCAGCTGTTGGTTCCATGATGATGAATTTTAGCGCCAATATGCTTGGTTTGGACAATGCCGCTACTCCACTTGGTTTAAAAGCGATGAAGGAACTGCAAGAATTGAATCCTGAGCCTGAAAAAGCTACGAACGCTCAAATCATGTTTTTGGTTTTGAATACATCTGGACTTACACTGATTCCCGTTTCTATTCTAGCATATCGCAGCGTTGCTGGATCAACTGCTCCTTCGGAAGTGTTTCTGCCAATTCTATTAGCGACTTTTTGTTCAACCATAATCGGAATGCTATACGTTAGTATCCGTCAGAAAGTTGATTTATTTCACCCTGTTATTTTGGGCTATTTGGGCGGTTTAATTGCGTTTGTGGCTGGTTTGCTTTATTTTGTTTGGCATTACCCTGAATCTACGGCGACCATTTCAAATGTGGGTGGAAATTTATTGCTGATTCTTATTATCGCAGCCTTTTTAATCATGGCAATGCGCAAGAAAGTGAATGTTTATGAAGAATTCATAGAAGGCGCAAAAGGCGGTTTTGAAGTAGCAATTACCGTCGTTCCATATTTAGTAGCCATGTTGGCTGCTTTGGCTATCTTCCGAACTTCTGGTGCTTTGAACGAAGTTTTAAGAGGAATAGAATATACTTTGGTTTTCATGGGGATAAGTGCAACTGAATTCGTTGAAGCATTACCAGTAGCACTTATGAAACCGTTTAGCGGATCCGGAGCAAGGGGTTTAATGCTCGAAGTTTTCGAAACACATGGAGTAGATTCATTTGCAGGTAAAGTGGCTGCAACCTTTCAAGGAAGCACAGAGACAACATTCTATGTATTAGCAGTTTATTTCGGTTCAGTTGGAGTGAAAAACACGCGTTATGCAGCTGGGGCAGGTTTGATAGCTGATTTAGCAGGAATCATCGCTGCAATCTTTATTTCATACTTATTTTATTCAGTAAGTTAATGTTTGGTCGAAAGAAAGATAGAAACAACAAGCCATTGGAAGTCAAGAGTATGAAGGATATTACTTATACTCCAAAAATCATTATGGCATGGACAAAATCCTTGGAGGGGAATGTCGATATTTCGAAGTGGTTATTGGAGAATGGTTACAAGGAGTTGATTATGGCAGGTCAAGCAATTCATCTAAAAAACGAGGCAAGAGACTGGCTTATGAACAATGGCTATCCTCATTTAATGGCAATGATCAATGCCGCAGAAGGTAAAGTTCAAGCGCAAAACTGGTTAAAGGCTCATAAAATGGATCAATTGTATCACATGGCATTGGCAATCGATGGAGAAAAAGAAAGCTGGGAATGGCTGGGGCAATATGTAACGGTCGATATCTTCCTTTTAACGAAGGCAATTGAAAAAATAAAGGATTCTATCGAAGAAAGCCACAACGACGTTCATTCCTTCGGAAAAGACTAACGAATATTGTATTTTCTCTCAAGTATACTTGCACCACGACCGTATTCAGAATAATCAGCGTCAAATAACTCAGCACCATTTATACCTCGAACAAGTTGAAGTATTTCATTTTTTAGTTTCCCCGTGCCCACTCCATGAACAATTACCATCCTACCGACCTTAGCTTCTTCAGCTGTTTTAATAAATTTCTTGAAATGATTCAATTGGACGGTGAGAATTTCATGATTCGTCATGTTTTTATGTGAATCCGTCAAGTTTTCCATGTGCAAATCCAACTTCCATTCTTTTTCGCCTTTGTATTTTGGCGTAAAAAGAGGTTTTTTGATCGTTAAATTGATTTTGGATTGACTTTCAACCTTTCCGAGGAGTTCGTCTTCAGAAGCTTGCATACTAGGAACAAGTTGGCTAAATGGATATTCCATTTCAAATCCATTTTCATCTTCTAAAATTGCTGAATTTGACTTGATTTCCAGTATTTTACCAGAGCCTACTTCATGCAGGAAACGTACTGTCTCACCAATTTTGAATTGCATTGATATACCAGTCAAAGGATGAAACAGAATAAAGATAAAGCGGAAGGGCGAATGATAATATCCAAATCAGAATTACAAGAGCCTGTTGTAAAGCTGACGCATCTCGTGTTAAGGGAGCGACTAGAATATTGCGTACCTGAGATGCGATTACGGGTTCAATGTCTTCACCAGAGTTTAATGACATGAATTTTTGAAGTGCTGGTGTGTTTCTTAAGACAACTTCCTTTATTTGAGCATATTGCTTATTGTCGAGGTCATCATATGTAGATTCATATTCGATGTTGTCATTAATTAAGTCTTTGTGTATGATGTAGTTTCTTTGTAAACTTCTCACTCGTATAGCCATAAGAAATCCAAAAGCAATCATAATAATACTATCAAGATAAAGCCCTAAAATAATGAGCAATAATGAAGTAGTAAGGCTAAGGAATAATTGAAATATATCCTGATTTTTTTTAATTAATAATTTCAATAATTGACCCCCATCCATCGGGTCAAGCGGTAATAGGTTTATTCCATTTAAGAATATGAATAACAGCGAAATGGTCATCATTGATGCCGATTGATAACTTTGAGCCAAAATGAATAAAGCTATTCCTAAAGTGAGTCCAGGAATCGGTCCAGCCATTACAACTAAAAAACTCTGTACTTGCGAATATCTGTCTTTCATTCCCTGAACAAAGGCACCCATTAAAGGAACAAATAACATTCGGACATCTTTGTATTTAAACAGTTTCATGAAGGAATAGTGACCCAACTCATGAAATAAGAGCACGACTACAAGAATCAAAATAAAGAAGATACTGTCTGAAAAAAGAAGCAACATTGTAGAAATGAAAAGAATGATAGAAAAGATAGTCATTCCTATCCCTCCTGGTTTCTTCTTGCGCACTTCAAGCTCTGGTTTTTCAGGATATATATTGTATTCGCTCATAAAGTTAATTTACAAATATTATTGAGTATTACCTACAGATTTCTTGCCAATTTTGCATAATCTTTTGCGAAGTATGTCAGAATGCCATCTGCTCCCGCTCTTTTAATGGATAAAAGCATTTCAGACATGGCATTATCATAATTCAACCAACCTTTCTGAGCGGCTGCATGTATCATTGCATATTCACCACTAACATTATAGGCTGTCACTGGAGTTTCAAAGTTTTCCTTTAGCATATGAATTACATCCAAATATAGCGTGGCAGGTTTAACCATAATCATGTCTGCACCTTCCGAAATGTCTAATTCAGCTTCAATCAAGGCCTCACGTTTATTGGCAGGATTCATTTGATATGACTTTTTATCTCCAAATTTTGGAGCAGAATTCAGAGCATCACGAAATGGACCGTAATAAGCACTTGCGTATTTTGCGCAGTAAGACATTATACTGACATTTGTAAAGCCATGTAAATCAAGTTCTTCTCGAATATAACCAACCCGACCATCCATCATATCTGAAGGACCGATAATGTCGATTCCGGCTTGGGCTTGGGCTATGGACATTTTTGCCAATATTGGTAATGTTTCGTCGTTGTCAATTTCACCGTTGATAACTATTCCATCATGACCATCGGAACTATATGGATCCATGGCTACATCGCTCATTAAAACAATATCAGGAAACGTTTCTTTAATTTTTCTTATTCCTTTTAAATAAAAATTGTCCTCGGCATAACTATAGCTAGCAGTATTATTTTTCAAACTATCATCAACTGCAGGGAAAATATCAAAGAAGCGGATACCTAAGGAAATACATTCTTCAATTTCTTTTAAAAGAAGATCAAGTGACCATCGGTAAATATTTGGTAATGAGTCAATTTTCTCTTTTTTATTCGTGCCGTCAACTAAGAAAATTGGATATATTAAATGGTTAGTGGAAAGATGGGTTTCTTGAATTAAGTCTCTAATTATTACATTTTTCCTATTTCGCCGAGGTCTGTTATACATTCTTTTTTTTCTCAAAGTTACTTCATTCTTAAATTTCCGTGAGGAAAAACTATCTTTTTTTTGCTAGAATAAGGGTAATACGTCATTTTTATCTATTTTTAGAGCACTTAATAAAACCGGAATGAATAAATTATTTAATTATTTAATCTTAGGCGTCTTTATTATTCCTCTACTTCTCTCTTGCTCAGGTGAATCTGGTGGTAAAGAAATCGATGACGATGTTTTGGACCCAAATAGTTCATTAAACACCGCTTTTGATGGAAAAATCTTTAGTATCCCCTCACCTATTCAAACCTCTTTACTAATTAAGAGTTTAGACCTTCCATTTAATTCTAGTCTGATGAGTCCCGTGGATGATTTGGAATCGTTTACAACCGAATATCAGCAATCTTTAAATTTGGGAATTCTTGGAACGGACCTTGGTTATGCATCACTATACAATCAGAATTCATACTCAGTTCGATACTTGGCTGCGGTTCAAAAAATAACTGAGAAATTAGGATTGGGTGCAGCATTTGACAAACAGTTTTTGATTCGTTTTGAGAAGAACTTGGCAAATCAGGATTCGATGCTCATTGTCGTTTCAGATGCTTTTAAGAAGTCAGATTATTTCTTAAAAAACTCAGATAGAAAAGCAACTTCAGCTTTAATTTTAACTGGAGGTTGGATTGAATCAATGTATTTGGCTAGTGAATTGAACATTCAAAAGCCGAGTGTGAAAATTGTGGAACGTATTGGTGAACAGCAATTGACATTAACAAGTATCATAGAAATCTTGTCGGAATACAATACTGGCAAAATGAATGATGGTTTGATTCAAGACCTTAAGGATCTACAATTTTACTTCGATAAAATCGAATTTAAATATACTTATGTGGAGCCAAAAACGGATGAGGCGAATAAAACAACAACGTTGTTACATTCTTTGGAAATCAAAATTGACACAGATATTCTGAATCAAATCAGTATGAAAATTCGGTCAATTCGTGAAAAAATCATCGCTTAAAGGAAAACCATGAAAAATTTATTCATAGTATCATTAATCATTTTTTCTGCTTCTTTTGGAGCATTTGCTCAAAATTGTGAGCAAATAGCGAAAGATTGTGCTGATTATTTGGACGGAAAAAAAGGTAAAACTCGCTTTATTTCGGACGGTCAGGTTTATACAGCTTTTCTCGATAGAGAAAAGGCTGAGTTTAAAACGACTTTATACGGTGGTTCTACATATCGAATTGCGGCAAGCGCTGGCAATAAGGAAGATTTTGTTATCTTCTCGGTAATGGACCTAGATGGAAATATTCTGTTTACAAATCGTAATTATAAAAATTCACCATATTGGGATTTTAAAGTTCCAAGAACCATTCCAGTTGTAATCACAACGGAGCTTGATCTTGATTTGAAAGTTACAGGTTGCGCAGTGATGTTAATCGGATTTAAGCAATAAGCAATTATGAGTGAACGTATTCTTCGGGCGCTCATGCAACTTTTTGCGATTCTTGCAAGAGTAGATGAGTCGGAAGAAACCTTAAACAAAATAAAGTTTGAGAGCACTACTGGAAGGCAATTGGTCGAAGACTACTTGCAAACTGAACTTAGTACCTCACTGGTTGAGCATTACCTTCAAATTTTTGATAATGATCTTCAAACTTTGCATCAATCCACTTTTAAGAAGGATGGAAAGAGTAAAAGAACTTCCGTAAATTCAGTAAAAATCTTAAGAATCTGTTCACAGATTAATAAAGAGCTGACTCAAAAACAGAAGGTTTTAGTGCTTATCAGAGTGATGGAGTTTGTTCTATTAAATCAAAGCCATTCCAAACAAGAAATAGACTTTGTAGAAACTGTTGCAGATAGTTTTAACATTGAAAAAACAGATTACGAGCGGATTATGTTATTTATTGAAAATAGCATTGAAACGCATATTGACGATGGAAAAACACTGTTCATTACTGGAAAGCCTATATTTCTTAAGCGGTCAAAAAACATTCTTTTACCAAATTTAGATGCTGAGATTCGAATTTTGAAGATTGACGAGTCTAATAATTTGTATTTTAGGTATTTAGGAAATGATCAGCTTTTTCTGAATGGACAAATTATTTCCAATAAAAGAATTCAAACTTTTTCTACAGGCTCAAGCTTGAAAACGTCTAAGTCTAATCAGTTGTATTATAGTGATATAATTTCACAATTTTTAAATAATAGAGCTGAAAATGAATTGGATTTTTCCGTTAATAAACTAAGCTACATCTTTCCAAATCGCAGCTATGGCCTTCATGAGTTGAGTTTTCAATCTCAAGATGGAAAATTGATAGGGATAATGGGTGGATCTGGTTCTGGAAAATCTACTTTGTTGAATATTCTAAATGGGAAAATAAAACCAACAACAGGATCGATTAAAATTAATGGTGTTGATCTAACCACGGAATCGGAGAAATTAGAGGGAATTATTGGTTTCATCAGCCAAGACGACGTTCTTTTCGAAGATTTGACAGTTTATGAAAATTTATTCTTTAACGCTCAATTGTGCTTTAAAGATCTTGATAAATTGGCTATTCAAAAAAAGGTAGTCAAGATTTTACTAGATGTTGGTCTTTTTGATGTTAGAGAACTTAAAGTTGGAAGTCCATCAGAAAAAGTTATTTCTGGCGGACAAAGAAAGCGTTTAAACATTGCTTTAGAGTTGATCCGTGAACCTGCAATTCTTTTTGTGGATGAGCCGACATCCGGTCTTTCTTCGAGGGACTCAGAGAACATTATGGATTTGATGAAGGAGTTGACTCTGCAAGGGAAATTGATTTTCGTAGTAATCCATCAGCCATCTTCTGAGATTTTTAAAATGTTTGATCGCTTGTTTTTATTGGATAAAGGTGGCTATCCCATTTTTGATGGAAATCCGACAGATTCAATAGTATATTTTAAATTGCATGTTAACCATGCTGGAGCAGAGGAGCGCGAATGTCCACAATGTGGTAACGTAAACCCTGAACAAATTTTCAATATTGTAGAATCTAAAGTGGTGAACGAGGAAGGTTTGATGACAAACCTGCGAAAGACCGAGCCTCAAGAATGGTATGAAAAATATAAGAAGGTAGCTAGACCATTAATTGAATCAGAGGAGCGTAAAGAATTAATTGGAGGTTCTAAAAAACCAAATAAGTTTGAGCAATTCAAAGTGTTTTTAAAACGAGATGCTTTGAGCAAGTTGTCAAACAAACAGTATCTAGTCGTAAATTTCTTGGAGGCACCATTTTTAGCATTGCTTTTGGCTTTTGTCTTGCGCTATTTTGGAAATGAAAATGAAAATGGTGAACTTATTTATTCCTTTTATCATAATGAGAATATTCCTCAATATATCTTTATCGCAAATATTGTCGCTGTTTTTATGGGTTTAACGGTTGCAGCAGAAGAAATATTTAGGGATAAACAGATTCTCGAAAGAGAGAGTTTTCTCAATTTATCCAAATCAAGCTACTTATTATCAAAGATTGGTGTGTTATTTTTAATTAGTGCTATTCAAACCTTATCGTTTGTAATTGTTGGAAATAGTATTATGGAAATTAAAGGTATGTGGTTGGATTATTGGTTCGTCTTATTTTCAATCTCTTGCACATCGAACCTTGTTGGATTAATAATTTCAGCATCTTTCAATAGTGTTAAAGTTATATATATTCTAGTTCCTCTATTGATTATTCCGCAACTCTTGTTTACAGGTATAATCGTAAAGTTCGATAAGCTTAATCCTGCTTTGGCAAGTCAAAAGGAAGTTCCATTTATTGGAGATTTAATTAGTTGCCGATGGTCATTTGAGGCTATAGCGGTTCAGCAACAAGTCAATAATCCCATAAATTCGAAATTATTGACTTATAAAATTGAAAAATTCCAGAGTGCTTGGAAAAGAGATTATTGGATTCCTGAAATGAAAGAATTAATTATGGAATTGAATAACCCAAATAAATCGAAAATTCAGAAAAAAATTGCCAAGACTATTTTGTTAAATGAAATAGAAAAAGAAGAGACGGTTTGGAACAATTTTGAATGTGAGGATTGTAAAGAAAACATTAATTCCAATGACGATTATCTATCAGCTAATTACTTTTTATTAAAATTACAGCAACAGTATAAGAGGCAATATGATCAAGCAGTTTTATCAATTGAGAAATTTGTGACTGAAACGGGAAATGTTCAATTTGCTAAAATTGAAAATGAATATATAAATGAAAATTTAAGAAATTTGCTCACCAATCGCGAGGAGTACAACAAAATAATGAGGTATAATGGTGAACTTATTCAAAAGGTCGATCAAATATTCCAAGATTCACCTTCTAATGGAATTTTTTCCTCTCCCCTTTATTCCCCATACAAGTATTTATTTGGCATTAAATTACCCACTTTTTGGGCGAATCTATTCGTAATATGGATTATGTCTCTTCTGTTATATTTTTTACTGTATTTCGATATGTTGAGCAGATTTTTTGCAATCAGAAACCTACCCATGTATACGAAAAAAACCGCTTAACGAAAGTTGAAGCGGTTCCCTAAAATAATTTCGCCAATTCTACATCAGCATTCCTCCACAAACATTTATGGTTTGTCCAGTAATATATTTTGACATATCTGAAGCTAAGAATACTGTTAAGTTCGCTACATCCTCAGGAGTGCCACCTCTTTTCAATGGAATCGAGTTTCTCCAATCTTGAACAACTTTTTCATCCAATGCGGCTGTCATTTCAGTTTCAATGAAACCTGGAGCTATTGCGTTACATCTTATATTTCTAGATCCTAACTCTTGAGCAATCGATTTGGTAAATCCAATTAATCCCGCTTTGGAAGCGGCATAGTTAGATTGGCCAGCGTTTCCGCTTACACCAACTACTGAGGACATATTGATTATACTGCCACTTCTAGCTTTTAACATTGGTCGTTGAACGGCTTTTGTTAAATTAAAAGCAGATTTAAGATTGGTGTTAATTACTTCATCCCATTGCTCTTCAGTCATACGCATTAAGAGTGTATCTCTAGTAATTCCGGCGTTGTTAACCAATGCATCAATAGTTCCAAAATCTTCGATAACCTGATCGACTAGACTCTGAGCTTCGTCAAATTTTGCCGCATCAGATTTGTACCCTTTAGCTTTTACTCCATTTGCAGATAATTCATCTTCCAAAGCTTTAGCTTTTTCTTCAGAAGAAAGGTAAGTAAAAGCTACCGCAGCTCCTTGTTTAGCGCATTCTTCGGCAATGGACTTCCCAATCCCTCTTGATGCTCCTGTTATTAGTATTACTTTGTCTTGTAATAATTTCATTTGGCCTATTTTAATAATCTAGGTAAAGATAGCATTTATGCAAAAATGTTGACCATTGAATAATAAACGATACGAACAATTAACCTGTTAATTGAAGAAATCCCATGAAATTCCCAAACGCAACAAGAACGTTGGTCGGTAAAAATCTTGCGCTATTTCAATATTTCTTGGTGTCCAAAAAGCTTGTAAGTTTTCTGTTCGAATAAAGAATTTGAATTCTTCAATGTGCAGTGTTATTGTGCTGTGTAATGAAAAGCTTTGACCTCCCGCCCTATTATTAGAATCAAAATACCAATTATCCAAAAGCGTATTGTAGCTCATAAAAGTGTATTTAGAAGTCAATTGTGGGTCAACAGCAAATGAAAGTTCAAGTTTTTTGGCAGCAAAAACTTTTTTCTTAACGAGTAACCGTCCAGATAGAACTGATTTGGGTAAGAAATCACTTCCTGTCTGAAATAGATATTCTGGATATGCGTGAAACCAATTTAAATCGAAGTGCAGTTTCGCTTTAATGTAATTTACAGTTTGATTTGAACCGTTTCCATTCATCCATGAATAGTTTTGCCAAATTAGATTATTTCTCCAAGAAAGTGTACCTAGAGTAAGAGCTGCATCTATTTTCCAAATCGAATAAGCTCCTGTGACATTAATGTCGTTGCGATTTTGTTTTATGAGAGGAGAATTATAGAAAAGGTTATTTCCATAATAAAATCGCTGCACAAGTGAAGGTAACATTGATTCAATACTAACACCCCCTGAAATGTACTTGCTACTGGTACCCCATTTTATAGAATTCTTTGAATAAAATTCGTTTTGTGCACCTGTCAGATTAAAGTAACTTTCTGAATTAACAAGAAGTTTCTTCATCCTTACCCCAAGGTTGATATCAGCAGAGGTTTCGTTTTGGTTAACGTAGGCTCCTAAGTTTTGAAATCGCCAGTATCGATGCGAACCTAAAATTGAAAAGCAAAAACGTTTGTTTTCAGCATACAATCCTATTGAGTTTTTTAGTTTGGCGTCTTGAAATTGATCACGCGTTGTATCATTATCGATGTTAACAAAAGGATAAATATTAATAAGGGAATCTTGCACTTCGTTATAAACTCTATTCCACAATGAATATTTATGTTTTGTAATTATCCCTGCACTTAATGACGTTGAATCTGAAAGAAAATTGAATTTTAAAGCCCCTTCTGCGTTAATAAAACGCGATAAGCTAGTTGTATTTTCTTTTCTAATCGGTGCAAATGCTAGTCCCTGGTCTATCCAAGTGCTATCGTTGCTAATTCCACCGCTAAGCGTGGTTGTATTTTGAATATAAATTGCCTTAATGTCGCCATGGATTTTCTTTTGACCAAATCGATAAGCTAAACTAAAATCTTGATTAGCAAAATCGGACTTTCGTCCCATTCCTTGAGAACTACTGCGGTTTATCTCCAAGTTTAGTAATGATTTGTTTAAGAAACTTTGCTGGTAATCAGCATGAAGGAATTGAGTGCCTTTTGTTCCAAATGAATAGAAAAAACCAATATGAGGTAAGGCGCTTATCGTCCAATCGCTTTTAATTTCAGGAAGTTGGTGAAGAAAAAGGCTTGGTGAATTTGTGAATAAATCTACAGTGGGAGCAGCGTTGTATTTGCCTATTGTTCCTCCTGGTAATGAAATTAGCGGAAAAGTATAGGTTAAGTCAAATGTGTCAATAACACCTCCAGTAGTGTGATGAAAGGTTAAAGTATCGTCTAAAGGTGTGTACAAGTTGTTTTGACAAGAAGCACCAAAATGGATAAGAAAACCAATAAATACAGTAGCTACTATCGCTTTCAACTCAAATTATTTTAGATAAAATTACAAAAAAAAGGGGCACGAAGCCCCTTTCATTCACTTGAGTGAAATATCTTATAGATTGTTAATCTTAACTTGAAGTCCAGATTTTAAATTCGCCGCTTTTTTGTGGTGAATCACGTTGTTTTTTGCTAAACGATCCAACAAAGATGTAACTGAAACTAACATATCAGAAGCCTCTTTTTTGTCTGTAAGTGTTCTCAAAACACGGACAGCATTACGAGCTGTTTTGTGTTGGTACTTGTTACGAAGTCTTTTCGTTTCGTTTGATCTAATTCTTTTTTTTGACGACTTATGATTTGCCATTATTTCTTTTTTTAGTCTTTTTTTACTCTGTAGCCCATAGGAGAATCGAACTCCTGTTACCAGGATGAAAACCTGGCGTCCTAACCACTAGACGAATGGGCCCAACTTAATGTTTTAGTAGCCCATAGGAGAATCGAACTCCTATTTTACGGATGAAAACCGCATGTCCTAACCGTTAGACGAATGGGCCAAAAATATGTGTCACCTACTATTTTCGGAGTGCAAATATAATTTGAATTTCTTTAAGTACAAATGGTTTTGTAAAATAATTTCATTTTTTTTTTAAAATTATTGTTTGAAGCCCATTCGTTTGCTTGTTTTCATCTGAAGGTCAGCACTAATTTCAAGAATTTGACCAATAGAAATTTCTTGAATCATTTCATATGGTGGCGCTATTAAATCGAAATCAAGAGCATGAGAGAACGAACATTGAATGATGTGTTTCAATATTTCTGATGATGAAGTGTTTGTCTCTGGATCTTTAAATAAGAATCCCAATTGTCCTTCTCCTTCCACTAAAATATGGGATTCACGATTGATAAAAATTCGTCCAATTAGGAACCCAGTATCATTTAATCGATTGTAAATAAAAGAATCGGCTAGAAAATTGTAAATATTAATCACGCCAAAATATCCGTTTTCCTCTTGATTTTTTAGATAGTCACGCTCCCAAGCCGCATTATCGTCAGGTAGCCGAAAAACGTTTGAATGCATTTGAAAAATAAGAGCATCACTGCCAATCATCACCTTCACTTCATTGTCGCCTTTTTCCTCAGCGTGCAATCGAACTCTTTCATCATTAATTGATGGTTTGATTTCGATAATCTCTTTTTCTATGGCGCTTTTGAGCTTTTTAAAGACGGTTTGAGTTTCTTGACTAACATCTTGCTTCAATCTAGACTTGGACTCAAGTAAATTCAGTATTGTTTGTCTATTGACCTCTAATTTTTTCATAATTAATAAGCTTTAGCAAATATAACCCGTCCTTTTGATGGTTTGCCAGAGTACATGCATTTACCTTCCTCCTCTTTCGAATCTAAAGGAATGCAGCGAATTGTTGCTTTTGTTTCTTCTTTTATTTTTGCTTCAGTTTCGTTCGTTCCATCCCAATGAGCTAAGAAGAATCCACCTTCTTTTTTCAGGCGGGTTTTAAACTCTTCATATGTATCAACAACGTGCATATTTTCTGTTCTGAACTTTATAGCCGATTCTAACAAATTTGTTTGAATCTCATCCAATAAATTTTTAATTGAATTCGCAAAACCGTCTAATCCAAGTGTGTTTTTTTCTTTGGTATCTCTTCGAGCTACTTCTGCTTGGTTGTTTGCTAGATCTCTTGGACCAATTGCAACTCTCACAGGCACACCTTTGGCTTCGTATTCTGCAAATTTCCAGCCTGGTCTTTTAGCTGAATCATCATCGTATTTCACAGAAATTCCTAAAGCCTTCATTTCTTTCATTAATTCATGAACTTTATCATCAATTAAATTTTGCTCTTCTTCAGTTTTGAAAATAGGAACTATAACCACCTGAATTGGAGCCAATGCTGGAGGCAATACTAATCCATCATCATCAGAATGAGTCATAATTAGGGCTCCTATCAAACGTGTACTTACTCCCCAAGAAGTAGCCCAAACATATTCTAATTTTCCTGTCTTGTCTGAGAATTTTACGTCAAAAGCTTTAGCAAAATTTTGACCCAAAAAGTGTGAAGTTCCTGCTTGAAGAGCTTTCCCATCTTGCATCATTGCTTCTATACAATATGTATCCAATGCGCCAGCAAAACGTTCACTTTCTGTTTTTCGTCCTCGAATTACGGGCATCGCCATGAAATTTTCAGCAAAATTAGCGTATACGTCCAGCATTTGTTCAGTTTCCTCGATAGCTTCTTGTTTAGTAGCGTGTGCCGTATGACCTTCTTGCCAAAGGAACTCTGTAGTTCTCAAAAACAAACGGGTACGCATTTCCCATCTTACTACGTTCGCCCATTGATTTATTAAAATCGGTAAATCACGGTAAGATTGAATCCATTTTTTATAAGAATTCCAAATAATCGTTTCAGATGTTGGTCTAACAATAAGTTCTTCCTCAAGTTTTGCATCCGGATCTACAATGACTCCAGAGCCATCCTCAGCGTTTTTAAGGCGATAATGTGTAACGACTGCACATTCTTTAGCAAATCCATCTATATGCGAGGCTTCCTTGCTAAAGTAGGATTTTGGAATGAAGAGCGGAAAATACGCGTTGGAGTGTCCTGTTTCTTTGAATTTTGCATCAAGTGCATCTTTCATTTTCTCCCAAATCGCATAACCATAAGGTTTGATTACCATACAGCCTTTTACGTCGGAATGCTCCGCCAAATCAGCTCGGTCAACTATCTCGTTGTACCATTTCGAATAATCATCTGCTCGTTTTGTGTATTGTTGTGCCATCTTTAGATTTTGTACTATTTTAACGGAAAAAGTTTGTAAAAATAGGAAGAAAAGAATAATTTAGACTCATAAACTTGTTCCCTGATGAAAAGTACTCTGAATATAATCACATTTTTAACTTCTTTAGCAATATTAGCATCTTGCTCTAGTTCGCGTCCAATTATGGATGACAATGTTTATATGCTTAAAACAGCGGCTGTGCCAATAGGTGAAAATTTACTTGATGAAACTTCATATGCCACTTATAAATATCGTGAGGATAAAAATAATCCAACAACTGGATATTATAACCCTGAAAATCAATCGGCAAGACGGAATAACAGGTCAATGTTTAATAGACCGTCATTTTATTATTACGGAATGATGTACCCAATGAATAGTATGATGGGATTTGGATATTCCATGAATAGTTTTCCTTATTCTCATTACAATCCTTATGGATATTATAACCCTTATGGTTATTACAACCCATATGGTTACTGCAGTCCTTTTGGATTTAATAACCCTAACAGTTTTTATGGTCAATATGGAAGTTATGGCAATTTTTACAACCCAAGCTGCAACAATTGGAATAACAGCAATAGCTCAGTATCGACCGCGAATAATCAAGGTTTTGGTTCTCAAGGACATTTTGTAAGTGGTCCAAGAGCTACTAATTCGGGATATTATTCTGGGATTAATCGTGGAGGAACGCAGCAGTTAAAGTCTCAAGTTCCAAATACTACAGGAAACTCTGGGAATCCAATAGGTGAACCTGTGTATAGCTCTAGCGAAAACATACAAACAAGACCGATGAGTAATCGCTCTGTTTCAAGTCAACCGCAATATTCTAATACAAATAGGACACTTCAAACGCGTGGTGAATCGGTTAGATATAACAATCAACAAGCTAGACCAGTTCAGACCAGAAACAATTCAACTTACAGGAATTCAAATGTAAATTCTGGTCAAACAAGAACGACGACAGTAGGTACTTCTCAGAGACAGAATTCCTCAGTGATAATTAGTTCACCTACCAGAACGAATTCTGGTGGATCATCAACTCCTCGTTCAACTGGAGGGTCTACCCCTACTCAAACAAGATCAAAATCTCCATCGAATACAGGTGGCGGTGTAAGAAGAAATTAATTATTGCTTCATGAATAAATTATTGAGTGCTTTTGCGCTTGTTCTTTCTAATTTCGTATTTGGTCAAGGAGATGCTGATTTATTTAGGTATTCGAAGACAGATATTCAAGGTGGAGCCAGATTTGAAGCAATGGGAGGCGCTTTTGGTGCTTTGGGGGCTGATTTAAGTTCCTCACAAATTAATCCAGCAGGTTTCGGTCGATTCTCCAATTCACAGATTACTTCCGCCTTGGGATATACTAATATTAGTAATTCTCTTTTGTATAAGGGTATCACAACGAAAACGACCGACAATCTATTTAAATTGAATACCTTAGGATTTGTTTTTGTAGTTGACGAATCTGCCAAACAAGAAGGGTTTCTATATTCTCAGTTTGGATTTGGATATAATAAGCTGCAAAATTACACGAACTCCATTCGGTATGAGGGGTCACAATTCGAATCTCTTTTAGATGGATTTGCTGCAAATGCTAATGGCATTTCGGAAGGTGATTTGTTCTACAGACAACCCTTTAGTTCTTTTTTGGCCTATTGGACTTATGCGATTAATCCAACCACACCAGGAGCAAGTTCATACGAAGCTAATTTAAGTAATACGGGAAATCAGTACCATAAGCGTCAAGTAGATACAAAAGGCGGTATGAACGAGTATTACTTTTCTTATTCTACAAACTACCTGAATACGCTTTATTTTGGTGGTAATATAGGTATAAGAACAATTCGATACGATGAGTCAGTGCAACATCAAGAGCAGACTTTAGATACCTTAGGAACTGACATGCGGAGCTTTAATTACGATTACCATTTAAATACTAGAGGCAGTGGATTCAATTTAAAACTCGGTGCAATTTATCTTCCACAAGACAATATCAGGTTAGGTTTAGCTTTTCATTCAGCGACTTATTATACGTTAACCGACAAGACGGACGCAGATATGGTGACCGTTTTGGCAAATGAAACGAATACTGTTCCCGACTCTTTAAAACCTTTTGGAGATTATAATTATAGACTAAGAACGCCACCAAAAATAGTTGGTTCGGTAGCCTACATTTTTGGGACTCACGGCTGTATTAGTGTTGATGTTGAGTATGTAAATTATAGATGGGCAAATTTGCGATCGACTAAAGATGTTGAAAATTATCAGACTTATGATTTTACAAATGAAAATGCAACTGCTAAAGCACTTTTAAAACATGCGTTAAACGTTCGTTTGGGAGGTGAGTTAGTACTCAATTCTATCTTCTTTGTTCGGGGTGGAATGAGGTTTTCAGGAAATGCATATAATTCAGTTATTGGTGTAGAAACCGGTATTGACAAAAGCTATTCAGCTGGACTGGGTTATAAAAGAGGGAACTTAGCCATGGACATAAGCTATCGCTATTCCTCAGTTTCAAGAAAATATACTGCTTTCTTCAATAGCTCAGCCCAACATGACTTAATAGGACAAGGTTTAGTATTGTCAGCAAACTATGTAATCAATTGATCTTTAGCTTCACTGCTTCGCTAAAAGTGATGTTGTTTAATTTCATTTCTAACCAAGCCAGAATATCGAAATATTCAAGAACAACGCTTTCGTTTTCATTCTCAAGAAGAATAATAAGCTCCTTTTTAAATTCTTGATAAATCTTGTTCTTTGAAGCTAGGTCGGATGATTTAGATAATTTTCGAAGATGCTTTATAAGAGATGTTTCCAATTCTAGGGTTCTTTCCTGCTTGTTTAAATAGCGATTAGTCGATTTGATTATATACTCCAAGAAATCATAATTCTCTAATTCGTAATGTAGAATTAAATTAAACACACGCGCAAAACCATAAATATCTTGACGTAAGTTTTGTTCATTATCGTTTAAAACAATGTTTAAGTAAGACAAAGCTTTTTTATGTTCATTCACTGCAAAACAGCTATACGCTTTATTGTAGTTGAATAAAACGTCTTGCTCTTTGTTAATCATTTCGCCGTATTCAGCATTCTGTTCTTCAATTTCTGGAATGAGTTTTACTGCTTTTTGGAAGTCACCTTGAATCTGAGCTAGCTTCATTTCTAAATTGTAGGAATTGGTGAATGTTTTCACCTCAATATCCATTGAACTAAACCCTTTTAAACTATTTAACTCACGAATTTCCTTTATTAAGTTAGATGCTAAATCGAAATCTTTGTTTTCAATATGGCATCGGCACAAGTGTGATAGTGTCATGAGATATCTCTGTGCAGAATCTTCCTTTATTTTTAAATTTCTATCGAGAATAGTTCTTGTTTTATTAAAGAAGGTAAATGCGTCATCATAGTTTCTGTTGGTAGCAGCACATAGACCTTTGATGTAATAACACATGGTCGTCGCGCGAGTCGAAATCGCGGTGTTTTTCCCTTTAATTAAGTGATAGTCCGCAATTTTCTCAACTTCCTCTCTTTCTTTTTTGTTTCTCGCAAAACCTCCACTGCGGAATAACAAGTTAATTTTTGAATAAATGATTTGATATTCAGCTAAGTTTCTAAGGCTATCTATGACTTGACGCTCTTCTTCAATAAGTTCATCCAAGTTCACTGAAAACTCTCCAGCTTCGTATGCTTCTTCTAATAATTTTTTCTCCCAGGAAAGCAATTCAAACCAATAATAGAACTTTTCATATTCTTTGGCTATTTCTTTGGCTCTGGATACAAACTTCTCACATTCTTTAAATAGAGCTTTGTTGTATAGTATTTCTACATTTTTTATCTCTTGTTTTAACAAGCTAGAAGCGGTGTGTTCGCTATAAAAAGATCTTAAGCTTTTTAGAATCAGTTTGTATAGATGATTTTTTTCAGAAGGTAAATGCTTTATGAATCTTTCATTCTTAAAGTGCTTTTTTAAATCTTCTTCGTCGTAATGATTCTGTTTTTCTATAAAATCAAATATTTTTAAATAGTTTTTTTCACCTGATTGCAATGACGAGGAAAGCTTAAAAAAGCGCTTTTCTGACTTTGTCATAGTGTTTATAAGCTTGAATAATTCTATTGAAGGTTTCATTTATTTATTCATTAATGTATTCAACATGCCCAAAGGATGCTCCTTACAACTATTGGAATGCTAATGTACGAATAAAAAAAAATGTCCGAGTAAACTCGGACATTTTAATATGATTTTGTTTTGAATTCTATAACTTCAATTTTGTTCCTTTTGGCAATATTTGTGTTTCTGTGAACTCTGGATTTTTTCTTTTCAAAGTATTTAATTTGATTCCGAAATCTTGAGATACAGAAGCCAATGATTCCAAAACTTCTTGAGTGACATAATCACTAGAACCACCTGAACGTCTCTTCTTAGGTTGGATATAAATAATGTCACCTTCTTCCAAAACATCTTTCTTTTTATCGAAATCATTGTATTGTCTTAATTCCCACATTGCCATACTGAACTCTTGCGAAATTCTGTAATAAGTATCTCCTTTTTGTGCAACAATGTACTTGCTTTTATTGTCTTTCAGTTGAACAGCATGTAATTGATCATATTTGTTTTTGCTTGAAACTAAAAAACTGTTTTTGTTTTGAAGTGTAATTCCCGCATCAAATTGCTCTAAATGATAATCCTCAATAAGTTTAATCAACATATTGGCGTATTGTGGATTTGTTGCGTAACCTGCTTTTTTCAAGCCTTTCGCCCAACTTTCATAATCCGTAACACCCAAAGAAAAAAGCGAAGCGTATCGAGAACGACCGGTTAAAAACTCACTATGGTCAACAAATGACAATTCAGCCGAACCATATACTCTAAAGCACTCTCCTGCCAAATCATCATCATGAAACATGCGATCGCCTTTCCACTCATGACACTTAATTCCAAAGTGATTGTTTCCTTTTGTTGCTAAGTCAGAGGTTCCTGCAGCACTTTCGATCAATCCTTGAGCAAGTGTAATACTTGCAGGAATCTTATGGTGAATCATTTGTTGAATTGCAGTGGATCTCCATTTATCGATGTAATCCATTTTTAACGCTTTACGGTCAATTGTTTCTGCATATAGATTGCCCAAGCACAAAACTGAGAGAATAAGCAAATTACGTTTCATCGTTTTAAATTTTAAAAAGTGTGAATTATAGCCTTATGTACGGACTTATGAACAATTGGTTACAGATATCAACATTTTCGTGTTTAATTTAGTTTAAGTCAACCTGACAAAAAGGCTTATCGTGTAAGTGAATACTGACTTTATTTCCGATTTAGCACTTTGGTTTACCTTTTGAAGGAGACTATTGAGATTAAAATAGGATATGATAAATTTTGAAAAATATACCGACAAGTCAAAAGAGATATTGAATGCAGCCACTGTAATTGCTGAGGATAATAAGCAGTCCGTAATAGAGAGTGGACATATATTATTGGCCTTATTGCAGAATGATGAGCATGTTACTGGATTTTTGTTGAATAAATTGGGAATTGAAGTAAAGAGTTTTACAAAAATTGTTGAAAACATCGTTGCCAGTTTTCCTAAAACTGAAGGTTCACAAGTTCAAATTTCAAACGATTTACTGCGTACTTTACAAAATGCAGAAAAGCTTTCCACAAAATGGGAAGATAAATTTGTAAGTGCGGAGGCTATATTGGCCTCGTTAACAAATACAGATGACGCAATTGGTCGTTTGCTAAAAGACCATAAAATAGATTCAAAAAAACTAACTGAAGAAATAATGACATTAAGAAATGGAAATAAAGTAGAAGATTCTTCACAAGATTCAAATTACCAATCATTAAATAGATTCGCGAAGAATTTAAATGAATTGGCCGAAAACGGAAAGCTCGATCCAGTCATAGGTCGAGACGATGAAATTCGTCGTGTACTGCAAATTCTATCAAGACGAATAAAGAATAACCCAATCCTAATTGGTGAACCTGGTGTTGGTAAGACAGCCATAGCTGAAGGAATTGCTCATCGAATTGTTGAAGGCGATATTCCAGAAAACTTAGCGAATAAAAAAGTTTATTCCTTAGATATGGGGGCTTTAGTTGCTGGTGCAAAATACAAAGGTGAATTCGAAGAACGTTTAAAAGCGGTAATTAAAGAGGTAACAGAGTCAGCAGGTGAAATAATTCTCTTTATTGATGAAATACATACACTAGTTGGAGCTGGAGGCGGAGAAGGCGCAATGGATGCCGCGAATATTTTGAAACCGGCTTTGGCGAGGGGAGAATTGCGCGCTGTTGGTGCCACTACCCTAGCCGAATATCAAAAATACTTTGAAAAGGATAAAGCTTTGGTTAGACGATTTCAAACCGTGATGGTTGATGAGCCGACAACCGAAGATGCAGTTTCAATTTTAAGAGGAATTAAAGAAAAATATGAAACGCACCACAAAGTTATCATTAAGGACGAAGCGATTCTTGCCGCTGTAGAATTGTCACAACGATACATCACCGATCGGTTTTTGCCAGACAAAGCAATTGACTTAATGGATGAAGCAGCCGCTAAATTGCAAATGGAAATTAACTCTAAACCTGTTGAATTGGACGAGTTGGAACGTAAGATTATGCAGTTAGAAATTGAGCGTGAAGCTATTAAGCGTGAAAATGATACAAAAAAAATGACGCTTTTAGACAAAGAACTGTCTGAATTGAAAGAGAAAAAAGATTCTTTTTCAGCAAAATGGCAAACCGAAAGAAATGCGGCAGAAGAATTGACAAGTTCAAAGGAAAAAATTGAACAATACAAGTTTGAGGCTGAACAAGCAGAACGTAATGGTGACTATGAAAAAGTCGCAGAATTGCGTTATGGAAAAATAAAGGATGAAGAGCAAAAGCTAGAAGAAAATAAAGCGAAACTCATTGAAATTCAATCCAAAAGCAAGCTCGTAAAAGAAGAAGTTGATGCAGAGGAAATTGCCGAAGTAGTCTCTAAATGGACGGGAATACCTGTAAGTAGAATGGTTGAGAGCGAAGTTCAAAAATTACTTCGACTTGAAGATGAATTAGGAAAAAGGATAGTTGGGCAAAAAGAAGCGATAATCGCAATATCAGATGCTGTTCGTCGTTCTCGAGCAGGATTACAAGATGATAAAAAACCAATTGGATCTTTCATTTTCTTAGGAACTACGGGTGTAGGAAAAACCGAATTGGCAAAAGCACTGGCAGAATATCTATTCAATGACGAAAACGCCATGACTAGAATCGATATGTCCGAATACCAAGAAAAACACTCTGTTAGTCGTTTGGTTGGAGCGCCTCCAGGATACGTTGGCTACGATGAAGGCGGTCAATTGACAGAAGCTGTTCGACGTCGTCCTTATTCGATTATTTTATTGGATGAAATCGAGAAAGCTCATCCAGATGTCTTCAATGTTTTGCTCCAAGTATTGGACGATGGTCGATTGACAGATAATAAAGGTCGTGTTGTGAATTTTAAAAACACAATAATCATCATGACATCTAATATTGGCTCAACTCAAATACATGAACAATTCGACGGTAAAAAAGAGTCGGAATACCCTGAAATTGCAGAGAAAGCAAAATTCATGATTGATGAACTTTTAAAACAAACGATTCGTCCAGAGTTTTTGAACCGTATAGATGAAATCCTTTTATTTACTCCTCTAACAAAATCGAATATCAAGGATATTGTTACAATACAATTGGATAATCTCATTAAATTGATGAAAGAAAAAGGCTATACTTTAGTTATTACTGAAGAAGCTCACAATTGGATCGCAGAAGCAGGATATGACCCTTATTTTGGAGCTCGTCCAGTGAAGCGTTTGATTCAAAAGCAAATTTTGAATGAGCTGTCGAAATCAATACTTGCACAAAAAGTATGTATAGACCAAAACGTGATCATGGATGTTTTTGATGGAAAAGTTGTTTTTCGCAAACCAATAAACGAACAGGAAGAGGTTCGGACTGTTTAATCTGTAACTGGGCGGCTAGTTTCATAAATTAGCCTTATTTTTGCAAGGAATTTCAAAGGAATGAGTGAAAGATTAAATACGATTGAAGAAGCAATCGAAGATATAAGAAACGGTAAAGTAATTATCGTAGTTGATGATGAAGACCGTGAAAATGAAGGTGATTTTCTCACGGCGGCACGTAATGTGACGCCTGAGATAATCAATTTCATGGCAACACACGGACGAGGACTTATTTGCGCACCAATAGTGGAAGATAAATGCGACGAGCTAGGTTTAAGCCTAATGGTTCAAAGCAACACTGCTGCATATGAAACACCTTTTACAGTTTCTGTTGACTTAGTCGGTCATGGTTGTACAACGGGTATTTCTGCTTCAGATAGATCGAAAACCGTTTTAGCGCTTATCGACCCAACAATAAAGCCTGAAGAACTCGGTAAACCAGGCCATATTTTCCCATTAAGGGCAAAGAAAGGTGGCGTGTTGAGAAGAGCTGGGCACACTGAGGCAGCAATTGATTTCTCACGTTTAGCAGGATTTGAGGCGGCTGGAGTTATCGTTGAAATTCTGAATGAAGACGGAACAATGGCACGTTTGCCACAGTTAATGGAAATTGCCAAACGTTTTGATTTAAAGATTGTTTCCATTGAAGATTTAATCCAATATAGACTTGCAACGGAGTCATTAATCGAAAGAATGGTTGACATTCAATTGCCCACTGCTCAAGGAGACTTCAAAATGGTGGCTTTCCGTGAAATTAATACAGGGAAAGAGCATTTGGTGCTTTATAAAGGTGAATGGGAGAAAGATGAGCCTGTTTTGGTTCGAGTACATTCTTCATGCATGACCGGCGATATATTTGGTTCTTGTCGATGTGACTGCGGTCCTCAATTGCACAAAGCAATGGAAATGATTGAAGCAGAAGGAAAAGGTGCAATCATTTATCTAAATCAAGAAGGTCGTGGAATAGGTTTAGTAAATAAGCTGAAAGCATACAAATTACAGGAACAAGGTCGAGATACTGTTGAAGCCAATATAGAATTAGGATTTAAAGCCGATAGTCGTGATTATGGTATTGGTGCACAGATGATTCGTGACATGGGTATTTCAAAAATGAAATTAATGTCTAATAATCCTCAAAAACGTTCAGGATTAATTGGTTACGGACTTGAAATCGTAGAAAATATAGCTTTAGAAATTGATAGTAATATCCATAATGATGCTTATTTGAAGACCAAAAGAGATAAAATGGGCCACAGTTTGAAAATGGATAAATAATGCTAAAGGCAAGCGGGATTTTCAAAAAGTATGGTGAATTGCAAATTCTGAAAGGAATAGATTTGCATGTGAAAGCTGGCGAGATTGTTTCTATTGTAGGTTCCTCTGGTGCTGGAAAAACCACTCTTTTACAAATTCTTGGAACATTAGATAAAGCCGACTCTGGAAATATTTCTATTGCAGACACCAATGTTTCTGGACTATCTGAAAGAAAAATGGCTCAATTCCGAAACGAGAATATTGGTTTCATTTTTCAGTTTCATCAATTATTACCAGAATTTACCGCAGTTGAGAACGTTATGTTACCGGCACTAATAAAAGGTGATTCTAAGTCTGAAGCAAAAGCAAAAGCAGAAAAATATTTGGAGATTTTAGGTTTGGCGGATAGAGCGACTCATCAGCCACAAGAACTTTCTGGAGGTGAACAACAACGAATTTCTGTTGCAAGAGCTTTAATTAATCAACCGAAAGTCATTTTCGCCGATGAACCCTCAGGAAATTTAGATTCAGCCAATTCAGAAGCATTACACAAGTTATTTTTCGATTTGAGAGATCAATTCAATCATACTTTCGTAATTGTAACGCACAACGAAGCTTTAGCGAATATGGCAGACAGAAAGTTAAAAATGTCGGATGGACTTTTCGTCTAATTCAATGACATTTGATGAACTAAAGACCTTTCTTGATCAAAAAGTCGAACAATTCAATGAACCTTCATTTCTAAAAGATGATCCCTTGGGAATTGTCCACCAATTTTCCAAAAAAGAGGATATTGAAATTATGGGTTTACTAATGGCAACCATTGCTTGGGGAAATCGAAAGTCAATAATTACCAGTGGGAATCGATTGGTGGAAATATTTGAAAATGAGCCCTTTGAATTCGTTATGAATCATAAAGATTCTGATTTTAAAAACCTTCATTTTGTACATCGTACTTTTCAAAAAAGTGATCTACAGTTCTTTGTCGGAGCACTTCGACAAGTTTATACGGAATATTCTTCCTTAGAAGAAGTTTTCGATGAAAGCTCTGAATATCCTGGTGTAAAAGGAAGAATAGTCAATTTTCGGAATGTCCTTCTCTCCTATCCGCATGAAAAACGCAGTGAAAAGCATCTTGCTAATCCTGCGAAAAAATCTGCAGCAAAACGGTTAAACATGTATTTAAGGTGGATGGTCCGAAATGACAATATGGGTGTTGATTTTGGAATTTGGAAATCTATTTCTACGAGCGAATTATATTTGCCTTTAGATATTCACACCAGCACAGTTGGCAGAAAGTTAGGGCTAATCACAAGAAAACAAGATGATTGGCAAGCTTTAGAAGAGTTAATGCAAAATTTAAGAGAATTTGATTCTGATGATCCGTGCAAATACGACTTTGCCCTGTTTGGGCTTGGAGTCATGTAATGACCTTGTTCAAGTAAAATTCAAAAACTATAAACGGACAATTTTCTTCGTTTTAACAATATTATTTTGGCTATCGATCAAATTAATGAAATAAATACCTGAATCTCCCAATGTGGAGCTATCAATTTTAATTTGATTAGAATTAACTGACTTTGTTAAAATATTCTGACCCAAGGAATTTGTAATAATAATTAAATGTCCTTTTAAAATAGAAGATTCTATAGTCAATTCTATTGTAACTATATCCTTTGTCGGGTTGGGAAAGACAGAAAAATAATTTTCAAAATAAAGCTCATTTACACTAGCTAGTAAATCAAGACAATAGTATTTATAGCACAAATTAGATGTGACATTTGTCGAGTTGTAACCTCCAAATAGGTATGCTATATTATTATTTGAAATTGCATCCATGTCATAAATGGTGAAGGGTGTATTATTTAATGTAGACCATGTATTTGAAGTAAAATCGTATGCATAAAGAGAGTTTTGAGGAGTTACTACGGGGGTAGTAGAAGAACCTCCGAAAACGTAAATTTTGTTATTATAAAGAGTTACAGCCGAGCCTCTAAGTGCAGCTGGTAAATCTGTTTTTGTGCTCCATGCATCCAGTAATGGATCATATTCATCTAATTTATTTGAACAATACTGTGATCCATTATAATACTGACCACCCACTAAATAAATTTTATTATTGTAAACAAGTAGACTTCCTTCAGATCTATTTTGAATCGGCGTACTAAGTGTTTGATAGGTATTTGTTGCAGGCGAATAAGCGTAAAAATGATTGACTGTTATTCCATTAGAACCCCCAATTACATAAATCTTCCCATTTAATGTGACTGCATCGCAACTAGACATAGCAGCAGGAAGATTTGGTAATAGTTGCCAGCTATTTGTAGAAATATTGTATGCTTCATTTTTATTACTAAAAAAACCACCATATCCAGCCATACAATAAACAATACCATTCAACTCAGCTACCCCCATATGCGAGCGGGCTGTTGGCATATTTGCAAGGTTGCTCCAGCTATCAGAGTTTATTGAGTATTTCGAAGTGGAATTTATTGCAGAACCGTTCTGGGCACCTCCGAAAATATAGATTTCTGAATTATAGACTATAGAATGAGCTCCACCGCGAGTTGAGGGCAAATTTTCTATGGACACTATGGTATCATTAGTACAATCATCAATTTCAGAAGATTGACCAAACGCTTGAACTGAGAAAAAAAGCAGTAAATAGATTATATTTTTGTTCATGTGTTTTTTTAAGATTAAACGAATTTTATTTCGGCATTGAAGTGGTGTTTTATCTTTTAAAGATATTGTTTGATAAATGTAAATACTTTTTTCTGATTAAGATTATTTGAAATTAGGAATTAAGTCATTTTACAGAATGGTCATAGTTTAAAATTGGTAACACGATCAATTGAAAATTTAGAAAGGTATAAAGAGATTTCATAACAGTTAAGTTCTTCCTTTTCAACCAATCAAAATATCAGACTTCTTTAACAAGAAAAAAGCTATAATGACATATTAAATGCTTTGAAACTATTACTTTTGCCGTCCAAACTATTTAAATTTAAATAAGAATGAGTATTGCTTTAGGAAACCACATTTTGGTTGAATTTATGAATTGCGAACCGAAGTTGATGAACGACGTCGCAGGGATTGAACGTGATATGGTTGCAGCAGCGAGGGCAGCTGGAGCTACAGTGATTAATTCAACATTTCACCATTTCTCTCCTTATGGGGTTTCTGGTGTTGTGGTTATTGAAGAAAGCCATTTAGCAATACATACTTGGCCAGAATATGGCTATGCTGCAGTAGATTTATTTACATGTGGTGATATGGATTCATGGGTTTCTTTTGATTTGTTAAAAGATGCATTCAAAGCAAAATCTTATTCAGCTATTGAAATGAAACGTGGTTCGGTTAATTTGTTGACTAGAAACGATTTTGATATGACGTCAATGCGTCAAAAAGCCCAAGAAGAAGGAACAGTTTGGAAAAACCCAGATTTCTACACAAGAAACGTATGGTTTACAGATAAAGACGAAAATCAAGCCTTATCATTGCGTTTTACTGGTGATGTATTCTACGATGTTCAATCACCGTTCCAAAGAGTAAGAATACTAGAATCATACAAATACGGTAAAATGTTAGCTCTTGATGATATGGTAATGACGACCATAGACGATGAGTTTCATTATCATGAAATGATTTCCCATCCTTCAATGTTTACCCATGGAAACGTTAAGAATGTTTTAGTAATTGGTGGTGGTGACGGAGGAACGGTTCGTGAAATATTGCGTCACGATTCAGTTGAGAAAGTGACCATGGTTGAAATTGATGGCGAAGTGATTAAATCTTGTAAAGAATTTTTGCCAGAAATCGCTGCTGAATTTGACAATCCTAAGTTGGAGTTGATTGTAGATGATGGCATTGCTTATGTTAAAAATGCAAAGCAAGACTTCTATGATTTAATCATTGTTGATGGTTCTGATCCAGTTGGTCCGGCGGAAGGTTTGTTCTCGACAGAATTTTACAAGAATTGTTACAACGCTTTGAATTCAACCGGAATTTTGGTTGCTCAAGGTGAATCACCGAAATTTAACGAAAAAGCTTTTTCTGAATTAAACCAAACATTGCAAGGAATCTTTGGAAAAGAGAATGCTCCTATAAGTCTGTTCTTTGTTCCTACCTACCCTACAGGAATGTGGAGTTTCCAATATGGATTAAAAGGAGATAAACATCCTAAGAAAATTACAAATCAAGAGGAAATAGATGCATTTGTTTCTTCTAAAGGATTACGATACTACAATTCAGATATTCATACAGGAAGTTTCGCAACGCCGAACTTCGTTAAAGAAATGGTGAAGTAAGATGTCGACCTACGATCCAAACGGAATAGCTTTACCCAATGGAAATATTTTTGGTTTTCCGGTTGGGGAAAGTGAAGCAGATATCGTAATTATTCCAGTTCCCTGGGATGCAACTGCGTCGTATGGGAAAGGAACAAGTGATGGTCCAAAAGCAATTTTAGATGCTTCATTGCAGCTCGATTTTTATCATCCAAGGTTGGAAAAAGCTTTCGAAACGAAGGTATATATGTCACCAATTTCTCCAGAATGGAAAGAGATCAACGAGCGTTTTTGTTTAGATTGTATTGAGTACATTGATTTTCTTGAAAATGGCGGAATAGTGAGTGCTAACCCACATTTCAGAGATGTTGTAAATCAAATCAATACAGGTTCAACAGCTTTAAAAGAGAATTTAAAAGAAAGAGCTAAGAAGTTGTTAGATTCTGGAAAGTTTGTGGCGATTTTAGGTGGTGAACATAGCACGCCATTGGGGTTAATTGAAGCATTAAATGATCGTGGCGAAGAATTCGGGATTTTACAAATTGATGCTCATGCAGATTTGAGAAATGCTTACGAAGGATTTGAGCAATCGCATGCGAGTATAATGTACAATGTGCTGCAATCTTGCGAGAATTTAATTCGTTTAGTTCAAGTTGGGATCCGGGACATAGCGCCTTCCGAAGTTGAATTGATCGAAAATAGCAACGGAAGAATTCAAACTTTCTATGATTGGCAATTGAAAGAAGAACAATATGAAGGCAGAACCTGGCAAAATCAGGTAGAAGAGATCATAGCGACATTGCCCAAGAAAGTCTACATTTCTTTCGATATAGACGGATTGAATCCTGAGCTTTGTCCGAACACAGGAACACCAGTTACAGGCGGTTTTCAGCTTCAAGAAATCAACTATTTATTTTTCAAACTATTAGAATCAGGCAGAGATATTATTGGTTTTGATTTGAACGAAGTTGCACCTGGCAAGGAAGATGAATGGGATGCTAATGTTGGAGCACGAGCTTTGTGGAATTTGGTTGTACTTGTTGAAAAGCAGCGTAGATCGCGTATTTCTTAATTCAGAAAGACAGTCCTAACACCAGAGGAATTTCTTATTTTAGCGAACATGAAATTAATACTTCGTATTCTTTTAGCAATCCATTTCGGTTTAATCCTTTTTGGAATATACTGTGCAATTTTTGATGAGGAATACATCCTTTCATCAAAATACATTTTTATTGGTTTTACGGGTGTTTTGGTTTTCTTGAATACACTTTTGCTCTTCCCTATCAAGGTTAAATTTCAGAACATTTTGTTGGGTATAGGAATTCTTTTATACATCGTCTCAGCAAGCGGTTTTATATTCCCTATTATTTTCAAGAATTATTGGGGGATTTTGTTTGGGTTCGCGATTTTCTTATTTCTAATGTCACTATTCACCTATTCAGGCAAGACATTATTTGAATCAAAGATTGACTATTTATTTCTTGTGGGAGCTAGCTTTACAGCATTGCCGTTTATCATACAAATTAAGCAAAATAGTATTGTCCTAATTGGTGGTGCGATTCTTCTCTTACTTTCTGGGGTAATTATCGCAAGAATATTTCGAAATCAATCGAAATAAGTACCGAAACTGTCTAATCGATTTTTCCAATAAGAGGAACTTTCTAAATCTGTGATTATCACTCCTTTCGAAGAACTTGCGTGAATCATTTTTAATGGCTCACCTTTTTCAGAAACAACAATACCCACATGGCTAATTCCAGAGCCGCTATTGAAGAAAATCAAGTCACCTTTTTGAACAGATTTTTCCTTCACTCTCTTGGATGATTTCTGCTGATCAACAGCCCTTCTCGGAATCGGATATTCAAATTCCTTCATGACATAACCTGTAAAACCACTGCAATCAAATCCACTTGGTGTCGTCCCTGCCCATGCATATGGAACTCCAATTTGCTTTTCGGCAAAGGCAACAATTTTTGAACGAATGTCGTCACCAACAGGAGTTGTAAGAATTACAGGGTTCGTATCCTTTTGTTTTATACTTGGCACTTTATCAAACAGTGTAACCAAGATTTTTTCCAATTGTTCTGCAGTTTCGTCTTTACCGGTCCTTTTTAAATCCTCACCCCAAGAGAATAAATCTTCTTTGAGCTCTGAAACTTCATTAATGTGTGCGTTGAAAACTTTAAATCCATCGGAAGATCCTTTTATTTCTTCAAATAATTTGGAAGCTTGTGCTAATGCATTTCGGTTTCTTTTTAGCCAACGATCATTTTTTGCTAATTGGAATAGACTTAAACTTTTATAGAATTTAGGAAGCTGTGAATAGTCATTATCTGGACTGTCCAATAATTTAAGGGATTTCCAATATACTAATTTGTAATGCTGTTGAGCATACAATTGTTCAAGTTTATCAAACTGTTTAACTTGTGCTTCAAGATTACCTTGAAACCCAAAAATAGCTACTACTAATGCTATAAAGAGATACTTCAATTTCACTATACGAAGTAACGAAGATTGGCTATATTTTTTTAATAGAACTTATAAAATCTCTCAACAGTCCATTGTTTATGATTGTTGTTTAACAATTATTTTGAGGCATGGAAGTTGTATTTGTTCTTTTAGACAATAAAACTTCTTATTTTTAGGCTAAAGTTTAAATAACATGATAAATTCAATAAAACTCTCCCTTTCCTTCATTTTCCTATTTGCTGGAAGCACATTAGTTAACGCACAGATTAATACTAGTTCTTCAGATAAATTTGAAGAAGTTCTTCAATATATAACTCGAATGTATGTTGATGAAGTTGATGGCGACAAATTAATGGAAAAAGCTATTTCCAAAATGCTTGGTGATTTGGACCCTCACTCCTCATATATTTCAAAAGATGATGTAGATGATGCAAACGAAAGAATTAATGGCAGTTTTGTTGGAATCGGAATTCGTTTTCAAATCTTAAAAGATACTTTACTTGTTGTACAGACCATTCAAAATGGACCTTCTGAGAAAGTTGGACTTTTGCCAGGTGACAAAATTGTTAAAATATCAAATGAAACTGTTGCAGGTGTTGGACTTAAAAACAGCCAGGTTCGTGAAAAGCTAATGGGTGAAAAAGGCACGAAGGTGAAAATCGAAGTGGTAAGAAGCAATTCAAAAAAACCGATAGATTTTACAATTACACGTGACAAGATTCCTGTTTATTCTGTTGATAGCTATTACATGGTAACTCCAGAAATTGGATACATTAAGTTAAACGCATTTTCAAGAACCACATTAGAAGAATTAAGAGCCAGTATTTCTTCTTTGAAAGGACAAGGAATGCAAGAATTGGTTTTAGATTTACAAGGAAACGGTGGAGGTTTACTTTATGGAGCCCAAGAGGTAGCTGATGAATTTCTTTCTGATGATAAGCTTATCGTATACTCTGAAGGCAGAATGCAGCCACGTAGTGAATTAAAGGCTGGTGTCAAAGGACTTTGGGAAGAAGGCAAAATGGTCGTTCTTACAGACGAGTATACAGCTTCTTCAAGTGAGATAGTTTCTGGCGCTATTCAAGATTGGGACCGAGGTTTAATTGTTGGTCGACGTACTTTTGGAAAAGGATTGGTTCAGCGTCCTATTAACCTTAGGGATGGTTCTCAGATCCGATTGACGATTGCTCGATATTATACTCCTTCTGGACGATTTATTCAAAAATCATACGAAGATCTTGAAGGATATCGAGATGACATTTCACAGCGTTATTTAAACGGTGAGTTCAGTTCTGCCGATAGTATTTCTTTTCCAGATTCATTGAAGCACAATACTTTACTTACAAATAGAACGGTTTACAGTGGTGGTGGAATTATGCCGGATGTATTTGTTCCATTGGACACAGCAGGAATAAATGAAATGTTTAGAGTTATTGCACGAGGCGGTTATTTCAATTCTTTTGCTCTTACCTATTTAAATTCAAATAGAAAAAAATTGAACAAGTCTTACCCTGATTTTAAATCGTTCAAAAATGATTTCATATGCGACAGTCGCTTGATGACCGAATTCTTTGATTTCGTTAAGAAAGAGAACAAGGATTTTGAATATGATGATGCTCAATACAAAGAAGCTCAGCGTTTAATTGATTCCAGATTAAAAGCAACTTTCGCTCAAGACATGTGGGGATATTCAGAGTTTTATGAAATTTATAACGAGAATAATGAAATTCTGCAACGAGCTATCGAGGTGTTGCAGAGTAAAGATTATGATAAAATGAATTTAGCCGTTGCCCATTAATAACTATTATTAAGTATGAAAAATATAAGTTTTGTTATTGGAATTTCATTGTTGATTTTTTCATGTAACGGTGGAGAAAAAAAAGTAAAAGAAGGTGAAATTGTTTCAGCATTAGTAGATGGTGAGCAAACTGATGCTGAAATCCGAGCAGAAATCGAGCGGATCGAAAAAGAAGAATTGGAGCGTATTGAATACGAAAAATTAAACAAGACGACCATGAGCTTCGATAAAATAGAACATGATTATGGAGATGTTTTGCCTGATTCAGACAATAAAACCGTGTTTATAGTTACGAATACTGGCGATAAACCTTTGATTATTGAAGATGTAATGGCAAGTTGTGGTTGTACTACTCCAGAAAAGCCTCAGAAACCGATTCCTCCAGGTAAGAGTGATAAGATTTCAGTAAATTTTCACCCAAAACCTGAACAAAAAAACGAGATTCGAAAAACAGTAACAGTAACTGCGAATACAGAACCTAAGGTTGCTACTTTGAATATTAGAGCCTTCGTAAAATAACTATTTCAATAACTTAATTCTTTTAAGGACTTTAACGATATATTCGTTAGTGTTCGGCTCTATTTTGAATATGAATATTGGGAGAACTGTTAGTGAAATCAATATGCTTGATTTCATAATTATCCAAAGTATATCAAAATTTTCTTTTGACGGAATGTATGAAATCGCGATTAATCCTATTGCGAACAGTCCAGCAATGAAAAGTTGAGATTTTTCAAATGGATGCAAATTAAACTTCCAAAAGACGTATCCAACGCGCAGAATACTATAAAGGATAAGGACAATCGAAGTCGAGATTGCTGCACCATCGATACCGTACTTTGGGATGAACAGTATATTCAGAGCAAAAACCCCAATAAAAAGTACACCTGTAAATATCAAATCTACCCTATATTTTTTTGAAGAACTTAGAATCAGCGAATTAATCCCAAAATAAATATCTACTATTCGCCCAATCATAATAAGGCCAAAAACACTTATTCCGGCTTGATATGTTAGTGGTAAAATGCTAAAGATCTCGATTCTATTAATCCAAATAATTGAGAAAAAGAACAATATTATATAAAGAGATACAGAGCTGAATTGTTTATAGCTTTTGTTCATTTCCACCATGTTCTTTTCTTTCCAATATTTGACAACCAATGCGGCGCCAACTCTCAGCATGGATCGATACGGAACTTGAAGTGCGGATGCTAAATAGATCATTGTAGTGTATATACCAGTTGCTTCAAGTCCCAACATTGACGATATCATTATAGCGTCGATTGTTAGCACGGCGATTGATCCAAAGGTGTTTAGATAGGAAAATAGGCTAAATTTAACGATGATTTTACGAAAACGTTTGGAAATATTAATTGCACTTAATCGAACATGGAACTCTCCAATTTTTAGGGTGTACCATAATAAAAACAATGCTGGGATTAAATAAACCAAGCTATTTAGGATAACAAAAGTGTTGAAGCTTATTAGATCAAACCCGTAGCAGAGTATAATACATGTTATTAATAAACGTAAAAGCAGTTCATAAGCGAATACAGAAACAATGTTTATAAACATTACCCGCAAATAGCTATCGAATAATAAATAAAAAACATATCCAATTCCTATGGGAATAACCCATAAAGCATAATCAGCAAAAAGTTTATTGTTTTCGTTATAATAAAACCCTATTTCATTTTGAAGCAATAAATAAAACGAGGTAAATAAAATTACGCCCAGAATAACTACACCCATCATTAAACCTAGGAAGCCAAAGTTCTTTTTTTCTTTGTTTTGAAAAAAAGGAAAAAACTTCCATGTGGCGAAAACAGTCCCTAAATTTGCAGCTTGCCCGAATAATATACCAACTCCAATTAATAAATTTATAAGGCCAACTTCTTCTGGATTAAGAAACATTATCAATAAGACAACTTTGTTTATATAACCAAGGCCTAAACCGATATAATTTATTATCGAAGTTCTTAATGCATCTTTTTGAACTATTCCCATTCTGTTGACAAATTTAGGAATGTAAACCAAATGATGGACAAAGGTTGGTAAAAAAGAGAAAATCAGATAAGCGAAATTAACATTTGTACTAACTTTATGACCATAATGAAATTAACTGCTTCCATTTGCACCTATAACCGAGAGAAATATTTGCCTCAGATATTTGAGAGTATACGTAAGCAAACTTTGTCGACGGATAAATATGAAGTTGTCTTGATAAACAACAACTCGCCAGGCAATACAAAGGAATTATACGATAGTTTTAAAGCTGAAAACCCTGAAATAGATTTCAAATATTTTGAAGAGTTTCAGCAGGGCTTGTCATTTGCAAGAAATAGATCTATCGATGAAGCTAAAGGAGAAATTATTACTTTTTTAGATGATGATGCCTTCATTGATCCAAAATATTTTGAAATATTGGTGGATGAATTCGATAAAAATGAAAATGTAAACGCCCTTGGAGGAAAAATTTTATTGCATTATGAAGATGGAATACCTAATTGGGAAAATAAATATCTAAACTCCATTCTAGGTTATTTTGATAGTGGTGATGAAGAGAAATTTTTTAAACCACCACAATATCCGCGAGGTTCCAATATGGCTTTTAGAACATCCTTGTTTAAAGAAATAGGTCAATTTGACACGAATTTTGGCAGGACAGGTGGTAACATGATGGGCGGTGAAGAAAAAGAGCTTTTTAATCGGATTTATAAAAGTGGGACGAAAGTCAAATATGTGCCTACTGCGTTAGTTTATCATTGTGTTCCAATTGAAAGAACGACTTCGAAATTTGTGAAAACACAAGCGATTGGAGTTGGTTATAGTCAGCAATTGTCTAGCAGAAAAGATGGTACTTGGGCCTATTTCAAAGCACTTTTTTCTGAAAAATTGAAGTGGGTTGCGTCCTTCGGATTGTCTTTTCTTTATTTGATTCAGGGAAAAACGGGGCGCAGTAAAATGTTGATTCGATTCAGGTATTGGGTTACTTTAGGATTGCTAACTAAAAAACCAAAGAAATATCTTTAAAACAATGATGGGTAGTCTACTCTGTCAAAAAGTTCAAGCTTCCCTCCTTTTGTAGCATTTATAATTTTCCGACCATCCTTTTCGAACATCTTTTTCGCTAACTCATAGCTTTGGAAAACATTGTCCAATTTTGGATCATGCCATTTTTTACCTTTACCAAAATAGTTTGGGTGGAAATGATTAACGTCATCTTCAGTGCTTTCAAGAACATTTCCAGAAACTTTGACGGTTTCAGGAATGTGGTACGAAAAGTCCATCCCTATCAAATAGACTTCTTTAAACCCCATATAGTAAGCCAACTGTAAGTTAACGATAGTAACAGATTGGCCACAATATATTTGCTTATCACATTCGAAAGAAAATCGAGATTTTTCGAAGTAAGGGTTACTACTTACATAAAATGAATAATTCAAATTGGCAAAAAAGCGATTTATTCCTTTTTTCACCTTACCCTTAAATATTGCTGGGAAGAACATATATTCACATTCGTATTCATTCAATTCTTTTAAATTATCTAAGATAACATGCTTATCTTCAGCAACAAAAAATGTAGGTTTATAACCCATTTCTCGTGTTTTGTAGTAAATTGAATTCACAGCGAAACTTTTTTCCTCTTTCAAAAGATTCAAATCCATTTCATTCAATGAAGGGCCATTTCCTAAGATAAAGCATCTTTGATCTTTGAATTTACCCTTTAATTCAGCTATTCTTTTTCGATCTCTTTTTAAGAGTCCAGGCTGACTCATGAGTATTTGCGGTATCAGTCTTTTAACGACTTCTTTTATTTTTGATTTCACTTTTTATTTTTAGAAAGTGTTAAAAATAGTAATACTTAGAGAATGACCCGTTTGTAAAACATATTTATTTTGTTCTAAGAATGTGTTGGTTAGCCAAAAAAACAACTATTTTTATAATTCTACCTAACCAAAATCACTATGAAAAAATCACTAATTTATCTTTTCTGTTTCCCATTTTTTATTTTTGCTCAAATTCCAACAGCTGGATTAATCGGTTCTTGGCCATTTACCGGAAATGCCAATGATGAGAGTCCGAACAATAACAATGGAGTCGTTTCAGGAGCGACATTAACAACTGATCGTTTTGGAACACCAGACAGGGCTTATAATTTTGATGGAGTAAATGATCAAATTCTAATTCCGGCATCACCAGAATTGTATAGATATAATACTAGTTTTACAATTTCTGCTTGGGTTCGGCGAACAGATTTACCACAAGGATTTACACAACCCATTTTTACAAATAGGAATCCTACTTCGGGCTCTGAATTTTATATAGATGGGGCTTTGAATGGTTATGAAGGAAATGTAGGTTATGCAAGTTATAATGGCAGTGTATATGGTTTAGGTCATTCTACAGGTCCAATAGCTATAAACAATGGATATCAGAATATTTCGATTGCCTACGTGCACAACGGATCCAATAACAATATTGTTAAGTTTTACGTAAATGGTAGCTTAAACAATGTTGTTTCAGGTCTAGTAAATATAACTTTGTCCACTGAGGACACTTATATTGGTTGGTCTCCTCATTTCACCCAAGCAAATAGACATTTTAAAGGTGATATTGATGACATTTTTCTTTATGACAGAGAATTGTCAGCTTCAGAAATACAGGTTTTGTATAATTCTTCTACTACCGAAACGAAAGAAGAAAAAATAACGAAATTGCATGTCTACCCTAACCCTGCATCTAATTTGCTTTATATAGATGGTGTTACGGAAGAAATAATGTATTATTCCATAATTAAAGTAGATGGAAGTATAATTAAAGAGGATCAATTGATGGAATCAATTGATGTTAGTGAAATAGTTCCGGGGATGTATACTCTATTATTTCTGGACAAAAACAGGAAAGTAATATCTATGAATAAATTTGTTAAGTAGCACCCTCAACATCAAAAAGTAGATATTCGAGAATTTGATATTGTTTTAATTATCACATTTCATTAATCTATCAGACTAACTGATAGATATACGGATGTCATGTATATTCTTTAAATCTGTCAGATTATTGTTCATTTATTAGACAATAAAAACTCTATCATAGGATAATAGGTTTAATCTTTTATTTTTGTACTCTAATTATTTTACTTTAGTTAAACTATGAAGATTTGTATTCTTGAGATTTGTGAAAAGGAGCCCAATAAGCACCATGAGGAGTTGTTTGCAAAATCAAAATACGATTTTTTCTATGTTTCTTATATTGAAAAAGGAAAAGACTGCATAGCTTTTAATAAAAAAAAAAGTTGGGCATTCAATAGAAATACCTTGTTTGAACATGTAAAAAACAAATACGATTATTACCTTTTTATTGACTATGATATTGTTTTAGAATCAAAAAATGGTGGTAATCCTTTGGATGAAATTATTGCGAAACTTAATCTGCTAAAACCAGCAATGTATCGTCCTAGTGGATTTCTAGGTGAAAAAAAGAACGTTCAAAATTTTACTTGTGGTGGTTTTATTAATCACTCCATTACAGTCCTTCCAAATAAAATTGCAAATGAGTTATTTCCCTTGCCTGTTTCATATGGAGGGTTTTGGGATGCAGCATCATTCATTAATACTTTGCTAGTTCCTGCTTATGAAAAAGGGATATTTGTAGATTATCAAATTATAGCGCATAACACACAATCATCTAATTATAAACAAAATATAATACCTTTCATTGGTGTTAGAGCAATGAAAAAATTGTTCAAGGAAATGAGACGGTTTTATTCCCCGGCTGTTCCAGACATCAAGGATTTAGATGATTTTAAAGATTATTATCAAAAAAGAATAGTCGAATTAAACGAATCTATATTCGATTTTGATTACAACAAAGTCGATTTGAATGACTTCGTTAATGTTAAAGGGATAAAAGAAAATATTAAATAAAACAAGAAGAATATGTCAGAATTCAGTAAAAACTTTATGGAATGGTGCTCTACAAAATCGAACACATTTATTGAAACAGGAACATTTAAAGGGCAAACAACTAAATTAAGTTCTCAATTCTTTAAGAATGTAATGACAGTTGAAATAGACCCAGGTAATTACGCACTTTCAAAGAAAAATCTAGAAGGAATATCAAACATTGAAATGCTTTTTGGTGATACAAACGAACATTTGGCAGGGATGATTCAAAAGGCTGAAGGACCTATAACATTTTGGTTAGACGCTCACCCAATGGATCCAAAAGTTGATGCGGCGTGTCCGTTAGTGGAAGAGTTAAACATAATTGCTGAAAATTTGGGTGATAAAGATGCAATCGTGTTAATCGACGATTTGCATAGATGTTTGATGGGTGATGGTGATTACCCTAAACTTGAAGAATTAGAAGCTGGATTAAGAAAAATCAATCCAAATTTTGAAATAAAGCAACTTCCTTTTAATACTTGGAAAGTAAAATTCGGAAATCCCACTATTCTTTGCGGAACGCCTTTCTCTTTTGATTTTGAAAATGAGTTTTTCATGAACGAGAAAAAGAAAAAGAGATTTATTTGGTTCTAAACTTTTCCAAATGCTCAATGGCGCTCATTCCCATTGCTTCTATCGCCTCAACGGCACTTCCACCAATATGCGGAGTAGCAATTAAATTATCAAGTTTTAAAAATTCTGAATTTGTAGGGGGCTCAATTTCAAATACGTCAAGAGCTGCTGCTAATCTGCCTGTTTTCAGCTCATTGAATAAAGCGATTTCATCAATCATTCCACCTCTGGCGGAATTTAAAATAATTGTTTGATTTTGCATCATTGCAAGTTCATTTTGGCCAATTAATTCTCGAGTTTCAGGAACCAATGGAATATGTAAACTGATTACTTTGCATGCTTTGTAAATCTCTTCTTTTGTCTTTATTGACAAGTTGTTTTTTGCGATATAATCTTGGTCATATTCAATGTCATTGACCCAAATATCACAGTAAAATGGAGCTAATAAACGAACCATTTCTTTACCAATAAAGCCAAGCCCAATAATACCAATTCTTTTTCCTGTTAATTGCTCACCTCCATGCTTTTTCCATTCGCCTCTAGAAAGTTGAGACGATGAAGGCCCCATGTTTCTTATTAGCGATAAAATGTTTCCCAAACACATTTCAGCCACAGATAAACGGTTTACTCCTCCTGTCCAACCTATCGCAATTCCTTTCTTTTCGCAGTAATCCAGATCAATATTATTTAATCCGACACCATATTTAGAAATAATTTTTAAGTCAGGTGATGAATCTATAACCTCTTGGTTAAATTCATCTAACCCAACAATAGTGGCATCATAACCAGAAATAAATTCGATTAATTCAGATTGGCTAAAAATTTTACCTTCAGTATTTAATTTCACATCTGAAAAAGCTTCATTGATTTTTTTAATTAAAACTGGGTGTTTACTAAACGAGGGTGAGGTAACAGCAATTTTCATTTCAACTTCAAATTAATTTGTTTTACAGCATTAACCAATCCTTCAAGGTTAGGAATTTTTTTGCAATCAATATTCTCAAATTGTCTTTCATTTTCAGAATGTGTTCTTAAAATGAAATGAAGCCGACATGATTCAGCAGCTGTGTAATCCGCCATAGCGTCACCGACAAAAACTACTTCTTTGTGAGTCAATCTGAATTTTTCCATAATTTCCTTTGCCCATTTTTCTTTTTTCTTTGGGGATCCGCAAACCATTTTAAAATAAGAATCTAATGCCAATTGTTTGACTATATAATCCATTTCATGTTGAGGAGTTCCAGAAATAATGAAAAGAATGTATTCTTTTTTTAAAGACTCAATTGCATGTTTAGCGCCTTGAACAAATGGTGATTCAATAACTTTTCTAAGGACCAAATCTGAAAATCGATTACACCATTCTTGCAACTCAGTTTCTTTCAATTGTATTCCCAGAAAAACTTGGTGATAATGACGGATTTTGTCATAACGCGAAACTCCTCCATTCTCTATATGATGCTTGACAACTCCGTCTGTAACCTTTTTGCCAAATTCAGCATATAGAGAGCGAAAAGCTTCTGTTTTTACTGCAGTTGAATCGATAATCACACCGTCAAAATCGAAGAATATAGCTTTTACAGACATCAGTTTAAATTATTATATACGTAGTAGGGAGAGTAATTACTTATCCAAGTTGTTAGATTGTTGAATATGAACTTGATTAAAGCAGCTCAAAATTCCTTGTCCCATGTCAATAAATGGATTAGGAACCAATCGCTGGGAAACTTCAGGTGCAAAAGCATAAGGCGTGTGCTTGTAATGATTTGCATACCCATCATCTTGCAACGAAATTTCAATTGGTATGTTCGAAATTTCAGCTATCATTCTGAACAAATCAATTCGACGGAATCTATCCGCTCCAGTCAAAATAATATGTTTTCCAAAGAAGTCTTTTTTATTTAAAACATCTACGGACAAAGCAGCTGCGTCCATTGCATGAATATATTCTCTCTGTTCTTCACCATCGCCGTGATGTACTATTTTACCAGTTTCCATCGCTTCACGGACCAGATTAAATATATAGTTGTTTTCGAAATCACGTTCACTATAAACAGAGCCGTATCGCAGTATCGTAAAGTTCATACCATACCGCAAACCATATTCCTTGATTATTTTTTCACTCGCGAGTTTAGAAATCCCATAAAACGACCCTTTGGAAGAAACTGCATAAGCACTACTTGCGTATAAATAATGGCTTACTTTGTTTACTCTACAAGCTTCTAGAATATTTAAATTTCCAATGATATTAAGTTCAATCGTGCTTGTTGGATTTTGTATGGCTTTATCTAAATTGGCGAAACCTGCCAGATTGTAGACTGCGTCAAACTTTTCTTTTTCACAAATCTTGGAAACAGCATCTTTATCCAAAATATCGATTTTTATAAATTTCGCACCGTAGTCTTCCCCATGTCTCAAATCCATGCAAATTGTTTCATGGCCTTTAGATACCAGTGTTTCAACAAGATATGACCCTAAAAATCCAGCACCACCAAAAACTCCAACTTTCATATTAATTATGTTAAAGAATTAATTTTAATCTTTAATGCTTCCATTCCATTTCGGGCAGAATCACCTAAGAAAAAGAAATCCAAGGAATAAGCTAAAAATGAGTATCCTTTTGATAATTTCTGTGCTGTAAAATCGGGATTAGATTGAATTACATGAGCACCCTTTGTTTTATTTAATCTTTCGCAAATTCTTTCATATTTTTCCAATGCTTCCTTTACAATTGGCTCATCATATTTTCCCGGTATACCCATTGAAGCTGAAAGATCGTAAGGGCCGATAAGCGTTCCATCCAATTCATCAAAAGCAAGAATTTCTTCTAAGTTATTGATAGCATCGATATGTTCTATTTGCGCAATTAATACAATTTCATTGTTCAATTTGGTTTGGTATTCTTCAAAACCGACTCCATATTTTTGTGCTCTGTTCAGGCCTACTCCTCTTTTTCCTTTTGGGGGATAATATATGTAATCAATCATTTTCTGGACATCTGCTGCAGAGTTAACCATGGGTACGATAATTCCGTCGGCTCCTGCGTCTAGGACACGTTTGATTACAACTTCCTCATTTTTGGAAACACGCACAAATGCCTTCATACCGTTGCCCTGAATGTGAGCAATAAGGTTCAGCGTTGACTCAAAATCTATAGCAGCATGTTCCAAGTCAAGCGTTATCCATTCAAACTTTGCCGTAGCCAAAATTTCAACAACGCTTGTATGTGGAATTGTAAGCCATGTTCCTAAAGTTGGAACTTGATTTCTGATTTTATCCTTTAGATTCATTTAATAATTTTTTGAGCTGCTTCGGCCAATAGAAAATCCTCAAGTTCATCAATGTCTAGAGCTTCAAGCTGATTTACCTCTACCATTTTTGGATTTACACCGATTCTTTTATTGCCAGCATTTTTAAAACTTGATTTACTAAAAATAAAGAAATTTGAGTTCTCTTCATATACAGGTGACAAGTCTTGCGTGCGCAAAAGTTCTTGAGGATTGTGATTAATTGGTGTTCCATCCCCCCAGTATAAACGGGTTTGAATTCTCGTTACTGAAAAAAAAGAATCAAATTGAGATTTTTCTTTTTCAAAATTTATAAGTGCCTCAGAAATGGTTTTGGCTTTTATTAATGGATTTGTACTGTGTGTCTGAATAAAAAATTCATCTCCTGATTTCTCAATGTCATAAGCGATAATATCATTCATAGGGACAAAATGTCCAAGAAGTGAATTTGGTCTTTTATGAAAAATAACTTTCTCATAAGAACTTGCCAAATCTATAATTTGATCTGAATCAGTATTTATAATAATCTTATCAATTTGATCAACTTCACGAAGCGTTTCCAGCACATGCTTACACAAAGGAATTCCATTGAATTCTCGAATGTTTTTATTAGGGACCCTTTCGGATTCTCCCTTCATGGGCAACAAGGCTGTAAATTTCATTAGTTTTTATTTTTCCTTTGTGTCAGAGATAGATTTTGTATTTTTCTTATTCTTTTTCCATTGCCAGAATCCAGCAAATCCGAATGCGCTAATTAATAGTAAAGAAAGAATCAAATTCATAGTGTTCGCCATATGATATTTAGGCAAATCGAATTTGAATTCGATTTTTCTTTTACCTGCAGGAATTTTCAATGCTCGTAAAATATAATCGGCTTTTATTATTTCAGTTTCTTTTCCATCAATATAAGCTTTCCAACCTTCAGGGTAATACACTTCTGAGAAAATAGCCAACTGTTCACTTTTTGAATCGGAAGAATAGGCCATATGTTTTGGGTTGTAATTCGTCAATTTGATAGTTCCTTCGCCAGTAAACTGTTTTTGGCTCACTTTACCTGCCCACTCGTCGGTCATAAAGGCTTCAGTTCCTGGGTTAAATTGATCTACAAGTTTTATTTCAATCAACTTGTTGAATGAATTTGTTTGATCCGCGTCAAGCATTTGTTTTGGAATATAATTTGTTTGACCATTTGTGTCTGACACAAAATAAGCTTCCATACCTTCTGCCATTCCATTTGAAAGTCTCACATCTATTGTGTCATTCGAGGCAAGCACGTATTTGATTTTTTCAGAACCGTATACGGTTTTACTTGTGAATTTTTCATCGTTGATCAGAAGCGTGCCTCGACCAGCATTTTTCAAATCAAACTGACTGCCAAGAGAAAGAATTTCAGTATTAACATCTTTAACTGGTTTCACTTCTTTTACAAACCATACATTTCCAAGTGCGGAAGGATTTGTTCTTGCTATAGGGCCGTTATCTCCATTTTGAATGAGGTACTTCACATTCATCATGTCCAAAACTTTATTATTTGAATTACTGATGTGAAACTCAAATAGATTTTGGATGTTGCGCAATTTTGCTCCGTGGTATCCTCCAAGTGATTTGTGGAAATAACTGGCATCTGAACTTTGGAAACCTCCATTGTAATCAAAAACTCTATAATTGGTATTTCTGTTTAAAGCGGCAAAAGCATAAGCATCTTCAACTCTTTGCTTTGCAATACCTGTCAATTCCAGTTCAGACGCTTTTGCTGAACCAATTGCAATTGCTTTTTCAATTTCTTTTTTCAAACTTGGATTTTCAGCCAATTCTTGATTCATTATAGTTGCATTTGCTTCACTCGAATCAAATGGATAGTCTGTTTTACCGGTTTCTTCCCAGTATTTGTATCCACTTCCCTCTTCTTGACTTCCAAGATATTGACGAGCAATTGGCACCATGTCAACAAGAATAAGTATACCTAATCCCGAGAAGACAAGTTCGGCTGATACAGTGGTATAAAGCATGAGTGCCAAAATTGCTAAAGTCAAAATTCCAAATACAATGGAACGAAGCATGCTTTTGCTAAATATTTCTGACCTAACCTCTTTAACCTTTGCAAAACCAGTTATATAAGGCTCTGTTTGTGCTTCAATAAACTGTTGAATTTGTGCTTGATTATTAATATCAACGTTGAACTGTGACTTTAGCTGAGCCGGATCCATATTGATAATTTGGTTGTAGAAATTCTGCTCCATTCTAGCCGTCTGGTTTTTGTCGTTTTCTGAAGAATAATTATCTCCTAATCCTACTGCCATAACGAGGATTAAAAATAAAATGGAACTTCCACCGGTAATTAAAAACTTTTTCTTTTGTTCGCGTATGCTTTCACGTTCCTTGTAAAGCATTTGCAAGAATAGAACACCCAGTAAGGGGACTGTTAATTGAATAATCACCAAAATAATTGTTACTGTTCGGAACTTATTGTAACCAGGAACATTGTCAATGAAAAAGTCGGTTAATCCCATGTAGTTTTTACCCCATGACAGCATTAAAGCCAAAATAGAGGCAATTAGTAATCCCCATTTCAATTTGCCTTTTAGAAAAACCATTCCCATAATTGCCAAAAAGAAAACTACTATACCTATATAAACTGGACCTGAAGTGAAAGGCTGTTCCCCCCAATAAGCTGGCGAATTCATAACCGTTCGTCTTTCTTCAGAGGTCATATCCACATTATCTACTAAATCTTCAAATTGACTTCCTCCTATTCCAAATGAGCCACCACCTTTTACATTTGGCGAAAGGAGTGTGAATGATTCACCAATTCCATACGACCATTGAGTTATATAATCTTTGTCAAGTCCGCTACTTGTAGATTGAATGGTCTTTGTACCATCTGGATTAATTGTTATGTCGTTACCGCCTCTAATCGTTTTCTTAGCGTAATCAGTAGTAAGTGCAATATTTCCATAGTTAATAACGACTGCGAAAAGCATAGCGCCTATTAAACCACCCGTAGCAATTAAAAAACGTTTTATTTCCTTCTTTTGTATAGCCTCGATAAGTAATGACAAACCAACGAAAATCAAAAGGATGCCAAAATAATAGGATACCTGAACATGGTTTGCTCCAATTTGCAATGTCATGAACAATGCAGTCAACAAAACCCCCCATATAAGAGAACGTTTATACGTCATTAAAACAGCTCCTAAAGCTGGTGCCATAAGAGCAATTGCCAAAGCTTTTGTATTGTGCCCGGCTTGCAGAATAATTATGTCATACGAGCTAAAACCAAAGGCTAGACCACCTATTAAGCCAATCCATGGATTGATGCCTAAGCATATAGCCATAATATAGAAACCTATAATCGAGACCAAAACAAAAGCCGCCGGAACGCCAATTCCCTTAATGGCTTTGTCGAATGTTTGTTTGATTAAATTGCCCGTGTAAATAACACTAATTTGCACGGCAGGCATTCCTCCAAACATGGAATTGGTCCATAAAATTTCTTCTCCGTTGGTTTCACGATAATCTATGATTTCATGCGCGGCGCCTTTATATTGTTTGACGTCGTGTTGCTTTAATCCGTATCCTTCAAATTGTAGTTTGAAATATGAAAATACGACGATAATAATAATTAGCAAGCTTGCAAAATGCTTCCAATTTCTTGAGAAGAAAGATTTTATATTCATGGATTTTATTGATTCTTAAAACGCGATGAAGATAAGTAAAAAAAAGAAAAAGTTTCGCGTTGAGCCGGTTTATTAAGAATCTTTAATGTCAGTATAGTCAATGTCTATTATTGGGTCGTCACTATCCTTGTTTTGTTTGTCTCTGAGGATTTTTGTTTTACCAACATTTTTCATGGCATTCACCTTTTCTTTTGCAGAAGCTTCTTCTCGCCTTTTCATTTCATTTTGACTTGCGATATTGTTCTTTGCAATTAGAATTTGACCTATAAACCGAAGTAAAACAAAGACACCGAGTATTATCAGTATCATCCGAAATAGCCCAGAAACACTTGCCTCAATCATGGTTTATTTTGAAAGGTGCATGTTTCGTTCGTTGTAAATTTTCGTAAAGAATGGGTCTTTTAAATTTTTTATAAAACGAATCGCTTCACCAGTAGATTTCATCTCAGGCCCTAATTCTTTTTTGACATCAGGAAATTTTTCATAAGAGAAAACTGGGATTTTAATCGCATAACCTTCTTTTCGAGGATTGAAATTAAAATCTTTTATTTTCTTTTCACCTAACATTACCTTAGTTGCATAATTTACATATGGCTCATCATAAGCTTTCGCGATAAAAGGAACAGTTCGCGATGCTCTTGGATTGGCTTCAATTACATAGACTTTATCATCTTTAATCGCAAATTGAATGTTCATTAAACCAACGGTTTTTAATTCTACTGCAATTTTCCTTGTGATATCTTCGATTTGCTGCATTACGAAATCTCCCAAATTATAAGGAGGTAGCACCGCATACGAGTCTCCAGAGTGAATACCTGCTGGTTCAATATGTTGCATTACACCGATAATGTAAACGTCTTTTCCATCACAAATAGCATCTGCCTCAGCCTCAATTGCTCCACCAATAAAGTGATCCAAAAGAATTTGGTTATTTCCCATTTCATTGATGATGTCAACAACATGATGCTCTAATTCTTCCTTGTTGATGACAATTTTCATCTTCTGACCTCCTAATACATAGGATGGTCTTACAAGTAAAGGGAATCCAAGTTCTTCAGACAATTCTATGGCTTGCTCAGCGCTTTCCACAACACCATATTTTGGGAAAGGAATATTGTTTTTCGCAAGTAGTTTCGAGAAACGACCTCTATCTTCAGCTAAATCCAAAGCCTCATAGGAAGTCCCCATTATTTTTATCCCGTAACGATCTAATTTTTCAGCAAGTTTTAAGGCTGTTTGTCCACCTAATTGCACGATTACACCTTCAGGTTTTTCATGCTTGATAATATCGTAAATATGTTCCCAGAAAACTGGTTCAAAGTATAATTTGTCAGCTGTATCGAAATCTGTTGATACTGTTTCTGGATTGCAATTAATCATGATCGTCTCATAACCACACTCCTTAGCTGCTAGGACACCATGTACGCATGAATAATCAAATTCAATTCCTTGTCCAATTCTGTTCGGGCCTGAACCTAGAACAACAATTTTCTTTTTGTCAGAAACAATGCTTTCGTTTTCTAGTTCAAAAGTTGAATAGTAATATGGAGTCTTTGCATCAAATTCAGCAGCACAAGTATCTACTAATTTGTAAACACGATTAATGCCCATCTCTTCTCTTTTGGTGTAAACCTCAGATTCTAAGCATCTTAATACATGAGCAATTTGTCTATCTGCATATCCTTTTTGTTTAGCTTCGAAAAGCAAATCTTTAGGGATATTTTCTAAATGGTGCTTGCCAATTTTATTTTCAAGTTTTATTAAATCTTCGATTTGCTTCAAAAACCAAATATCGATTTTCGTTTTTTCGACAATAGTTTTGAAAGGAATACCAAGTTTTATAGCGTCATAAATGTGGAACAGGCGATTCCAACTAGGATTTTCAAGACTATGAAGGATATCATCTTGGTTAGTCATTTCCTTGCCGTCAGCTCCTAGCCCATTTCTATTAATTTCTAAGGATTGACAAGCTTTTTGAAGCGCTTCTTGGAACGATCTTCCAATACCCATCACTTCACCTACAGACTTCATTTGTAGTCCCAAGTTTCTGTTTGTACCTGGGAATTTGTTGAAATTCCATCGTGGAATTTTCACAATTACATAATCTAAAGTCGGTTCGAAAAGTGCAGATGTTGTTTTCGTAATTTGGTTACTCAGCTCATCCAAATGATAGCCTATAGCTAATTTAGAAGCGATTTTCGCAATTGGATATCCTGTAGCTTTTGACGCTAAAGCAGATGATCGCGAAACTCGAGGATTAATTTCAATGGCGATAATATCTTCTTTTTCATCAGGAGAAACAGCAAATTGCACATTACATCCTCCAGCAAAATTTCCTATTGAACGCATCATCATTATGGCCATGTCACGCATTCTCTGATACGTAGCATCTGACAATGTCATTGCCGGCGCCACTGTTATGGAGTCGCCAGTATGAATACCCATTGGATCGAAATTCTCTATCGAGCAAATAATAATTACATTATCATTAGCATCACGCAAAAGCTCTAATTCATATTCTTTCCAACCTAAAAGAGCTTTATCAATCATTACTTCATGGATAGGAGACAAATGAAGTCCTCTTTCAAGTAATGTATCGAATTCTTTTGGATCGTATACAATTGCTGCTCCAGAACCCCCTAAAGTATAAGAAGGTCGGATACAAAGAGGAAAGCCAAAATCTTGAGCGATTTCCTTACCTTCAAGAAAAGATTTTGCAGTAAGTTGGGGTGCCATTGGCACACCAATTTCAGTCATCAAGTTTCGGAAAGCTTCTCTGTTTTCAGTAACTTCAATTGCCGCTATATCTACTCCTATTAATGCTACTCCATGGTCTTCCCATATTCCCATTTCATCACATTGGATACATAGGTTCAATGCCGTTTGCCCACCCATAGTTGGCAAAACTGCATCAATCTTATGTTTTGAAAGTATTTCTAAAATACTTTCTGGTTCCAAGGGAAGCAAGTAAACGTTATCAGCTATAACCTTATCGGTCATAATTGTTGCTGGATTCGAATTGATAAGTGTAACTTCTATTCCTTCTTCACGAAGAGATCTTGCCGCTTGTGAGCCTGCGTAATCAAATTCACATGCTTGACCAATAACGATTGGACCGCTTCCGATAATTAAAATAGACTTGAGGGAGTTGTTTTTAGGCATGTTTCAGCTCTTTTTGTGTTTCAATTTATGACTATTCGTTTCAAATTGAGGACAAATTTACAAATAAGTTATCGAGGAGCCTTGAGGTTTTTATCATGAGTTTTGCACAAAAAAAAGGGACAACTAAATTGTCCCTTAAATACCTTATCTGATAAGATTTACATGTCCTTGATAACTCTTTCGTTCATCAACATTGTTGATTAAAAAGTCAATTTGATAGGTGTAAGCTCCATCTTGAGCTATTTTTCCTGAACCGAGATATGTTCCGTCCCACCCGATATTAATGTCTTGTGAATGGAAAACCAACTGTCCCCAACGGTCAAATATTCTCAAATTATAGGAATCTCTTCTTAATCCTTCAGTCATTATTGGTTTAAACGTCGTATTGTACTCATCAAAATTAGGTGTGAAGGAGTTCGGCACATAGAAAACTAGATCTGGAGTTATACTTAAAAATTGAAGGGTCGAGTCAGCGCATCCTGCTGCAGAAAATGCATATAGTTTAACTAAGAATTCTTCGCCTTCTTGTAAATTTAAATTTAAGATTGGAGATGTTGCATTTGAAGTGGTGTTATCCGCGAACAACCAACTATAACTCGTTGCACCTAGGGAGGTGTTATTTAAAATCACAGTTTGATCTGTTGAAGGAATTGCTTCAGGATTCGTAACAAAACTTGCAATTGGGTCTGAGTCTACTACGACTAGATTTGTCAGAGTAATAGATGCAATACAACCATTATTATCTGTTATCGTTAATTGAGGACTAAAAGTGCCTGAAGTGCTGTAAATGTGATTTGTTGGTCCACATCCTGATCCACTAGATCCATCACCGAAGTTCCAAACACAATTTACTGAATTTAAAGAAAGATTAGTAAAACTAGTTGTTAATGGAGCACAGCCTCCTGTATTCATTGCTGAAAAATCGACAGTTGCTGTATTAATGTCTATGGTCACAGTGGAACTAACAGGACATCCAGTTAAGCCTGGTGTTAAATAAGTAATATCGTATGTGCCAGGTAAAGCTAAAGCTAAATTTATCGTTCCTGTTACAGCATCGATTATTAATCCATTAGTTGCGTTGAAAACACCTCCTGGAGTCCCGGTAATGGTTGGAGTGGGATTTGGATTATTTGTACAGTATGATGCTTGAGCATAATTGAAAGTACCATTATCTGCTGGGAATACATCAAAACAAATTGTTGTATCAAAAACACATCCAAATTCATCTGTCGCTTCGTAGGTATAGCATTTATTTCCAACAGTAACAGGTGTCACGGTAATAATATTCGCGTTTGTAGCAGTTATGGTTGGGTCAGCAACCCAGCTTGCGGCAATACTTGGCGTGTAGTTATTTGTAGTTGAATACAATGTTGGATTGAAATCCATTGATATATCGAAAACAACTCCATTATCCATCGCAAGTTGATCAATAATAGTAATCGTCCAATCACCATTTAGAGGGCAGCCAACTAAATTCCCGAATGATTGTGTTGGCAGGTAATCTCCAGCAGGAATGTACATTGCTCCTATTACAGGTGTTGCGTCGTTATCAATATAACTATGTGTTGGCACTGGTCCAACATTTCCTTCGGCTACATCAAACCAATTGTTGGCAGCGGACATATTAAAGCAATAACTATAGGGAGTACCAAAAGTGGCCGATAAATCATTATCTACAGGTTCTCCGAGTTGAACAGAATTTATTGGAGCAACTCCCGTTGCATTTGGGTCATAAAGTGAAATAGAAGTCCCATTTGGGCAAGTAATTGTAATTTCTAAATCGTGTAAATAAGAGTGTTCTATATCAAAACAAATTGAAGATATATCTGAGGCCGCGGCAACGGCAGCGCCAGGAGCAAAACAATCCAAACTGAGTGTTGTCGAGTAAGGAGCTCCAATTCCATCTGGAATCAAAACATCCTGAGGAGCAGACGATTCACAGAAATATTCTAATTCAGTTGGGAATGCAAATCCTGAAAGGTCATTTGATTCACCAAGACAAATATTATTACTAGCTGCGACTGTTCCAACAAAACTTGGATCATCAGAAACTCTTACTTTTAATCCAATGTCATTTGTACTAGGGCATCCATTTATGTCAGTTACAGTTAAGTCTAAATCATATATCCCCGATCTGTTGTATTGATGGCTTGTGTTTTGCGTCGTTGAACCCGCGAGATCACCGAAATTCCATTGAAAAGTTGAAGTAGCATCAGATTGAGGATAGACTGGAACTGGTGAAGGATAATTTCCGTTACCATTCATAGATACTGTTGTGCCAGTACAAATATCAATGAATCCACCTACACTGACCGGGCTTGTTGATGTTGCCTGGGCCAAAACTGGCTGACATGGTAAAGCACAATTGATATTCGCGCTAAATCCAAGGGAGGTGAAAGTTGCATCTGATGAAAACACTAAGGTTAAACATCCAGAAGGATTGGTTGCTTGAATAATAAATGGTCCTAAAATCCCACTAAAAACACCAATTACCGGACCAGCAATTGTATTACCGTCATGAATTGTAAGGTTATCAAAAATCGCTTCTGTATTGATGAATGTAAAGTTCAAACGCACAAAAGCTCCTGCTACAACAGGGCAGATAGTTGTGGTTGTAGCATTGCTGTTCGGATAATCACTGTTTCCACCTGGGTCAAGCAGAGTGCCAGAGCATTGATTAAGAGCCGTATTTGACATTGTGACGGACTGACTGAATGCGCTATTATTTGAGATGGTAAACAAAACCGATAAAGCAAGAATAAGAAGTGTTTTCATTAAGTAATTTAAAATATAATCATTGGACGTAAAATAGTGTAGATAGTTGCGTGATATGGCAGTTTTTATTATCCTCCGAGAGAAAGCCAATCAATTCCTTTTTTTAATTTGTATAATGTTTGTTGTTCTTTTGACTTTTCTTTTATTGGATGACAATACGTCCATTGAGCAGTTGGAGGCAAACTCATCAAAATTGATTCTGTTCTTCCACCTGAAAAAAGCCCAAATTTTGTACCTCTATCATTTACTAAGTTGAACTCCACGTATCGCCCTCTCCGATGATTTCTCCATTCAATATTTAACTCGTCAAACGCAATATCTTTTCCCGATAAAACTTGCTCAGAATATATAGACGGAAAATCTTCACCTAGTTGAATGCAAAAGTTGAAAATATCATTTTTTGATATGCCACATTTTTCATCCAAATGGTCAAAGAATATTCCTCCAATACCCCTTGTTTCATTTCTATGAGGAATAAAAAAATAATCGTCAGCTTGAGCTTTAAATTTAGGGAAGAAATCTTTGTTGTATTTGGCGCAAATTCTTTCCAAACGAATATGAAATTGTTTGGCCATTTGTTCATCGATGTAATGGGGTGTTAAATCTATACCGCCGCCGTACCAATAAGTTCCGTCATTTAATTCGAAATATCGAACATTCATGTGAATGATTGGAACGAAAGGATTATTCGGGTGAAGTACAATTGAAACCCCAGTAGCAAAAAAGTCGTCGCCATCCAGGTTTAATTGTCTTTTCATGACTTCAGTAACTTCTCCATGAACTGCAGAGAATGCAACACCACCCTTTTCAATGACATTGCCATTTGCTCCGACTTTAGTAGCTCCGCCTCCACCTTCTTCTCTTTTCCACAGGTCGGTGGTAAACTTTATCTTGCCATCAAGACTTTCTAAATCACGAACTATTTTTGCTTGCAATTCCTCAAATCGCTGGCTGATTTGTTCTTTAGTCATTAATCTCAGCAACTTTAATTAATTCATAATCTACCTGACGGACAATTATGCAATTGGTGTTTTCATAACCATTTCCAAGACCTTTTTGCTCCATTTTAATCTTATTCATCAATCCAGAGGATGGTTTTTTCTGCAATAAAAGTGTTTGGCAAAAATAAAGTGTTACATCAAATCCTTGTATTGCCATCTTAGTTAGATCTGCAGAGTAAGCAGTTCTAAATTTTTTATGAAAGTTTTTGGTTCTTTCATTCTCATAATTTAAATCAAAAGAAGTTGCGAATTGAAAATTGAATTTATTTTTATATGCTGCAGAAACATTAGAAAAGTTAGCCCAATCTTTCGTTCCGTAGATTGTAATTTTTCCTGTACCTGATTTGTATCCGGATTTATTTACGTTATTGACAAACTCCATGGCTTGAGCTTTGTCGTTTGTAAGATAAACTATGTGTGTGTTTACATCTGATTTAATAAATGTCGAGAAATCCTCAAAAGTGGTTTCCATTAATTTTGGACCTTTTGTTCTAGTTGTATCACGTATATACGCATTTCTAAATGCGTCATAGGAATTCATATCCTGTGGATCTGTAGGTTTAACTAGGATTACTTGTTCCTCTCCAAAATTTCGCAAAAGATGTTTAGCCAATCCTTCACTTAGGGTTACCTCTGAAGTAACCGCCTCATAAATAAACGGATTATCACGGAGTATTTCATAATTGGTCGCAAACGGACAAACCATTCTTACCCCTCGCGCTCTGCACCAATTAGCAACATATTCAGAATTTGATCCATAGAATGGACCAATTATTAAATCTACTTTTTCAAATTCTGGCTTTTTAAGTAATTCCATGACCGCAGTTGAATCATTTTGGGAATCATGGATGTAAACTTTTGCTTTCAATCCCATACGATCTAGTGAATCCAATGCCGCTTTTACGCCCATATAAAATTCAGCAGCCATATCGGAAATTTTCGGATTGTATCCCTCAGGCTTGTCTAAGAACAAAGGCATTAAAACAGCAACATTATATTTCTCTTTTTTCTTGAATAAAAGAAGGGAGTCTATAATTGGCGCTTTTCCATCAAAACCAGTCTTTGGTTTTATCGATTCAATCTTTCTTATTTCAACCTTTTCGATTCGCTCTTTTTTAATAGGAATGTTTAAAACATCACCTGGGCGAATTTTATCATTTTTCATGGTATTTGCCCGTCTTATTTCAGACTCAGGAACCATAAATCGCTTCGAAATGCTATAAAGTGTTTCTCCTTTTAGAACAGTATGTTTGACTATTGAATCAGTAAAGGATATTTTAAATTCTTTTTGTTGAACTTTTAAAGGTTCCCCTTTTCCAACGGGCATTTTAACCGGAATTTTAATTTCTTGACCTTCATTTAAACCTGTTTCAATTCCAGGATTTAATTCTACTAAACGATCAATAGTTACATCATATTTTTTAGATATTCCGTATAATGTTTCTTTTGACACTACAGTATGTAGAACTAAATTTTCAGGTAAACTTTCAACTCCTTTTATAGGAATTAAAATTCTTTGCCCCTCTTTTAGTCCACTAGCTGTTTCAGGGTTTGCTGCAACGATATCCTCTACGGGTACTTTGTAAAGATTGTGAATTCCATATAGAGTATTTCCACCTTGAACAAAATGCACATAATAGCGTTTGCCATCAATGACTTGAATTTGAGCATTTTCCGGCTGAGAGTATGACAATAGACTTACAAACAGGAAAGAAAAAAGTAAAGTTACCTTCATTTTTGTTTTAATTTTTATTTCATTAGAGCAAGGCTCATGCCAAACTATTCCCACTCAATGGTTGCTGGTGGTTTAGAACTTATATCGTAAGTAACTCTGTTTATACCTTTTACTTGGTTTATAATTTTGTTCGAAATCTTCGCTAAGAATTCGTAAGGCAAATGGCACCAGTCTGCGGTCATTCCATCTGTGGAACTAACAGCTCTTAAAGCAACCGCATTTTCGTAAGTTCTTTCATCACCCATCACACCTACGGATTGAATTGGGAGGAAAATAGCCCCAGCCTGCCAAACATCATCATACAAGCCATCATCTTTTAAACCTTGGATAAAAATGTGATCAACATCTTGTAGTATTTTGACCTTTTCTTTTGTAACATCTCCTAAAATTCGAATCCCTAGACCTGGTCCGGGGAAAGGGTGCCTTCCTAATATTTTAGGATCGATTTTTAAGGAGTGACCGATGCGTCTCACCTCGTCTTTAAAAAGTAAACGCAAAGGCTCAACAACTGATAATTTCATGTAATCTGGCAATCCACCAACATTGTGATGTGATTTTATTGTTTGAGAAGGTCCACCTGTTCCTGAAACCGATTCAATAACATCTGGATAGATAGTACCTTGTCCAAGCCATTTTGCATTTTCGACCAATTTCGATTCCTCATCGAAAACATCAACGAAAACTTTGCCTATTGCCTTTCTTTTTAATTCAGGATCAGTTACGCCAGCCAAAGCAGAGTAAAATTTTTCACTTGCATCAACGCCTTTTACATTTAAGCCCATTCCTTTATATGACTCTAAAACACTATCGTATTCATTCTTACGAAGTAAACCGTTATTCACGAAAATACAATGTAAATGAGAGCCTATTGCCTTGTGCAATAAAACAGCGGCAACTGAAGAGTCAACTCCGCCTGAAAGGCCAAGAATTACTTTGTCGTCTCCTATTTTGTCTTTTAAATTTTGAACACTTTCTTCTACAAATGAATTTGGCGTCCAAGATTGTTCAGTTTTACAAATCCCTACGATGAAATTCTTTAATAATATTTGACCTTCTGAAGAATGGTAAACTTCTGGGTGAAATTGAATACCATAAGTTTCCTCCCCTTTTATATGAAATCCTGCGAACTCAACATCAGCAGTGCTCGCAATAACTTCAAAGTTAGATGGAACCATTTTTATAGTATCACCATGCGACATCCAAACTTGGCTGCCATTAGTCATTCCCCTTGTCAACTCATGGTCAGTAGAAACATGAGCTAAATTTGCTCTGCCATATTCACGAATTTTTGAAGGTAAAACCTCTCCACCAAAATTTTGAGCTATATATTGAGCACCAAAACAAACACCTAATAAAGGCAACTGTCCTTTTAATTTGGATAAATCCGGTTTCGGTGAATTTTCATCTCGTGTAGAAAAAGGGCTGCCAGATAAAATTACTCCTTTAATGTTAGGGGTAATTTCAGGACACTTGTTCCATGGGTGTATTTCACAATAAACATTTAATTCTCGGACACGTCGTGCTATAAGCTGTGTATATTGGGATCCGAAATCTAAAATCAGAATCATTTCTTGCATCGTACAAAGATAAATGGAATACTCCACTTGAATAAGAAGTATTTTAAAATCTTATTGACAGACATTGTTAATATTGAATAGACAGTTTGTCAGCAAATAAGGAATGGAATGATTTATGCCTAGCGTAATTAGCGATTTTAAGCATAACTAACACGGGTCAAAAGGAATTTTAGATTAATTTTGACCTTCTTAATATTGAATACATGATTTCTGATTTACTTAAAAAACTATTTGGCGACAAATCTCTAAAAGACCAAAAGAATTATCAACCTCAAATTGACGCTTGCAAAACCTTTGAAAATGAGTTTAGTAAGTTAACTGATGATGGGTTAAGAGAAAAAACTGCTGAGTTTAAAAAGATAATTCACGATGGTATTGCTTCTTTGGAAGAAGAGTTGAAAGCCTTAAACGATAAAGCAGATGATTTATCTATTCCTGTGCATCAGAAAGAAGTATTGTACGAACAAATAGATTCTTACACAAAAAAAATAGACGATAAAATTGAAGAAATACTTCAAGAAATACTTCCACAAGCTTTCTCAATAGTAAAAGAAACTTCGAAAAGATGGGCTCAAAATGGACAGTTAACCGTTACAGCTCAAGACTTTGATAGAGATTTAGCAGCTAGAAAAGATGGAATTACCATAGATGGTGATAAAGCTATTTGGCACAACAAGTGGACTGCTGCAGGTACGGAAGTATCTTGGAACATGGTGCATTACGATGTTCAGTTAATGGGTGGATCTGTTTTGAATGATGGTAAAATTGCAGAGATGCAAACGGGTGAAGGGAAAACATTAGTCGCTACTTTGCCTGTTTACTTGAATGCACTTGCTGGTAAAGGAGTTCACTTAGTAACAGTAAATGATTATCTAGCAAAACGTGATAGCGAATGGATGGGGCCTTTGTATCAATTCCATGGATTATCGGTAGATTGTATAGATAAGCACCAGCCAAACTCAGACGACAGACGTGAGGCTTATTTGGCAGATATCACTTTTGGAACGAATAATGAATTTGGATTTGACTACCTCCGTGACAATATGGCAGGAAGTGTAGACGATTTGGTTCAAAGAAAACACCATTACGCCATTGTCGATGAAGTCGATTCCGTATTGATTGATGATGCTAGAACCCCATTAATTATATCTGGACCAACTCCAAAAGGTGACGAACATGAATTTCACCAACTTAAACCAAGAATTGAAAATATCGTTGCAGCACAGAAGAATTTTGTAAATCAATGTCTTGCTGAAGCGAAGAAAATGCTATCAGTAATCAACGAACCAGTTGAGGACAAGAAAGCTATGAAGCAGATGTTAGAAGACGGAGGAATCTCTCTTTTGCGTGCTTTTAGAGGTTTGCCGAAAAACAAACCATTGATTAAATATTTATCAGAGCCCGGTATAAAAGCTCACTTGCAGAAAACAGAGAATTTCTACATGCAAGAGCAAGGTAAACAGATGAAAAAAATCGACAAAGAACTATTCTTTGTTATCGATGAAAAAAACAACACGATTGAATTAACAGATAAAGGAATTGATTTAATTTCTGGGGCTGATGAACGAGATTTCTTCATTATGCCAGATATCGGTGCTGAAATTGCTGCTTTGCAAAAGAGAGATCTTGAAAATGAAGCAATGCTGGAAGAAAAAGATCGTTTGATTCGAGACTATTCTATAAAATCTGAACGAATCCACTCTGTCAATCAATTACTTAAAGCCTATGCTTTATTTGAGAAAGAGGTTGAATATGTAATTTTAGAAGGAAAAATTAAAATCGTTGATGAATCTACGGGTCGTATTATGGAAGGCCGTCGTTATTCAGACGGTTTACATCAAGCCATTGAAGCAAAAGAAAATGTAACAGTTGAAGCTGCGACTCAGACTTATGCTACAATTACTTTGCAAAATTACTTCCGTATGTACCACAAATTATCTGGTATGACAGGAACGGCGGAAACAGAAGCGAAAGAATTCTGGGATATATACAAATTGGATGTTGTTGTAATTCCAACTAATCGTCCAATTGCTAGAAAAGATGATAATGATTTAGTCTTTAAAACAGCTCGTGAAAAGTATAACGCAGTTAGCGAAGAAGTGAAGAAATTTGTTGATGCGGGTCGACCAGTTTTGGTTGGTACAACAACAGTTGAAATCTCTGAGTTATTAAGCAGAATGCTTCAGATGAAAGGTATTCAACACAACGTCTTGAATGCGAAGCAACATAAAATGGAAGCAGAAATTGTAGCCGGAGCTGGTAAAGCTGGGGCAGTTACAATTGCAACCAATATGGCAGGTCGTGGAACAGATATTAAACTGGGTGAAGGTGTTAAAGAAGCTGGAGGTCTGGCAATTTTAGGAACTGAACGACATGATTCTCGTCGTGTAGATAGACAGTTGAGAGGTCGTTCTGGTCGTCAAGGTGATCCAGGTTCATCTATATTCTTCGTTAGTTTGGAAGATGACTTGATGCGTAAATTTGGTTCAGAAAGAATAGCCAAATTGATGGATAGAGTTGGTTTGAAAGAAGGTGAAGTTATCACGCACAGCATGGTTTCTAAGTCAATTGAAAGAGCTCAGAAAAAAGTAGAGGAAAACAACTTTGGTATTCGTAAACGATTATTGGAATACGATGATGTCATGAATGCGCAAAGAAAAGCGATTTACAAAAAACGTAAAAATGCTCTATTCGGCGACCGTTTGGATTTAGATACAGACAATATGTTCTACGATGTTGCTGATTCTATTGTCTATTCTTATGGTGGAGGAAGTGATTTCCAAGATTTTGAATTGGAGTTACTCCGTGTATTAGGAATTGAGGCACCAGTTTCTGAGGAAGAGTATAGATCCATGGATAAGAATTCATTGACTGATAAGGTTTATGAAGCTTTACGTAAACACTACGATCATAAAAATTCACGTATTGCTGAAAAAGCAATGCCACAAATCAAGCATGTTTACGAAACAATGTCGGATCGATACAAAAACATCGTTTTTGAATTGACAGATGGCAAGAAAATGATGAACATGACAATAAACCTAGAAAAAGCCTACAAATCAGGTGGTTCAGAGATTTCTGGAGCACTTGAGCGTAATTTGACTTTAGGTTTGATTGATAATGAGTGGAAGGAACATTTACGTGAAATGGATGAACTTCGTTCAGCTGTAAATAATGCTCAATATGAACAAAAGGATCCTCTCCTAGTTTATAAACTCGAGTCTTTCGAATTGTTCAAAACCATGGTTAGTCGATTGAACCGTGAAACAGTTGAGTCATTAATTCGAATGGATATTCCAGTTGGAACTGAAATTTCAAGCACGAATAACGAAATTGAAGCACAGAATAATTACGAGAAAGCTCAAATGGCAAGCCAGAGTTCTTCAAATTCAACTCAAGTGCCTCAATTTGAAGGAAGTCAGGGTTACGACCAAGCAATGCAAAACTCAATGCAGCATCGTGAAAAACAACAACCTGTTGTAGCTGAAGCGAAAACTGGAAGAAACGAGCCTTGTCCTTGCGGAAGTGGAAAGAAATATAAGCAATGTCACGGTAAATAGTAGAAATGAACAATGTCTGACGGTATAAAAAGCATTTCAATAATTGGTTCTGGAAACGTAGCACACCATTTGGGTAAAGCGTTTTCAGGATTGGTGAAAATAAATGCAGTTTATAGTCGAAACAAAGTTTCTGCTCAGGAATTAGCCGATGATTTATTCGTTTTTCACGCTGAAAATATAGAGGATTTAATTCCGTCGGATATTTTTCTTTTGTGCGTAAGCGATGATGAAATTCAAAGTGTCATTTCCAAAATCCCAGATAACCAATCTATAGTCTATACAAGTGGTTCGGTTGGGTTAAATGAACTTCCTTCGAGAAAAAACATTGGTGTACTCTACCCGCTTCAAACCTTCTCAAAGAATAGGTCAGTTGAATTATTTGACGTTCCATTTTTTATAGAAGCTGATAACGAGCCGTACGCGCAATCGATTTTTGATTTGGCTTGGCATTTGAGTAGAAAGGTCATTTTCGCAAATTCCGAAGACAGAAAAAATCTTCATTTGGCAGCTGTAATGGTAAATAACTTCTCAAATCATATTGCATTTTTATCTCAGGAGTACTTAAAAGGAAAATCGCTAGAATGGGATTTCTTAAAGCCTTTGATTTTGGAAACAGCGAAGAAATTGCAAGTTGAAAACCCTTATGATGCTCAAACAGGTCCCGCCATGCGAGGAGATCAAAAAACCATTGAAAAACATTTGAGCATGTTGAACGACGAAACAAAGAGTATCTATTCGTTGTTATCAAAAAGTATTGCTCAACATCACAAAAAATGAAACACGAAAACTACAAAGTTGTACTAAACAGAATCAATACCTTTTTATTTGATGTTGATGGAGTGTTAACCGATGGGTCAGTAATGCTTTATTCTGGTGAAGTAATCCGTACAATGAGTTCAAAAGATAGTTATGCTCTTCAATATGCAACTAAACTGGGTTACCAAATTTTCATTATTACCGGAGGCAATTCTGAAGAAGTGAAAATGCGTTTAGAAAATTTAGGGATAACCGAAGTGGTCTTAAATTCTGCCAACAAGGTTAGCGTCTTTAATGAGTTACAGGTAAAATACAATCTAGATGAAAAAACCTGCTGCTACATGGGCGATGATATTCCTGATTATGCTCTTATGGATTTGGTTGGTTTGGCTGCCGCACCGCAAGACGCTGTTCCTGAAATTAAACAAATCGCACAATATGTTTCACCTTTTTCTGGAGGAAAAGGATGTGTAAGGGATATTATTGAACAAACACTAAAAGTTCAAGGAAAGTGGATGTTGCCCGAAGCACATGAGTGGTAGAAATTAGTGTTTTGAGATTCTACCTAGTGAGAGAGTTTCGCCATTGTCAGTTTTTAATACAAGGAAATAAATTCCAGGATTTAAATTAGAAATGTTTATTTTTTCTAATTTAGAATGGAGCGAAATAGTTTTACAAATTTGTCCCATGGCATCAATTATCCTCAATTCACCGGAGTTAAATTCACTTTTAAAATTCAATAAGTCATTTGCTGGGTTAGGATAGAATTCAAACCCATTTATCGGAGTTTGAATACTTTTTATATCCACGAGTGAGTTTATTGTGGGTATAGTATCAGTATTTGGATAAGTATCATTCTCACCAATTTTTATCACTAAAACATTGGCATTTTGTGTTCCAAACGATCTATTCGTACCAACCATTATTGCGGCTCCATCATTTGTCTTTATTAATTGACCTATATCGTCTTGTCCACCAGCCTTGAACTGAACTCCACTGTAATCATAGGCAAAAAAATTGGTGTACTTTGCCAGAAAAATATCTTCACCGATTCCATAAGAGTATTGATCAATAAAAGAAATTCCAAAGTAAAATTTGTTAGAACTGCCATATTTGACAATTTTGTTAATTGACTTATCGCTTGAGCCAATATAAGAATACCCCGACAAGGTATCACCAAACAGATTAACCCTTACGACATATTCATCTTTTAACGAGTCGACAATTAATATTCTATTTCCGACACAGTGAAAAATATCATTCCAAAATTCAATGTCTTTTATTTCAAAATCTCCAGTTATACCATATTGTTTTTCCCAAATAACTGAATTGTCATATTTGTATAGGCCTAAAAATGATTTTTGTGACAACGAATCTGCATTCCAAACAGTTCCGGCCAATGCAAACGCTGTATCACCCACATTTTCTGCGGCATAGATTTTATCTATTCCAAGTTTATGAGATTGACTGGTCCAAATTGTGTCACCATTTTTAGCAAAACGAACGGTATAGGAATCTTCCATTCCATCAGGAGTATTGTAAGTTTCACCAGTTAGTATGATCGAAGAATCGGCAAGCATAATTCCGTCATTGACAAAGTCCCATCCCGGTGTGCCGACTTGCTTTTCAAAAATTGGATCGCCATTTTCATCCGTCTTTACCAGATAAAAATTGTGGTCGGCCAAAGCATTGCTATTTGTATTTCCACCAACATAATAACCAAAGTTTTCTATGGCAAAAACACGCTTTCCTTCATTTATTTCTGCTCCACCATAATGTTTTGTCCATTTATGATTCCCTAAAGAATCCAATTTCATTAAAAAAGCTTGCGGTGGACCTTGCCCAAAACTAGTAGAACTACCAGTTACCAGATAGGAGCTATCCGCCAATTGCGTAATCCCTTCGCCTTTCTCAAAGCCTAGGTCGCTGTAAACCTTTAAAAATTCAATTTGAGCATTTACTTGAAAGCTCAAAATCAAAAGAACGGTTATAAAAAAGAACTTTACCATAATCTTGTTATTCTGAAATGAATACTTTCACCATATCCTTTATTAGAAAATGCACCAATCAAATCTTCGGATCCTATTCCGAAATGAAATTTTCCAAAATCATATTGTGAGTAAAAACCTAGTCGAAAGTTTGAAAACCCACCGTAAGAACCTTGAATTCCAACTTTCATCCACTTGTAAAGCTTGATGTGCGCCCCTATATAAGCTAAAGGTGTATAATCCAAAGTGGTATGTAAACGAACACCAAAATAAGATTGAACAGTTTTATCAGATTGATAATCAACGATTTTCCCAATTTGGATGAACCCAGGCAGCATGGATGTTATGTTTTTACTTCTTTTTTCAATTCCCAAGGTGTCGAGTAACTCACTACTACCATTAATTGAAGAGGTGCTGTCCCCTATTAATTGATTGAATTTGAAACCGGAAAAATCATAACTTTCGTCGGCAGTGTATTCTGTCATGTTTTTAATTGACAGGAATCCAATATTTTTTAATTGAACTTGAATGTAAGCTTGCGATTCGTTTAACCATTTAACCGGAATTCTGAAATCTGCATCAATGCCTATCCCCCAGCCTTTGTTGAATCTCTTTCCTTCTGAATATCGGAATCTTGCTCCCATATCCAATTCTAAATTCGTACCAGTTGAATCCATTATTAAGTCACCTGACCGTATATAAGCATCTGATAAATTGCTGACATTGTAATAATTAATTCCAATATTGCTTTTGGATTTTTTATCGATAAAACCAAATCCGATTTTTTGAAGTGAAATTGCGTTTGCTTGAGTTCCTGAAAAGTTGGCAGTATCTCCTAAAAAAGCAGAGTTTCCATTGAAAACTAGGTTAAAAACATCTTGTGAATAAGCTGAAGTAACATAATTATAATATCCGCCGCGAATAAAATAACCGTATTTGTCTTGATTAAATAATCGGGTGTTGTAATCTCGAAACTCAATTTCTCCACTCGCCTCAATTCCTATTCTGTTTTGAGTTTTGTGGCTATTCAGACTTCGTTCTTTCATGTCTGAATCTATAAACCCACCGTACAATAATTTTTTTGAAAGTTCATTTTTTATTGAAGTACTTCCATAATCTAGAATTCCCGTGCCGATAACTTCATATTTATAGAACAGGGTATCCATTTGGATAGGCATAGAATGCTGACCGATAACATTCAATGTTACTATTAACGAAACAATTAAATAGATTTTATTCATACTTGGTTTCGTATTGGAGGTTCATGTGCAATTTACAACCTAAGAAGCATTTTTCACTCAACAGGACCGAAGAATTACTCATGGTTGCTGGGTCAGGAGTATTGAATTTGGCAGTAACGACAATTTTTGAAGTCGATGAAAGGTTTTTGAAGTCATCTTCAGTTAAATGCCAAGTAATATTGCTGCCTTGAACTTGAGCACCAGAACTAAGCGCTGTGCCAAATAATCCCGATTGTATTGTTTTAAACTCTGGCAAAGCGGCTATAGTTTGATTGTTTTCATCTACAAACTTTAGCATCAAGCCTCCTTGAATTGGGAATGAGTTTTGTAAATCTATAATAATATCTGCTGAACGTCCTTGATCTAGTTGCTTCTTGTATTTCGTAAAATCTAATTTAAAAGTATCTGTTATTGTGAAATTGTCTAGTTCTAAACCCAAAGGCATTGTTAGATTTAGATCTAAAACAACAGCGCTTTGCGGGAAAATTTCATTCCAAGAACCAGAAATGTTGCCAAATGGATTTATGGTAAAATCGTAAATCAATTTGATTTTCGGACCAGCATTTTCGATAAAATCTTGGATATTACTGTTTGACGATTGAAACGAATAGTTTGTAATTGATGGAGAAAGACCAGACCAGCTTCCACTTGCGGAATTAACATTTTGAGGAACATTTATTTGAGATGCCATCAATGAGGTCGTTGTTCCATTTGATTTTATTGTAGTCAGCTCCTTTAAATTAATTTTTCCCATCGCCTTTATTCCATTACTTAGTTTGAGGTTCAGGCTAAGGTTTGGAAGATCGATAGTTCCATCAATCCACTTTTTCAATAACTCAACGTCTGTTTCGACCGTGTCAGAAAAAGATTGCTGACCAAAGTATCCTTTCGCATATTCTAGTTTAACATTTTTAATTGTAGCGAATATTTGCGTAACATAAGAACTTGTACTAACAACGGATGGGCCATTTGGATCGGTTGTTACGGTTATTTTTGATTGAAGTTTATTGTTGTCGCCTCCACTAAGTCCCGATAAATCCATTTGTGCTCCAGCAAGATTAATAGTTTTAGTTCCTTGAGTTGGATTACCTAGAGAACCAGCTGCAACTTCTAAAGTAGTACTAACCTCGACTCCGTTTTTTGTTACGCCTGGCAAAGCCAGAGAACAAATTACTTTCGTTGGATAGGGATTTTTTATAAGAATTAAAATTTCTCCTTCTTTCAAGTGAATTTTTGTAAGTTCAATTGGGTCAAGGTTCAAATCTCTCTCTTGTGTTTGATTAACAAATGAAGTACCTGGTGGAACACTAATACCTGCAGCAAGGGAATAATTGTTTTGAAGAGTTGTGTCTGGTATCCCAACTATTGAATTCAAATCAAAACGGAATAATTTTCGTTTCAAATTAACATCGTAGTAACCTGAAGGACTTACTGTTATAGTTGAATCGTTAACCCAATTCATTAAGGTTAATGTATCGTTAAGAATCGGAGCCGACCAATCGCTATTCCATCTTGTAGCCTCTTTCCTACAAGAAGATAAGGCAATTATGGCAACAAATAGGAAATAAAGTTTTCTCATACACATCTTTAACGAATCATTTTTAGCAATAGTTGGGTTTAAGCTCGTTCAATTATAGTTGCATAGCCTTGTCCAACGCCAATGCACATTGATACAAGCGCATATCTTTTATTTGTTTTTTGTAATTCTATCGCAGCCGTGTGTAATATTCTTGCACCTGACATTCCTAGAGGATGTCCAAGTGATATCGCCCCACCATTCGGGTTAATTCTTGGATCATTATCTTCAAGCCCCATTTTTCGAGTGCAAGCAAGAACCTGAGCAGCAAAGGCTTCATTCAATTCAAGAACATCCATGTCTTTCAGGCTTAATCCTGACCTTTTCAAAATCTTTTCTGAAGCAAATACAGGGCCTATCCCCATGATACGAGGTTCAACACCAGCTATTGCAGCTCCCACAATTCTAGCTAAAGGTTTGAAATTATGTTGTTTTACTGCTGAATCAGATGCAATTAGAAGTGCAGCTGCGCCATCATTTAATCCTGAAGCGTTACCGGCCGTTACTGTTCCATCTTTTTTGAATGCTGGTCTCAATCCTGAAAGTGAATCCATTGTTGTTGATGGTCTTGAGAACTCATCTTGGCTGAAAATTAGGTCATCCTTTTTTCTCTGAGGAATTGCAACAGAAACTATTTCTTCCGCAAATCGACCACTTGCGATAGCTTTTGCTGCTTTTTCTTGTGACCAAGCGGCAAATCTATCTTGTGAATCACGATCTATTGAATACAGTTCAGCTAAATTCTCAGCTGTGTTGCCCATACCTTCGGTTCCGTATAATTCTTCCATTTTCGGATTGATAAAACGCCATCCAAAGGAAGAATCATGCATTTCAGAATCGCGACCAAATGGAGATGAAGCTTTTGAAATTACCCATGGTCCTCGAGTCATATTTTCAACTCCACCGGAGATATAGATATCACCTGCCCCGTCTTTAATGGCCCTTGCAGCATTAATTGTCGAAGCCATTCCAGAAGCACAAAGTCTGTTTACCGTTTCACCACCAATTTCAAATGGAAGTCCGGACAAAAGCCCTGCCATTCGGGCAACGTTTCTGTTATCTTCTCCAGCTTGATTAGCACAACCAAAAATTACATCTTCAATTAGTTTCGGGTCAAACCCCGGGTTCCGAGCAATCAATTCTTTAATTACCAATGCTCCCATATCATCAGGGCGCACAGAGGAAAGTGTTCCTCCAAAGTTTCCTATAGGTGTTCTAATACCATCTACTATATATATATCTTTTGACATTTCGTTCGATTATTAAAGTAACAAAAATAATCAATTTGTCTGGTCTTCGGGATTCAAAAAGTCAAATGGGTGCTGTTGATAACTTCCAATTGAATTGTAGGCATAATCTTTGTAATTTGGTGGGTTGAAATAAAACCAAAATATGAAAAAAAATTTCACTATAGTTGGTCTCGCTCTATGTTGCTGCTTTGCAATATTTGCGCAAGAAGAGCTAACCCCCGCTGAACAGGCTTACAAAGATTCCATCGCTGGACTCAATGAGTTGAATGCTTCTATTGCAGAATCCCAAGAAGCATATAATCGAGGAATTCAAAAATTTGCAAGCAAGGATTATACCGGAGCATTAAAGGATTTTACTAAATCTATAGCGGTAGATCCAAATTTCACAGCAGCCTATTACAATAAGGCCGTTACTGAAAATGAATTGGAAAAATACAAGGATGCTACAAATACCTTGACTAAATTATTGGCAATGGATCCAAGTTATTCAAAAGCTTATTTCCAACGCGGAAGATCATACCAAGGTTTAAATGATTATCTGAGTTCGGAAAAAGATTACGAAAAATCCATTCAAATCGATCCTAAAAACCCAAAGGCGTATTACAATTATGCAACTTTAAAGTTTTTACAGCAAGATTACGAAGGTGCAATAAAGAACTTTACGAAGACAATCGAATTGGATGAAGATTTTGCTTTTGCATATAATGATAGAGGTAGCTGTTACCGCATGCTTGAGCAATATCCAAAGGCTATCGTTGAATACGAAATGGCTTTGAAGAAAAATCCAAAGTTGACTTTTGTTTTAAATAATCTAGGTACAACTAAAAAGAAAACCAAAGACTACGTTGGTGCTATTGCTGCCTTTAATAGAGCGATTTCTTTAGATGGAAACTATTACTTAGCCTATAGCAATAGAGGTGCGACACTTTTAGAACAGGGAAAAATAGATGATGCTGAACGCGATTTTTCCAAAGCTTTAAGCATCAAATCTGATTATGCGCCAGCAAATTGCAATTTAAGCGCTGTTTACTTTAAAAAGAAAGATTACACCAAAGCCTTTCAATTTGCAGATAAAGCGGTCAAAGCAGACAGAAATTACGCTAATGCTTATGTGAATCGGGGAATGGCTCTAGAAATGATGCGTGATCAAAATGGAGCATGTGAAGATTGGCACAAGGCAAAAGAATTAGGAAGCCCAATGGGTAAAAATTATTATGCAGGAAATTGCAATGATTAAGCTAGAAAATATGAAGTATATAATCTTAACACTCTCCATTTTAAGTTTTAGCTTACTTGGAAATACACAAAATATTGAATTTAAATCATCAAACTTTAAGGATAAAAAAGAAGAATTTAAAAAAGCATCCGAAGAACTTGAAAAAGGCGATGAATTCTTTAAAATAGCTAATGAAGCCTTCTTTGAGGTTAAGCCTTTGGGAATAAACTATGAAATGGCCTTAAAGCACTTTCAAATTGCTCAAAAGTTTAATCCGAATAGTGCAACACTAAATTACAAGATAGGTGTTTGTTATGCAAATGGAACAGATCCTGAAAAGTGCATTGCTTATTTGAAAAAAGCAACAAGTTTGGATCCTGAGTGTGATCCATTCCTTCCCTATTATATGGGTTATGCCTTGCAGCTCGAAAGCAAATTTGAAGAGGCAACAAAATCTTATCAAGCCTTTGAAAATGGCTATAAGAAAGCTGACAATTTTTCCAAATTCGTTAGTCAACGAAAAAGTGAATGTAAAACGGCTCGAGATTTAGTTGGAAGTCCAATTCGAGCGTGGGTTGATAATGTTCCCGAATTGAACACGTCTTACAATGATTTTGCTCCAAGTATTTCAACGGATGGCAGTGAATTGATTATGTCATCCGATCGACCAAATAAACACACAGCGAATGAATCAGGAGGTTATGATGCTGACATTTATACTTCTACCCGATTCAACGGAAAATGGTCTGCCCCAGCTCCTATCAAAGGAAACGTAAATACAGATCAAAATGATATTGCAAACAATTTAAGCTACGATGGAACAAAAATGCTATTGCATCGTGAGGTTGATGGGCAACTGGATATTTTTGAATCAGAATTGAACGGATTGGAATGGTCAGCACCAAAATCGATGGCTATGGCAATTTCATCTAATCGAAGTAATGATAGCTACGCCTCTTATTATCCAGACGGTTACACAATTTATTTTGCAAGAGACAATGAAAACAGATCGAACGGTACTGAAATTATGTATTCATCAATGCAAAGTAAGATGCGGAAAGATTATATGGCCGCGACGATGTTATCTTCTGTAAATTCAAAATTTAATGAAGGTCCAATATTTTGCCACCTTGATGGGGAAACAATGTATATTGCTTCCAATGGAAATAATACAATAGGCGGTTATGATATTTTTGTTTCAAGAAAGGTTCAAGGACAATGGTCTAAACCGGAAAACATGGGTTACCCTATTAACACACCTTATGATGATTTCTTTTTCGCATCAACTGCAAATGGAAAATTTGCCTATATAGCTTCCAATCGTTCTGGTGGACAAGGAAACTATGATATTTATAAAGTAACTTTCTGGGGTCCAGAAAAAACGCCAGCAGTCGATATGGAAGATTATCTTTTGGCTTCTGTCGCTATGCCAATGAAAGATGCACAAGTTGAAGCTACTGTTGATGTTAACAAAAAATCATTCACAGTTTTTAAAGGTAAAACGATTGATGCTTTAACGAAAAAAGCTGTTGAAGCCGTTATTGATATAACTGATAATTCAACAGGGAAAGTTATTGAATCCTTTACTACGAATAGTGCAACTGGTAAATTCATAATTACACTTACTTCGGGTAAAAACTATGGAATTGCTGTTAAAGCTGACGGATATTTGTTCCACTCAGAGAACTTTGATATCTCGAAAGGCGCTGATGATAATTTAGTAAACAAGACTATTGAATTGAAAAACATTGCAATAGGTAGTAAAATTGAATTGAGAAACATCTTTTTCGATATTGGTAAATCTACCTTGCGTTCTGAATCAAATGCAGAATTGGATAGATTGTTGAAGTTGATGCAAGATGTTCCTTCATTGAAAATTGAAATCGGTGGTCATACAGATAACACAGGTTCAGCTAGTTTGAATCAAAAATTGTCTGCAGATCGTGCTGATGCAGTTGTGAACTACTTGAAGTCAAAAGGAGTTTCTGCTGGAAGAATGAACTCTAAAGGTTACGGTGATAGTGTTCCAGTTGCTTCAAATGCAACAGAATCTGGAAGACAACAAAACAGAAGAACGGAATTTGAGATTAAAGGGAATTAATTCAAATTAAAATAGTCGTGGTGAATTATTTCATAACGACTTCTTATAAATATCAGGAACAAAAAAAAGGAGCGATAATCGCTCCGTTTTTTTATATGTGTTTTTGGCAAGATTAATCAAACATCAATCTTAGCATATTTCGCATTTTTCTCGATAAACTCTCTTCTTGGTGGAACTTCGTCACCCATTAGCATAGAGAAAATTTGATCACATTCTGCGGCATTATCTATTGTTACTTGGCGTAATGTCCTTCCCTCTGGAGACATAGTTGTTTCCCACAATTGTTCAGCGTTCATCTCACCCAAACCTTTGTATCGTTGTATACCAACTGAACTTTCAGTTCCAGAACCTTTGAATTCTTGAATCAATTTATCTCGTTGGTCATCGTTCCAGGCGTAATCAGATTTAGAACCCTTCTTAACTTGGTATAATGGCGGAGTTGCGATGTAGATGTAGCCTAACTCTATCAATTCTTTCATGAATCGGAAGAAGAAAGTCAATATCAATGTTTCGATATGCGAACCATCTACATCGGCATCACACATGATGATTACCTTGTGATATCTTAATTTTTCTAAGTTCAAGGCTTTAGAATCTTCTTCTGTTCCGATTCTTACTCCAAGCGCCGTATATATGTTCTTAATCTCTTCGTTTTCGAAAATCTTGTGAATCATGGCTTTCTCCACATTCAAGATCTTACCACGAAGTGGCATAATTGCTTGGAAGTGACGATCGCGTCCTTGTTTTGCAGTTCCGCCCGCCGAATCTCCCTCGACAAAGTAAATCTCACAAAGTGCAGGATCCTTTTCAGAACAATCGGCCAATTTCCCTGGAAGACCACTTCCAGTTAAAACGTTTTTACGCTGAACCATTTCACGAGCTTTACGTGCAGCATGTCTTGCACGAGCGGCTAGCATTACTTTTTCAACAATAATTCGAGCTTCATTTGGATGTTCCTCCAAATAATTCGTCAACATTTCAGATACCGCTTGACTAACTGGTGCTGTAACTTCTCTGTTTCCTAATTTTGTTTTTGTTTGACCTTCGAATTGAGGTTCTTGAACTTTAACTGAAAGAACGGCAGTTAATCCTTCTCGGAAATCATCTCCATCAATTTCAATTTTTTCTTTAGCTAACAATCCCGATTTATCCGCATACTTTTTCAAAGTATTTGTCAAACCTCTTCTAAACCCAGAAAGGTGCGTTCCACCTTCATGCGTGTTGATGTTGTTGACGTAAGCTTGAATGTTTTCCGTATATGAAGTATTGTAGGTTAAAGCAACTTCCACTGGAATTCCGTCATTTTCACCTTCAAAATAAATAACATCAGAGATTAATTTCTCTCTGTTTCTATCTAAGTATTCACAGAATTCTGAAAGTCCACCTTCTGAATGATATTTTGTGAATACCGGCTCACCTTTTTCGTCGAAATTTCTATTATCTGTTAATGTAATAGTAATTCCTTTGTTCAAAAACGCCAACTCACGCATTCGAGCTGCAAGAGTATCATAATTGTATTCAAGAGCTTCAAAAATCGAATCATCCGGAAGAAATGTTACTTCAGTCCCATGTTCCTTTGATTCACCAGCTATTCTTACATCGTATTGAGGTTTGCCTATTTTATATTCTTGTTCCCAGATTTTCCCATCACGGTAAACAGTTGCCTTTAAGTCTTTTGAAAGTGCATTTACACAAGATACCCCAACACCGTGCAATCCACCAGATACTTTATAGGTGTCCTTATCGAATTTACCACCAGCATGAAGCACTGTCATTACGACTTCTAGTGCTGAACGTTTTTCTTTTGTGTGTATTGCTGTTGGAATTCCACGACCGTTATCGCGAACTGTAACCGAATTGTTTTCATTGATCCATACACCGATGGTATCACAATGACCGGCAAGTGCCTCATCAATCGAGTTATCAACTACCTCGTAAACAAGGTGGTGTAAACCTTTTACACCTATGTCGCCAATGTACATGGCCGGACGCTTACGAACAGCTTCTAATCCTTCTAATACCTGAATATTATCCGCTGAATAATCGCCTCTATTTTTTTCTTCTTCGCTCATATTTTACTGCGTATTTATGCAATTTTTCAATGTAAGCAAAGATAGTTAAAACCAAGGGTAAAACACAGTCAATTGACCATAGTTAATCTATACTTTTCAACAAAATATTCACGAAAAAAATGAAATGAAAATTATTTCTAGTTTGCAGAAATCCAATTGGTGATTTCAGCGTCAGTCGGTTTTATTTTTGGGGAGATAACCATTTCCAATTGCCCATCTCTTCCGATTAAAAATTTCTGGAAATTCCATTTAACCTCTTGACTTGAAGCACCATTTCTTTCAGAATCAGTTAGGAAATTGAATAAATCGCATTGCTCACTGCCTTTAACGCTTACTTTCGCCATCATAGGAAATGTTACACCATAGTTTTTCTGACAGAATTCGGCAATTTCTTCATTTGTTCCAGGTTCTTGTTTCATGAAATCATTTGAAGGGAAACCGACGATAATAAATTTTTGATCTTTAAAATCTTTGTAAATTTCTTCCAATTGCTCATATTGCGGGGTAAAACCACATTTTGAAGCAGTATTAATAATGAGTATTTTGTACCCTTTATAGTCGCTGAAATTAAATTCTTCTCCGTCGATAGTTTCAACTTTAAAGTCATAAATAGATTCTTGTGAAAACCCACTAAAGGACATAAATACTGCAGATAATATAAGGAAAGCGAATTTTTTCATTTATATAATTTTAATTTACTCTTTGATAAAACGAATAACATCAGTTTTTGTTCGAAGCAAATAAACTCCTTTGTTGATTGCCGATATATCAATGGTCATTCCAGCACTATAGTTTGAAATTTCTTTGATTTTTAGCCCATCAATACTAAAAATTTCAATTTTATCCTCTGGTAATTGTAATTGAATTGTTTCAGTGGCTGGGTTCGGGGAGATTACTTGATTAGTTGTTTTATTTTCTTCTAATCCAAGATACCAAGTTAAATCATATGACCACAAGGAACGACCAAATGTTCCAGCAATTAGTCTATTGTTATTGGTGTTAATGTCTAATGCCGTGATCGTAACTAAAGGTAAATTGTTTCCGAGTAAGGTCCACGAAACTCCGTCGTTATTAGAAATGAACACGCCAGCGTCTGTTCCAATAATAAGTGCCTCAACCCCACCAATGTATCGCGTAATCATAGCATTAATTCCAATAGCTGGAAGGTTTGACGAAATATCAGCCCAAGTTAAACCTCCATCTTCACTTTTGTATATCAAAGCTTGAGAGAAATTGTTATAATACCCTGTCATGGTCGTATATATTTTCCCATTTATCTTTTTACTGTAGTTTACTGAGGATACAAATTTGTAAGGCAGAATTCCGGTTATATTCACAAAGTTTCCTGCAGTCCTATTTCCTTTCCATACAAGTCCATCACTTGTGCCTACCAATATTTCGTTTTCGTTGAAAGGGTTATAGTTTAATGAAGAAATGGTGCTATATCTATCAGATGTAGTAGCTCCCATTCCAATTCTAGTCAGATCAGATGAAATGGGTGTATATCCTCCAAAAGGAGGGTTGTCCATCGTTAAAACTCTAAATGATCCAACTGTTATCTTTTTATTTTGATACAGCATATAAGGTGTGTCCCAATTTGTTCTTTCGCCTGGAAATTCATTATCAACGCTAATATCATTAGTTCCTGAAAAAGCATCTTCCCAGTATAATCCCCCTCTTTGGGTTTCATATGTTGTAATGTTTTCAGAATTAATATAATAAGATTGAAAACCATCACCTCCAAAATCTCTAGACCAAGCACCAGATAAGTTTCCAGAAGCTGTTCCATTGTCCTGAGCGCCACCTGCATATTTGTTTTGATCAAAAGTGTTGGCGTTGACTCGATAAAATTGTGTTATCGGCAATTCTCCCAAAGCTGACCATAAACCTCCTCCATTGGTGGTTTTGTATATTCCACCATCCGTAGAAATAATCATTGTATTCATATCCTTGAAATACAGATCATGTTTATCTGCGTGAACCTCATATGTGTACCATGGTGGAACATTCATCGACCAATTAGACCCTCCATCAATACTTTCATATTGGTCTACTCCGGGAACCACTATATGGTTTTCATTAAATGGGTTGACATGAATACGTCCGAAATACCAACCAAATCCACCAAGTGCATTTGCGTCTAAATTAGTTCCTCCTATGTTCAAAGCGGACCAAGATGTCCCAGAATTAGTGCTAACATATATTTCAAAAATGTTGTACGTGTCAGCTACATAAAGCGCATACAATTTATTCGGATTGGATTCAGAAATAGCGATTCCAACTCTTGATAACAGGGAATTTGGAAGCCCATTAGTAAGCTGAGTCCAAGTAATACCTCCATCGGTTGATTTAAATATTTTTGAATCAAATCCTTTTGAAATACTTCTGTTGGGTAAGTTCAATCGATTAAAAGTGGAAGCATAAACTATGTTTGGGTTTGTTGGATGAGCTATCATTTCGCATACACCGGATGAATCGGAAACGAACAAGGTATTCGTCCAGTTAGCTCCTCCGTCGGTAGTTCGATAAACTCCCCTATCATTCGATTTTTCAAATCCAGAACCTAATGCACCAACCAATATTGTATTTGGATTCGTTGGATGAACGATACATGAAGTTACAATACCGACATTACCTATGCCTATCTGAGTCCAAGTATTTCCGAGGTCCGTTGATTTATATAAACCATTTCCGTTATATGAATATCCGCCATAATTACGATCTCCCGTACCTGCATATATTGTGTTTGGATTTGACGGATCAACTGTGATTGAGCCTATTGCCAAATAGGTAAATTCTTGAAATAGTGGAGTCCATGTATTGCCACCGTCAAAAGTTCTATAAATCCCTCCATTTACAGAACCTGCAAATATTGTATCGCTTTGTCTGCTTAAAGGGGTTATTATATTTACTCTACCGCCAATATTCGTAGGTCCTTCAAACTGCCAATCTAAATTTAATAGCGGTCCATCGTCAGGTTTTGGATTGTCTTTGAGTTTCTTCACCTCTTCAATTCCCTTAAAATAAGCCTTTTGATCAAATCCATAGACTGGGTGTGAGCGCTTTAAAGTCCAATAATCATTCGGTTGAGGCTCTTTGGCATTATTCTGTTGAACGAATTTATTTGAATGAGAGCAGCTTTGAGATACCAAAATAATGGAAGAAAACAAGCAAGCTATTATTATTCTAATTTGTATATGATTCATAGGTTTTGATTGAACTGACTTTAAGATAAAGATCTTAAAAACGAAGATAATAAAAACATGTTGAGTACAAAAATGAACTTTTACTATATTTCACAAGTCAATTACTAAGGTTCATAAAAAGCGATATTTCATGCTTGGATGAACCATTTGAAAAAGGTAATTTTAAGCAATTCAAAAAACGCTATGAAAAAAATATACATTGTATTGAGCTTGTGCCTTGTTGCAGCACCAGTAATTTCTCAGAAAAACCAGAAGAAAGAGGCAGAACCAATTGCTTCGCCTCTAGCAGGAAAGACAGGAGCTTTGAGTTTTAGAAATGTAGGACCAGCTCTAACTTCGGGAAGAATAGCTGATATTGCGGTAGACCCCAACAATCATGACTTATGGTATGTTGCAGCAGCATCAGGTGGAGTTTGGAAAACAAGTAACCACGGAACGACGTTTACTCCTGTTTTTGATGGATATGGTTCTTATTCAATAGCTAGTATTGAATTGGCTCCTTCAAATCCAAACACTATTTGGGTTGGGACTGGTGAAAACAACAACCAGCGATCTGTTGCTTATGGTGATGGAGTATATAAATCAGTTGATGGAGGCAATAGTTTTACCAACATGGGATTGAAAAACTCTGAACATATCGGTAACATTATTATTCACCCTAAGAATGAAAATACAGTTTGGGTCGCAGCGTATGGCCCAGTTTGGAGTTCTGGAGGTGAGCGAGGGGTTTATAAATCCACTGATGGAGGAAAAGAATGGAAGCGAACTTTATTCGTTTCAGATAACACAGGTATTTCTGAAATTGCTATTGATCCAAAGGATCCGAATATTTTATACGCAGCAGCTCATCAAAGAAGACGAAGAGAATGGACTTATATTGGTGGTGGACCAGAATCAACTATCTACAAATCGACCGATGGAGGTGAAACTTGGCGCGAAGTGAATTCAGGATTACCGAAGGGAATGATGGGTAGAATTGGAATCGCCGTTTCTCCTGTTGATGAAAACTACGTATATGCTATTATAGAAGGTCGTGATGATAAAGGTGGATTTTTTCGCTCAACCAATAAAGGAGAAAGCTGGTCTAAAATGTCTGGGCATTCTACATCTGGCAACTATTATCAAGAAATAATATGTGATCTAACCAATAAAGATAAGATATTCTCTATGGATACATGGTTGCATCATTCGGAAGATGGTGGTAAAACCTTTAAAATGACTGGTGAAGACAAAAAGCACGTTGACAATCATTGTATCTGGATAGATCCAAATAATAGCGACCATTGGTTGGTTGGCTGTGATGGAGGTATTTACGAAACCTATAACCATGCAAAAGAATGGAAATACTATGCTAATTTACCTATCATCCAATTCTATAAAGTAGCGACGGATAATGACTACCCTTTTTACAATATTTATGGTGGAACGCAGGATAACAACTCTATGGGTGGACCTTCTGGGACAATTAATAATGCAGGAATTCTGAATAGTGATTGGTACATCACTAATGGTGGAGATGGATTTGAATCGGCGATAGATCCGATAGATCCGAATATCTCCTATGCTCAAGCGCAATATGGTTGGTTAGTACGTTACGATAGAAATTCGGGAGAAAAAGTTCCAATTCAACCGATGCCAAAAAAAGGCGAAGATGCTTATCGTTGGAATTGGGATGCACCATTACTGATTTCACCACATGACAATAAAACACTTTATTTTGCGGCGAATCGTGTTTTTAAATCAACTAATCGAGGTGATGATTGGTCTACTATTTCACCAGATTTAACTCAAAAAATTGATAGAAATCGTTTGGAGGTAATGGATCAAGTTTGGTCGATGGATGCAGTAATGAAGAATGCTTCGACTACAATTTATGGAAATATTGTCGCATTAGATGAATCTCCTAAAAAGAAAGGTTTACTCTATGCTGGAACGGATGATGGTTTGATTCGTATCTCAGAAAATGAAGGAAAAGAATGGACGAAACAAACCAGTTTTTCTGAGGTTCCAGCAAATACTAGAGTCAATATGCTACACGCTTCGCCAACAGATGAAAATGTAGTTTTCGCAATTTTCAACAATCACCGTTCGGGTGATTTTAAACCATACGTATTCAAGAGCTCGGATAAAGGAAAAAGCTGGAAATCCATTTCTGGAGATCTTCCTGAAAGAGGTTCTGCTTATGCTATTCGTCAAGACCACGTTGATCCTAATCTACTTTTCGTCGGCACCGAATTTGGATGCTATTTTTCAAATGATGGCGGAACTAAGTGGTTAAAATTAGGAGGCCTGCCAACAATTGCAATATACGATTTGGACATTCAAAAAAGAGAGAATGACTTGGTAGCGGCTTCTTTCGGACGTGGATTTTATGTTCTGGATGATTATTCTCCACTTCGAGAAATGAATTCTGATAATTTGGATAAAAAGGCATATTTGTTTCCAGTTAAAGAAGCATTACTTTATGTTCCTTCTTCCCCACTTGGTTTAAGCGGAACTGGATCGCAAGGTGCAGATTTGTATGCAGCTGAAAATCCTGCTTTTGGGGCAGTATTTACCCTGTATATAAAGGATGATTACAAAACTCTTTCAGACATACGTAAAGAGAAAGAAAAGGAATTAGAGAAAGATAATAAAGATGTATTTTATCCAAGTATTAAAGAAATTAGAGAAGAGAAAATTGATGAAAAAGCTCAGTTAATATGGATAATTCGTAATTCCGATGGCCAAGAAATAAAGCGTTTAAAATCAAGCCCAACGAAGGGAACTACACGTATGGTTTGGAATTTACGCAAAGAGAGCACTTCACCGATTACAATAAATAAAAGAAAACCAGGTCGATATGAAGACGGTGATGAAGGATTTCTTGTCACACCTGGCGACTATACTGTAGAAGTTCATCTTGTTAGAAATGGAGAATCGGAACAATTGATTTTTGAGACACTATTCAAAGTTAAAGGATTGAATAATCAGACTTTAATTGCTGAAAACAAGCAAGAATTAGATGCCTTTCGTTCTGAGATTGCCGAGTATTCAAGAAAAGTTTCAGGCACGAGCAAGTTAATTCAAGAAACGAATGAAAAACTTCGATTGATTGAAGAAGCCATATTGTCCTACCCGAATGCTGATTTGAGTTTGTTGAAAGAAACGAGAGCGATTAATATGCAAATGAATGATTGTGAGATTGCGTTGCGGGGAGATAGAGTTCTTTCCTCACTAGAGATTGAAACTTTACCAAGCATATCAGGTCGTTTGGGTATGACAGAGTATTCTTTAATGTCAAACACCACCGGAGTGACACAAACACAACAGGATAATTTGCAAATAGTTGCTGAAGAGTATTTATCAATGCGCTTAAAACTAGACGATTCTATACAGAGACTTAAAGTGCTATCGGAGAAATTAGATTTAATCCCAATTCCTTATACCAAAGGAGCTAACCAAGATTGGAAGAAAGATTAAAGGTTAAATATTTACAATATCAAGCTGTTGATCGAAAGTTCAGCAGCTTTTTTATTTGCTATACGTATCTTTGCAATAATTAATTAAGATCATGGAAGTACAACAGATATATACAAATTGCCTTGCTCAAGGAGCTTATTACATTGAAAGTAATGGAGAAGTTGCAATTATTGACCCTTTGAGAGAAGTTCAACAATACATAGATTTAGCAAATTCTCGAGGAGCAAAAATTAAATATATTCTTGAAACACATTTCCATGCGGATTTTGTTTCTGGACATTTAACTTTGTCTGAATTGACAGGTGCACCAATCATTTTTGGTCCAAATGCCGAAACAAATTTCCCTTCAACAATTGCCAAAGACGGTGATGAATTGATTCTTGGCGATGCTAAAATTCGAGTTATCCACACACCTGGACACACCATGGAAAGTACATGCTATTTGCTTTTGGATGAAAACGGAAAAGAGAATTCTTTGTTTTCAGGTGATACACTTTTCCTAGGAGATGTTGGTCGGCCAGATTTAGCTCAGAAAGCAGCTAGCATGACCATGGAAGACCTTGCTGGCATCCTCTACGATAGCTTGAGAAACAAGATAATGACTCTTCCCGATGACGTTACTGTTTATCCAGGACATGGCGCAGGCTCAGCTTGTGGCAAAAGTATGAGCAAAGAAACGATTGGTTTGCTAGGAGAACAAAAACAAACGAATTATGCCTTGCGTGCGGATATGACAAAAGAAGAGTTTGTAAAAGAACTTACTGATGGATTAGCGCCACCTCCAGCCTATTTTCCATTGAATGTTCAAATGAATAAGGAAGGTTATACTTCTATCGAAGATGTTTTGAAACGAGGAAAAAAAGCTCTTTCACCTGCTGATGTTGAGAAAGCATTGGAAAACAAAGGAACTGTTTTATTAGATGTTCGTCATCAAAGTGAGTTTTCAAAAGCGCATATTCCAGGAAGTTTATTTATTGGTCTTGATGGTCAATTTGCACCTTGGGTTGGGGCCATTATTGCGGATACAAAAACACCAATTATTTTGGTAGTTGACGAAGAGCGATTAGAAGAGGCAATTACTCGATTAAGCCGTGTAGGTTTTGATAATATTCTCGGATATTTAAAAGGCGGTATACCGGCCTGGGCAGAAAGTGAACGAACTTTGGATGATATTACTTCTATTTCAGCTGAAGATTTAGAAAATAAATTAAAAAGTGAAAAATTACCTTTGTATGACGTCAGAAAAGAAGGTGAATTTCTATCAGCTCACATAGTTGGAGCAAAATATACACCTCTTGATGAATTAAAGAAATATCTTGATGAATTTCCGGAAGAGGAGACTTTTTATTTGCATTGCGCTGGAGGATACAGAAGTGTCATCGCCATGTCGATATTAAAAGCGAATGGAATTCACAATGGAATTGATATTTTGGGTGGTTTTGGCGCATTGAAATTAACAGGTTTGCCAAAAGAAGAAAATGTTTGCGCCAGCACTTTACGTTAAACCTTCTCTATATTAAAGAAAATCTTTAAGCCATTTTTTGGCCTGATCTGTGTTCGAAAATAGTTTTACAGGGTATTTGCTTTTAGAAAAGTTTCTTGTAACCTGTGACTTTAATCGTTTCCATTTGGAAGGAGTAATTATCGCCAGAGCCCTATAAACTTTAGAGTATTCTCTTTCTAAATAAGACAAATAGTTCTTGCCTAAATCACCGTTTTGTTCTATGTCAATAATCCCATAAACTGCATTCCCTTTGGTAATGGATTTTATTTTTATGAAATTGTTGTCCAATTCGTCAAGTGATATTAAAGCCTTGTCGACTTTAGTGACTAAAACTCCATCACTGTCAATATACAACGAAGAGATTTTTTTATCTCTTTTAATTTCGTTCACAGTTTCCATTAAAAAATAATTTAGTTTACACGCGAATTTAACCAATGAACTTGAAGTTTTCACTCTTTAAATATTAACAATTTAAAAAATTAATATTTGGTTAACGCTGCAGTTGGGTGTATCTGCATTTTAAGATGTCACGATTGTTAATAAATTTGCATCTTTGGCTTGTTTTAGCATTTGAAACAATTGAATAAGAAAAGGCACATATTATTTTTAAGTTCTTGGTACCCTTCTGAAGGGCAGCCTTTTTTGGGTAATTACATTCGGCAATTTGCGGAGATCATGAGCGAAACATGTGAAGTTACCGTTCTTGTTTTGATTAAAAATGACTACCGTTCGGGTGAAACTGTTTTAGAGAAAATAAGCGATAACTTTCAGGAAATCAGGTCGTTTTACGGCGAGTCATTTATGAATAAGTCAAAGATAAAAGCCCACCGTAAGGCTTTGAGATTTGTGAAGACTTATATTCCATCCATAAATTTAATTCATGCGCATGTAGGAATGACAAATTGGTGGCATTTTTTATGGTTTAAACGAGAATTAAATGTACCCATGGTTTATTCCGAGCATGGTTCATTTTATTTCAAGGAGAATTATAATGACCTAAACCTTATTCACAGAACTGGACTCAAAAGATTAATTTATAAATCAGATGAGATTACTGCCGTTTCGGATCTTCTTAAAGTTGAAATGGAGAAGAATTATCCAAAGTTCACAAATGTTATTGGCAACATTTTACTTAAATCTTGGGAACAAATTCCATTGACAATTAGAAATATTAAAGAGTACAAGTTTTTACATGTTTCTACTGTTGATAGAGCGAAAAATACTTCAGGAATTTTAGAGGCAATTTTAATACTGAAGAATAAAGGCTTGACAAATTTTAGTTTGACTATCCTTAGCGATGAAAATACAAATCTGCTTCAAGATATTGTGGACAAAAATTATTTGAATGACTATGTTCAATTTTTAGGTCCTCACTCCCATTCTGAGATGCCAAATGTATACCAGTCCCACGACTGTTTTATTCTAAATTCTAATTACGAGACATTTTCCATAGTTCTTGCTGAAGCTTTATTTTTTGGATTGCACATAATTTCAACAAAAGTTGGTTTTCTGGCAAATTTTCAAAAAGCTCCGTTCGATGAAGTTGAAATAAACGACTCAATTGATCTTGCAGATAAAATGGAAATGGCAATTTCTGAGCAAAAACGCTCGTATAGTGATGGTCGGGATTTTGTGAAACAATTTTCACAGGACGTGATAATCAAAAAGTATACAGAAATCTACAACCGATTATTAAAAGAAGACTTAATCTAAGTCAAATAAACTTTTTACACCTAAAGTTCTCTCAACGTTAAATCCTTCGGCATATTCCGTAGAGATATCTCGCCCAAAACATCGCATTCTACTTTTCAAGAATTCGATAAAATCTTCTCCTGAAATTGGAGTATCTGGTTCTGTTGACTCTGGATTATAAAACTGAGTAGAATATGCTTGAATCGCTTCAATTTTTCTGTCAACGAAGTCACTTACATCCACCACAAAATCTGGTTTGATCAATCTATCTTGGATATAATGATAAACGGCATTCGGGCGATGTTTTTCTTGATTTATTCCATCCCAAGAAGTTTCTACTTTCAGTAGTCCGGATAAAAAACAAGCTTCTGACACCAATTGTGATCCTCTGCCATGATCTGGATGTCTATCGGATAAAGCGTTTGCAATCACTATTTCAGGTTTGAAACGTCTAATTTGTTCAACGATTAATCGTTTATTCTTTTCATTAATTTCGAAGAAACCATCGGCCATTTTTAAATTTACACGAATAGAGGTGCCCATTATTTCATCAGACTTTTCCGCTTCTGCATATCGAGTTTCTATAGTGCCTCTCGAGCCTAAGTCTCCTTGGGTCAAATCAACTATACCCACTTTCGCTCCAGCCGCAATATGCTTCATGATTGTTCCGCTCGCAGAAAGTTCAATGTCATCAGGGTGTGCGGCAAAAGCTAATATATCTAATTTCATAATTTTCTATTGATTAATCCAATCAAGAATTTCGGAATCTGTAGGTTCAACTGCAGCTTCCAAAGAACGCAAAACATTCCCGTTTCTATCGATCAAATATTTATGGAAATTCCATTTAGGCTCTTCGCCTGTTTCACTTTTTAGCCAAGAAAAAATAGGATGTACAGAATTTCCTTTAACGGATATTTTCGACATCATAGGGAATTTAACTCCAAAATTCGCTGTGCAAAATTGGGCTATTTCTTCATTCGTACCTGGTTCTTGACTTCCAAAATCGTTTGAAGGAAATCCTATAATTTCAAATTTACTTCTATCAGTATGCTCATACAAATCTTGCAGCTGCGGGTATTGTTTGGTAAAACCGCATTCGCTAGCAGTATTTATGAGCAATACTTTTTTGCCCGATAAAGATTCCAAATCAAATGGATTCCCAGAAATATCTTCGATATGAAAATCGTATAATACCATTTATTTTAATTTTTTATACGATTTGTTTCGAATACCTGCATAAACTGTAAACGCAATAAAAATGATAACAGTTGCAACCAGACCCATTGGAATTTTACCCAAACCTTCTCCTTGCGCATAGGAATGCAAACCAACCAAATAAAAGTTAACTCCGAAAAATGTAAAGAGAATTGCAGAATAACCCCATAAACCAGCAACACTAAAAGTGAATTTACCGTCCATTCCAGGAATAAAACGGAAGTGTAATATGATCGAATATACTAAAACAGAAACAAGCGCCCAAGTTTCTTTTGGATCCCAGCCCCAATACCTACCCCAGGATTCATTGGCCCAAATTCCACCTAGAAATGTTCCTATTGTTAACATAAACAACCCAACGGTAATTGTCATTTCTGCGACATAAGTTAGTTCATTGATGTTCAAAGTAATTCGAGTTCCGTTTTCTTTATTTCTAAAAATATACAAGAAAAGATTCATTAAAGATAAAATTGCTCCAAGTCCCAAGAAACCATAACTACCAGTAATAATTGCCACGTGAATCATCAACCAATAAGATTTTAAAACAGGTTGCAGAGGAGTAATCTCTGGATCCATCAAATTCATTTCTGTTACGAAAATCATTAAGAAAGCTAAAACGGCTGTTCCGGCAAGAATTGCTGCATTTTTTCGCGAGAAAAGGAAACCGGCAATCATTGTTACTAGAGCAATGAAAACTACTGCTTCATAACCATTACTCCAAGGAGCGTGTCCTGTAATATACCAGCGCATTCCTAATCCAGATGCATGATAAATAGCTACCGCAAATAAGACATAACGAATTATCCTGTTTGTTAAATTGAATCGTTTCTCTAATAATCCTTTTGGATTTTTGAAGATTTTCATTAGAAACACAACCAAGAGAATCAATCCAGACATGAGGTATAAATATGACGTATTCTTGAAGATATTCATCTTGTTGTATGAAACCTCTGTTTGAAAATTACTTATGGAAGGAATTACCTTTGAACCTTCAGAGCGTTGTTTTTTCTTGTAATTGATAATCAAATTATTTGCTACAGTCCAATTACCACTTTTTGCAGCTTTATCTACCGAAGAAAAGTATTTTAAAGCACCCATCGATAATTCTTCCGCGCTACCTTGTAACTCTTTACTTAACGGTACAAACCACGTGTTATTGGGATCAGACTTCATTGGAACAATTTTCATATACGCCCACATGAAAATTTGATTCATGATTTGAAATTTTTCAACAACCTTAATCAGTTTTTTATCAAATTCGTTGCGCTTTGATTCTAGTTTTTGAAAGGCGATGTTGTATTCTTTCATTAATTTAAACCCACCTTCACCATCACTTAAATCTAGATAGTTAGCATAATTATCTTTAATACCAAGCGGTTCAAGTAAGTTGGTTGGAACATATATTATATTTTGACTCATCCAATGCTCTGGATACATATGCATCGAAAGAATCGTTGTCACCGCATCATTTCCTTCAAAAGTATTTTTTCTTGAAAGCTTTCTTAGGAGTTGATCACACAGTGTATGGAAAGGAATGATTCGACCTCTGAAATCTTGAACAGCTAGTGAGGAAAGTAACTCAGAATGTTCTTCTGTGATATATTGAGCAGGAACAGGAGCTTGTTTTATTTGCGTTTTCGGCTCTTCTTGAACCGTCGATTCGTGCTCATGCGGAATAGAGTCGTTGTGCACATGTCCATCTTGTGCCATTGCTCCAAATGAAAGCATGGCAAAAAGGATTAATGCTTCTTTCCTTGCTCTAATTTTAGCTATTTTATCACGAACCTCAGCAAAACGACCAGTTTTCACAAATAAGGACATGATCATTCCTAGCGCCATCAATAAATACCCTATGTAAGTTACGTTAGTACCCAGAGAATCGTGATTTACGCTCAATCGTGTTCCTTTTTCATCAGGATCATATGCGGACTGAAAGAATCGGAATCCACCATAATCTATTACATTGTTCATGAATATTCTATGGTCTTTCTTAACGTTGTTTTTAGGATCAAGCACTGTTACTTCACTTGCGAATGAACTCGCTGCGTCTGAACCGGGATATCTATCCAATTGAAAATCTCGACAGGCAATAGAAAATGGCAATTGTATTTTTGTGGAACCGTATTCCAACTCATAGGTCAATCCATTTAAAGCAAAGATTTCTGGTGTAGGAATTTGTCCCATGCCACCTTCCAAATTTACAATCTTACTTTGGTTGCCATCTGTCACCTTTACAGTAAGATAATCTGAGCCAACATCCTTTCTGCCAGAAGGCATCAACATTTTTTTTGCATTCTTGATGATTCCTTTGAAAACAAATTGTTCGCCCTGTACTTTGTATAAAGTCGCGGATTCCAATAGCTTTAAAGTGTTTGCTGGGACAACTGTAAAAGCACTATCACTTACCTCAAATCCATTTTGACGAGCCTCGCGCATTTTTGTCATAGGTAAGTAGGCAACATCTAAAACAGACTTGAAATAATATTTTTTGTTCTTTTCTATTACTTCAATTCCAGGCATTGCATCCTTCTTATCGAACGACATAGCAATGTCGCCTAGCATGATGAATCCATTTTTACCAAGATAATTGGAACTCATGCCATCTGTAACAATATCCAAAACACTCTCAGAGATAGAATCATTTATAACCAATGAATCAATCATTTTCTTTTTGAAGTCGACGAAAGCTATTTCAACTGGTGTTTTATGATTTGGGAATTCTACATCAATATTGAATTTATTGTGATATTGCGGAGATTGGTAACTTTTTTCCTTGTAAACATATTGAAGTTTGCCGTCGTTTATTTTCATCCATACGTATGGGTCGGATGAGTAGATAAAGTCAGAGCTACTGCCTTCACGAATTAACATTAAACCTTCGTAGGAAACAAAACGTGTAATTGCTGCTCCGACAAGTATGACTAGAAACGAAACGTGGAATGTTAGTGTAGCAATCTTTTCTTTCCGGAATAAATTATAACGAAAGATATTAGAAATCAGATTTATAGACAGGTACACTAAAAGTATTTCAAACCAAGTTGCGTTGTAAATAAATAGCTTTGCGGTTTGCACATCGTATGCTGATTCGATAAAAGTTGCTGCGCCAATGGCAAAAAGGAAAATGAACATTCCAAGCGCCATCATTCGCATAGAGAAAAACTGACCTAATAACTTATCCATATTCAATCTTCTTTTGCCTGCAAAAATACTGTTTCTAAAAGGAATCAACCTGCCAAAAAGGTTAAAAAACGATGAAATGTTTACAGTTCTGCTAAATAGTTTAAAATATTCTTTTCAATTCTCTCTTCGATATTTTCGGTATCCGCTTTTTGAAATTTCTCTCCAATGATCTTTTCGTACAACTCGATGTATCGCTCAGAAACCGTTTGCACAAAATCGTCAGGCATAACCGTCATTGTTTGTCCTTCCAATCCTTGAAAGTTATTCTCAATCAACCATTGTCTAACAAATTCTTTCGATAATTGTTTCTGAACCTCACCATTCGCTTGACGTTCTTCGTAACCTTCGGCATAAAAGTAACGGCTTGAATCTGGGGTATGAATTTCATCAATCAACATTACCTGGCCTTCATGAATCCCAAATTCATACTTTGTATCAACAAGAATAAGTCCTTGTTTTGCAGCCATTTCTGTTCCTCGTTGAAAAAGGGCACGTGTGTATTTTTCCAATTGAGCATAGATTTCTTTTGGAATAATTCCTTGTCGAATAATATCTTCTCGAGAAATATCTTCATCATGTCCTTCGTCTGCTTTTGTTGCCGGCGTGATGATTGGTTCAGGAAAACGATCATTCTCCTTCATTCCATCAGGTAAGACCACACCACAGAGTTCTCTTTTACCTAGGCTGTATTCTCGTGCTGAATGACCAGCCAAATAACCTCTAATAACCATTTCAACCCTCATGGGCGCGCAAGCATAACCTATCGCAACACTTGGGTCAGGCGTTGCCAATAACCAGTTAGGAACGATGTCTTTTGTTGCGTTTAAGAAATGAGTGGCAACTTGGTTTAATACTTGTCCCTTATGAGGAATGCCTTTTGGCAAAATATGGTCGAAAGCAGAAATCCTATCGGAGGCGATCATTATCACTAAGCCATTATCTAAGGTATAAACATCTCTAACTTTTCCTTTGTAAACATTAATTTGACCTGGAAATGTAAAATCACTTTTTACGAGGGCTTCTTTCATCATTTTCTTTTTTATTGAATCGTTCTTGTTTTTCTTTTTCGTCTGCTTTGTCAAAAGCATCTATTATTTTCTTCACCAAAGGATGGCGAATCACGTCGTTTTGGTTTAGACGGATTATTTCTAGGCCTTCTGTATCTTTTAAAATATCAATTGCAAACCCCAATCCAGATTGATGACTGCGTGGTAAATCAATTTGAGACATATCGCCCGTAACAATGAATTTTGCTGTCATTCCCATACGAGTAAGGAACATTTTCATCTGCATTTTTGTAGCATTTTGCGCTTCGTCTAAAATTACAAAGGCCTTGTCTAAGGTTCGACCACGCATAAATGCCAATGGCGCAATTTCAATAACACCAAATTCTAGCATTTCCTTTAGCCTTTCAGCAGGTATCATATCACGCAAAGCGTCATAGAGCGGCATCATGTAAGGATCGAGTTTTTCTTTCATGTCTCCGGGTAAAAAACCTAGATTCTCCCCTGCTTCAACAGCTGGTCGAGTAAGAATAATCCTCTTAACTTCCTTTTCTTTCAATGCTCGAACTGCCAATGCAACTGCGGTATAGGTTTTTCCAGTTCCAGCAGGACCGACGGCAAAAACCATATCATGCTTATTCACGGCTTTCACCAGTTTTTGCTGATTAAGTGTTCTCGCTCGAACTTTTATTCCATCATTTCCATGAACGATAACGCCATTCCCATCATTGTCTGAAACAATTGTTTTACCTTCCTCTTCCATGAGATTATCAATATTATTTTCCGAAATAGAATTGAATTTTTTGAGATATTGAACAATCAATTTCAATTTATCCTCAAAAAGATCAACCATTTGAATGTCACCCGAAAAGGAAACATGATTTCCGCGCGAACTAATTTTTAAATCAGGAAAAAAACTCTTTATATGTTTGAATTTGTTGTTGTTAACACCAAAAAATTCAGCCGGGTTCACCCCTTTAATCTCTACTTTCTTTTCTACCAATGGAACTTTATTACAGAAACAATTCAATAAAACTATCGAAAAACTTACTTTTGGTCAAAATTACGAATATTCCAAGAAAAACTGCTTCGGCTGATTGAATGAAATTATTGACACTAACATCGGATATGGGTCTGAACGATCATTATGTTGCTTCTTTGAAGGCTAACATTTTGAAACGTGATTCTGAGGTTCAAATATTGGATGTTTCTCATACCATTATACCATTTGACACTGCTCAAGCTGCATTTGTACTAAACTCCTGTTTTGCAGAATTTCCAGAAGGAACGGTTCATGTTGTTGCTGTAGATAGTGAGCCTGTTGTAAATTTTGGAGGGCATGAAGGATCATTCCCTTGCGTGATGGAACTTGACAAACAGTTCATAATATCTAATGACAACGGTTTTTACGGCGCTTTTCTTGGAGAAAGAGTTCCTGATAATTTTTGGAGAATAGACGATATACTTTCTAATCCAAAGTATTTTAAGTTCCCATCGAAGAATATGCTGATACCAGCAGCGATAGATATTTTAAATGGAAAAAATATTGAAGAATTTTGTTCAGCACAAGAAGGATACAAGAAAGCATTTCGCTCATTGCCTAAGGTTGAAGAAAATTTAATACTTGGTCATATTGTTTACATTGACTCATATGGCAACGCAATTACTAATATTGAGCAAAAGTTGTTTGAACAAGTTGGCAAATCCCATCCTTACGTTATTTTCTTCCGAAAGAAAGATTATTACATTGATGTTATTTCAAATTCATACAATGAAGTACCACCTGGAGAGAGAGTTGGACTTTTTAATGAAAATGGACTTTTAGAAATTGCAATTAATCGCGGCGCCAACCTTGGCGGCGGAGGTGCAGAAAAGCTTTTTGGCCTGAAAAAAGGAGATCAAGTTCGTATAGAGTTTCTACCACGCGGTTCGAAGGAAACGCTTCATGAATTATTTTAAATGATTACACGCATTGTAAAGTTGACCTTTCAAGAAGAAAGAGTTGACGAATTTCTATCTTTTTTCGAAACTATTAAATTGAAAGTAAACTCTTTCCCTGGTTGTTTAGGAATGCAATTGGTGCAAGATGTGAAAAACCCATGTGTAATTTTCACTTATAGTCAGTGGCAAAGTGAATTGGAATTGAACAAATACAGAGATTCTCAAACCTTTGGTGAAGTATGGCCAAATATAAAACCTTGGTTTGGTGACAAACCAGAAGCATGGACGACTGAAGTCATTTTCAATGGTTTTCCTAAATAATAGTATTTAATCTTTGTAAAGAATTACTTTTACGTTTGATACCGTAAGAAAAATAGAATTAATGAAAATTGCCATCCTATCAAGGAATCCAAAACTTTATTCCACTTCACGATTAGTCGAGGCAGGTGAAAAAAAAGGTCATGAAATGATCGTTGTTGACCATGCAAAATGCGACATCGTAATTGAGAAGAAAAAACCTGTAATTCGTTACAATGATAAGGTTTTGGAAGGTATTGATGCAATTATCCCAAGAATTGGTGCTTCTGTTACATTTTATGGAACTGCGGTGGTTCGTCAATTTGAAATGATGCACGTTTTTTCGGCGGTGGAATCACAAGCCTTAGTTCGTTCTAGAGATAAATTGAGAAGCTTGCAAATTCTTTCCAGAGCTGGATTGGGTATGCCTAAAACCGTTTTTTCAAATTACTCTAAACACACATCTAGTATTGTGAAAGAAGTTGGTGGTGCACCATGTGTTATTAAACTTTTGGAAGGAACGCAAGGTCTTGGTGTAGTTTTGGCTAGTAATGAAAATGCGGCAGTATCAGTTATTGAAGCGTTTAATGGACTTCAAGCCCGAGTAATCATACAGGAGTTCATTAAAGAAGCTGGAGGTGCCGATATTCGTGCCTTTGTGGTGGACGGCGTTGTTGTTGGAGCAATGAAACGTCAAGGAAAAGAAGGTGAATTTAGAAGTAATCTTCACCGCGGTGGTTCCGCTAATGTTATCGAACTTTCTGACGAGGAAGAAAATGCTGCATTGAAAGCTGCTCGTTCTATGGGACTGGGTGTGGCTGGTGTAGATATGCTTCAAAGTTCGCGTGGACCACTTATTCTTGAAGTAAATAGTTCTCCGGGATTAGAAGGTATAGAACGAGCTACTGGAAAGGATATTGCGAAAAGTATAATTCGTTACGTAGAGCGTAACGCTGGCTAGAAAAAACGTTTTCAACAAACCATACAGTAAAAGAAAAGCTCAAATCAATCATTTGGGCTGTCTCGTTTGTATTTGAAATTGTATTTTTGTTCCTCAAATTTGAAAGGATAAATGAAAGCATTATATCTGAAGGAAATCAGAAGTTTTTTAAGTTCCGTTATCGGGTACATCTTTATTCTGATTTACTTGATTACATCAGGTCTATTCCATTGGATTATAGATCAAAACACCAATTTACTTGCAGGCACTGAGGCGGATCTGATTCCGTTTTTCAACTTGTCGCCGGTTATTTTATTGATTTTAATTCCCGCCATAACCATGCGATCCATAGCGGAGGAGCGTCGAACCGGTACAATCGAATTGTTGTTTACACGTCCGCTTTCCGATTTGCAGATCCTTTTAGCTAAGTATTTTGCTGGAGTAACTTTGTTGATCATTTCGCTACTTCCTACTTTGATTTACTATGTATCAATGTATCAACTTGGCAATCCAGTTGGTGTAATTGATTCTGGAGCAACATTTACATCATATTTAGGACTCGTACTTCTAGGTTCAGTTTTTGTGGCAATTGGAATTTTCGCATCATCAATTACGAGTAGTCAAATTGTTGCATTTATTCTTGCCATGTTCTTATGTTGGCTTTTTTATGATGGGTTCGGTCTTTTAGGTTCTTTTAATCTGTTTGGAAGTTTTGATACAGTTGTTCAATACATTGGAATAGCTTTTCACTATGACAGCATAAAACGAGGAGTTATTGACAGTAAGGATATATTTTATTTTCTTTCAGTAATATCCGTATTTATGTTTGCTGCTTTGACCGTAATTAAATCTCTCAAAAAATAGATCATGGCAAATAAGAAAAATAAATTCAAGGGAATTTTTAATTGGACATTCTTCGCCATAGCTGTCGCTGCCGTTATACTTATAAATATCGTTGCATCATTCGTCAACTTTAGATTAGACGCTACAAACGATAAACGATATTCATTATCTGAAGGAACTGCTAAATATTTAAAAAATGATGAAAAATTAGATAATAGGTTATACATAAAGATCTATTTAGACGGAAAACTACCCTCTGAATTGTCCTACTTCCGAGATGCAATTGAAGACAAATTAAAAGAATTCAAGGTATATGCTGGGAAAAAGATCGAATATGAATTTATAGACCCAACTGAAGGAACAGAGGGAGAGCAAAACGAATTATACGAGAATATTTATGCCAAAGGCAAGGGCATTGTCCCAATGGATCTTCAATTTAAAAAAGATGGTCAGCGAAGTCAAATGCTTGTATGGCCGGGAGCTTTAATTGAATATGCAGGTTCAACCAAAAATGTTATTCAATTTCTTCCTGGAACCCCACTGGGTAAGCCAGTTCAACTTGAAAACATTGGACAAACGATTCAGAACTCTTTAAACAATTTAGAGTATATCTTGATGACTTCTATCCGTCGTACTGTTGAGAAAACGAAACCTGTAATTGGGATTCTTCAGGGACATGGTGAATTGGAATACTCGGAAACACAAAGAGCAAGAGCGTTAATTTCTCCTTATTATTCGTTAAGAGACATTACCATAAACGATTCTCTTGCGGCCATGGATGGTGTTGACGGACTTATCATTGCGCGTCCAACAGGAAAATTCAGCAATAAAGATTTATATGTTATCGATCAGTTTTTAATGCGTGGCGGTAAACTGATGTGCTTTATGGATGCACTTACTTTGAATGAAGACACTCTGATGGCTACTGGAATTACACATACAGCAAGGGTTTCAACTGGATTGGAAAAGATGCTTTTTGATTATGGTTTAAAACTGAACGACAATTTTGTTATCGATGTTCGCTGTGCGCCTAAGGTTGTTCCTTTGGCAAAGCAAACTTTGATTCCTTGGTATTATCATGTTTTAGCAACGCCAACTCCACATCCAATTTCTCGAAACCTAGAACCAGTATCATTGAAATACGTTAGTGAAATTCAGTTTGTGGGCAATCAAGAAATTGCGCTCACTCCTGTTTTGACTTCTTCAACGAACTCAACTAGAACAGGTATGGCGCCAATGATAAGCTTGGGAATGCCAATGAATTATGGTAAAAACCCAAAACTCGTTATCGATCCAGAAAACCCTGCCAATAAACTGTGTTTAGCTGGAATTGCTGAAGGATTTTTTCAATCTCATTTCAAGAACCGAATTGTTGATGATTTTGCAAAGAACCCGTTAATCAACTATAAGGAGAAAAGTGAAAAGGAAGGAAAAGTTTTACTTGTCGGAAACGGGAACTTCATTGAAAATGCGTATGATACCATGATGGGTAAAAATGGATTGATGTTTAAGCCTAAAGAATACAATGACTTACGATTTGATCCAAAATTAATGGAAATGGGTGTTGAAATATTTTACGGCAACCAAGAATTCTTTCAAAATGCTGTTGATTATATGTTGGGAGATAATTCTGTTTTAGATATTCGCTCGAAGCAAATTGATATTCATCAAATCGACAATGAAAAAGTTGCACAGTCAGCAAGCTTTTATAAATGGGTAAACATGTTATTGCCATGTCTAGTTGTTGTCTTGCTTTCCCTAGTCTTCTTCTATATACGCAAGAGAAAGTACACTTCTTAAATTCAAAAAAAAAGAACTCATGAAAAAGATATTACTGATAGTCTTAGGTTTAGCTGTCCTTACAGGTTTAGGGATCTGGACAAAAACACTTGTGGAAAATAAAGGTAAATCTATTGAAACTGGATTGTTCAATTTTGCAATTGAAGATACAGCCTCAGTAGATAGAATCGTGCTGACGGATCTTAATTCAAATTCTTTCGAAGTTATCCGTGAAGGAAATAGTTGGACCGATAAAGATGGTGGTTGTATCCTTCAAGAGAATGTGCAAAATATTATGACCGTTTTAAAGAATATTGAATTCAAAGGATATTTACCTGAGGGTTCAATTAAGAGAACAATTAATCAAATGGCGGCGATCGCTTTAAAAGTTGATATTTATCAAAATGGTTCATGGTCAAAAACTTGGTACATTGGCACAGCTTCTCAAGACCATTATGGTCAAATAATGCTTTTAGACTCTGACGAGCATGGGAAAAGTGACCAACCGGTATTAATGAAAATTAAAGGCGTAAATGGTATTATTGAGCCGAATTTTATTGTAGACCCAAGAAAATGGATGTGTACGAATATTTTCTCACTAAGCGTTGATCAAATTAAGCAAGTCGAAGTAAAAAATTACAAAGATCCATGGCGCTCATTTTCAATTGATAAGAATAAATCGTCATTCGATGTAAAGCAAAATGGAATGCGTCTGCCAGCTATCGATACATTAAAAGCATTTCGCTACTTACAAGGTTTTAAAAAAGTGAATTTTTATTTACCCAATTATGTTCTTTCAAAAAAACAAGTCGATAGTGTTCTTCAGTCTAAACCATTTGGAAGTATGAAAATTACCGAAACCAATGGGAAGAAGACTATGCTTAAGTTCTTTGGAATTCAAGGCGAGGAAACGATGGATAATGAATTTGGAGAAGTTACCAATATGGACCTTAATAATTTTTGGTGTTTATTGCCAAATAATCAGCTCGTTAAGTGTCAGTACTTTGTTTTTGACCCTTTGACTCGAGGAGATATTTATTTTCCATTTGATATGAGTAAATACAAAAAGCAGTCTTTCGCAACAGAATAAATAGTTGATAATTTGTTAACAATTTGCCTTTATTGGTCGTATTTAATGAGTATTTATCCTTAGTATTCTGCCTATATTTGCTAGTCAAAAAGAACACGAGACACATGAACTTCATTACTTCCAGTACAACTTTACTTCGTCACCTGCAGAGCATATCTGGTGCACTAAGTACGAATAGCACTCTTCCAATTTTGGATAATTTTCTTTTTGAAATCAATGATGGTAAACTTATCGTTTCAGCTTCAGATTTAGAGAATACCATGAAAACTGATTTGGAAGTTGAGGCGAACGAAGCTGGTAAAATTGCCGTTCCTGCAAAATTACTTTTGGATGTTCTGAAAAGTTTGCCAGAACAACCTCTTACGTTTTTGGTTGACAAAACGAATTTCTCGATTGAAATCGCTTATGATAACGGTAAATCTAAAATGATCGGTTATAATGCGGATGATTTTCCAAGAACTCCTGAGATTGACAATAAGAAGACATTGAAAGTTTCTGGTGATATCGTTTCAAATGGAATTAATAAAACGCTTTTCGCTACTGGAAATGATGAACTTCGTCCAGTAATGAGCGGTGTGTTTTGTCAATTTTCACCCGAAGATATCGTTTTTGTAGCAACAGATGCTCACAAATTGGTTCGATACAGAAGAACAGATTCCCAAGCAGATGGTGCTTCTTCTTTTGTTTTGCCTAAAAAAGCACTGAATTTACTTAAGTCAAACCTTAGTGGAGACGAAGAGGTTTTAATGGAATACAATGAGCGAAATGCCAAATTTGTATTTAACGATATTGAATTGGTTTGTCGATTAATTGACGGAAAATATCCGAATTATGATGCTGTTATTCCAAAAGAGAATCCTAACGTATTGATTATTGATCGTTTACAGTTTTTAAATTCAATCAAGCGTGTTTCAATTTTTGCGAATAAAACAACACACCAAATAAAATTAAAATTAGCTGGGGCAGAATTACAATTGTTCGCTGAAGATCTTGACTTCTCAAATGAATCAAACGAGCGATTGACATGTAACTACGGTGGAGAAGATATGGAAATTGGTTTCAACTCCCGTTTCTTAATGGAAATGCTGAACAATTTGGAATCAACAGAAGTGAAACTAGAAATGTCTGAACCAAGCCGAGCTGGTTTATTGACGCCAGTTTCAGATAATGAAGATGAAGATATTCTAATGCTGGTAATGCCAGTGATGCTGAATAGATAGAAGTATTAAAATCTATATTGGGGAGGCATAGGTCTCCCCTTTTTTGTTTCAGAAAATCCACAATAGATTACTATCTTTGCACTCCAAAATTTATCAATGAAAAACGAAGAAGCAATAGAAAAGAGAAGAACATTTGGCATTATCTCTCACCCGGATGCTGGTAAAACCACGTTAACGGAAAAACTATTGCTTTTCGGAGGAGCCATTCAATCTGCTGGAGCGGTTAAAAACAGTAAGATTTCAAAAACTGCAACTTCAGATTTCATGGAAATTGAAAAGCAAAGAGGAATCTCCGTTGCAACTTCTGTTATGGCTTTTGAATATGGCGGAAAACAAATCAATATTTTGGATACTCCGGGCCACAAGGACTTTGCAGAAGATACTTTCAGAACCTTGACGGCTGTTGATAGCGTAATTCTAGTTGTCGATGTTGCAAATGGTGTGGAAGAGCAAACGAAAAAACTGATGGAAGTTTGTCGTATGCGAAAAACACCTGTTATTATTTACGTCAATAAAATGGACCGTGAAGGAAAATATACCTTCGACCTGTTGGATGAATTGGAGCAACATCTTGAAATTAAGGTAACTCCCCTAACCTGGCCAATTGGAATGGGCGATCGATTCAAAGGTGTTTACAATTTATTCGACAAGAACTTAAATTTATTTCAAGCAAATAAAACAAAAATTTCAAAAGATATTGTTTCGCTTACGGATTTAAGCGATCCGCAACTGGATGAATTAGTGGGTTCAGAGCCAGCACAAGAGCTTCGCGAAGATATCGAAGTAATTGAAGGTGTTTACGATAAATTTGACCGTGAAGAATATTTGGCTGGGAATATTGCACCAGTCTTTTTTGGTTCCGCAGTAAATAATTTTGGTGTCAAAGAATTGTTGGACACTTTCTGCAGAATATCTCCTTCACCACGAGGACGGGAAACAGATGCTGGATTCATTGAGCCTTCGGAGGACAAATTTTCGGGTTTTGTATTTAAAATTCACGCCAATCTAGATCCTAAACACAGAGATAGAATTGCTTTCTTACGTATCGTTTCCGGAAAATTCGAACGAAATACATTCTATAACCATGTTCGTTTAGGTAAAAAAGTAAAATTCCCCAATCCAACTTCTTTCATGGCGCAAGATAAAAGCGTAATTGAAGAGGCATTCCCTGGTGATGTGATTGGTTTGTATGATACAGGAACTTTTAAAATTGGCGATACCTTGAACGAAGGAGCAGATTTCATGTTCAAAGGTATTCCAAGTTTTTCGCCCGAGATATTCCAAGAATTGGAGAATCTAGATCCATTGAAATCCAAACAGTTAGATAAAGGAATTCGTCAATTGATGGATGAAGGTTTGGCTCAGCTATTTATTCAACAACCAGGAAATCGAAAAATTGTCGGCACAGTAGGTCAACTTCAATTTGAAGTAATCGCTTATCGTCTTTTAAACGAGTATGGAGCGAATTGTCGTTTTGTACCAAAAAGTTACGCCAAAGCAGTTTGGGTAACCTCTGATAATCAAGAGCAGTTGAATTCTTTCATGCGTTCCAAGGCAAATTCTTTAGCCAAGGACAAGGATGATAACCTTGTCTTTCTTGCAGAAACTAATTTCCTATTGACCATGGCTGAACAGGATTATTCTGAAATTAAGTTCCACAAAACATCAGCCTTTAAGTTAGAGCGTGAATACAATTAATATCTTTTATTTGAAAGATATTAATTAGAGTGCCAAGTCGAAACGGAAAGTAAATCACCAGTTTTGGTTTCTTTTTGAGAGTCAACTTTCATGGATAAATGCTCCAATCCATTTGTTAAAATTAGAATCTTAGCCGGAATACTATTTTGGTATTGGGCAATTTGAAAAAACGTTTTATCCGATAATGGAATTTGTGGAGCCTTACATTCAACAATAATGTAGGGTTGCCCAAATTCGTTCATAACCACTATGTCAGCCCTGCGACTCATATTATTATATGAAAGGGAAAACTCGGAAACAATCCGGCCTTGTGAAATGTCAAGATCATTTATTAAATAAGCAATGAAATGCTGTCGCACCCATTCTTCAGGTGTTAACACTAATTTTTTTTTACGAATTGGACACCAAACGAAGATTTGGTCATTTTTACGTGTAAGCTTAAGTTCTGTTTGTGGCAGATTTAATGGGATCATTTTATGCTATATTACTTATTAGAGCCAATGTGATAGGCTAAAGCATAATGCCGATATAGATTTTAAGGAGCATTTTAGCGACATTAAAAATCATTTTCGGTATTAGAAATTTCTTCCAAGAATGAGTAAATTGATGTCTTTGTATTTTAAATCAAAAACACGGCCCATCACTTCAGAAGTTAATACACCTTGATAAATGTAAACGCCTGAACGGAAGCCAATATCATTGGCGATTAATTCCTTGCAACCACCATTTTCTCCCATTTCTAAAAGTATCGGCGAGAAAATGTTTGACAATGCAAATGAAGCCGTCCTAGAAACACGCGACGCGATATTTGGGACACAATAGTGAATAACATCATGTTTCACAAATGTCGGTTCATTATGATTGGTAATTCTGGAAGTTTCGAAACAACCACCTTGGTCTATGCTAACATCAACAATTACCGAATGAGGTTTCATGCAAGAAACCATTTCGTCACTTACTAAACAAGGTGTTCGACCTAACGCAGAACGCACGGCTCCAATTGCTACGTCAGCTCGCATCAAGGCTTTAGCAAGAACTTTAGGTTGAAGAATAGATGTGTAAATTCTAGCGCCTATATCGTTTTGCAATCTTCGGAGTCGAGTTAAGGAATTATCAAAAACCTTTACAGAACAACCAAGTCCCAGAGCGGCCCTTACGGCATACTCACCAACGGTTCCAGCTCCAATAACAACCACTTCTGTAGGTTGTACGCCTGATATTCCACCAAGCATAATTCCTTTTCCATGATTAAATGAGGAGAGCAATTCGCCAGCAATTAGAATACTTGTATTTCCAGCGATTTCACCCATTGTTCGAACGATAGGGAAAACTCCTTCCTCATCACGAATATAATCCCAAGCAATAGCTGTTATCTTCTTCTGCATCAACTTTTGCAAGATAACTTTCGGTTGAACAGAAATTTGAAGTGCTGAAATAAGTGTTTGACTTCCTTTCATTAAATCAACTTCACTCTCTGAAGGAGGAGCGACTTTGAAAATTAAGTCACATTCAAAAATCTCTTTGGGGTCTTGGCAAATTTCGGCTCCAGCCTCACTGTACTCGCGATCGGAGAAATTGGAAGCATCTCCACTTTTCGTCTCAATTTTAACACGATGACCATTAGCGACGAGTAAACTAACTGTTTCAGGAACTAGGGCAACGCGTTTCTCTTGAAAAGAAGTTTCTTTTGGGATTCCAATAAATAATTTGCCTTTTCTGCGTTGTACTTCAAGCATTTCAGTCTGAGGCAGTAAACTACCTTTTTCCAATAAACTCTTAATGATTTGCGGATCTGTAATCATATTTGATAGCTAAGCAACCTTGTTTTACCATCGTCTAAGATACTTAGTTTTAACCAAACTGTTTCTATTGGAAAGAGATCTTTTACAATTTCTGGCCATTCAATGATAGACAAACCTTCGCTATAGATCATTTCTTCAATTCCGATGTTGAATGCTTCTTCCTGATCCTCAATTCGATATAAGTCAAAATGAAATACTTCCCTTCCATCTTTTGCTATATATTCATTTACCAATGAATAGGTTGGTGAACCCTCGAGGTCTTCAATACCTAATTGCGAGAGGATGATTTGAATTAATGTTGTTTTACCAACACCCATTTCACCTTCTATTGCCCAAACTTTGGCTTGATAACAATCTTTAATGATTTGTTTTGCAACTAATTGTAATTCTGAAATTTCTCTTATTTCAATATCAATCTTACTTGGCATCTAGCTCTATGTAGGGTATTAATATTTCTTCCAATGAAATTCCACCGTGCTGGAAAGTGTTCTGATAATATTTCACGAAATGATTGTAGTTGTTTGGGTAAACGAAAAAATCATTTTCCAGAGCAAAAACATATTCGCTAGACATTTTTCCACCGGGAAGGCGAACATCATTCGGTTGCGCTGAGAAAACTTCTTTGTTATTGTACGATAAATTACGTCCTACTTTATAGCGGAGGTTTGTATTGGTACTTCTCTCTCCTACTATTTTCACAGGGTTTCCAACTTTAACAGTTCCGTGATCCGTGGTGATTATCAACTTCGTTTTTGACTCAGCAACCTTTTTTATTATTTCTTGTAAAGGCGAGTGTTCAAACCAGGAAACTGTCAACGAACGGTATGCAGCCTCATCATCAGCTAATTCGCGTATCATTTCACTTTCAGTTCTTGCATGAGAAAGCATATCTACGAAATTATATACGATGATGTTCATTTGATTGTCTTTCAACTGATGGAAGGATTCAGCAAGCTTTTTACCAGCTTCATAATTTGTTATTTTATTGTAGCTCCATTTCAAATTCATACCCAAACGAGTCAATTGAGTCTCCATCAATTCTGCCTCAAATTTGTTCTTGCTTCCATCCTCATTCTCTCCCACCCAATATTTTGGGTATTTCTGAGCAATATCTGATGGCATCAAACCAGCAAAAAATGCATTTCGAGCATATTGGGTTGCTGTTGGCAAAATTGAATAAGCAATTTCTTCTTTAGCAACATGAAATTGTTTTTCTAGCATAGGTTTCAAAACCTTCCATTGATCAAATCTTAAATTATCAATAACGAGCAAGCAAACTTTTTCGTTTTTAACGATTGGGGCAACTTTTTCTTTAAAAACTTGATGTAAGAATAATGGTGCATCTTCATCACCTGCAATCCAGTCTTCATAATTATCTTCAATTAGTCGTGAAAACTGGGTATTGGCTTCTTTTTTCTGCATCTCGAGAATTTCACGCATGCCAGCATCCTCGATTTTCTCTAACTCAAGCTCCCAATAAACTAATTTCTGATACAAATCTTTCCATTCTTCAGCATCCATTCGACTGTTTAACTGCATGCCTAACTGTCTGAATTCCTGCTGATAATTGGCGTTCGTTGTTTGCGAAACCAATTTGCTTTTATCGAGATTTTTCTTGATAGTCAAGAGAATTTGATTCGGATTCACTGGTTTTATCAAATAATCAGCAATCTTATTGCCAATTGCTTCCTCCATTATATGCTCTTCCTCACTTTTAGTAATCATTACGATTGGAATTGAGGGTTTATCCTCCTTTATTCTCGATAGTGCTTCTAAACCAGAGATTCCGGGCATGTTTTCATCTAAAAAGATAATATCGAAGTTTTCTACTTTGTTCATATCCACTGCATCGGCTCCATTGTTCACGGTTGAAACTGAGTAACCTTTTCCTTCGAGGAACAAAATGTGAGCTTTCAACATATCGATTTCATCATCTGCCCATAGGATTTTAACTTGCATACTGGTTTATTTTTTACTTTTGGTGGATATAACGATAAAAATATTCATTTGCGACCGAATCTCAGCCGAAATAACAAAAAGAAAATCTTTAACGACCCAGTATACGGTTTTATTTCAATTCCAAACGAAATAATTTTCGATATAATTCAGCATCCATACTTCCAGAGACTGAGAAGAATCAAGCAATTGGGGCTAACAGATTTAGTATATCCTGGCGCTTTGCATACACGTTTTCATCATGCCTTAGGCGCTATGCATTTGATGTACACAGCAATACAAGTAATACGTCGGAAAGGGCACGAAATTACAGCAGAGGAAGAACACGCCGTACTATGTGCTATTTTGTTGCACGACATTGGTCATGGCCCTTTTTCACACACATTAGAGTACGATATCGTAAATGGCGTGAGTCATGAGGAAATTTCTAGTATGTTCATTCATGCGCTTGGGAAAAGTTTCTCCGGAAAATTAGATTTAAGTCTTGCTATTTTTCAAAACAAATATGAAAAACCCTTTCTACATCAGTTAGTATCAAGTCAATTGGATATGGATCGATTAGATTATTTGAACAGAGATAGTTTCTATACTGGTGTAAGTGAAGGAATAATTGGCAGTGAACGAATAATCGAAATGTTGAATGTTCATGATGGACAACTAGTCTTAGAGGAAAAAGGAATTTATTCGGTGGAAAAATTCATAGTTGCTAGACGATTAATGTATTGGCAAGTATATCTGCATAAGACAGTTGTGTCCGCTGAGTTAATGTTAATCCATTTACTTAGAAGAGCTAAAAAATTAGTGGAATCTGGTCAAGATTTATTTGCTAGTCCATCGCTTCAATTCTTCCTTAAAAACAAAATTGGTCTTGAGGATTTTAAAACCAACCCAATTGTTTTGGATCATTTTGCTAACCTAGATGATTTCGATATTCTTGGAGCGATTAAGGTCTGGAAAGAAAGTCCAGATTTGATACTTTCTGATTTATCACGAAGGTTGGTGAATAGAGATTTGTTGAAAATTGAAATCTCGAAGGAACCGTTTTCTGCCGAAAGAATACTTCAAGAAAGAAAAGACCTAGTTGAGAAATGGAAGATTAGCTTTGAAGATTCAGCATATTATGTTTATTCGCAAAAGCTTACAAATAGCGCGTACAATCACGGAAAGGAAAATATAAATTTAAAAATGAAGTCGGGTGAGATAATTGATTTGTCAAAAGCATCGGATAATTTAAATATCTCCGCCCTGGCCAATCCTGTTGAGAAGTATTGCCTGTGCTATCCGACATAGTGTAAAAATTAACTCTTTTAATTAAGAATAAACTCAACTGATAAAATAGTTGAGTTTTAAATCGTTGACATCAAAATTAAAGCACAATGAAATCACTACGAATATTATATTTTTTTCTTTTCCTTTCACTTTCCGTAGGTTGTAAAAAGAACAAGGCTATAACGTATGACAATTTTAGTTCTAACATTTTACAAATAGATGAATCGACGACTTTAATTTCAGGGGAAGCCTACACAATGTCGGCATCCCTAGGAAAGAAGGCCAAATTAAAAATTGTATTAACAAATTTGTCTACAACAAGCGCGATTTGGTTTTATTCATTAGGAAGTGACAAAAATTGGCAGATAAGTGATTATTCTGGTGTTACTCAAGAGTTTTATACTGACGAAACAGGAATTAGTTCTGTCACTATGTTTTTCGAGCTTGGAGTTGGCAGTCAAGGAGGCCCAGGGTCTTGTCGAGTGGATTATTACGAAAATTCCTCTTCAATTACGAGATCAAAAATTCTTTATTGGTAAACGTAAAATATCATTTTTGTCAATCAAATTTCATGATTGTCACCCTACTCTCTTTTTAGATCGCCATTTTTCCAATCGGAGATAAATTTGGCCCAAGAATATGGATTGAAAATCCCAAGGGTTGGCAATTGTCCTACTGTGTATAGTTTGGTATTTCTTGCATTTGCAGCGTAATTCTGAGCAGTTCCTGCGTCAACTTGTATTCTAGCCGCAGCAAATGCTAAACTTTCTCCGGATAATTCACGTTGTGCTCTTCTCAAAGCATCATCATATGGCTCCATTTCTACAAAGGCGCGAGCAAAATCTTCTCTAGATGGCCATGGATAAACATCTACTTGCGGTAAATTCACTGTATCTTTTTGCATCATGTGAATTATACTATAACGGTTTTCAGATAAAGTGTCTGGAACAATAAATGAAGAGGTTTTATGACCATAAAATGAAAAATGTAAAGTGTCACCTGCCGTTACGACCAAAGAAAAATAGCCATAGTAATCAGCGATAACACCTCGTCTGATAGTTCGATCGAAAACGGTCGTATAAGGTAATGGTTCTAAATCATCTTCAGAAACAACTACACCTGACAATTGAATTAAACTGTCCTTTTTTTGTGCAAAAGAGTTATTACTAAAGCAAATTAACACTGTCAGCACAAGTATTAGCATCTTGCTATATCGATGTTGTTGGGTATAATTCTTCAAGAAATCTGGTTTTTTATATTTACAAAAATGGGATTATTTCTTGAATTGATATACAAACAAACGTTAATCTAACATTCTTCTGAGAAATTAGTGCTAAATTTGTCGGAATTTATTTACAAAATAGGTTCCATGTCATTATCAAATATTTCTACAATTAGAGAAGGTTTAACCTACGACGATGTCTTATTAGTGCCGGCCTTTTCGGAAGTACTGCCTAGAGACGTTAATTTGTCGAGTCGCTTAACTAAGAACATTTCCGTAAACACCCCAATTATTTCTGCAGCGATGGACACTGTTACAGAATCGAAACTGGCAATTGCTATTGCTCAGCAAGGTGGATTAGGAATCGTGCATAAAAACATGTCGATTGAAGATCAAGCGATGGAAGTTCGTAAAGTGAAACGTTCTGAAAGTGGGATGATTATCGATCCAATTACTTTATCCGAAAAAGCAGTAGTTTCCGATGCTTTAGCAATAATGAAAGAGCACAGCATTGGAGGTATTCCAGTTGTCGATGAGGATGGGATTTTAAAAGGAATTGTTACAAATCGTGATTTACGTTTTGAGAAAGTGTTCTCAAGACCAATCTTAGAGGTAATGACTTCTGAAAATCTTATTACCGCAAACGATCATATTGAATTGTCTGATGCAGAAGGAATTCTGCAAGAAAATAAAATTGAAAAATTACCAGTTGTCGATTCTAAAAATCGATTGGTAGGTTTAATTACATATCGAGATATCATTAAAGTAAAGCAACATCCACTTTCATGTAAGGATAGTTTCGGTCGTTTACGAGTTGGAGCGGCTGTTGGTGTCACTCCAGATACACTAGAAAGAGTAAATGCATTGGTAGAAGCAGGAGTTGATGTAATCGTTATTGATACAGCTCACGGACATACAGTAGGTGTTGTCGACAAACTGAAAGAAGTAAAAGCTAAGCATCCAAAATTAGAAGTAATTGTAGGTAACGTTGCATCTGCGGAAGCTGCAAAATATTTGGCAGATGCTGGTGCGGATGCGGTTAAAGTAGGAATTGGACCTGGTTCAATCTGTACAACACGAGTTATTGCTGGTGTAGGAGTTCCTCAGCTTACAGCCGTTAATGATGTAGCAAGAGCATTGCAAGGAACCGGTGTTCCTGTTATTGCAGATGGAGGAATTAGATACACAGGTGACATTGTGAAAGCAATAGCAGCTGGAGCAGATATCGTTATGGTTGGCTCTATGTTTGCGGGTGTTGAAGAGTCACCAGGCGAAACGATTATATTTGAAGGAAGAAAATTCAAATCTTATCGTGGAATGGGAAGTGTTGAAGCTATGCAACAAGGTTCTAAGGATCGTTATTTCCAAGATGCAGAAGATGACGTTAAAAAACTTGTTCCTGAAGGAATATCTGGAAGAGTTCCTTACGGAGGAAACCTAAATGAGGTAATGTATCAAATTATGGGTGGTCTTCGAGCAGGAATGGGTTATTGTGGCGCTCCTACTATTGGAAAACTTCAAGGTTCAGAATTTGTTCGTATCACTTTCGCAGGAATGCGCGAATCGCATCCACACGATGTAACGATTACGCGGGAAGCACCTAATTACAGTATAAAATAGAATTCTATTATATTTCTTAAAAGCCGTTTATTATTTAAACGGCTTTTTTGTTTTAAGAAATATCCAAAATAAAATTTGTTCTGTTCAAAATGACGAAAAATGCTATTATATAGTTAATTCAATCTTTTTTTCTTTCAAATACCTACTCCCAGTTGGCTGAATACAGCTGGCAGTTTAAATATTCATTTTTCAATCAAGAAAACTGATAAGTGCACTTTGTATCGGTAGTATCAACCTTCTTAGATTTAAAAAGCAAAAAAAGTAAAGGATTAGCGATAACTTATTAAACATTTAAAGGATAAACATCTTTTTCATATAAGTTTAAAAAATTATAAAAAACACAAAAAAATAACCAACATTATATGCTGGAACCAATGAGATTGAACTGAATTTTGCTATTTTTGACCTCCAAAATCAAATTATATAAAATGAACAAATTCAAGCTAATCGTACTATTATTTTTAGTCAATTTAAATGCTAGCGCTCAAACGGATCCGGTAATTCTTGAAATAGACAACCATACCGTTACGAAATCAGAGTTTCTTCAAATTTATTTGAAAAATAATAATGCGCCTAAATACGACAAGGCAAGTTTAGATGAATACATGGTTTTGTTTAAGAAATTCAAATTAAAAGTTGCCGAAGCTGAAGCCCTAGGATACGATACTATTCCAAAATTGAAGAAAGAGTTGAGTGGCTACCGAACGCAATTGTCTACGCCATATCTTACAGATTCAGAAATGAACGAGTATCTAGTTAAAGAAGCTTATGACAGAATGGAAAATGAAATTAGAGCTTCTCATATATTAATTCGTGTTCAACCAGATTCGAGCCCAGCAGATACAGCTAGGGCATATGCTAGAATCATGGCTTTGAGAAAACAAATCCTTGCTGGAGACAATTTTGAAATGATTGCTAAAGGAAAAACTGGTTCTGAAGACCCTTCAGTTGCTCAAAACGGTGGTGATTTAGGTTATTTCACAGCATTCCAAATGGTAAGTCCTTTTGAAGATGCGGCGTACAATACACCCGTAGGACAAGTTTCAATTCCGGTTCGCACCAAATTTGGTTATCATCTTATTTATGTGACAGATAAGCGCAAAGCTAGAGGCACGATGGCGGCAGCACACATTATGATTGCTTCTCCAAAAGATGCGGATGAAGAAGATCAATTAAATGCGAAAAGGAAAATTGATGAATTGCATACAAAACTTATTGATGGAGAGGATTTTGAAACATTGGCAAAGCAGTTTTCAGATGACCCAAGCACAAATTCCAAAGGTGGAGCTTTGCCTTTATTCGGAACGGGTACAACGACCAGAATGGTTACGAACTTTGAAGATGCAGCATTTGCTTTAACTAAAGACGGTGATTTCACTAATCCAATTCAAACGGATTATGGATGGCATATAATTAAACGATTAGAGCTCACACCTCTTGCCCCTTTTGAAAGTATGAAGAAAGAATTGCAAGCAAAAGTGAATCGTGATGACAGAGCGAAAAAAACACAAGATTCATTTGTTCGTAAATTGAAAGATGAATATGATTATAAGGGAAAATCTAAAAGCAGATTAAAATGGTTCGCGAATAATTTAGATTCAACTTATTTCATTGGAAGATGGGATGCAAGTAAATTAAAATCGGATAAGGTATTGTTTAAATTAGATGGTCAAAAATACCGTCAAAAAGACTTTGCTAATTATTTAGCATCAAACTACAGAGGAACACCAAAGGAATCTTTTGACGGAATTGTTTCAAACAAATACAAAGCCTACGAGAAAGATAGAATTCTTGGCTACGAAGAGTCAAAATTGGAATCAAAATACCCAGCTTTCAAAAGCTTGATGCAAGAATACCATGATGGAATTCTTTTGTATGAAGTAATGACAGATAAAGTTTGGAGTAAAGCCATGAAGGATTCTGCGGGACTAGCAAATTATTTTGAAGCAAATCGTCAAAATTACAAATGGGATGTGCGTTATGATGCCATGGTATACGAATGTTTAGATGAAAACATTGCCAATCAAGTGCACAAGATGATTTTAAACGATACTATTAATTCAAAACATGTTATCGACAAAATCAATAAAGACAGTGAACTAAATTTAAAGGTTCGAACAAATAAATATGAAGTGGATGAAACGGCTTTCTTTAAAGGTCGTGATTTAAGTAAAGGCGTGAATAAGCCTTACGAGTTTGATGGAAAATACTATGTTGTTAAAGTCGCTGAAATAATTCCTGCAGGAATGAAAGAATTGAGTGAATGTAAAGGTGCTGCAACTTCTGATTATCAGAATTATCTTGAGAAAGAATGGTTAACAGAACTTGAGAAAAAACATCCAATCATAGTACACGAAGACGTATTATACTCTCTTGGAAAATAGTAAAACATACCAATTTATAAAGGGCGGCCTAGTGGTCGCCCTTATTTTCGTTTTAGGACTTTTGCCTTCTTGTTCCTCAGACACGGTTGTTGCAAGTGTAAATGATCATGAATTATCCATGACCGAGGCAAGACAACTAATGGCTCATTTGGGATATGATATTAACAAACCTGAGGATAAAGATTCTTTTATCGAAGTTTGGACAAATGCAATGATGATGCAAGATGAATTAGAAGCATCAGATGAGAAAAAGGCAAAAATGGCCGATTTTCGATCTCAATTATTCCGTGGAGAGTTAGCACAATATTTTTTAACTGAAAATGAGCTAATGAAAAAAGTAGACACTACTTTTTTAGAATCAGATTTGCAAAAATACTTTGATGATCATATTGAGGAATTTAGTTTGAATGATTTTATCGTGAAGGCACTCTTCATTAAATTACCTCTGGATGCACCGAAAATAGACGAAATAAAAACGGCTTACCTGTTAAAAAATGATAAAGACATCGCACAAGTCGAATCTTATGCGAAACTTTATGCAGACGATTTTTATTTTGATGATGAGAATTGGGTGCTATTTCAAGAATTAAGAAAGAAAATTGCCTTAAAATCAGTCAACAAAGAGAATTTGGTATTGAATCGAACGAAAACATATTTCACAGATAAGGATCATATTTACTTTTTGAATGTACTAGATTATAAACTAAAAAGTGACCATCCCCCGTTTGAGTTTGTGAAAAATCAAATTAAAGAGCGATTGATGGCACAACGTTTGAACAATAGAAGAAATGAGGTAGAACTTACCTTGAAAGAAAATTTAAAGAAGAAACATGACATACAAGTTAATTTTTAGTCTAACCCTGTTGTTCAGCACTGTTGCAGTTGCGCAAAAATCTCCGATTGTTATCGATCAAATTGTTGCTCAGATTGGAGACAAGTTCATACTTCTTTCTGATATCCAGTCTCAAAAACTACAGATGATTCAGGCTAAAATGGATGTTACGGAAACTTCTGACTGCACCATTTTGGAAGATTTGATGTATCAAAACCTCATGTTGAATCAAGCTTTATTGGACAGTATCGTTGTTCAAGATGCTCAAGTTGATGGAGAAATGGAAAACCGTCTAAGAGTTATTGAAAACCAAATTGGCGGAAAAGCAAAGATGGAAGCATTTTACGGAAAATCTACCACACAGATTAAGGAAGAATTTAGAGAAATCATACGTGACCGTCTTTTGACTCAAGAGATGGAGCGAATCATTACAGAGGATATAAGTGTGACGCCAAAGGAAGTTCAAGCATTCTACAATAAATTACCAAAGGATAGCATACCGCTAATTAATGCTACACTTAGTTTTCAGCAAATAGTAATTTACCCAGAAATAACCAAATCGGACAAGAAGTTAGCTTATGACCAAATGGTTCAAATTAGAAAAGATATTATTAGTGGAAAAAGTTTTGAGACTCAAGCAAGAATCAACTCTATGGATCCTGGAAGCGCGAAAGATGGTGGTAGAATTGAAGCTACAAGAGGAATGATGGTTCCTCAATTTGAGGCGACTGTATACAAACTTAAAGAAGGTGAGGTTTCGGATGTTTTTGAAACAGATTATGGTTACCATATTGTGAAATTAGTCGATAGAAAAGGAGACGATTACGTTTGTAAACACATCCTGATTATACCTCAATTTGCCAACTCAGAATTAGAAAAAGCTGCATATAGAATGGATACATGTTACGCTGAATTACAATCAGGAGAACTCTCTTGGGATCAGGCAGTGCAGAAATACTCTAATGACGAAGCCACTAAACAAAACAAGGGAATCATCACAAATCCAATGACTGGAGAACAAACCTGGAGTACTGAAGATTTGAATGAAATTGATCAGCAAATCTATCTGTTGACAGATGCATTGGAAATGGGTCAATATTCTACACCAAATCTATACGCAAACTTCATAGAAAGAAAACAAGGCATCCGAATTGTAAGATTGATGAATAGAACTGAGCCACACGTGGCAAATATGACTGATGATTATGCTCTAATCAAACGTGCTGCAGAAAATCAAAAGAAAGAAGATGCATTGAAAAACTGGGCCGCTGGAAAAATAGGAGGAGCCTATATTAGTATTAATGAAGAATATAGAAGTTGTGATTTTCGAAATCAATGGATTGCGAAATAGTTGATTAACTTTAAACAAAAAAGATTTTATTACTTATGTCAGATGTTGCAGCCTTAGATCAACTAGTAGTTGATTACAAAAAATTAAAGAATGAAATTCACAAAGTCATCGTTGGACAAGACGATGTGGTGGATCAAGTCTTAATCTCAATTTTTTCAAGAGGTCACTGTCTTTTGGTTGGTGTACCTGGATTAGCAAAAACTTTATTGGTAAATACTATCGCTCAAACGCTTGGATTATCATTCAACAGAATTCAGTTTACGCCAGATTTGATGCCAACGGATATAATTGGTTCCGAAATTTTGGATGAGAACAGAAATTTCAAGTTTTTAAAGGGCCCATTGTTCGCGAATATTGTATTGGCAGATGAGATAAATCGAACACCGCCTAAAACGCAAGCAGCTTTGCTAGAGGCCATGCAGGAACGTTCTGTAACAACGGCAGGTCAAAACTACCCTCTGCCCCATCCATTTTTTGTATTGGCAACTCAGAACCCTATTGAGCAAGAAGGAACATATCCTTTGCCAGAAGCGCAATTGGATAGATTCATGTTCAACATTTGGGTAGATTACCCAAGTTTCGAAGAGGAAATGGCAATTGTTCGCGCTACGACCTCATTGGAGGAAACAAAATTGAGCCAAATACTTTCTGGTGAGCAAATTATAGAATTTCAAAAACTAATACGTCGTATACCTGTTCCTGATAATGTTTTGGAATATGCTGTGAAATTGGTAGGGAAGACAAGAATTAATAGTGAAACTGCTCCGAAATTAACGAAAGACTTTATCACTTGGGGAGCTGGACCTAGAGCATCACAAAACTTAATAATTGGAGCCAAATGTCACGCGGCTTTAAGAGGGAAGTATTCTCCTGATATTGAAGATGTTAAAGCTGTAGCTTTGCCTATTCTCAGACACCGATTAGTTAGAAACTATCGCGCAGAAGCAGAAGGATATAGTATGGATAGAATTATCAACGAGCTACTTTAATTTCAACTAACCTTTTCGTGCAATAAAAAAAAGCTCATGTCCTTGGCGTGGGGCTACTGAATTAACCGAATTTTCCATAATTTTCAATTCAAAATATTTGGAAAACAAGTTTTTATATTCCTTTTCGGAACCTCCAAATGGCGGGCCACCTTCAAAATCACGATTAAAAAGTAAGCCAATCATTTTCCCATTTGGATTAAGGAGTTCTTTCGTTTTTTTGACGTATTTCTCTCGTAATCCGGGATTTATAGCACAAAACATCGTTTGTTCAACGATTAAATCGAAATCGTTCTCGATGGTAAAGAAATCTTGACAGACTAATTGATTCTCCGGAATTTCCGGAATAGTATTTTGTATATGTTGAATAGCTTCGGGTGAAAAATCGGCAAAATATACATTTTTGAAACCATTTTGCCACAAATAAATCCCTTCATAACCTCTTCCGCAACCTGGAATTAGAATTTTTACATCCTTGTTTGTCATTTGATCGAAATAAGCCTTTAATGGAGGCGATACTCCCCCTAAATCCCAACCCGTTTGATTTTTCTGATAACGACTAGACCAATATTCTTTGTTCAATTCATTCATAATTACAAAGAAAAACAATATTTTGATAAGATTTATTTTAACTTCATACTCAATGAAAACTAAAGTTGCTTTTATAGTTAATGAAAAAAGGAAATTGTCGAGGAATGCAAAAAAAGCAATAGACTTGGCATTAAGCAATAACCAATTGGAGTGTGTTTGTTCAATGACCAAATTTCCTAAACATGCGTTTGAAATTAGCCAAGCTCAAGCAGATAGTGGGTTTGATATTATAATTGCAGTCGGCGGAGATGGAACTTGCAATGAGGTTGTCAATGGAATAATGATGTCTTCCAGAAATAATAAGGTGTCTTTTGGAGTCATCCCTAATGGCTCCGGCAATGATTTTTATAAAATGATTGGTGAATTTGAACCGGATATATTTATAAAATCATTACTCAATAGAAATTCAAAAAAAATTGATTTGATTTCTATAGAAAGTGCTGAAAAACAGCTTTACACATTGAATATAGCAGGGACTGGGTTTGATGGTCTAGTTGTGAAATACTTAGACAATATACGATTTTCGCTTTTTTTAAAAGGCAAAGTTGCTTATATGGTTTCTATTCTAAGATCGTTTATAACTTTCAAAAAACTGGATACTATGGTCAGATGTGACGAATTCTCGTACAATGGAAAATTATTAATGGTGGCAGTTTGCAATGGAAAAGCATTTGGACATGGATTGATAATAAGCCCAGATTCTAAAATAGATGACGGCAAAATGAATGTTGTATTATTAGGTGATGTATCCTTTTTAGATTACCTCCGCAATTTATCTAATTTGAAAAAAGGTGTAAAAGTTGATCATCCAAATGTTCATTATTTCAGCACGAATTCTCTCGAGGTTCAAGTAGATAAAGGTCAACTTTACACTGAGGCTGATGGAGAAATATTCGGTAACGAAGATGTCAAATTTGCATTATCCCCAATGGCTTTGAGCCTTCTCTATTGATTTTTCAAGACTCTAGCAGTTTGCACAGATTTTCCATTATTCAATCTTACAAAATAGATTCCAGGTGTTAGATACGCTAAATTTAGCACACTTTTACCCTTATGTATTCCTTGATAAATTACCTTACCAATTTGGTCGATAATTTCAATGTTCATTTCTTCTAAAATGTTTAAATTTAATATATTATTAAATGGATTTGGAGCTATATCAAATGTTAGTTGGTGCTCACTTAAAAAAAGCTCTCCTTGATTTATTACCCCTATTCCATCCAAATCAAAACCACTTGATTCAAAATTGGTTGGCCATGGGTCATTGATTAGATTTCCATATGCATCTATCGTTCCATAGGTTGAATTCGTTATACCAACAACATCAACTAATCGAATGTGAGTTATAGCATTTAAATTCAAATTTGATATTGAATCTAAATCCTCTAAATCGAATGGTGTACCAAAACCTTGGCGATACTTTCCCGCTAAATTGTGAACATAAGCGCAATTTCCAAAACTTGCATTATCCATTTGAGGTACTAATGGAGTTTGAGATACTGCTGGAAAACGGAAATAATCAATACCGTTCGAACTAACTTCTACAAAGGCAAATTCCATATAATGGTCAGCAAAACCATTTTCAAAAATTGCGAAATCTGAACCAAATCCATTTTTAATGGGAGGATTGAAAGTTAAAATCGCACTTCCACCGTCCCCAAATGAAACTACATTTACAGAATTTCCTTCTGCGAAACCTACTCCATCAATATCACTGCCGTAACTTGCTAAGCCGTATTCTGGATGATCAATTTGCATTGGTCCTCGGGTTACTGAACAAGTGCTTGCCCAGGCCGTAATTATTGATGAATCTTTATGTATAGCTGTTGAACCTACTTGCCCCGGAGCTGGTGCAAAGCTTTGTCCGTAAGAGTAAAAATTCAGGAAGAATATGGCTAGAACAAAATATTTCTTAATCATAAATTAGAATGTGATTTGGTATTAAACCAACGTTAAACTTTTGAATAAAACTTCCATTCATGCCATATTCATGAACAAATCCTGTGTTTACATAACCTTGGGCATCGAAACAATATAATTTATTCTTAGAAGCGGAGTATTGCATGCCGTAAAAGGTCTGAATAGAACTAATATTTCCAAAATCATTGCTTGAAACTGTTTCAGAAATCGTATTGAACTTCAAAAGTTTTGTTGTGGAACCTGACTTGTATGAAATAAATAAGTCATTATTTGCCAAGCAAATTTGTTCCGCGTCGAAAGTGAAAGATTCAATTTTGGTATCAGTAACTGAAGAAATCCTATGCATTCTGCTTGGTATATTGCCAAAATTACCCCGACAAACAATGTATAAATCCCCTTCGGAATCAGAAACTATGGCTCCAGGATTTTTTCCAACGGTAATTTTTATCATTTCCGTTTCAGAAGACAAAGAAATAACACTCACTGTTGAATCAACATCGGGGAAATTCAATCCACCAGAATTTGAAACGTATAATTTATTATTCGCAACAGCCAATTGTTCCGGGTTCGGTCCTACTGGAATTCTATTGGTTATACTCAAGCTGTTCAAATCGAGAACGTCAACAAAACCATCATAACATGAAATGTATGCTTTGCTCCCACTGAAGGTGATGTATCTAGGCTGTTTAGGAATCCCGTTTTCAACCATTTGTATCTGTTTTATTGAACTACCCGTTTTCGCATCTAAAATTTCCAATGTTGAAGAAACATTCATTACTACGAATATTTTCCCGTCATACAACTGCAAATCATTTCCAGTGTCACCAAGCGGCCTACCAGTTTTATTCTCAAAGAATAAATTGTCGACAGAAAGTGAGTTAAAGTCTATAAATGAAAGACTTGCATTGTTCTGTTGAAATAGACCTTCATTTAATACTAGCATTCCATTCGTTAAGTTTGATGGACTGCTTGGCATTGGCTCAACCTTTTTTTTCTTACAACTGAAAATAGTCAGACAAAGAAGACAAATCATCAAAGTCATTTTAGACAAAGTGGGTGGTAATATTTTTGTAGAATTAAAATTCATAACTCAATGATATTAAGTAGTTTCTCCCAGGCATTACAAAACTTCTGACATATACATAAGAAGCATTAGCGATATTTTTTACCTGAAACTGGAGATTAAATTGATGTTTAGTATTTAACTTAAGACTCTGAAATAAAGCGATATCCATTGTGTAAAATGGATTTAGCAAATTCCCATATACGTTTTGATTCAGTGAATAACGTTCACCAACAAACAGTCCTGAAAAACGTAAACCAGTACTTTTTCTGTAGATTGAAAAGTCTAAATTGCCAGTATGCAAAGGAATATAAGCGATTTGATCTCCATAACTTGGTGAGTTTTTATCAGAGCGATCAATGCTCCTTTGGAAGCTGTAATTGGCGTTTAGAGAGGTGTTCCAGTTATTATTAAATTGGAAATTAAATGATTGTACTAAATCGATTCCACTAGCGTGAACTTCACCAATGTTTTGGATAGACCAAACGAAAAGATTTTTCGTTGGAATAGCCAATATTTTGTCAGTTATATGATTGTAATACAGCTGAACTTTAGTTGTAAATAACCATTTTTCAAAGGATTTAGAAATACCATTAGATAAAGTAAACTGTTTGACTATTTCTGGGTTTAGAGCCAATTTAGAACTCAATTGAGAATAATATTGCTCGTTAAAACTTGGCATTCTTGTGGAATAAGAAGCTAAACCACCAATTTTCCATTTTTGTTTTCCAATTTCCGTAGATTCAAGATTAATTGACGAAAAGGGTAAATGTTTAGAATAACTAACAATATATGGTCGAGCAGGTTCAAAAAAGAACTGATAACCAACTCGCAAATCGAACAGAAATTTCTTTTCATTAATTTTCAGTCCAGCGGTAGTAAATGTTTGCGAACGTTGAACCTTTATTGGGATATAATCCAAGAAGGAAAGTTGAGAATAACGTGTTTCTAATCCTCCATAGAAATTTATAAGCTCCCCAAATTTGTTTTTGCTCAAACGTATACCTGCCACTGCATTATGCTGTTCGTATTCTTTTCTGAATAGGGCGCTTTTATTTAAGTAAAATGAATCTGTATAAATTTGATTATCGTATTGATAGGAAGAATAGTAGCGAACCGTTGCTAAGCCAATTTTATCCGTCCAATCCAGAAAGAAACTATGCTGTGCAGTCTTTAGGTATTGTTTTCCATAGCTATTGTACAAGACAGTTGCGCCTGGCAATCCTTGATCAATGAAGGTATTTCTATAAATCAAACGAATTGGCTGTTTCATTTTGTTCGGTCGAAAAAATAAACTTAAACCGCTATAAATTTCTTCTAACTGATTGTTCTGCTGAATGCCATCATAGGTATAGTTCAAAATTTTAAATTGAAAAGGATAGTTGCCCTCTGCTCTTCTGTACTTACCATGAATAGCTACTCCAAATTTCTCTTTAGCAAATTGAAGAGCTAAATATTCATCGTATTGACCAAAAGAACCTTGTTTAGAGGAAAGACGAATTTTTGTAGAGTTGAAACTTGGATTCCCTTCAAAAGTTGAAAATGAAAGTTCATTGGAACTATGCAAGGCTGAAACAGGTGTTAATATTGAGTTTTGAGCAGAACCAAAATCTATTTTTTCAATAGAACTTGTTTGAATTTGGCCTAGATTAATTTGGCCAGACTGTGAGTTTTGAATGAGAAAACCATCAAGCACCGTTGCAGTATGTTGAGAACCTAAGCTGCGGAAAGAAAATGTTTTTAAACCTCCTAAACCTCCGTAAGACTTTAACGAAACTCCTGGGAATTTTTGAAGCAGAACTCCAACATCCTCAGGTTGTAATTCTTGGATATATTTACGTTCAATTCTATTTGAATTCAAATCTATTCGTCTATTTTCCAGCTTATTTGCATCAATAGTAACCTCCTCCACCTCTTGTTTGCGCACTTGGGCTTGCGAACAGAAGGAGAATAAGAGGATAGCTATGAATACAAGATTTTTCAATTATAATTTAACAATTCGTTTCGTAGAAACTTTATTCGCGCTTTCAACAAATACGGTGTAAATTCCAGATGGTAAGTTTTCCAAATAGATTGTCTTATCCAAAGAATCAGCTTGATAAACTACTCTACCTTCAAGATTTCTTATAATAATTTTCCCGCTAACTCCTTCGATATGAATGATGTCGACAAACGGGTTTGGATATACTTTCCATTCAGCGGCCATTTCTTCCGCTATACTCGCAGTTCCATTGGCATATTTCAGATCATCCATTGCGAAATAGGTTGGTGTATTAATCCCAAATTGACCAATATCTGACGATTCAAATTTAAAAACTAAATATGCGATACTCTCGCCTTGAATATTAAGGCTTGTTAAGTCTAATAGGTCCCAGTCTTCAACAATATAATCTAGTGTGCTATCTGCAAATCGAAAATCTGCTAAATAGTAATCAATTGAAGCCATTGTATCTCCTAAGATGGACAATGAATGTATCGTCAATTTTAGGAAGTCATTTCCATTTGTACCGTCAATAATTCCATTAGCATCATATATAGAACCGAATTTTTTTCCAACCGCATCACCATTTTTCATTGATAAGGCAGCATATGTTGAGTTTGTGATGCGCATCGATTCAACATAACGAGGAGTTGAGCTCAAATCGATATTTCCAGACGGGTAGAAAATAGCGTAGTTGGCTGATAGATATCCTCCATTTGCCATAGAACTATATTGGTTCCCCCATCCAGGTGTGGTATTATCCTGAACATTCGAAATTGAAAATCCCTCGTTGTAAAAATACGTAGTGTCGTAATAATTGGAGAAATGGATTCCGTCATAGGTAAAACCTCCAGATAAATCCGAGCCGTTGTTATAGGAATTTGTTGTTAAGATTGTCGACTCAAAGTCGATTGTTTGAGCCGATATGTTTATACCAGCAATTAGAGCGAATGCTCCTAAATAAATTTTCTTCATCGTTTTATTTAAATAATTAATAAAAGTTGAAGAAATCAGAAAATTGAAAAGATGCACAGTAAACCTGCGCAAATCCGTCCGACTTTAATCTGAAGTCTCCGTAATAAAATGTATTTGGCAAGTATTCTGACTCAAGGCAACAATCTTACACCTTCCCAACTCCCAAGAGTCAGTGGTATTTTGAAGATCTTTAGCACCTTTTACAGCTGCAGACACAGTTTCGGATTTTCACCGAATTCCTTTTTAATTCACCGAAGTGAAACCTAAATACGAAACAAAGGTACGATGAATTATAGAAATAGAGCTCATTATTTTGTTCAATACATAAACACGATTTATTAACAGTTTAATCAATATATCATACAGTTTATGTTGTTCTCGTTTTTTTCATCCAACGTTTTTGGCACAATCTTCGTTTTGATGTTAAGAGAAAAAATATTGCTTATGCGAATCAAAGAACATATCATGAAATCAAAAAACATTGAGCAGGTCAATCACGCTCTTGTCGTGTTGAGACATTTTATTGACCTTAGTTCAAAGTTGTTGCCGTTTCTAGATGAAATCAACAACAAGCATAATCCTTCTGAAATAGACCTAAAGGATAGAGAAAAAATCATTGAGGTCTACAACAGTTATGAGTTTGACGATGTAACTTCAAAGATGTTAATGGACTCAAACATACTGGCATTAATAAAAAGTTCGTATGAACGATTGATGCGAAATCAACCTGCTAGTCAGCTTTTACAAGCTTTCGACGTTGAGTTCAGCCGATTGAGAAAAAATTGGGTAAGAATAGACTCTAATTAGGTAAAGCTTAAGTATTTTTAGACCATGGAACAAACCAAGGATCCTGGTCTCGGAAGTAAATTTTCACAACCTGTAAATCGATTCCTTAATAAGGACGGTACGTACAACATTGTACGAAAGGGTGGTGTGTCTGGAATAAAAGATTTTTACAAGTATCTTCTTCATATCTCCTGGCGCAAATTCATTTTTTATTTACTAGCCGTTTACTCCGTTTTCAATTTGCTTTTTGCTTTTGTATATCTAGGCATAGGTTTGGATCAATTGAGCCATGTTCACCCAGATTTCCATCCATTTTGGACAGCGTTTTTCTTTTCTTCTCAAACACTTACAACGCTTGGGTTTGGATATATTAGTCCAGTAGGCTTTCAAGCCAATTTCGTTGCAACAATCGAGGCATTTATTGGACTTTCAATTACAGCCTTAGCTACTGGTTTGCTCTATGGTCGTTTTTCTCGACCGATATTAAAGCTGGCTTTTAGTAAAAATGCAATCCTCACGCCTTTTGAAGATGGTCGAGCTCTAATGTTTCGGATGGTCAATTCAAGGGATAATGTTTTGATAAAATCAAAAGTGAGTGCGATTTTGATCATTGATAAAGGTCAAGGAAATGAAACCTATAACAAGGACTATCATGATTTAGAATTGGAATTGAATGAAATATTATTCTTTCCATTTTCTTGGACCGTTGTTCATAAAATAACTGAAGACTCTCCCCTCAACAACTTTGCTGTAAAGGATTTAAAGCAACGACACGCTGAATTAGTCGTGCTTTTCGAAACCTTTGATGAAACTTTTGGACATGAAATGATTCAAAAGCATTCCTATGCCGAGGACCAATGGATGGAAAATGTTAAATTTGATCTGATTTATGGACCAAATAAAGACGGTCAATTAGAAATTCATGTTAAAAATATTGACCTCGTATCCCCAATAACCGAATAAATTGAAAGTAAGCCAAATAAATGCGGAAAAAGAATTGCCCCTTATGGAGCATTTCTATACAATACAAGGTGAAGGTTACTATTCTGGTAAAGCTGCATATTTCATTCGTTTAGCTGGTTGCGATGTCGGTTGTGTTTGGTGCGATGTAAAGGAAAGCTGGAGTAACGATGATCATCCTTTAGTTTCACTAGAAAATATTGTTTCGCCAGTTTTAGAAAATAAAGCAGATTTTGTTGTTATTACTGGAGGTGAACCAGCGATGTATGATTTATCGGGGTTAACCAAATTGATTCACGAAACCGTTCCAGTGATCGCAATTGAAACATCTGGGTGCTATCCACTCTTGGGGGAAATAGATTGGTATTGCTTCTCTCCGAAGAAATTCAAAGCTCCAATAGAAGAAGCATACCAAAAGGCAAATGAATTGAAAGTGATTATTTCTCACCCATCTGACTACGCATGGGCAGAAGAGCATGCTAAAAAAGTGAATTCTGAATGTAAATTGTATCTTCAGCCAGAATGGTCAAAGCAGGAACGATTTTTGCCTGAAATTATAGAATATGTGAAACAAAATCCGAAGTGGAGAATTTCGCTTCAGACTCATAAATTTATGCAAATACCTTAATATGAAAGAATTATCCCTATTCCTCCTTTTAGCAATTGGCTTTTCCTCATGTAGCGTTGCCCAACAAAAATATTCCATTAACGACAAAAAAGCCATTAGACTTTATGAAGAAGCGCTCGAAGCACCACGTTTGTCGATTGATGAAAAAACGGGTATGCCGAATTACAAAGAAGGTGCTTCTCTTTTAGAAAAAGCAATACAAAAAGAACCTAATTTTTGGGAGGCACATTTATTGGCTAGTGAGTTTTATGAATATATTGGTGAAATCCAACCAGCTATTGCTCATTTGGAGCAAGGAATACGAATAAATCCTAATCATGCACCATCTGGAGCTTCTTATTTTTTCTTAGCAAACCTTTTACAGGCCAATGGACAATACGAAGAATCAAATAAACGGATTGACGAATTCCTTTTGTTCAAAAATTCAAACCCAGATTTTCGTAAGCAGGCTATTGCAATGAAACAGAATTCATTGTTCGCAATTGAATCGATGAACAATCCAATTGCGTTCGACCCTATTAATATTGGTCCTGGAATCAATACTGAAGATGATGAGTATTTTCCAACGATAACTGTCGATGGAAAAACAATCCTATTCACCAGACAGATTAAGGATAATCGGGTTTTAGGTCCATTCAAAGAACAAGAAGACTTCTTTATTTCGCAGTTAAGTCCAAATAGAATTTGGCAAACAGCCGTCGCCATGCCTTCAAATGTAAACACTGTCAATAATGAAGGCGCACCTACCCTAGCCCCAGATGGTAGATCTTTGATTTTTGTGGCCTGTCCAGATGCTTCTGGAGAAAATTATGGCGAAGGACGATATGGTCGAGGAAGTTGTGATTTGTTTTACACCAAACGACTAGGTAGAAATTGGACCAATCCTCAAAATTTGGTGGGATTAGTCAACACTGCCAATTGGGAAACTCAACCTTCTCTTTCAGCCGATGGTAAGACTTTGTACTTCATTCGTGGAGTTCGAGATAGAAGTGGTATGATGAATTCAGATATTTATGTTTCTCATTTAGACGACGATGGGAAATGGGGAGCTGCACAAAGGTTGCCAGACATTATCAATTCGCCACAGCAAGAGGAGTCTGTTTTAATTCACCCAGATGGGAGAACTTTGTATTTTGCTTCAAAAGGTCACCAAGGATTGGGAGGAACCGATTTATTTGTAAGTAGAATGGATGCAAATGGAAATTGGACCAAGCCTCAAAACTTAGGATACCCCATAAATACGCGGTTTGATGAAAATTCGCTTATGGTTTCAGCTGAAGGTGAAATAGCCTTTTTCGCTTCTGATAGAGCAGGCGGTTTTGGAGGACTGGATATTTATCATTTCGTTATGCCTGAAAATTTGCGTCCAACCAAAACACTTTACTTCGAAGGCTTGGTATACGATGCTGTAACAAGAAAGCCTATTCCAGGAAAGTTTCAATTGTTAGATCTAGAAAAAGGAACTGAAATAATATACAGTGAAGCCGACAATATGACTGGTGAATTTATGGTGAGTTTACCGGTAAATAGACAATATGCCCTGAACGTAACGTATCCAGGGTATGGCTTCTTCTCCTCTTATTTCGATATGAAAAATTTGGCCAACGATCAAGCAATACATATGGATGTGCCAATGGTTCCGTTGAATAGTGAGATTCCGACTGTATTGAATAACGTATTTTTTGACCTTGCACAAGCTTCTTTGCGTGTAGAATCATTTATTGAGTTAGATAAATTAAAAGAATTCTTAGACAAAAATCCAACTGTCAAAATGGAAATAGGTGGACATACGGATACGCGTGGAAATCAAAAAGAGAATATGATATTATCTACAAATAGAGCCAAAGCAGTTTATGACTATTTAATTAGAAGAGGAGTCGACCCAAATAGGCTTTCATATAAAGGCTACGGTCAGAATGTAAATGTTATAAGCGATGAGCAAATTGCCAGATTATCGAGTGAAACTGTCAAAGAAGCGGCTCATCAAAAGAATCGTAGAACCGAATATAAAATTGTGAAATAAATATGGAGTTTCTCCGATTGATTCGTTGGGTAAATCTTTTAATCATTGCTGCAACAATGTACAGTATTCGACTGTTCTTGTTGACTTACGAAAAATTATTCCCAAACGAATTAAAAGAACCTCTCCTCGGTCGAGATGGAGAATCATTTGACTTCTTTTTATTAGTGCTATCTACAATAATGATAGCGGCAGCAGGCAATGTGATAAATGATTATTTCGACATGCGTGCTGATAGAATTAATAAGCCTAATCGGGTAATCGTTGGAAAAACGATAAAGAGACGCTGGGCTATAATCATTCACTCTGCTTTAAATGTTGGTGCATTTGCAATAGCAATATACCTAGGGGTAAGAAACCATACATTTTGGTACTTATTCATACACCTCATTACTATGAATAGCTTGTGGTTTTATAGCTTATTCTTGAAAAAACAGCCTTTGATTGGGAATTTTTTAATCGCTGGACTTACGGCAATGGTCCCTATTCTTTGTGGTATTCATTTTTACGTTCAACAGAGCCTTATTTGGACTCAAGTAGAAAGTCAAACGGCTTTTTCCTATTGGTTTCAAGCTCTTATTGAAGATGGACATTTTATTATTTTACTTGCATTTTTTGCCTTCGTCAACAATTTTGCTCGAGAGATCATTAAAGATATGGAAGACATTGACGGAGACAAAAAAGTCGGTGCAAAAACTTTACCTATAGTTTCAGGAATGCGTAGTGCGAAAATCTGGTCTACAGGCTTATTAATTCTTCCTGTTTTGTTTTTTAGCGCATTATTTTTCATGCACCAATCAAGAGTTTCTTTTTCTATTTTTGATCAACTAATTATCTTTTTCCCAGTAGTTATTTCATTTGTTTTTGACATTTTAGCAATCTTAATGCTTTGGAAATCAAAAACTAAAGACTCAATAGTTAAAGTGGATCGATTGGTTAAAATGGCTATGATATCTGGGATTTTAACATCAGTTTATTGGTATTTTGCATGGATATAATTGATAAGAAGCTTAAAATAATTCTAGGTTCACAATCTCCAAGACGAGAAGAACTATTGCGTGGGTTGGATGCGGATTTCGAAATTCGGGTAGCCAATATTGAGGAAGATTTTCCTTCAAACCTTCCAATTCCTGAAATAGCTGAATATATTGCCAATAAAAAGCTTGCGGCCTTAAAAAAGAGCAGTCATCCTAATGAATTGATTATTTGTAGTGACACAATTGTTGTTCTCAATAATGAAATACTGGGTAAACCATCAAATAGGAATGAAGCCGAAGAAATGTTGAATAAGCTCTCTGGGAAAGAACATACGGTCATTTCTGGAGTTGCCATGGGTGACTCAAATAAACATGTTGCTTTTTCTGATGAGACGAAGGTTACATTCAAGCCTCTTAGTCAAAACGAAATTGATTATTATCTTGACAATTATGAGCCTTATGATAAAGCCGGCTCATATGGGGTTCAAGAATGGATTGGTATGATGGGAATTACCAAAATGGAAGGCTCCTACTTCACGGTAATGGGTTTGCCAGTTCATTTGGTTTACGGTGAACTAAAAAACTGGTAGTTAATCGCATAAAAAAAACCGTCTAAGCAAAGCCAAGACGGTTCTTATAAAATTTATTAGATTTTATCTTATTATAAAGAAGACTCTTCTATTCTTTGCTTGAGCAACATCTTCATCATCATTCTCTGAAATGGCATCATTAGGTGAATCACTTCCTTGTGCACTTGTAATCAAACGTGAAGAAGCAACTTCCTTCTTAACCGTTAAATATTCAAGAACCGCAGCAATTCGCTTATTATCCATATCGGCATATTGTTCTTTTTCTTCACCTACTTGGTCTTCCATTTTGTCAGAATAACCATTAATTTGCAGTTTCATTTTTGGATCTTTCATCATTTGTGTTGCGATGATATCCAAAGCACCTTCGGCAATAATTGTTAAACGATCTTGACCAAACCCAAAGTACAATTCTTGACCTTCAATTAATTGTTTTGGTGTATTTTTGGTTTCATCCATGTTGATTTGTTTTTGGTAAATCAACGTAGAATACTCCTCTTCTTCATCTGGAACTGCACAATCACAAACCATATCGTCCTCAATCAGAGTAACGGACACTTCGTCTATGTAGTAATAAGCAGCAATTAATTGCTCAACTTTCAAGCCCTTAGTCGGACGATTTTTTTCTTGTTTAATATCCTCATTTGAGTTAAAGTTTCCGATTACTAAAAATTTCTCATTTCCTTCGGCTAAGTATGTATCACAGATTTTGTCCCAACCAAAAAGCGCATTATGAATTTTAGCGTCTTTGTATTGAGCGTCTTCTATTAAACTAGCTTTTGAGTCCGTTTCATATTCTTTTTTTGAAAAAAGGACACCCAGCTGATTCACAGCATATTTAGAGCCTTCTGCAAGAGAAACGTTGTAGGTGACGCAATATTTTTGCCCTTTTTTCAAAGGTGATGTCAATCTTGTTTGTAAATAATTCCTAGGCATTTTATCACCATATGAGAATGCAACAATACCTGCGTAATTACTACCATCTTTAGCATTTTCAGTTCCGTAAATATTATCAGGGGTGCTAAAACCAGGCTCTCTGTTGTCGACAAATAAATCTGCCTTTACACCAGTAGCTGATGTCCAACCAGTTGCCATAGCAATTGAGCCTGGGCGTTTCACTTTTCCTTTTACATCTTCAAATCCACCGTTGTTAACTAGGTTTTGCTGGGCAAATAGACCAGTAGTCAAAAAGATAGAGCATGCAATGCCTCCTATTTTTGTCATGATTATGTTATTTAAGTTCATAGTTCTTAACTGTTTTAATAAATGTTTTTACCTTTTCTGGATCGATATCAGGATAAACACCGTGCCCTAAATTAACAATATGTCGTTTACTAGAAAAAGAATTCAACATATTATTTGTCAAACGTTCTACTTCTGAATGGCTCGCATAGAGTGCGCACGGATCTAAATTACCTTGCAGTGTTCTTGACTCACCAATGTTTTCTCTTATTTTAGTGATGTCCATGTTCCAATCAATACCGATTGTATTGCAATCCAACTTAGCAATCGCTTCGACCGATGTAAATGCTCCTTTTGCAAATAACGTTAAAGGAACTTCGTTTACGGCTTTGGCAATTTTATCCAAATATTTCAATCCAAACTCAGCATATTGTTCTGTTCCCAGAATTCCGGCCCAAGAATCAAAGACTTGCAACATGTGCACGCCTGCTTTTACTTGCGCTTTTAGATACTGAATTGTCACTTCAGTTATACGATTAAGCAAGTCGTGTGCCAAAGTTGGATTTTGGTATAAAATTTTTCTTGCTTTACTGAATGTTTTTGACCCCTGGCCTTCTATCATGTAACAGAAAATGGTCCACGGAGCCCCTGCAAAACCTATTAAAGGAACTCTACCATAAAGTTCTTTGTTGGTTATTTTTATTGCATCTAAAACATACCCTAAACGATCTTCAACATCGAACTCGAATTCAGCATATTTATTAAGATCATCTTCAGATTTGATGGTCTTTTCAAAATATGGTCCTTTCGACTCAACCATTTGGTAGCTTAGTCCCATTGCTTCGGGAACAACTAAGATGTCACTGAAGATAATCGCTGCATCGACCCCTAATAAATCAACAGGTTGAACAGTTACCTCAGCCGCTCTTTCAGGTGTTTCAACTAATTCTTTAAATCCAGACAGAGATGCTCGAACTTCGCGGTATTCTGGTAAAATTCTTCCTGCCTGACGCATAAGCCAAACAGGATATCTTTCAATATTCTCTCCACGTGCTGCACGCAGTATAAGGTCATTCTTTAATTTCATCGTTGCAAATATACGGATATCCTATTCTCAAATTTATGTTTGCCAGTTGATTTCAGGGATTTTTTTTGTTTTCAGGAAAGCATTACAATCGACAAAATGATTACAGCCTTCGAAACCTCTTCGAACTGACAATGGACTGGGGTGACTGGAATGCAATAAAAGATGTTTTTGATTGGAGAAAAGATCCATTTTTATCATCGCCTGTTTTCCCCAAAATAGTATGACTAAATTTTTATTCACATCATTCAAGCTACTTAATATCAAGTCGGTAAACTCTTCCCATCCTTTATCTTTGTGTGCATTTGCCAAACCAATTTCTGTTGTTAAACAAGTGTTTATAAGAAAAACACCTTGCTCAGCCCATGAAGTAAGATTGCCCGTTAAAGGAAATTCATACCCAGGTATTGATCTTTTAAGTTCTTTAAAAATGTTTAATAAACTTCTTGGAAATGGTTGAACAAAATCTTCCGTTGAAAAAGCTAAGCCATTTGCATGACCAAATGTTGGATAGGGATCTTGGCCAATGATAATAACTTTTACATTTTGTGGCTCGCACAATTCAAAAGCTTTGAAAATAGTATTTATCGGCGGTGTTGTAGTTTTCTCGTTGAGACAGATTTGTATTTTTTTTTGCCACTGAGCTTGCTGTGATTCTGGCCATTTAAGTGAAATTAATTGTTTCCAAGAAATTGGAAGATTGTCTAAAATAGGAATCATTTGTCGAAAAAATTCAAAGGTATAAATTTCACTAAGGTTGTTTATATTTGCCTTATGAAAATAAGCCATTTATTCTATATTACTGCAATTATTCTGTTTTCATGCGAAGACAAAACAAAGGAAGAAGCCCCGGACGCAAACCCGGTGGTTGAAGAGAATTTACCTTTGGATGAATTGGCAAAAAGACAAGTTGAGTCTCAGTTGAGTATTCCCGGGACAGAAAACTATATTCTAGAAATCCATAAAGCACATTTTGACGGCGATAATATTGAAGATGCAGTAATTTTAGTCAATAGAGAACAATTTGCACGCAAAACGGCTATTGAAAACGGGAAGTCAAATCAAGAAAAAGTAGCCTATACAGGGAATTACAATTATTTGTTTTATTACAATGGTGCAACAAATAAGGTGAGTCGGCCAATAAATGTTGGCTCAAGTCCTTTTGCGCCTTTGAAGATAGATATTCTTAACATACAAAGTGCTGCCTTTAAAGACTTCACATTGGATTATCGGATTTTAGAGAACTGCTACAGAAACTTTTATACGGTTACTAGAGGTGTTCCAAGACTCGTTTTCCAATGGCCAATATTTGAATTAGAGAAAGAAGACAAAAAAGTTATCAATTATATAGAATACGCGAAAGGAACTTATACATCAGCTAAGGATATTTTGATTTACAAAGGAAAATTAGACACTCCAGTGCCTGAAAACCTTCGTTCTGATTTTAGCTATTCTATTTCAAAAGATGGAGAAATGGAATACTTGTTCTTTTATAACCCGAATGAAGGGAAGTATTTTACAAAAAATTAAATCTCCTATTTTACTTGAGACAAAGCTTGTTGGATGTCCCAAACAATGTCTTCGTCATGCTCTACTCCTATGGATAAGCGAACCAATTGGTCAGTAATGCCCATTTTAAGGCGTTCTGAAGGCTCAATTCCAATATGAGTCATGCTTGCTGGATGCTGAGCTAAACTTTCCGTACTACCTAAGCTTACGGCCATTTTAAATAATTTCAAATGATTTAAAAACTGAAAAGCTTGCGATTCACCTCCTTTAATGTTGAAAGAAATCATGGCTCCCGGAGAAGTATATTGCTTTTTATAGATTTCGTACTGTGCATCATTTTCTTGGAGCAAGCCCAAATAGTACACTTTTTCTACTAAAGGATGGTTCTTTAGCATGTTTGCAACAACCTCGGCGTTTCTTGCTTGTTGTTCCATTCTAACTTTCAATGTTTCAAGACTTCTTGTCAACAGCCAACATGTGTTTGGACTAGCCATGTTTCCTAAGAATGTTCTCAAGACTTTTACTCTTTGCATTACTTCAGCATTACCAAGGACAGCACCTGCAATTAAATCGCTATGTCCGCCGATATATTTTGTTGCGGAGTACAATACCAAATCTGCGCCTAACAACAAGGGATGCGACCAAAGTGGCCCCATATAAGTATTGTCAATTGCAACCATCACTCGTCTGTCAGCAGTAGAATACGAATCGGCGATTCTTCTTTGCTTGGCAATATCTACTATGTTATTTGTTGGATTTGCAGGTGTTTCAGCATAAATCATAGCAAGTCGATCAGCTTTACCGGTAGCTTCAACCTTGGCGCGAATTTCTTCTTCCGATTGTCCTGGGTAAAAAGAAACTGCCTCTACTCCTATTTTCTTTAAAAATGAATGAATGAAATGATCTGTTCCCCCATAAACTGGTGTTGAGAAAAGAAGTAAATCTCCAGGATTTAAGAACTCCAAGAGAACAGTGCTAATTGCTGACATTCCACTTTCAAAAACAGCGCAATCATCCGCTTGATCCCAAAGACAAAGGCGATTTTCAAGGATTTCCAAATTTGGATTATTGATTCTACTGTATATCAACCCAAGTTGTTCGTCTTGTTCCTTTGCACGAATTCCATAAGCTAATTCAAAAAAAGCTTTACCTTCTTCTGCCGTTTTAAATACGAAAGTTGAAGTTTGGAAAATTGGTGGTTTAATTGCTCCTTCTGATAATTCTGGTTTAAAACCATGAGACATCATTAAACTTTCTGGACTGAATTTGTGCTCGGACATAAAAATTGATTATTTCTTGTAAAATTAAAAAGTAAAGCCGTTAATTTGGCAAACAATTACTAACTAAGTAAAAATTTCTTTTAATATTTATATTTACTTATTTTTATGCTTTTAACGCACGTTTTGCTTCTATTTCGAAGTAAAAAATACTCGAGGATTATGGATGAAATTGACAAAAAAATTGTTTCTGAGTTACAGCGAGATGGAAAACTCAAATTAAAAGAACTGGCTGCCGCTTTGAATATGACGAATTCACCAGTATTTGAACGCATTAAAAGGCTTGAATCAGATGGAATTATTTCCGGCTATATAGCTCAAGTAGATCAGAAAAGATTAGGGTTCAAATTAATTGCCTATTGTTCGGTAACCTTGGAGAATCATCATAAAGAAACTATTGAGCAATTCGTAAACGATGTAAAAGATCTTCCCGAGATTTTAGAATGCTACCACATAGCAGGTTTGTTCGATTATCTTTTAAAAATTGTAGTTCGAGATATGGAAGATTATCAACACTTTGTGACACAGAAATTAGCCATTTTGAACAATATTGCTCGTGTGCAAAGTTCTTTTGTGATGACGGAAATAAAAAACACTCAACTATTGCCTTTGGATGGGTTGTAGTTTATTTAATCCGTTGACGCATTGAATGTTACCTATTTTTTGTTTTTCTTCCAGAACTAGGTAATTAGCTTGTACTGTCGCATCCGTATAGCCTTTTGGGTGATAGATATGGTATACAATCCCTTTGTTCTTCATTGAAACCATTTTCAAGCCTGTCGCTTTTAATCTCCATTCAATGTCAACATCTTCACCGACTCCTGGAGCAGTATAGTCTTCGTCGTAGCCATTTATTGCAACTAAATATTCTTTCAAAATTCCCCAGTTGCATCCTAAAAGGCCTGTATCCTTTATTTTTAGACTCATAAATGGAAAATAGATTCCTTCTTTCTTTTTATCTGAATCGGACCTAAGAATATTTACAATATTGATTTTTTGAATGGATTTTTCGTCTAAAATCTCACCAGAAATGGTTGGTCCTAAATTTACTCGTTTACCAAATAGAATTTTTCCTTTAGTAATAGCTTTAAGGTATTCCTTGACGAAATGTCTGTGCGGAATGCAATCGCCATCAATAAAAACCAGAGCTTCACTTTTACTGATTTTTATTGCTCTATTCAACATTTCATTTTTACGAAATCCATCATCTCGGTCTTGCGCAATGTGTTGAATTGAAAAAAACGTGTTTTCCATTCGCTTTTTTAGATAATCTATAGTTTTTTGAGAACAATCGTCTTCAGCAACAATCACCTCAAAGTCCTTTTCACTTTGAACCTCAAGCCCCTTGAAAATTAATTCTAAGTTTTCTAAATTTTTATAATAAGAAATAACAAGGCTAAGTTTCATTTTAAATATCTGTTTAAAATATTTACAATTGAATCTAATTCTGCTTTTTCGTCATACAGTGTTGCTGCTATTTCTTTTGCGCTTGAGGTCATTTGACGAGTTTTTTCCATTTCGTTGAGAACCAATTTTAATTCCTTTATGAATTTATCATGATCTTCAAATGGATACAAATGTCCCAGTTTACCGTTGCCAAGTATCCCAGGTGTACCTCCTGAATTTGTTGCTATAACAGGAATTCCAGAAAGCATAGCTTCTATGGTAACCATTCCATAAGTTTCGCTGTGAGAAGCGAGTACAAAAACATCAATCGAATTATAAAACTGGTGAACATCTTCTTGATATTCAGTAAAATGAACTTGCCTACTTAAATCATTTTCGATAACAAACTGACGTAATTCTTGGTCATATTTCTTATCCGCTTCATCATTTATTGTTGCTGATCCAAAAATTACAAGTTCAACATGCGAACCTTTCGATTTAAGAGCTAATAATGCTTCCGCAACAAATTTTTGACCCTTCTTCTCAGATATTCTGCCGATTATGCCGAGCAAGGGCAAATCAGTATGAATCCCCAACTTTTCGCGCGCTTCTTGTTTAGAATATTTGTGCTTAAGGAATTTTGAAGTATCAATACCTATTGGAACAACCTCTACACGTTTCAATGGAAAATGGGTTCTTAGACCTATTTCAACCTTTAAAAAAGGCAAAGGACTAATCCAAGTATCAATTGATTTGAAACGTTTTGTATGCAAAAAGTCTTTTTTGTTGATTCCAATTTGCATGTGTTGCTGGTAGATAATTTTTAATTCTTTAAAGAATAGGCCCTTGGTCCAAGCTAGTACATCTAAATCTTTGTTATCTACAACGAAAACGACATTAATGTTATTGGTTTTTAATCTTTTAGAAATCGCCCTAGCTGTTTTAAAATCAAAATATTTTCGACGCTTTTTTATCACCTCAACCTGATTAAAAACATCTTTATGATATTGAATAATGGTCGAATTATCTTGAGTGAAAAGTGTTAAATCGAAGCCTTTAGCCTTTAGTAATCGGGATAGCTTAAGTGTATTCATTTCTAATCCTCCCCAACCTGTGGAAGTTACAAATACTGCTATTTTCTTTGAATCAGACATTCGTTTTCGAAATTAGCTAAAATCATTTCAACTACCTTATTATTTATCGACAATCGATTTATTTATGAAAGATTTAAACAAACACGATTATTTAGCGTTATTTTTTTTTAAATAATTAAATCTATCCAATTATGCATTCTTATTCTACAAAAATTTTATTCTCTTTGTTTCTGCTGTCCAGCGTGGGAATATTTTCTTGCAAGAAAAAAACAACAACAGTTACTACGGCAACTTGCACATCAACCATTAGTTATGTTGTGGATATAAAACCTTTAGTTGATCAAAATTGCAATACTTCAGGTTGTCATAATAGTGGTTCCAGTTCTGGCGGGTATAATCTAACAACCTATGGAAACGTTAGCTCCAATGCTGACATTATTTTGAAAACAATGCGTCATAGCAGTGGTGTTAAAGCAATGCCTCAAGGTTCTTCCAAGCTAGCAAGCAGTACAACTGACCAATTTGATTGTTGGATTCAGCAGGGAAAATTGAATAATTAGTTTTTTCTGTAAAGAAAATAGTAAGCTTCGACGTTGTCTAGATAGGCTCCATCAAAACCAGCATCGAGGATTTTTTTGGTGTAGGATTCGTTATTTCCATAAATGATTTGTTGCCAATCTTTGTGCCAATAATTCACCCAAAATTCATCTTTGTAGCCTTCATATCTTCGTTTTATCCAAACGGGATGTTGGCGAGCGTAATGCCATTTCCAATAATACCTATATTTCTCTGCTGAACCAATGCTCATGTATGCAATGACGAGTCTTTTCCCTCCGTTAGCCTTTGATTTCAATTGATTGATTTCAGAAGATGTGAAAGCGTCGTCATTATAAAACAAGTCGATAATTACTGCGTCAAAATTGGTGGCTGCAATGGCGTTTAAAAATGATGTTTTTGATGTGTAATTATTTGTACTAATTAGGTACAAATAATTTTGTGCATCAGCCAAGGTTAGTATGTCATTTGAATTTTCGTTCTGAATTTCGTTTGGAATGTATTGGTAATCGTAATTGTTCTCCGTTCGAGGGAAACTCAAAAAACCTTCCGCGCTGTTCTTCGATTTAGCCTCATCATATCCTGCTGAAGTATTAGTGTAATCGGCGACTAAAATTTTCTTTGATTGTACAACTTTTCTTGCTGTCGCCAAACGTCCATCGTCTTCAACTGCACTGCCATTATAAAAAAGTTCTTCCATTCCGAAGCCGTCGATGAAGCTTAAGAAATAATCGTCTAATTCTTCGTCTTGGTTTACATTCAAATGTGCTAATTCAATACCGTTTTGAGGGATGACAATGAAATCGTTATCAATACTTCTCGCATACGTAGAAATATTTCGAATGAAATCTTGCATTTTTGGTCCAGCTTTGTCGATCTTCTTGTCTTTGTTGCAGGCAAAAAGAATCGACAAAGCGATTAAGACCAAATATATTTTTCTAGTCAGCATAGACTAAAAATACAAAATTCTAATTTATTCCTCTTCAACGTTTTTAAGCGCCATTAGCAAAGTGTAAGCCCCTTTGCTTACGATTTCTTTATCAGCCAATTCCTGTCCGTTATTGATTTCAATAAACCCATTTTCTTTGTTTCCAATTGTCACCTGCACCATTTTGTATTTACGCGTTCCTATTTGGTAGAAAACATAATTTTTCCCTTCATAATTTACAACTGCTTCTTCAGGCAATGCTGTTATTTTGTCGCTGTTCACTTCCACTTCGGCATTCATATACATTCCAGGTAAAAGTTTTTTGTCATAATTGTTGAAATGACAATGAACGTCTATGGTGCCATCTAAGTTGATGTTACGGCTGATTAGAATAATTTCGCAATCATGCTTCTCAGTTGGATCTGAATTGGTATAGGCAAATAGTGTCTGCCCTATCATCAGTTTCGCAACATCCTTTTCAAAAACTTTTAGGTTTAAATGAATATCCGACGGATTAACCAATTCAAAGAGAACATCCGTTGGATTGATGTATTTTCCGATGTTTACATTAACGGTTGCCACGTAACCATCAAAGGCAGAATACATTTTGATGCTTTTGGAAAGATTTCCTTCTGTCAAAGTGCTTGGATTGACATTAATCATTCGCAACTTCTCACTCAAAGCTTTGGACGAGATTCGCAATGAATTGTATTCCATTTGTGTCAGCTGAAGCACCTTGTCGCTACTCGCTTGATTTTTATTCAATTCACTTTGTCTTTCCAGTTCAGCTTTTGCATAAATCAACTTGCTTTGAACAGTTAAATACTCTTGTTGTAAGTTGATAAACTGTTGATCTTCAATTGTTGCAATCACTTCACCTTTTCGAACATGCATACCTGGCAAAAGTTGCGTGGATTTTAAATAACCACCCATTGGCGCGCTTACAGAATACATGTTTTGAGGGGGAACATCAATAATTCCATTAACGCGCAATAGACCAGACATTTCTCGTGCTTCAATCTGACCAGTTTTTAACGCTGCTGATTTAAATTGGGCTTCAGTTAAGGTAATCTCAGCCGTTTCAAGAACTGGCGCTTCGGTTGGTGCTTCATTACTGCTGCACGAAACCGCAAGTAGCAATAAACTAATTATATATAATGATTTCATCGTGTTGACTATTTATTTGTTAAAAAATGAAGTTGAATCAAGCTTTCGTTCAAAAGCTGAATTCCTTCTATGTATTTATTTTCAGCGTCTATCGCTTGGTTGATAAGAAATCCCCATTCGATAGAAGAGATTTCACCTTGCTGTAGTTGCATATCTGCTTTTTGGTAAATGGATTTTGTACTTGGAAGTACTTTCTCTTCGTAATATTCAACTATTGAATTGTTTTGCTGGTAATTGTACCAAGCCTGTTTGTATTCTTCCAAGAGCATTTCCTCTTTTATCGCTAATTCATTTTCGGCTATGCTTTTCTGTATTTTAAGATTCTGCACATTTGTTCTAGTGTGGCGATTGAAAATTGGAATTCCGATTCCTGCACTAACCGATTGAAAACGATTATATCCGTCGTACAGTATGTTATCCGCACCTGTTCCGCGCATGGTCATATTGTTGTAGGCAATTTTGAAATCAGGTAGAAATTTTGTTTTTTCGGAATCTTTTTTAAGTTCCTCTAATTCAATCTGTTTCTTCGCCAGAGTCAGCATCGGATGATTCAAAACCAACGTCGAATCATTTTCTAGAAATGGTTTTACCTTAGGTTCGGCGTCAATTGGCGTCATTTCTTCGTTGTTGTGCAACAAGATTTGAAATTGCGAGTGAAGCATTCGTCGATAATTCTTTAGACTGACAAGTTGTTGCTGTATCGCTGCCATTTGAATTTCAGCATTTGCTACATCCATTCCATTATTCTCGCCAGCAGCTAATTTTAGCTTAGCCTTCTTTTGAAAATTGTTGTAAAGACTATCCACTCGTAAAAGTAATCGTTCCTTTTCTCTTGCGGTTATGATGGAATAGAACGTCTGCTCTACCATTCTTGTGATTTCCTTTTCCTTTAATTGAACGTTGATTAAACTGTAATTCCATTGCTCAGTTAAACGATTTTTCTCGTTTTTATAAACGGTCGGAAAACGAAAGCCTTGACCGACGGAAAAGCCATTGTCATTGAAAACACTGTTCATTTGTCCATATTGGAAGTCAACAGTTGTATTATCAATTTGAACACCACTTCGTTTACTATTTTCATTGAGATTTGTCAATAGTCGATCTGAATTCAGGGATAAATTTTGCTTCAAAGCCAAGTCTATCGCCGATTGAAGATCAATTGTTTTTTGGGCGTTTAATGCAGACGTTCCGATGAAAATAAATCCAATCACCAATGGCAGAGTTTTCATTTTTAACTTTCGATCTGTCCGACCTTCAACAAAAATGTACAGTAAAGGGAGAACGAATAAAGTCAAGAAGGTCGCAATCATCAATCCACCGATAACAACTGTTGCTAAAGGTCTTTGAACTTCTGCTCCTGCTCCGTTGCTCAAAGCCATAGGTAAGAAACCAAGGGATGCAACGAACGCCGTCATCAAAACTGGGCGTAATCTTGATTCCGTGCCAGTTTTCACGATTTCTTTTAAATCTGTCATACCATTCTTTTTTAAACGATTAAACTCTGCAAGCAATACAATTCCGTTCAACACAGCCACTCCAAACAAAGCTATGAAGCCAACTCCTGCAGAAATACTGAAAGGCAATCCTCGAAGGGCTAAGAAGAAGATTCCGCCCATTGCGGATAATGGAATTGCGGTATAAATAATCAATCCGTGTCGAATTGAGCCAAAAGCAAAATAAAGCAATATAAAAATGAGCAATAAGGCAATTGGAACTGCTATAGCCAAACGTTGATTTGCAGCTTGTAGGTTTTCAAAAGCTCCGCCGTACGTAACATAATAACCAGGTGGTAAATTCAATTTTGAGCTTACTTTTTCTTGTAATTCAGATACTAGACTTTGTACATCTCGATCTCGCACATTGAATCCAACTACAATTCTGCGTTTGGCGTCCTCTCGCTGAATTTGATTTGGACCATCTTCAATAGACACATTAGCCAAAATTGAAAGTGGAATTTGCGGACCATTTGGACTTGGGATGAGCAGATTTTGAACATCTTCCAAAGATGAACGTTTCTCTTTTTTCAATCGAACGACCAAATTGAAACGTTTCTCATCTTCGAAAATCATTCCAGCTGTTTGCCCGGCAAAAGCAGCATTTACAACTTTGTTAACATCTTCAATAGATATATGATATTGTGCCAAGGCATTTCTATCATAATCAACAATGATTTGCGGCATTCCAGTGACTGGCTCCACAAATAAATTTGCACTTCCATCAACAGTATTAGCTAGTTTTCCAAGTTTTTCAGCGTAAAGTGCGAGTGTATCAAGGTTTTCACCAAAGATTTTACAGACAACGTCTTGTTTAGCGCCGGTCATTAACTCATTGAATCGCATTTGAACAGGGTATTGAAATCCGAAAGTAACTCCTGGTACGTCTTTTAATTCTTCACCCATTTTTTTAGCAAGCTCATCAAACGTTGAGGCGTTTTGCCATTCACTTTTATCCTTTAGAATAATCATCAAATCCGCAGCTTCCATTGGCATTGGATCGGTTGGGACTTCTCCGCTTCCTATTTTAGAAACTACCTTGATGACCTCCGGAAATCTTTCTAAAAGAATTTTAGCAGCTTTTTGCGAGTTTTCAATTGAAGTGTGTAAATTACTTCCTGTTAAAACTCTTGTTTCCACTGCAAAATCACCTTCTTCTAGTGCTGGTATAAACTCTCCTCCTAATCTTGTCATGGTGATCATAGCTAAGATAAAAAGTACGGCAACTGAAATATAAACAAGTTTGGCTTTGGTTAGAACTTTGTCAAATAGCGAGCGAAACCCCTTTTCTACTTTGGCCATCATTCGATCCGAAATATTTTCCTTGTGCGTTGTTTTTTTACTTAACACCCATGCACTCATCATCGGAATGTATGTCAATGAAAGTATAAACGCTCCTAACAAGGCAAAAGCGACTGTTTGCGCCATAGGTTTAAACATTTTTCCCTCAATTCCCTGCAATGAAAATATTGGTAAATAGACTATTAGGATAATTATTTGTCCAAAAACGGCACTATTCATCATTTTACTGGCCGAACTTTTCACTTCATTATCCATCTCGTTTTGGGTGAGTCGATGTTGTCCAACGTTTAAATTTCCTTTAGCCAATTGGTGCATTGTTGCTTCTACGATAATAACTGCTCCATCCACGATAAGTCCAAAATCTAGTGCTCCTAAACTCATTAAGTTTCCGCTTACACCAAAAAAATTCATTAGAATAATGGCAAAAAGCATAGCCAATGGAATAACCGAGGCAACTAGTAATCCTGCTCTGAAATTACCAAGGAAAAGCACCAGAATGAAGACGACGATTAAAGCCCCTTCCAAAAGGTTTTTCTCTACTGTGTGAATGGAATTGTCGACCATTTTTGTTCTATCCAAGAACGGTTCAATCATCATTCCTTCTGGCAAAGTACTCTGAATTTGAGCAACTCTTTCTTTCACGTTATCAATAACTTCGCTACTATTAGCACCCTTCAGCATCATTACTACAGCTCCAGCAACTTCACCTTTCGTATTATAGGTCATTGCGCCATAACGTGTAGCGAAACCCTCTTTAATCTCAGCAACATCACGCAACAACAAAGGAGCTCCAGATTTGGTCGATTTTATGAAAATATTTTCCAAATCTTCTTCATTATCGACTAAACCATCAGTTCTAATAGAAAGTACAGTTGGACCTTTTTCTATATATGCACCACCTGTATTTTGATTTCCTTTTTCAACTGCGTTAAAAACATCGTGAATTGTCAAACCTAGAGAAGATAATTTGTTCGGATCTACCTCAATTTCAATTTGTTTCAGCTTTCCTCCAAAACTACTAACCTCCGCAACTCCTTTTACACCTAGCAGTTGCCGGCGTATAATCCAATCTTGGGCTGTTCTTAATTCAGAAAGGGATATTTTATCCTCATAACCCTCTTTTGGTCGAACAACGTACTGATAAATTTCTCCTAACCCTGTGGAAATGGGCCCCAATTCCGGCGTTCCAATTCCCTGTGGAATTTGGCTGCTGATTTGTTGCAAGCGTTCTGCAACTTGCTGTCGAGCCCAGTAAACATCAATACCATCGTTAAATACGATAGTCACCAATGATAATCCAAAACGCGAAAAACTTCTGATTTCTTTAATTCCAGAAATATTACTGTTCGCTTGTTCAATTGGAAAGGTTACCAAGCGTTCAATATCTGTTGCCCCAAATGATGGCGCAACTGTTATAACTTGCACTTGATTGTCTGTAATATCAGGAACGGCGTCTATGGGAAGTTTCCCCACTTCGTAGATTCCAAAAACAATAAGAGCAAGAGTAAAAAGTCCTATAATCAGCTTATTTCCAACGGAAAAAGCAATAATCTTGTTCAACATAATTTATCAATTAATAAAACGAATTGCCAAAAAAAAATGGCGTAATAATATAAACGTTTGAATTAACTAATCTTTGGCGGTTGCCAGATAGCTGAAGGATTTGTAGAAGTTAATGAAGATGATTTTGGAATAGTAAACTCCCGAATAGTTTGAAATTCTGGTTTTAATTCTACCCCTTGAAAAGTTTTACTAAGAACATACGCCACATTGTAATTCACACAATGATCATGGGATTTAAAAGGCAATCTTTTATCATTTTCATCGTGATGATGGCTTTCGTCAGAATAATGAAGAGAAATGAATTCATATAAGGACAAATCACCTTTTTGAGTCTGATGCTCAGCGAAATGTTCAAGTAATGATGGAAGCTTAGTAAGTTCTATTAACTCCGTACTTGACAGTGTGAAAACACCCAAAAGAAATATAAGAATTGCTCTTTTCAACGCAGCAAATGTATAAAAAAACAGTTATCACTAGCGTATTTGCTATTCATATTTTTCGTTAAAAGAAAATATGAATAATTTCATTTCAAATTATTTAAGAATAATTCGGCATGATTTAAATGTTTGCTTTGTTTGTCACCGTCCATTTTTTTCCATGTTCTCACCATCATACTCAATCGAGGATTAGAAAGAAAAAAGCTTTCGTGATTGTCAATGAAATTCCAGAATAAACCATCCCAAGTTTGCTGCCATTCTCCTTTAGGATAATCAGACATTTTCATTAAATAATTACTGCCACTGATATATGGTTTTGTAGACATTAAACCACCGTCTGCAAATTGACTCATGCCATAAATGTTTGTTACCATAACCCAATCATAAGAATCGATAAATAGTTCCATAAACCATTTATAAACTTCGTCTGGGTCAAATTCACAAAGTAGCATGAAGTTACCCAAAATCATAAGGCGCTCAATATGATGACAATACCCCGTTTTTAATACTTTTTTTATGGTTTCATCGATTGGTAAAATTCCTGTGGTGCCATCGTAAAAAGAAGAAGGAATTTTACGCGAGAATTTCCAGAAATTTCTCGTTCGTTCCTCTCTACCTTTAACCAAATAAACACCTCTGATAAACTCCCGCCAACCGATTATTTGGCGTATGAATCCTTCTGTTGAGTTTAGCGGAATCTCATTCTCTTTCGTAAATGCTAGTGTTTCCTGAATGACTTGTCGTGGAGTCAACAAGCCCGAATTCAACATCGGTGTAAGAATACTGTGATTTAGAAAGTCTTCATTTATTACAATTGCATCCTCATAAATTCCAAAATCAAAGAAACGGGTTTGTAGAAAATCTTTCAGCCACATTTTAGATTGTTCAAAATCAATAGGGTAAATCGGTAGGTCGCTCAGTTCTCCGATATTCTTATGGAAATTCGTTTCAACATAAGTTTTTGCTTCCTCGAAATAGTTATTTGATTTAAGTTGAGGAAGTTTGGGTGGTATTTTTCCTTTCGGGTATCGCTTTCGGTTCTCGTCATCGAAAGACCACTTCCCTCCTTCGGGTTCACCGTGCTCGTCTAAAAGGATATTCCATTTCTTGCGTTGTTCTTTGTAAAATGAAGTTTGAAAGAATTTCTTTTTGTCTGCACGGAAAAAGCTACCAAGCGATTCTCGAGAATTCAACCATTGCGGACTTCTATGATAAACAATCTCGATATTCTGCGATGCTGCAACCTTGGCCAATCTTCGTTCCAACCAATCGTCGGAAGGTTCATACATGTTTATTTTACTAATTCCCTTAGACTTTAGAAATGGTAGTAATTTTCGTACATCCGAAAAATCAGATGTTGATTCTATATATTCCACCTCTTTTCCTTGCTGTTGCAGATAATCCCTATAAAACTGCATAGTTGCACGATGGAAAAGAAGCTTTTGCTTGTGAAAATTGAATTGCTTGAAAAACAAAACCTCTTCCACTAAAAAGAACGAAAAACCATTATCCAGTAATGTTCCTTCTTCAAAAAGTTGGTTTGGTAAAACGAGGTTACTTTCCATGATTGGTTGATTTATTCTTTCGGCATCTTTCACTACAATATTTTACGTTTTCCCATTCTTTTCCCCACTTCTTTCGCCAGTTGAACGACAACTTGCAGGTTAAGCAGATCTTTGAAGGTAAATGTGCTTTTTTCATTTCTTCTCAGTGAAATCAGGCAACTCATGAACACGAGCATAAGGGAATTGGGCCAATGTCCTCATCGAATAATAGGTGTTTAATCCAGAGATTGCAGCTGTATTTACTTTTTCCAAATCCAAATGACCAATGGAATTAAGCGCATAATCCGGCAAGATTAAATGCTCAATTTCGCCAATAAGTAAAATCGTATTATTCAATTCAATTGGGATTTCTTGAACGAATTTCATCCCCAGTTTCACACTGCTTTCTGCGACAAAAGGCGCTTTGAAACCCTCAACATATTCTTCCTTAAATCCGCATGCAGCAAATTCAGATTCAGTTTTATCGAATTTTGCTGATGTGTAATGCGCATTTTCGATGTAATCGATTGGGACATGATTAATGGTATAATACCCATTCGTTTTAATATTCTCGTAAGTATTTCTCGGCACGTCTCCAGATGGTCTAACGATTAGTCCCAAAAGTGCTGGATTGCTTCCTAAATGAACAACTGAGCTGAAAATGGCAAGGTTGGTTTGTCCCTTTTCGTCTTGTGTACCAATCAAATTTGCAGGTTTAGCACCCGTTATTCCGTTGATAAGATTCAAACGAAAAACTTTATCGGCATTTTTTAAATTCTCTTTTGTCCAACGCATTTTATCTCTTTAACTAATTTAAATTCTCTTTTTTGCAGTATTCTTCGTGTGTGTTGCAATGATTCTTTGCTTTTCTTTTTTAACCAGTGGGTGCTCGCGATGTCCATATATTTTTTCGCGTGCATCTTTTGCTCCTTGCTCTAAATTGAAAATTGGTTTTGGATAGTCTTTCCCAATTTCAACACCACAAAAAACTTGATCCATTGCAGTCATTTTCCATGGTTCGTGAATGAATTCAATTGGAACATCCTTTAATTCAGGTACCCATTTCTTTATAAAAACACCAATTGGGTCATGGTCTTGCGACTGTTTAACAGGATTATACAATCTTATGGTATTAATTCCAGTCGTGCCTGCTTGCATTTGAAATTGAGGATAATGAATACCTGGTTCGTAGTCCAAAAACTGCTGTGCAAGATGATAGACTCCTGATCTCCAATCCTGATCCATGTGATGACACAAAACAGAAACCACCATGGCACGCATTCTAAAATTAATCCAACCCGTTTCCTTAACACAGCGCATATTGGCGTCAACCAACGGATAACCCGTGAGACCTTGTTTCCATGCTTCCACCAATTCTTGATTCGAATTATGATCGAGAAATTCATAACCACGATTAATGCACCTCGTTTCATATTCGCATTCCACTTCGAATTTCTGAATAAAATGACAATGCCAATGCAAGCGTGTGATTAATCCTTGAAAGGCTCGCTTATTCGTTTTGTAATTTTCATGCGCAATCAAATATTGGTAAGCTTGTCTCACGGATAAATTCCCCCACGCTAAATAGGGAGAAATTCGCCCACAACTTAATCTACTTTCAATTGGCTTAGAAATATGTCGATTGTAGGAAAAACCTCTGCCAGTAGCAAATGACTCCAAATAACGAAAACCGTTTAGTTCCCCAGGAGGTTGATATCGCTCAGGATACAAATTGATCCTTTCTAGTAATTCTTTTTTTAATTTGAACGGATGGTCGAAGCTTTCAAAACGATTGACTTTAAAAACATTCGATACTACTGGTTTATGCATTTGTTCAAACCATTTTTTCTCCCAGTTATCGCGGTTTTTTATACCACGAATTATTCCATCACGCTGAAATTCAATTTGCTTCACCCCTTTTTCTTTGAAAATGGCTTTTAGCTTCTTATCTCTTTCATAACTGAGGTCAATACCACTTTCTTGGTACGACAGAATCGTTTTAACATCAAATTTCTCAAGAAGATAGTCGAAAACTTCTATAGCGTTTGCATGGAAAATAGTCACTTCTCTATTGGCATTTTCCAACCGTTTATTCATGGCCAGTATCGAGTGATATTGAAACTGTAAATGTCGATTTGAGGTATCTGGATGAGCTATTAATTCTGGCTCAAAAATGAATAGTAAAATATACGGTAAAGGACTGCTTTCCGCATACTGAAGCGCTTCGTGATCATGAGTTCTCAAATCACGTTTAAGCCAAACAATATTTATTTCCTTACGATTCAAATAATTCCTTTTGTACGAGTTTCCAAAACTTAAAAAATGACGAGTGATAGCCATCAACGGTCGAAAGCCAATCTCGTGGATCTTGATGACCTTCAAAGTGATTAGAAATTGGATGCTCTTTGTAAAAAATAGGACTTTGGCCCAGGATTTTTTTCAATTCTGCAAATTCACCTAGGAACAATTGAAGTCCCTCAATATTTTCGCCCAAAGCAAGTGTAAAGTCTATTGTTTTGGATGAAACTGGATATTCATTAAAATGCGATGGTTCTAGAATTAAAATCCGATTACCTTTTTCATCCTTTCTCCATTCTGGATCCAAATTGTAAAAAGTATAAATATAACTTGGCAGTGCCTCGTCAAATTCAATAGATTTTGGAAGCGGCAATACTTTCGAAGGATTCCAATCCGTAAGTTCTTTCAGTTCTTGTGGGATTTCAGCCAAAGGAAAATCACTATATGACACATCTAAAAAAGTTTTTGAATCTGGTGAATTGCAGAACTGATTAATGTTCTCTTGATTAGCAAAGTAAGCCTTATTGCTATTTGCACCAGAAACCCACTGCCAACTCAAAGCATTGCTTGCCCAATCGGCATCCAGAAGATGATAATACATCCATTTTGCTGGCATTTGCCACTGACTTCTAGCGATATTACAAGCTATGGAGGCTAGATACATACGTATGTGGTTGTGCATATAGCCAGTTTCAAGCAATGTTGAAATTCCTTTATCAATTGCGCTAATTTGAGTTTTCGCTTCTAGGATAGAAATGGGAATGAGATCGTTCTCAGAAAAATGCTGCTTGTTTTTTAAATCTGAATTGATTTCCTCTCCCTTAGAAATCCAAACTCTTTGCCAATAGTCCCTCCACGCCAATTCTTGGGTGAATTTAATCAGCTCCTCTTTTTCGTATCCTTTATTTTTAAGTTCTTGGTAAATCAATTTGGTTGAAATTACACCTCGCGAAATATAAGGCGATAAGTACGATACATTACCATCTATATGATTCCTTGTCTGACCATAATTCGAAGGGTCAAAATTCTTGATTCGATTTACTATTTCTGTATAGGAAGTTGGGAAATTCATTTTAAGTATTCTATACTTATCAAACAATGCCGAAATTCAATTGTTCATCCATTTTCATAGTTAGCGTAACTTTTGTTACTTATCCACTGTCGGTAATTGAATAATTTCGCATAAAACATGGTCAATGATTAAGAAAGGCACAAAGATCTACAGCATCACAAAAATGAAATGTCCTAATTGCCAAGAAGGAGACTTTTTTGAAGGATCAATTTTCAAAGCAGAAGTCAAAGAAAAATGCGGTAAATGTGATTTTAAATACAGTATAGAACCCGGTTTCTATCAAGGTTCATACTACGTAGTTTATGCCTTGAGTGTAGCTGTTTTTGTTACCATTTGGACCTCTATTTCGCTTTTTTTTCCTAGCACTAGTTGGAACATCACTCTTATTGCTATCTTAGTAGGACTGTTTGTTGCAGCGCCATTTATGTATCCATTGTCCAAAATAATTTGGGCCAATTTTTTCTTTAGGTATCAGCAATACAGAGCTAAAAACGAAATCCAGAATGAAAGAGAAACTAATTGAAAATTACGGATATATATTTGAACCGGAATTAATTGAGGAAATTGCTTCACAAGGGAAATTGAAAAATATCAAAGAAGGAGAGGTACTTATAGACATTGACGAAGCCATAAAGCACATCCCTTTGCTTCTTTCAGGAGCAATAAAGATTTCGAGATTAGATGATGAAGGTGACGAACTTCTGCTCTATTTCATAGAAAAAGGAGATGTTTGCGCCATGACTTTAACTTGTTGCATTGGTCAGTCGAAAAGTGAAATAAAAGCCGTTGCAGAAGCTGACACAGAGGTTGTTTTGATTCCAGTTGAAAACATGAATTTGTGGCTTCAGAAATATCATTCTTGGCGAACATTTGTCTTTGAAAGTTACAACAACCGTTTTACGGAAATGTTGCGTTCAATTGATAGCCTGGCGTTCATGAATATGCACGAGCGAGTTATGCGTTATCTAAGAGATAAAGTAATCGTTTCCAAAGATTCAATGTTGAACACGACACACCAAGATATTGCTTACGATATGCATACATCGCGTGTCGTTATTTCAAGAATATTAAAAAGCTTAGAGCGTGACGACAAAATCAAGTTGCATCGAAATAGAATTGAAGTGATGGAGTTTTAAAAGAGTTTCAAGTTTCAAGTTGTTTGCTGCGCAAAGGTTAAGTTACAAGTTCTAAGCGCTAAGAGATTCCGATATAAATCGTTTTAAAAAAAAACATAGTGTTTTATGCCAATTCTGCACACCTCATTGGGTAAAACTAACACACAGAACTTGAAACTTGAAGAACGCTTCGCAGAAGCAGTTCAACTTGAAACTTGAAACTAATTAAGAATAATGGAAAGCATAGAAATTTTCGGATATTTTGGAGCGCTGCTAGTCGGGTTGGTACTGGGACTCATTGGCGGAGGAGGCTCAATACTCACATTGCCGATACTCGTTTATGTATTTAAAATTGAACCAGTTTTAGGAACGGCCTATTCCCTATTTGTGGTTGGGTTTACGGCTTTGGTTGGCACCATAAGAAACAGCAAGAGTAATATGATTGCTTATAAAACTGGGTTTATTTTCTCAATCCCTGCACTGGCAACAATTTTCCTAACAAGGAAAATTGTTGTTCCTGCTCTTCCCGATGTCTTTTACCAGAGTGACTGGATAACGATTACCAAAGCAACTGCGATCATGGTGTTGTTTGCTGCGGTAATGCTCATAGCTTCCGTATCTATGATCCGCGGTCGGAAGGATGTTGATGAGAATGAGAGCAAAAAGGTTCATATGCCTAAATTGATTATGAACGGTTTTGCCGTTGGACTTTTAGCAGGCTTGGTTGGCGCTGGAGGAGGATTCTTAATTATTCCAGCCTTAGTATTCTTTGCTCATTTGCCAATGAAAAAAGCGGTAGCGACCTCTTTGATGGTAATTGCAATCAATTCTTTGATAGGGTTTCTTGGTGATGCTTTTACCTTATCCATAGACTGGGTATTTCTTTTACTATTCACTTCGCTTTCAGCAATCGGTATTTTTATCGGAATTTATTTGAATAAATTTATTTCAGGTGCCAAATTGAAAAAAGGTTTTGGTTGGTTCGTTTTAATCATGGGAGTGTATATTATACTAAAAGAAACTATCCTTTAGCAACTCTTGTTACAAACCACCTTGATCAACTCATCGTATATTTGCAAAACAATTTTATTACTTAAAAAAGAAAAATGGGATTCTTAACAAATTTAAAAAACACCTTATTCGGTTCAGGAATGGATTATAAAGAAATGATAAAAGGAGGCGCAATCGTTGTTGACGTTCGTTCACCACAAGAGTTTAAAAGCGGTCACGCGCCAGGAAGTAAAAATATTCCATTAGGGAATTTATCTTCTAAAGTGAGCGAATTAAAAGGCAAAGAAGTTATTTTGGTTTGTCTTTCTGGAGGAAGAGCTGGTCAAGCAAAAAATATGTTGACACAAGCTGGAATTAAAGCGCACAACGCGGGTCCTTGGCAACGAGTTCGTTAATCTAAATTTAAGATAAATGAAAAATTTGAATGAAGACCAATGGGTTGCACAAATTCAAAATGATCCGGAAGCGGTAATTATTGATGTTCGCTCACCGTTGGAATGTGAAGAAGGAATTCAGCTTGGAGCAATTCAAATGAACATCATGAATACAGCACAATTCATTGGCAATATTGAAACTTTGTACAAAAGTAAAAACTACTATGTTTATTGTCGTAGTGGCGGACGAAGTGGTCAAGCGTGCATGTTGATGGGTGCAAAAGGATACAATACCTTTAATTTAGAAGGAGGAATGTTGGGATGGACAGGCGAAGTTGTTGTTCCAGAAAAGTAAAAAAATGAAAGATACAGCTAAAGAATTTTTGATTAAAAACCTTTCCCTTTGGGCAATGGCAAGTTTAACGCTTGGTCTTGCACCTTTTATTCCACATCCGCACATTTGGAAACAAATTGTGAATATTTCAAAAGGCGGTGGAATGATGACAGGAATGGATTGGTTCGATCTTTTGTTACACGGAACTCCTTGGGTTTTGTTAATTGTTACTTTGATTTTAAAGTTAACAGACAAAAAAGCAGTTGCTAAAAAATAATTGAGAATATATTTGAAAACAAAAAAGCCTCCAAATCGGAGGCTTTTTTGTTGCTTTTAAAACTTGTATCGAAGACCAAAATTCTGATAAAAATTTAAAGATGTGGGGCCGCCCTTCTGAGCTGAAAGACCAATTGTCGCTTCGGCATATGGATGGATGTGTTTCCAGAAACGATTGTCTCCAATCCGCAAATCAACTCCAACAGGAACTGAAACATTATAGGCTATCGTATTATCAAGTTTGTATTTTCTCTGTGAAAAAGGACCTTCAGGAATATCTGAGGTGTTAATTGATCTATTTGTTTCTCGCACGGTATTTACATAGGTGTCCAATTCTGCATAATTTGATTCTAGGATGGTAACTTGACGTGAAAAATTAAACTGCAGTCCCAGCTGGATACCCGTATAAAAAGACCAACGTTTGTTCTCTGCAAATCTCAATAAAACCGAATTGTTCCACAAAAATGATTCTTGAGAAATCTGGGAATCATAGATGTCTAAGTAGATTGAATCTCTCCAAACTGTAGAGTTTAAAGACGGCACAAAACTGCTATCAATATAGACAGTATTGCCTTTTGCATATTTCAATTGTGAGCCTCCATCTTTTTTGTGCTGAAAATCAGTTCTATACGATAAGTTGATATCCTTATCACCTAAACCATTTTTAAATTTAAACTCTGCCCCTAAATGATGAGAAATTCTGGGTGATAACCTGTACGGACTTAAGTTTGGGAAAATTTCAGACTGAAGGTTATTGTTGTTCAAGCCTTCAAGTGCAAGAATGTTATTGAATTCATTTAAAATAATTGGTATTTCGACAAAATTTGATTTGGATGGAGACCAAAAAATAGACCAACGAGATGCAGGTAAAACACTTTTTTCAACTTGAGCATCAACATATACTGAAAATGAAAAAAGCAAAATAATACATCCTATTTTTGATTTTTCTTTCATTGTGTTTAAGTTTTTAAAGGTTCGTTAATTAAAGAGTTACTCTTACTCCTAATTGTGTAGAGAAATAAAAAGTAGTTTGTTTAGTGTTCAAATAAACATCTGAAAAACGAGCGCCAACTTGACCTTCTGTATAAACGTGAAATTTGCTAAGTAAATTATCTTTTTTACTCATTTTCAAATCTAAACCATACGGAATATATGAAAACATGCTGAATCCGGTTTTTAAGGTATATGACTCTTTAGCAAGCTCTTCAAGTTCAGTATTCGGATTGCCTGCAAAGTAATACTGTGGCTCAAATGAATTTCCTGAAGCAGCAGCGTCATCCTCAATTGCAGATGTTACTTCAACGTAACTTCCATAGTTTTGAGAAACCTCAATTTTTCGATTCGTTGTCATCGCTAGTCCAATCCCCAAACCGCTGTATAGGGTAAATTGCTTTTCAGGTCTAAATCGAAAAAGCAAATCTGCTTTCACTTGATGAACATTTCCTGACATGAAACCGGTAATTTGATCGACGTAAACACTGTCTTTCATCAAACTGGCATTGTATTGCGGGTAAAAGGTTGAGTCTTGTCTTACTCTGGTTTCGTCATAAATTCCTGCTCCCATAGTTACTTTTCCTAAGCCATCATAACTCAATCGTATTGAATTTACAAATTTGCTTGATTTGAATATTGTTACTGGAACGCCCACTCCGAAAGACATAGCAGTAGATTGTCCACTACCTGTTAGCATTGAAGTTTCATCAACTTGACTTCCAAATGCTGATAATATTGATGAATTTGGAAATTGGTTTTGAAATGCAGCATAGGCATCTCCACGAAATTGAAGATTACAGGCGTATAGCTGCCAATACAAATCAACATTTTTTCTACTTTTCAAAGATTCTTGAGAAAGAGATTGAAAAGAAAAGACTACGAATAAAAAGGCAAAAAGAATTTTCATATATAAGATTTAAAGTTGCTCAAAGAACGTCGAACAAAAAATCTTATTTTATCAATTTTAATTTTTAACAAATAACTTTACCTCGTTGACAACTTTTTGAAAATCAGACAATAAAGTATCATTTGTTATCTTTTTAAAAACACCATCAAAATTCTCAGAAAAAGATGGTAAAGAAAAGTTTCCTATTATTTCGGCACCACTTCTCGGAAATCTTTCTAAAGCTGCAGCCATAACTCCTGCTCCTGCTCTGGCTCCTGTTGATGTGGAAAGCAATAGCATAGATTTATCATCGAACACTTTTCTATTTGGAATACGCGAAACCCAATCAAATAAATTCTTAAATCCAGCGCTATAGCTTCCGTTGTGTTCTGCAAGGGAAAGTATTATTAGATCACATGAGGAAATCTTTTGCGCAAAGTCATGAATTAAACTTGGTATCCCACCCTTTTCTTCTCGTTCTGGACTATAAATAGGTGTTTCATAGTCTGAAATTTTGATGATTTCTATTTCACCCTCGAAAAAGGTTGAGGCATATGTTGCCAATTGCATGTTTATTGATTGATCACTATTACTGCCTGCGAATACAAGTATTTTCATATTTTATTTTAATTTTTTTAAGAGCTGCATGATAGCATTGAACAACCAATTTTTTCTTTTGCCCAATCCGGGCGTTTTGCAAACCATTTATTCATATCTGCTTGCTCATCATAAGGTTTTAAGAGCAATTGGTATAGTTCGTCTATTAATTTATAGTTTCCCTTGTCTGCGTCGTCTATTGCCATTTGAGCCATCCAATTACGCAGAACATATTTTGGGTTGACTTTGTTCATGGATTCTTTCCTTTCTTCCTCATCTATATTCTCTTTCTTTAATAAATCAGAATATGAATTTAGCCATGACTTCCATTGAATTTCCATATCATCAAAATGCTGAGACGAGAGATAACTTGAGCTTTTAATTTTAGTCAAATGGTTGAATGGTTTCTGTATGTCAAACTCCACCAATTCACGGTAGAAAATAGTCATATCCAATTCAGATTTTTTCATTAAATCCAGAAGATCAATATTCAATTGAATAGTTTCTTTTGTTATCGATTTAAGACCGATTTTACTCGCTAACATAAGCTGATAATTGTGCTCAAATTCATTCTTGAAATTGGTTAAAATCTCATTGAAAGGTTCTGCCTCATCCACCAAAGGATAGATGGCGTTTGCCAATTGAGTCAAATTCCACAAGGCTATATTAGGTTGATTTCCAAATCTGTATCGTCTGTGACTTGAATCAGTTGTATTCGGTGTCCAATCCGGATTGTAATCTTCTAACCAACCATAAGGACCGTAATCTATTGTCAATCCTAAAATAGACAAATTGTCGGTGTTCATAACACCATGAACGAATCCAACACGCTGCCAATGAACAATCATTTCACCTGTTCGCTTTGCTACTTCTGCAAAAAACTTTAGGTAGTTTTCTTTATTTGGTTCACCCAATTCAGGATAATGGTTTGTTATTGTAAAATCGACTAATTGCTTAAGTTCATCTAATTCTTGTCGAGAAGTAAAGATCTCGAAATTTCCGAAACGAATAAAACTAGGTGAAACTCTACAAACGATTGCTCCCTTTTCATCTGCAGGATTGCCGTTGTACAGCATATCACGACTTACTTCGTCACCAGTTAAAACCAATGATAAAGCTCTTGTCGTTGGAACACCTAATGCATGCATTGCTTCACTGCACAAATATTCACGAATGGATGAACGAAGTACAGCAAATCCATCGGCTCCGCGAGAATAAGGTGTTGGACCGGCTCCTTTTAACTGAAAAGTCCAATTCTTACCATCAATTTCAGTTTCCGCAATGTTGATGGCTCTACCATCACCCAATTGACCTGCCCAATTTCCAAATTGATGTCCGCCGTAACACATGGCGTAGGATTTAAAATCTTTAAAAGACTTTGCGCCTGAAACGATTTCTAAAAACTCTTTTTCATTATCAATTTCAAGGTCTAATTCTTTTAGAAATAAATCAGATTTATGAATTAGAGTCGGCTTTGAAGGTATTTTTGTTTGCACATACGAGCCAAAGGAATTATTAACTTGACGAGTATAATTTTCCTTGATTGGATCAAATGGGAGTTCTTTTGAGAACAGAGCTTGCAAATGTATTTTAGAGAAATTGGTCATGAAATTTTGTCGTAATTCAAAGTTAATCAATTCCGCTAACAACTGAATATTGAAAAGTTAAATGTATATAATAGGTCGGAAATCTACATAAACTGTACATTGTGAGTGTATTAACAATTAAAACAATCAATTATGGAAGAGTTAAACATTAGTATGTTGGCTATAGGAATTGCCGTAATAGCCCATTTTGTACTTGGATTCTTGTGGTATACACCAATTTTCGGAAAAGTTTGGGCCAAAGAAATGGGTTTTGATCCAAATCCTTCCGAGGAGGAAAGAAAAGCCATGATGAGCGGCATGATGAAGGGAATGATTAGCATGTTAATTGGTAATTTTCTATTGGCTTATGTGTTCTCCCACAATATCGCAGCATGGGACTTTGTTCCCGGAATGGACGAAATGAGCAAAGGCGAAAGTGCAATGATGGCTGCCATGTTCACTTGGTTGGGTTTCTTTTTACCAACAGATGCAGGTACGATGTTCTGGGAAAAACGATCCTTTAAATTGTTTGCCATCAACACTAGTTATCATTTGGCTTCATTGATATTAGTGGCTATAATAATTACCTTTATGAGATAAGATTATTTTAAATAGAAAAATGAAATGCCTGTGATGAAATTCTCAGGCATTTTTTATTTCGCGCCAATCATTTTCAGAATGTCTTTCTCGATATCTTCAGGCTTTGTTGTTGGCGAATAACGTTTTACAGGAACCCCATTTCCATTGACTAAAAACTTAGTAAAATTCCACTTTATTGTACTTCCGAGAAATCCACCTTGCTTGTTTTTTAAGAACTTGAAAAGTGGATGTGTATTCTTTCCATTAACATCTATTTTTTCTGTCAATTGAAAAGTGACCCCGTGGTTTATTTTGCAGGCTTCCACTACACTGTTATTCGTTTCAGGTTCTTGTCCTAAAAATTGATTGCATGGCGTGCCTAAAATAACCAAACCTTGATCTTTGTATTTCTGATGTAAATTCTCCAATCCTTCAAATTGAGGGGCTAATCCGCATTTGGTTGCTGTATTCACCACCAATACCACCTTCCCTTGAAGGTCTTTCATTTCTATGGTTTCGCCGTTTGGTTTGTTGATTGATAATTCTGAGAATGTCATTAAGATGTTTTTGCGATAAATATATTGAAACAAGCAAATTCCGAATATGTTTAAATCGGAAGTTTGCAAAACACGAAATTAGACAAAAGGTTGTCAATTAAATCCCAAAAATAATTGTTACCTTTCTTATCTATTTACAACTGCACTATTATGAATGAAATAAACAAAACTAAAGAATATAGCAACGGAGAAATCACCGTTGTATGGGACGCTTCAAAATGCATACATGCAGGGAATTGTGTTAAACATCTACCTAATGTGTACAACCCCAAAGAAAAACCATGGATTAAGGTTGATAATGCCACGACGGATGAATTGAAAGACCAAATTTCTACTTGTCCAAGCGGTGCTTTGAGTTGGAAGTAGGTTTGTTCATTAATAACCCAGAAAACCCAACCTTGAAAAAGTCCATTTTTAGCTATGTCATGTTCAAAATACACATATAACTCTTTGATCAATATTGAGCTATATTATCAATACAGAAAGTAATTTACAAAAGGATTGATTAAATAAAAGCAATTACTATTAATTGCTTCGGTTAATTGCTTCGGTTAATTGATTGAATATAGATTACAAATTGTAGTCTGTTTAACCAAAATAAAAAGCGGAGAACCAGTAGCTTTAAAATAATTGTCAGCTTTAGTGACCTCGTCAGGATTCAAGCCTGAAACCTCTACAGCCGTATTGTAGTGCTCCCTGCCTGCCGGCATGCAGGTATTCAGTTGAGCTACAATTCTAATTTCGATTTAATATATTCTCGTCCAAGGCCACTTTTAAGCCATTTTTCCCTCTGAATAGCTTCCTCTTTCGTGTCGAATACTTCATAAAATAGTAATTTCCACGGTTTATACGGACGCGTGGATTTAGTTTTACCTGAGTTATGTTGCTCTAGACGGTTTTCAATATTTGAAGTAAAACCAATATAATTGCGACTAAAATCAGTACTTCTCAATACATAGCAAAAATATTTCATTTCGTTTTTTAACAACAAAAAAAGCTTAGCAATTCTGCTAAGCTTTTCTTTTGTGACCTCGTCAAGATTCAAACTTGAAACCTCTACAGCCGTAATGTAGTGCTCCCTGCCTGCCGGCAGGCAGGTATTCAGTTGAGCTACAATTCTAATTTCGATTTAATATATTCTCGTCCAAGGCCACTTTTAAGCCATTTTTCCCTCTGAATAGCTTCCTCTTTCGTGTCGAATACTTCATAAAATAGTAATTTCCACGGTTTATACGGACGCGTGGATTTAGTTTTACCTGAGTTATGTTGCTCTAGACGGTTTTCAATATTTGAAGTAAAACCAATATAATTGCGACTAAAATCAGTACTTCTCAATACATAGCAAAAATATTTCATTTCGTTTTTTAACAACAAAAAAAGCTTAGCAATTCTGCTAAGCTTTTCTTTTGTGACCTCGTCAAGATTCAAACTTGAAACCTCTACAGCCGTAATGTAGTGCTCTATTCAGTTGAGCTACGAAGCCAATTTCGAGTGCAAAGATAGCGTATTTTTCATTCTTTACAATCTAAAAATAAATTTTTTATTCGATTTCTGCAGAAATACCTCTTTCGAGTAATCCTGTACACATTGGCATCAAGTCTTTAAAAGGTCCTCTTTTAACTTGACATTTGCCGTTGTTGTGTATAATCCAGGTGCATTGTTCTGCTTGTATGTTACTATGGTCACAAATCTTAATAAGTGACTCAATAACGTGTTCAAAACTGTTGAAATCGTCGTTGTACACAATTAAATCTTTGTTCTCAACCAATTGATCGAGTATGCTGGGTTTTTCTAAAGTTTCCGTTAAGGACATTCAATTTTATTTTTAACAAAGATAATTCATTTCTATCGGGTCTCAAAAATTTATTTCCCAAAAGCCATAGGCATAAGATCATAAATCGAGCTAAAGATATGAACGCTATCATCTTGCCCGATAAGATAAATAGGGAAATTTTCTTTTTGTCGGCTTTGTGATTCCAGCATAACTTGTCGACAACCGCCACAAGGAGAAAGAACTGCATCTTTTGCTATCAAATCTCCATTTGCAACTACGATAAGTTTTTTTACTCCTACGTCAGGGAAATTGGCTCCAGCATAAAATAATGCAACTCGTTCAGCGCAAAGGCCCGAAGGAAAAGCTATGTTTTCTTGATTTGAACCTAAAATGATTTCACCATTCTCCAAAAGCAAAGTGGCTCCAACATAAAACTTACTATATGGTGCGTGCGCTTTTTTTGCTACTTCCCTAGCCTTCGCCACATAATCTTGATCTTCAACAGAAAGTTCTGAAAGATTTGAGAAGTGTTCGTATGTTATTTTAAGTTCTTTTTTCATTTAACGTTTTATTTTCTAGTAATTTACAGGAATCCTCCCCCTTTTCTCTGCACTGTCGTTTGGTCTTTGAAAGTTGAACTTTCTCTTCCCTCCAAAGGGGGGAATTGAACCTCAAATTCTTTTATTTATTTACGCCGATAACGAAGAAGGCACATTTAGTATTGTCCAAGCTAGTGTTGAATTTTATCAATTCACCGCTCTGCGTGAAACGTATGGACTCATCTACTTGCGAACCAAGTGCTTTGCGTATTTTATCTGCGAAATCTGAACCGCTAGCCGAACTAATGGCTTTGTTCATTAAATCATAATCTATCGGTGATCGTGTTACTAGAATAGCAAACTTGTCTTTTGTTCCAATATTATCGGGTTGCATACTTTGGTCTCGAGGGAAAAGTCGCGTTCCAGTTATTCCGCAATATGGAGAGTGCTTAGGCGTATTTGGGAAAAGAACATACGACGAACCATCTGTTTCTTGACCAAAAATGTAGGTGTAGCATTCAACAGTATTGGTGAATTCTACTTTAAACTTATCTGTAGATCCTAGTTTGCTTACAGTTTCGAAGTAGTTATTCCCAGCTTCGCGCAGTGCAATCGTTTTCTTTCCATTGTTTAATTCTAAACCAAATGAGCCTGAAAATGAAGTTGGTTGCACCCTATCTGCATTTCCCATTGGGTATAAACCGTATGCTTCTACATTGAATTCTTTGAAATCAGAATAACGAACCCAAGTGAATCCTTTGTTTCCCCATTCAGTTCCCCAACTGTTCATCAGTAAAAATGAACCTCCGTTCATATAGTCATCATAGCCGATAACGCACATGGCATGACCACCGAATCCACTTTTAGAATAATCGCTTTGCGTTGGTATCCAAGCGTCTTTGCCGAGCATATTTGACATAAATGAACCACCAACCATCATTCCTATTACGACTGGTGAGCCTTTGGCTAGATTTTGCTTCATACCCAACATTTCATAGGATTTCCCTTTGCCTTCTTCCGTCAAACGTTGAAATCCTTTGATTTTATAGTTAACTGCTTTTGATCGTAAATCTGAAGTTGGTTGACGTGAGCAATCTCTATCATCATAAGCGAAATCTTTGAAATTTACGGCTCCTTTGTCATACATGTTGTCCATGGCATACTTGACGTACGAACCCTGACAATCCTTCAATGCAATTTGATTGTACAAATAAGATGGTGAGAATTTTACAGAATTCGGATCTTTTCCGGTGCGCTGTGCTTCTAAGATAGTTCTTGCCGCATAAGCTGATGCCCAAGCAACACAAGAGCCTTGTTGACCTTGATTCATGGGTGTTGGGCAATACTTCTGTAAGGAAACTCTTTCTGGAAGAGGATTCTTTTTATTATCGGCCAAAGGTTCGTAAATCTCTGTTTGGTCGTAAATATCTTTGTTTAAATCACCACCTCGAACGAAATTGCTTATTGTATCTGTATTGAATGGCGAAGAACAACCTTTCCCCATGAAAAAGTACAAACCAACTCCTATAACCACGAGAATCAATATAAGTTTGGGCTTTTTCAAGAGATATGGAAGAACAGCACCAAGGATATTTCCTAATCCGCCACTTCCACCGCTTGAAAAGCTTGGACGATTAGAATTAGAGTTTCTTGAATTAGATTTTTTGGACGAACCCTTACCTGGCTCATCATCTACCATACGTATTGGCATAATGAAATATTAAGAATTATTATTAACAAGTCTCTTCGCTGAAAACTTGTCAATTTTTAAATGAAAATGCTTAGTTCCTGAAAAACAAAAAGTAAATAATTGCGACTGCCGCAACTACAATCAGCAATTTTGGCTTTTTAATTAAATAAGGTAATGCTGCGCCTAAAATATTTCCTAAACTTCCGCCTAAACTGCCGCCAGATGAAAATCCGCGGGAACTTTTGCCTGGGTTATTATTACTTCTATTATTTGATGAGTTATTTCCCGGCTCATCGTCCACCATTCGTATTGGCATAATCTTAAATTTAGCAGGTCTAAGATAGTTAATTTCTATTTATTCAAGGAAAACTTAACGTAAAATTGACAATTCAAGAATTTCTGTAGCCGAAGAGTTTATTAAAGTTTGAAATATTAGCTCATTCCCACTATCTTTGCAACCGCTTATCATGATACAATACAAAAAAGTCGCATTTTACACACTAGGTTGCAAGTTGAATTTCTCAGAAACGTCAACTATTGCGCGCTTGTTTGAGGATGCTGGTCATGCAAAAGTAGACTTTGAAGACAACCCCGACATTTTCATTATCAATACATGTTCCGTAACCGAGAACGCTGATAAGAAATGTAAACAACTGGTTAAGAAAGCATTAAAGATTAATCCAGAAGCTTTTGTTTGTATTGTTGGATGTTTCGCTCAATTGAAACCAGAAGAAATTGGCAAAATACCTGGCGTCGACTTAGTTTTAGGTGCTAATGAGAAGTTCAATTTAATAGAACACATTGAAAAATTGGAGAGCAAGTCTGCTCAAGCAATTGTTTCTTTCGACAATATAAAGATTACCACTGATTTCGTTCCGGCATTTTCTTATGGCGACAGGACACGATCTTTTTTGAAAGTACAGGACGGATGTGACTATTTCTGTACGTTTTGCACTATTCCATTGGCTAGAGGGAAAAGTAGAAACGCAACAATTGAATCGACAACTGAGCAAGCGAGAAGAATAGCCAAAACAGAAGTTAAAGAAGTTGTTATTACTGGTGTAAATATTGGTGATTTCGGTCAAGGTGGAGAAGAAAATTTTGAAGGTTTGATACGTTCTTTGGATACTGTTGAAGGTATAGATCGATATCGTATATCTTCAATTGAACCGAATTTACTGAGTAATGAAATCATTCATTTTTCGCTTCACGATTCAAAACGGTTTGTTCCTCATTTTCATATCCCGCTTCAATCTGGAAGTAACCGGGTGCTTAAAACAATGCGTCGTAAATACGAACGAGAATTGTACGCAGAACGTGTTGCTTATATCAAAAGTTTAAGACCAGATTGCTGCATAGGAGTTGATGTAATCGTTGGTTTTCCTGGCGAAACAGACGAAGAGTTTATGGAGACGATTGATTTCTTGAAAGATTTGGATATTTCCTATTTACACGTTTTTACTTATTCTGAAAGAGCGAATACAACCGCTGTGAAGTTAGGAGAATCTGTTCCAATGAATATTCGTCGCGAGCGAAGTAAGATGCTTCATATTCTGTCAGACAAGAAGAAGAGAGCTTTTTACGAAACACAAGTTGGCACTACCCGCTCGGTTCTGTTGGAATCTGACGAAGAAAATGGAATGATGTTCGGTTTTACTGAAAATTACATCAAAGTAAAGCTTCCATACGATGAAAATCTTGTGAACACTTTTCAAACCGTTGTACTAACAGAAATTGACCGTGATCAAATCATGAAAGCGGAAATCAGCGTATTAGCTGAAGCATAACTTTTTATCTCGTAAAAACCCAATCTGTCTCGGATGAAAGGGATTCGTGAAAGCGATAACCATCCACCTCGAAAGACTTCAAGTCTTCTGGATTAGTGATCTTATTTTCAGCAGCATATCTCGTCATTTTTCCTCTGGCATTTTTTGCAAAAATTGCAACAACTGAATACTTGTCGTTTTTCAATTCTTTGAAATGAGGTGTGATTATTTTTGCTTTAAGGGCTTTTTTATCGATTGCTTTAAAGTATTCTGTAGAAGCCAAATTCACGATGACTTCATCTTTTTCCATTTCAGAATTCAGGTGATTGCTCAACTTCTTACCCCAAAATTGGTAAAGACTTTTGGTTTTGGGAGTTACAGCCCAACTTGTACCCATTTCTAAGCGATAGGTAAACATTAAATCCATTGGTTTTAGTATTCCATACATTCCTGAGAGTATTCTCAAATTGCTCTGTAAATATTCAATTTGAGTCTCATTCATTGACGTCGCATCCATTCCTCGGTAAACTTCTCCGGTAAATTGAGCAATTGCAGGCAAAACCATTTCATTTTCTTGAATAGGTTTCTCCCAATCTTGAAAACGATTGTAATTAAGAGTTGCAATATCATTGCTAACATGCATCAGTTTTTCAATCTTTTTGACCGAGAACTTTTTAAGCTTCTTAGCGAGTGATTCAGCTTCATTTAAAAACGCTCCTTCGGTTGGAGAAATAGAACTATTGATTTTTTGATTACCCAACGACTTGGCTGGAGAAATAAGAATTTTCATGTTGCAAATTTATTAGTTCAATAATTCCTAACAAGAGAAATCGACTGAAAGTTCATTGATTACAAGAAATAGTAAGCTACTGTTGCGATTAAAAAGAGTGCTAGAAAGTTAAAAATAACGCCTACTCTCGCCATTTGACCAATCGTAATTTTCCCTGAAGAAAATACTATTGCATTCGGTGGCGTTCCTATTGGCAGCATAAAAGCGCAACTGGCAGCCAAAGTGACTGGTACACAGAGTTGGATAATATCATATTGAGACTCCAAGGCAAATGCACCGATAATAGGAATGAACACCGTAACCAATGCAAGATTTGACATAAATTCAGTTCCAAATATCGCTACAGCAATAATTACCGTTAACAGAAGGAAATAATCCCAAGTTTTGAAAGTATCAAAGAAGGTTGTCAAATAATCGATTACTCCATTAGCTTCCAAGGCTGAAGCCAAAGCTAAACCTCCGCCGAAAAGTAAGAGAATTCCCCAAGGTAATTTCTCGGTATCCTTCCAATTCAGTAGACTAGCTTTATCTTCTCCAGGAACTAAAAAAAGCAACAAACTTCCTAACAAAGCCGCACCTTCGTCACCATAAGGAAAACCTGTGATTTCAATAATTGATTTCTTGAAAATCCATAGAATAACAACCAAACTAAAAATCAGAGAAACCCTTTTTTGATTTTTAGTCCAAGGTTTTTTCTCTAAAACAAAGTCTTCAGGATGTTCTTTTCTTTCAGAACCCAGGGAGAAATAGAAAACAGCATAGATTATCGCAATCATAATTATTGCAATTGGAACGCCTATTTTCATCCAATCTGCGAAATCTACCTGTACTCCAAAAGATTTGTCCAGTATTCCAGCCATTTGGATGTTTGGTGGCGACCCGACCAAAGTACCCATTCCTCCTATAGAAGCCGCGTAAGCAATTGAGAGCATTAAAAACAAAGCAAATTTTCCGTCTTGATCTTTTTTTGGCAACGAAGTTAGAACAGCCAATGCCATTGGGAGCATCATTAACGCTGTTGCCGTATTTGAGATCCACATAGACAAAAGAGCAGTTGAAATCAAGAAACCTAGAAGTATTCTCGGTTTAGAATAGCCAACGATATTTATGATAATTTTTGCTACTTGCTTATGAACATGCCATTTTTCTAGTGAAAGAGCTAAAATAAATCCCCCAAGGAATAAGAAAACGTTTTTATCTCCATAGGAAAGTGCTAATTGTTTTGTATCAAGAATCCCTAAAGGAACTCCTAAAACAAAGGGTAGTAAAGCCGTGACGTAAATTGGTATTATTTCAAAAATCCAGAGATAAACCATTAATCCACCGAGAAGTAAAGCATTTATAAAAGTATCCTTCCCTCCTGTTGTAAAAATGACAACAAAGAAAACCAAAAGTGCAATAGCCAATAAAATTCTATCTCTCAACATAGGCATAAAAAAAGGTGAGCCCAATTGGACTCACCTTTCAAAAATAACTAAATATTGTTTACTACAATTGCGCTTTCAAAGCTTCTAAATCATCTTTAACAATAACTTCCGCAGCAGAATCGCCTAAAGCAGCCTCAATTTCATCGTCAACTGAACGAGATTCTTGAGCAATATCCGCATAAGACTCAGACAGAGCTTCTTGTTCAGCAACTTTGTCTTTCATCTTTTCTAACATGGAAACGGTGCTCGATGAATCGATATTTGCCAAATCTTTGTTGATATCTCTTGTCGCTGCACTTACTTTAGCACGCGCTTTTAAAGTTTTTAATTCATTTTCGTATTTCGAAATGTTACTTTTCAGTCCATCAAGATTCGAGCTTAATTTCTCAGCATGGCCTTCAAACATTGTTTGATTCTTTTTCGATTCTGCGGCTAATTTCATGTTGGCTTGCTTTTTTAACAAAGCTTCACTCGCTAATCTATCCGCTTCAGCTTGATCCATATCGCCCGCTTTCGCTTTTTGTAAAAGGGCAAGTGCCTTCTGCTGGTATTCATTTGCTTTTGCTTCCTGCGCTTCAGCATCGCCTCTAGCACGAATACCCATAGCTTTAACTTCAGCCATAGCCACCAAAGCTTTTTCTTGGTTCGCTTTCAACTCGCGAATTCCTTGCTCTGTCATTTTAATTGGATTTTCAAGACTATCCAAAGCTGAATGTGCCTCTGCTGAACCTATTCTAAATAAACGTTTTAACCATGCCCACATAATCGTAATTATTTTTGTTAGTATTATAAGTTGTTGATTTCTTTTGTGAATTCTTCATGCATACTGTTGATTTTAGCAACAATAGGATTGAAATCCTTTTTCGTTTTTGCCTGATGAATTTCTTGCAAAATTGTATCCTGAAAATCAGCAGCCTTATCAAACAATGCTTCGGTTGCTTTTAACTTAGATGGATCTGAATCTTGAACGTGAAAGCACTCGCCTACCACATCAAATACCATATTATTCACAGATTTTTTTAAATTTCTTTTACTTGACATTTTTATCTTTTTTTTCAAATATAGCACTTTACACGATTTTATCGTGCATCATATTTCAGTCGTATTGTAACACTTGCCGTTTTCTTCTTTGAAGATGTATTGAAACTACCACCCCAAGAATAGTCTTCCGAAGAGTTTTGTCCAGTTATTTGGAATACACCCAAATCGGCATTTTTCAAAGCTCCTAGACTACCACCAGCATTTTCAGCAATTTTTTCTGCACGCAATTTTGCATCTTTAGTAGCCGATTCTATCATTTTGATTTTAAGCTCAGCTAATTTCGTGTAGTAATACTCAGGCGCATAAGAAATCAGCTCCATTCCCATATCTATCAATTCGGAAGCGGATCGAGACAGATCTTCTACTTTATTTACGTCGTTGCTTTCGATTTTTAGTTGTTGATCAAGAACATAGCCTTGAAACTGCTGGCTTCTCTGCCCACCATAAGAATCGTATTCATAAGAATAATCTTTTCGGATATCAATCGCTTGAAAAACAACTTCAGCGTCTTTAATACCTTTCGATTGAAGATATTTCTTAATCTTTAGCCTATCTGAATTTAAGTTTGCGTAGGCTTCTTTCAATTCATAAGCCTTCTTGGAAAAGCTCGCTCGCCAAACAATTAAATCACTGGTGAAATCTTCATCACCCATACCTGTAACGCTAACTGTATCGTTTGCGTTTCCTCTCTTGACATAAGCTTGTCCCAAAATTGCAACACCTGTAATCACGGCAAGTGAAATGATAATAGCAGATAAATTATTCTTCAACATTGATGTAAATTTATTAGAATATGAAGATACTTTTTTTTTGTTTATTCGAAACATTTATTGTTCAAATTCAAGGGAAATCGCCCTGAATTGGTTAATTTTACATTAAATAGTCAAAAGGAATAATCGCAATAATAGTATACGCATGCAATCAACAATGGAAAACACTAAATCAGCAGAATATATCGAAATGGAAAATCGCCATGGAGCGCACAATTACCACCCCTTGCCGGTTGTATTGAGTCGTGGAGAAGGTGTTTTCCTTTGGGATGTTGATGGAAAAAAGTACTATGATTTTCTATCCGCATATTCTGCAGTGAATCAAGGACATTGTCACCCTAAAATTGTTGATGCAATGACAAAGCAAGCGCAAACTCTAACATTAACATCCAGAGCATTCTACAACGATGCATTAGGGCCATATGAAAAGTTTGTGACTGAATATTTCGGTTTTGACAAGGTTCTCCCAATGAATACAGGTGCTGAAGCTGTTGAAACAGCAATAAAACTAGCGCGTAAATGGGCGTATGAAAAAAATGGTATTGCTGAAAACCAAGCGACCATTGTTGTATGTTCTGGAAATTTCCATGGACGAACAACTACAATTGTCTCTTTCTCAGATGATAATAACGCCAAAGACAATTTCGGACCGTTCACACCAGGTTTTATAACTATTCCATATAATGATACAAAAGCATTAGAAGAAGTAGCGAAAAGAAAAGACGTCATAGGCTTCCTTGTAGAGCCAATTCAAGGTGAAGCAGGTGTATACGTGCCAGATGAAGATTTTATTTCAACAGCACAAGCTATTTGTCATGCAAACGGCATGTTATTTATTGCAGATGAAGTACAAACTGGAATTGCTCGTACAGGAAGCATATTGGCCGTTTGCGGAAATTGCTCTTGTGAAAACAAATGTGAACAACAAGCTACTTATACAAAACCAGACATCTTAATACTAGGAAAAGCCTTATCAGGTGGTGCTTACCCGGTTTCTGCTGTATTAGCAGACGATGATGTAATGGAAGTTATCAAACCCGGTCAACACGGATCGACTTTTGGTGGAAACCCAATTGCAGGCAAAGTTGCTATTGCAGCATTAAACGTAGTTGACGATGAGAATTTAACTCAAAACGCTCGTAGATTAGGTGATATTTTCCGTTCTGAAATGAATAGAATAATATCTGAAACAGATTTAGTTGTTAAAGTTCGTGGAAAAGGTTTGTTGAATGCAATTATAGTAAACGACACACCAGAAAGTGAAACAGCTTGGAACCTATGCGTTGCTATGAAAGAAAATGGTTTATTAGCAAAACCTACACATGGAAATATCATCAGATTTGCGCCACCGTTGGTAATGACAGAGGAACAATTGATGGACTGTGTCGGAATAATTGAGAAGACAATTAAGGCTTATAAAAAATAGTCGTGAACTTTCTTTTCTTTCAATCGTTTAAAAAGCATGAGTGAAGAATTTGTAAATCCAATTGATCCAGATAAAATAACGGAAACTCCGGGCACCCTACCCTATCCGCATCATACGGGTTCAGCGCTAGTAAAACCAGAAGATCAAGGTAAACTGAAAGGTCGAGCTTTGTCTGCAATGGAGCATCAAACCGATATGCAAATGAGTCAGATTTATGAGCAAATGAAATTGCTTTCAGATCAGGCAAATAAACTTCAGGATAGAAAACGAATTTCAGAATATATCTATCAGTCAGAAATGCGCTTTGAACCACTCATCAATCATGTTTACTTTTTGTACGAAAAAGAAGATGGTGGTTATTTGCTTTCTTTAATTGGTCCTAACGATTGGGGAAGAAGTAGAAGAACATTTTCCTATGTTGCCACTACCCGACTTTTGGCAGATCATACCTGGGACGTTCTCGACAAAGCAAAAGAACTTTAAAAAATGAAATCATTGAGTCGAGTTGGCATTTTGTTTATTCTTGGCTTAGCTATTGGTTTGTTTTATAAGTGCAAGGATCATTCAACTCCGCGACTTGGTCATCTGCCAATATTAAAGGATAATCCAATTAATCCTGAAATCGCGGCTCTTGGTAAAAAGCTCTTTTTTGACAAAAGATTATCTGTTGATAATTCTATTGCCTGTGTAAATTGTCACATGCCTAAAATGGCGTTCACCGATGGTAAGAAATTAAGCAATGGTGTTCACGGCAAGTTTTCAATGAGAAATGCTCCTACATTATTTAATGTAGTCTATCAAAAAACATTAATGGCTGATGGTCAAGTTCCTTCTTTAGAAATGCAGGCTTTGGTTCCTTTGAGAGATACTTTAGAAATGGGAAATGATATGAAAACCTTAATTTCCAAGTTAAAATCAATTGATTATTATAACAAAGCAAGTCAAAAACTATTCAAAAGGGATTTTGATGCTTTTGTATTAACACAGAGTTTGGCCAATTTTCAAAGAACACTAATTTCCGACAATTCACCTTTCGATCGATATTATTTTGATCATGAGGAAAATGCCATTTCACAGCAAGCAAAAGATGGCTGGAAGATTTTTTCAGAAGAATTATATTGCACAAAATGTCACACTCCACCGCTATTCACTAATCTTAAAGTTGAAAACAATGGACTTTACAAAGACTATTCAACAATTGCAGACAAAGGCAGATTTCGTATAAATGGAGATTCTACGGAAATAGGCAGTTTCAAAGTTCCAACATTGAGAAATATAAGTTTGACCGCTCCTTATATGCATGACGGTAGTTTTCAAAGTATAAATCAAGTGTTAGAATTCTATTCAAAAGGTGGCAATAAACATAAAAATCAAAATTCCGTTATTCAACCTTTTGATTTGAATCAGTATAAAAAAAACGCATTGTTGGAGTTTTTAAATAGTTTGGAAGAGATAAATTGATATTTAAAAAAAACCTGTTTGATGTAAAATCTTATCTAAGCTCAAAAATTTAATATAAGGTACAACATACTAAATAGACAACACTTAGACTTATTGTCCTATTTACAATAAGTTTGAATCTTTTTTTTACCCACATTTTTATCACACAAACTGTTGATAATTTAGGATATTTAATACCAAATTAACATTTAGAAGTCTTAATTTTGTAGGACAAATTAGCGAAAAGCAAAAAAAGTACATATGGAAATATATGGTAAAAAAGGTAAAAACACCGATTTAGAAGCACTACTAGGATTGAAAAAATTAGGTGCTCAGTTTTGGAACCTTAGTCCAGCTGAATTAGTTGAAGATTCAATTATTTTGGGCGAAGGAATGTTAACCGATACTGGTGCAATTGCAATAGAAACAGGCGAATTCACCGGCCGTTCTCCAAAAGATAGATTCGTTGTCTGTGATGAAAAAACTGAGAATACAGTTTGGTGGGGTGATGTAAACATTAAATTCTCACCAGAGAAATTTGATGCGCTTTATGATAAAATGAAAGCTCATTTAGAAGAAGCAGATGTTTGGGTTCGTGATTCATATGCTTGCGCTGATCCTAAATTCAAAACGAACATCCGAGTAATAACAGAAACTCCTTGGGCTAATCAATTCGCCTACAATATGTTCTTACGTCCTACAGATGAAGAAATCGAAAATTTTGTTCCAGAATGGAATATCGTTTGTGCACCTGAGTTCAAAGCTGACCCTGAAGTTGACGGTACACGTCAAGCCAACTTCGCTATATTGAATTTCACAAAAAAAATGATCATTATTGGTGGAACTGGATATACTGGAGAGATTAAAAAAGGTATTTTCTCTGTCTTGAATTACGTTTTACCGCATGAAAAGAACACTCTTTCTATGCACTGTTCAGCAAACATTGGCAATGAAGACAATGATACTGCAATTTTCTTTGGATTATCAGGAACCGGTAAAACAACGCTTTCATCTGATGAAAACCGTCGTTTAATTGGTGATGATGAGCATGGTTGGGATGGAAACTCTGTCTTCAATTTTGAAGGAGGATGCTACGCAAAAACAATTGATTTATCTAGAGAAAAAGAACCTCAAATTTTTGATGCAATCAGATTTGGAGCAATTTTAGAAAATATTGGCTTTGTAGAAGATTCTTCCACCCCAGATTACACTGACAATTCTATTACAGAAAATACCCGTGTTTCTTACCCGATCGATTACATTGATAATATTGCTGTTCCTTCAGTAGGTACAGCTCCAAAAAACATATTCTTTTTAACTGCTGATGCATTTGGCGTTATTCCTCCAATTTCTCGTTTGACAAAAGAACAAGCAATGTATCACTTCATGTCTGGTTACACTGCGAAAGTTGCTGGAACTGAAATGGGTGTTACAGAACCAACTACAACGTTCTCAGCTTGTTTTGGAAAAGCATTCTTACCATTGCACCCTGCTAAATATGCAGAGTTATTGGGTGAAAAATTAGACGGGACAGAAATAAAAGTTTGGTTGATCAATACAGGTTGGACTGGTGGATCTTACGGAGTTGGAAGCAGAATGAAATTATCTTACACACGTGCTATGATTACAGCTGCGTTAACAGGTAAATTGGACAATGTAGAATACCAAAAAACTCCAATTTTTGAATTCAAAATTCCTTTAACTTGCGAAAATGTGCCAAATGAATTGTTGAACCCAAGAGAAACATGGGCTGATAAAGCAGCTTATGATGAAACAGCGAATAATTTAGCTGGACAATTCGTTAAGAACTTTGAACAATATGCATCTGAAACGAGTGAGGCGATTATTGCTGCAGCTCCAAAAGTTATGGCATAACAAATAGACTTAATGAAAAAGCCAGTTTCTTTATTGAAACTGGCTTTTTTTATGCTATACTTTTTCCGAACTCTTTTTCAACGGCTTTGAATCGATAATCAAAAAATAGATTCTGATTAAACTTTTAGCGAAGACATGCCTCCATCGACATGGATTATTTGTCCAGTTATCCAAGCTGCTTTTTCTGATAAAAGAAATTCAGCAAGATTTGCTAAGTCTTTTGGTTCACCAATTTTCTTCAGAGGATGACGTTGAGCGTTTGCTTCTTTTTTCTCAGCTGTGCTCAACAGTTTGGAGGAGAGCGGTGTATCAGTTAGTGATGGTGCTATCGCGTTTACCCTGATTTTCGGAGCATATTCTGCCGCCAATGCTCTTGTTAAACCTTCAATTGCACCTTTACTAGCACTTACTTTGGAATGAAATGGGAAACCCGATTGAACAGCCACAGTTGAAAAGAAAACGATTGATGGGTTCGCTCCTTTCAATAATTTTGAGGAAACAGCCTGCAAAACCCTAATTGCTCCAACAACCTGTAAATCATAGTCTTCTATAAATTGTTCTGGAGAAATTCGCCCAAATGGTTTTAAGTCTATCGCTCCTGGACAATATACTAATCCATCCAAGCTTTCAGGTAATAAATCTGAATCAGTGAATGGATTTTTAACATCGTATTGCAAATAGGTAACACTCGGAATTTTCTCGATTGTTTCTCCTTGAAAATAGGTCGCTGTGACACTGTGTCCCGACTTACTTAACGAATGTACTAAAGACTGGCCAATTCCAGACGAACCGCCAATAATAAGATAGTTTGCCATGTAGCTAGAACAATCAACCGGAGAGAAAGTTTTGAGAATTGAAAATTATTTATTCAATTTTTCCTCTAGACTTTTCAATAATTCAAGTTGTTTTGCTTGACTGACGAATAATATTTTAATTTCTTCTTCAAGAAGTAAATCTATTTTTTGATTTAAACTTCTGATTTCCAGCTCAGCTTTTAAATTAATCAAGTAATCATTTTCACTTCTTTGTCTATCTTTTTCCTCTTGCCTATTCTGACTCATCATAATAATAGGCGCTTGCAAGGCTGCAATACAGGATAGTATGAGATTCATTAAGATAAATGGATAAGGATCAAATTCCTTTTATTGTGGAGCAATCGTATTGTACATTATCCACACAAATAAAATAGCAAAAAACGAAAGAATAAAGGCCCAGCTCCCACCAAATCGAGCCACTTTATCGGAAACTTTCTGTCCTTTAGTTAAGATTTCTTTCGGTGGATGAAGTAGGTTGTCAATAATTAGATTTTCATCCTTTAAAGCTTGTGCTACTATATTTTGTAATTTCTTAATATGCTCTGATTCAAAATGCAAAAGCTTTTTAACATCAACGTCCATACTAGTTAATTAATTTAATTTCTGCCCAACCACCCTCTTCGTTTAAAATAGATAATCAATAAGATTGCAATTAAAAACATCGCACCCAAAGCAATAAAATAACCATTCTCGGCATGTAGTTCGGGTATGTTGTCGAAATTCATTCCGTATAATCCAGCTATGAATGTTAAAGGAATAAAAATTGCACTCACTACTGTGAGCAATTTCATTATTTCGTTCATACGTTGACCTTGAACTGCGTAATATAGGTTTGTTAAACCATCTAAAATTTGCTTATTGATATCTATTTCTTCTAATACACCTATACAGTAATCTCTCAAATCATCGAAATAGTACTTGTTTTCTTTTCGGAAAAATGGGTTTTCAGATTTTTGAATTTGTGAAGTAATATCCTTCATAGGAAGTGCTAATTTTCGCAATTCCGCTAGTCGTTTTTTGTCTTGCTCAATAAGCTTTAAAATTTCGGACTGTGAGCTACGCATTACTCGTTTTTCCAATCTTTGAGTTGATTCCGTAATTTCTTCAAGAACTTCATAGTAATTATCTATAATCGCTTCAAGCATTCTAAACATGAGGAAATCCGGTCCCTTGGAGCGTATCTTACCTTTGTTCAATTCAATTCGGTCACGAACTTCTGTAAAGTGATCCGACTTTTTTTCTTGAAATGATATTAGATAATGTTCACCTAATAAAAAAGATATTTGTTCTTGTCTTAAAAGATGGGACTCACTGTCTATTGGCAAGGCTGAACGAACTGAAAAAAAAATGTAGTTGTGATATTCTTCAACTTTTGGACGTTGCTTTTCAGTGTAAATATCTTCAACAACCAACTTGTCTACATTCAGATTATCACAAAGAGATGTAATATCTTCAATCTCCTTTATGGAATGGAAATTTAACCAAGTCACCTGATTTTCATCCATTTCAGAGGAAACGAAATTCTTAGCGAAGTATTCAGGCGTATTTTTGGTAACCAAGAAAAATTCGCGGTCGTATTTAAACAATTGGCACATTTCATTTTCCTCCATAATATGTCTTTGTATTTCTATCAAATGTAGTTTTTAAAAAGTATTATTTATAGATGCTTCATTAAATATTGGTATAAATTCACCATACTCAAAATATCAGATTTATATACCTTTTCATCTGGTGAATGGACATTATCTTCAGCTGCTCCAATAAAACACCAATCAATTAATGTGTCAGCTTTTTGAAGCACCCCTCCATCACTTCCTCCTGCTGATTCAACTTCTAATTGAAAGTCAACTTTACTTTCTCGAGCTAAATCGATAATGCGATTTAAATATTTTCTACGCGGCAAACCTTGATCACGCATACTAATAGCAACGCCTCCGTCATGTTTTACACCATCTGTCACCCATGTAATGTCAGCAATCAAAGCTTGTCGAACCTTGTACTTTTCCCAAAGTAAATTAGCCGAATAGCCAACTGTGTTGCCTCCGTGTTCTTCGTAAGTAGAAAAAACAATTGCCCCATTTTCAAGGGTTTCAGCAACTTGCAAAGCCACCCATACACCTAATCTATTATCCATATAGGGAGATTGAATGTATTTTTCCGTCTCGCGGAAATCAGGTTTGAAAGTTAATATTGTTCCTCTATCCAATTGCCTTTCGCCTAAACAATGCGGATGAGCTTTTCCGTGATCGTCTTCATATAAGGCAAGTTCAACTTCTATTTCGCCCTTAGAATCTGAACCAACTAACTGAATTCCATCTGTAAGACGAGGACCACCAATTTTAATCAAATCATTGTCATACCCGACCGAAAAACCGATTGAATCAGTATGTGCGTATATTGCAGTACGAGGTTTTCCAAAAACCAAAACAAGCGTATCTTGCATTTCCTCTCCATCCAAAATCAAGGGCTTAACTTTCCATGTTTCCATGTTTTTCTTAACATAGTTGATAATAAAATCTTTGATTCTTGATTCATCGCTTGATGCTCCTCTTATGGAAACAAGTTGTTCTAATAATTCTAAATTCATTTAATTCCTAAGTCTTTAATTTTTACACCTTCGAACCTCGAAAGTAATTCTTTAATATCTCTTTCATCGTCAATTGACAGCTTAACTTCTAAAAGACATTCATTTGTCATCGTGTTATTTAATATATCTATTTGATTTCTCTTCAATACAGCCATTACGTGAGGCATATCCAAGTATGTAATCGCTAACTCATAATATTTATTCAGTTTAAATACCATGATTTTAGATTGACTAAGAACTTGTTTCGCGGCTTCTTTATATGCCGAGATTAATCCACCTACTCCGAGCTTTATCCCTCCATAATAACGCACAACTCCAACTATAGTATTGGTAACATCGGCAGAAATAAGTTGTCCCAGTATAGGCGCACCAGCACTATTATTTGGTTCACCATCATCATTTGCTCTATACACTTCACCTTCAATTCCCAATCGGTATGCATAACAAATGTGGGTAGCTTGCGGATGTGCTTCATGCCAATTATCCAAAACTTCTTTGATCTCCTGCTCCGTTTTTACCCAAGCAGCCAGACCAATAAACTTTGAACCTTTTTCCTTATGCTCATACGGTTCTGATTTTTTTACTGATCGATATTTTGTTTTAGTATCCAAATAGAAAATTATTATCTTTGATTATCACGAAAATACACAACATGAAATTTATTAGCATTACCACTATCCTTATTTTATTCCTTTTTTCATGTAAAAAGAAAGAAGAAGTTGTAGATAAATGTAAGAACGGGTATAAAGATGCCGGTGAATTAGGAATTGATTGTGGTGGAAATTGCGGACCTTGTCCAACGGTATATATCCCAAGTGCTCAATGTACTTATAATGGCAGTCAAACTTCATTTCATACTAAAACGCTTGCTTTTGCAAACAACAACTACACGCTTACAATGTATAATGATTCAATCTATATTCAATTGAATTTAGGATCTAACGTAGGTGTTGGTATTCATCCATTATTATCGAGTGGTTCATTAATTACAAAAAGTGGTTCCGCACCTAACTTCACATATTCTAATATTTCAAATGCGACTTTTTATGTTACGTCAGATGACGCAACGGACCAAAGAATGAGTGGATTGTTTAACCTAAATTTTTATCCTACAGGAGCTTCGGCATCAGACACAGTGAGAATAACGTCAGGAAGTTTTGATGATTTAAAATACTAACGATCTGAAGATCCTATTTAAGAAGGGACATTTAGATTTCAATACTTTTACTCTGCCTTCATTGAATTGTTGATGACTATGCCTTTAGTCCTATGGGAAATTTTCTTTTATAACTACTTATGCTCATATAAGGAAGCTATTCACGTTCCTGGAACAGAACATTCAACAGCTCCAAGCACCGTGGAATATTTAATTCAAAGTAATTCCATTCTAAATTTCATCAGAAAATAATTAGCTAAGGCTTATTTTTTCTTAACCAAGCCAATGTGTAAATACCTACTATAAAAGGGATTAAAGATAGATAAACTCCCATCAAAAGATTCTTGCCCTCATTTCGCATTAAGAAAACAATTATAAATGTTAAACCTATGAAAAAGGAATAGTTTCGAATGCTCTCGTATTTCTCTTGTTTACTTTTGTTCGTAGCCATATCGTTTTTTGACAAAAAAAATCTCGGGAATAAATATCCCGAGATTAAGATGTAAAATTTTAATTATTTCTCGTCATCATTTCCTTTATTCATTTTGCTTAAGTCATTTCCAACAAAGGTTCCTTGAATGATTTGATCTTGGAAATCTTTCATTCCTCCAGGTGAGTGTGGCATTAAAATAGTTGAATTTTTCCCATTAATACCAATGTCTTTTATTGTATCAAAATACTGCGTCATTAAAACGAATTGCATAATCTCTTCGTGGGTAACGGCATCCAATGACTTTTTGAAATCTTCAACAGATTCTTTAAAACCTCGAACGATTTCCATCCGCTGTTTTGCAACACCTTCTCCAGATAATCTTTTTGATTCAGCCTCCGCTTCAGCCTCTTTAATGATTTTAATTTTCAGCCCTTCCCCTTCTTCAAGAGCGGCTTCTCTATCTCTTTTAGCTGCATTGATTCGGTTCATTGCATCTTTTACTTTGTGATCTGGATCAATATCCGTAATCAATGCTTTCACTATATGATATCCATACTCGTTCATTGACTCGTGAATGTTCTTTTGCACAGCTAATGCTATTTCTTCTTTTTTGGCAAAAACATCATCCAATTCTAATCGTGGTACTTCAGCTCGAACATCATCAAATACGTAGGATGCAATTTGGTTTCTCGGATTATCCATCGAGTAATATGCATCTCTTACTTGCGCCCTGCCGACTTTAAATTGAACAGACACTTGAAGGTTCACAAAAACGTTATCAAACGTCTTTGTCTCAATAGTAACATCCAATTGTTGCAGTCGCAAATTAATGGTAGAGGCTTTCCTGTCGATAAAAGGAATGATGAAGCTAATTCCTGAATCTGCAATGCGTTTAAACTTACCGAAACGTTCAATTACTACTGCAGTTGATTCGGTTACGATTATAACAGATTTAAAAATTAACAATGCTGCAACTATTACAAATATTGCATAGGGAATAATGTTGGTTTGATTGGCTATGTCTTCTGGTGTCATTTGATTTTGGTTTAATTAAAAAAAGCTACCACAATGTAGTGATAGCTTTTCGAATTTCGTTTTATTGAAGTGTTAATTTTTTCTCTAAATCCTCCAGATAAACTCTAAACTGTTTATCGGTTTCCGATAGATTGGTTACCGTCCGGCAGGCATGAAGAACAGTTGCGTGATCTTTACCACCGCAGTGCGCTCCAATATTAGCCAATGAAGATTTGGTCATTCGTTTCGAGAAGTACATAGAGATTTGTCTTGCTTGCACAACTTCTCTTTTTCTCGTTTTAGATTTCAATATTTCAATTGGCAAATCGAAATAATCTGAAACGACTTTTTGTATGTATTCAATTGAAACTTCGCGTGCTGTATTTTTGACAAATTTGTCAACCATTTGGCGCGCTAAGTCTAACGAGATTGCTTTTTTATTTAATGAAGCTTGAGCCAACAATGAAGTCAACGCACCTTCCATCTCACGAATATTCGTATTGATGGAGTAAGCTAAATATTCAACTACGTCTTTCGGTAATTCAATTCCGTTACCATACATTTTCTTCTCTAGAATAGCGATTCTAGTTTCCAAATCTGGTGTAGATAAATCAGCCGACAATCCCCATTTAAATCTTGAAAGAAGACGTTGCTCCATTCCTTGCATTTCTACTGGTGGTTTGTCAGATGTTAAAATTATCTGTTTTCCATTTTGGTGCAAGTGATTGAAAATATGGAAGAAAACATCTTGGGTCTTTTCTTTACCAGCAAAGAATTGTACATCATCAATGATTAAAACATCAATCATTTGATAGAAGTGAATAAAGTCATTTGTTGACTGATTTTTTATTGCATCAATAAATTGATGTGCAAATTTCTCAGAACCAACATATAACACTGTTTTTCCAGGATATTGATTCTTTATCGATATCCCAATAGAATGTGCTAAGTGTGTTTTTCCTAATCCAACGCCTCCATAAATTAATAATGGATTGAACGCTGTTCCTCCAGGTTTATTCGCTACCGCATAACCAGAAGCTCTCGCTAAACGGTTACAATCTCCTTCAACAAAATTCTCAAAAGAATATGATGGATTAAGATTGGATTCAACGTTTACTTTTTTCAACCCAGGAATGATAAATGGATTGCGAATTTGTTTTTCACTCAAGTCTAACGGCATGTTGACAGGAGCATTTTTCAAAGATTTCTTGTTGAGTGCGGGTAATTTTACAGTGTATGGTGTTGACTTCGTATTATTATTTTCCATAACAATACTATATTCCAAACGACCATCAGTACCTAGTTCTTTCTTAATGACTTTACGAAGAAGGTCAATATAATTTTCTTCTAACCATTCGTAGAAAAAATGAGAAGGAACTTGGATCGTTAGAGCAGAATCATCTAGACGAATCGGAATAATTGGTTCAAACCAAGTTTTGAATGCCTGAAGAGAAATGTTGTCCTTAATTATCTTGAGAGAGGACCCCCATACCTTTTCATGTTCGTTTGTCATTTACTTCTGGTTTTAATAATTAGTTAATACTTCTGATATTTATTATAATCCAAATTCGGCTCAGATTCCAAATAGGAATTACTCTTCATAAATATCAGCGAACAAATATTTACATAAAAAAGTTAATAAAAAAATCAAAACAGTGTTGATTTTCTAGAATTTTTTACATGTTGCGATCGAATTGTTTAGAGGACCACAATATACGGATAAGATTTGATAATAATCGCATTAATTTAACGCAACAAGGATTATCCGTTAAAATACGCGTAACGCTCATTTCTCATCAAGATAAATACCAAAATCTATTTCTACAAATGAAAATTCCTACATTTGATATTCAATGAAGGAAAATTGATTCATGGAAATCCATTTTAAGAATAAAACAGAAGTTAGAGTACGTTACAGTGAAACGGATCAAATGGGCTATTGTTATTACGGTAACTATGCTCAATACTTTGAGGTCGGACGTGTTGAGGCAATGCGTTCATTAGGTTGCAGTTATAAGGAATTGGAAGAACAGGGAATAATGCTGCCAGTAAGAGATTTTCAGGTTAAGTATTTAATACCAGCTTATTACGATGACGTATTGACCGTTGAGACAATAATTACGGAGATTAAAGGTCCCAAAATAACTTTTACATACAAGTTGATTAACGAGAAAAACGAGGTGATATCCGAAGCCATGACTTCTCTTGTTTTCGTTAGAAAAGATAATATGCGCCCCATAGCTCCACCGGAAAGCTTTTTAAAACTTATAAATGGAAAATAGAAGCAAAAACGGTCGATTTTCTTTGTATTTATCTGATGAATCTTGGATTAGCAATAACGCAAGAAGCGGTGAAGTAAAATTGTCAAGTAAAATCCGAGTTGACAAAGAAGTCAAAGACTGGAAATATCTAATTCTTGGCATTTCAGAGGATATTGGCCCTCAAATTAATAATGGGTTCGAAGGAGCGAAAAATGGATTTAGCTCGTTTGTTTCTGCAATTCAAAACGTTCAATCAAATGACTTTATCGATGGAAGCGAGATAGGTTTTTTGGGTGAAGTTATTCAAAATCAAAACTTTGAGTCCTTAGAGAATAGTACTGGATGGGTTGAAGAATTGGATGACTTTGTGTACGAAACATTGCAAAAATACAGCTTCGTAAGTCAAACAATTATTGTAATTGGTGGAGGACACAATAACGCTTATCCTCTATTAAGAAATTCTAAAACACAATTCAACAAACCAGTTCACGCTATAAATATTGATCCACATGCTGACTGTCGAACTACAGATTTTAGACATAGCGGAAATCCCTTTTCTTATGCTATAAAAGATGGTTATTTAGATAAGTATAGCATTGTCGGACTTCATGAATCCTACAACAATCAATTTATACTTGACTTTATTGCTGAAAACGAAATTGATGCGATATATTTCGAGCAATTCCTTGATAACGAAATAGCTTTTTGGAAAACAATTGACAATATCGCCTCTTCAGTAAACCATGATAATACTTACACTTTAGATTTGGATTTGGATTCTATAGCATTCTGTCCATCTTCTGCTCGCACACCAAGTGGATTTACTATTGAAGATTGTCGTAAAATAATTCGAAAATTAAGCTCGGAAATTAAATTTAGTTATTTGCATTTACCTGAAGGTTCACCCGAAACTGAAAGTGAAAAACGAAATTATGGTAAGATGTTAAGCTATTTTGTTATTGATTTTATAAAATGTCAAAATAAGTTAGAGAAATAGCTTATTATCCAACACCCACTCCATTATTTTCGTTATTTTTAAGTAATGGTGATAGAGAATAAAAAATTGAGTTTTTGGGAATTAATTGGTTCTTTTTTTCCTTTCCAATTGATGAAAGCTCATTTGAAGTATAATCTACTTGCACTTCTTTATTGGGCAGTGTTGTTTTTTATTATCACCAATCAATTTGGCACAAAATTCGGTGTTCCAATTTTGTTTTTTTCACCCGAATATCTTGGAGCTGTCTCACCGTGGTCATTTTTATTACTAGGATTCGCTATAGGCGGATTCACAATGGGATTCAATACGTATAGCTATATTCGTTTAGGAGCACATTTTTCTTTTCTTGCTACGCTAAACCAACCATTTTATAAGTTTTGTATCAATAATGCAATCTTACCTGTAGGGTTCAATATTGTATTCATGATTATGTTCAGTCGTTTTCAAATTCGTGAAGAGTTTGCTAGCACAATGGAAGTAATAACGTACAATGCGGCCTATCTTGGTGGATTCACTCTTTTCCAATTGCTTTCTGTGATTTATTTTTTTCCAATGAACAAAAGGGTTTCAAGAAGCATGAAAGACCCCATGGAAGATGTGTTAAATGAATCCATTATAAAAACCGTAATTCCTAACAAAGAAAATTACCCTGGGCATAAGGTAGACCATAAGGAAGGAAAATATATTTATTTGGGCAAAAGATTGAAATTTCACACTTCAAGAAGTGGGCGTCATTATTCACGCGATCTTCTTAATGACATTTATAAAAAGAACAAGGTGAACGCCACTCTATTTGAGACTTTGGCAATAGTTAGCTTTTTGATGCTTGGCCTTTTTCGAGATTTCAAATATTTTGAATTACCTGCTGCGGTTAGCATCATTCTTCTTTTAACAATAATCTTAATGCTCTTTAGCGCATTGCTATCATGGCTCCATCGCTGGGCTTACCCTATTTTAATTGCTGTATTTTTAACAATGAATTATTTAAGTCTTCATACGTCTTTATTCACTTTTAAAAATTACGCTTATGGTTTATCCTACGAGACTCGTACACCGTATACTATAGAGGAAATAGAACGTGTTTCAAATAGTGATAAATACCATGAAAGGACTAAGAGTAATATACTAAGTTTACTAGATAACTGGAAAAATAAAACTGGTCAAAACAAACCAAAAATGATTCTTGTTGACGTTTCAGGTGGAGGATCTAGAAGTGCACTTTGGTCTCTTACATGTATGCAGAATTTGGATAAAGAATTGAATCACAATTTCAGTAAGCACGTCAATATGATTGCCGGCGCATCAGGAGGAATGATTGGCTCGGCCTATTATCGAGAAATACACAAACGTTATGAGGATGGCGTAATTATCGATCCATTTGCTGAAAAATACAGAAACAATATCGCTGCTGATTTATTAAACAAACTTTCTTTTGCTGCATCAACAAATGATATCTTTTTCCGATACCAACACTTTACCGAAAACAATAACAGGTATCCAAAGGATAGAGGTACTGCCTTTGAAAGCGAGCTGCATGAAAATACTGAAGGAATTCTAAATGTTCCATTAAGCCATTATTCAGCCTTGGAGTTAAATGCTGAAGTCCCTTTAATGATCTTTACTCCTACAATTGTTAATGATGGACGCAGATTACTAATGTCTTCTCAGTCTTTGAATTTTCTTACTGAATCTAAAGGTGGACCTTCGAGCATGACGAAATCTTTTGAAAACATAGATTATTTAAGTTTTTTTAAAAACCACCATCCAATAGATGTTCGCTTTTCAAGTGTACTTCGTGCGAGCGCTACGTTTCCTTTTGTCATGCCAATGGTCACTATGCCTACAGAACCCGAGGTTCAGTTGATGGATGCTGGGATTCGCGATAATTATGGAGGCAAAATTACAATGGAATATTTATATGTACTAAATGATTGGATTGAACAAAATACTTCTGGGGTTATAATTATTCAAATTCGGGATACTAAAAAAGTACTGGATAATGAAGCCTATCAGGAAGTATCGCTTTTTGATAAGTTTACATTGCCTTTCGGAAACATGTACAGTAATTTCACAAGAACACAAGATTTCGATCAGGAGCAATTAATGATGCAAGGTGTTCAACAATACAGATTCCCAGTGGATTTGATTTCATTCAATTTGCGTGAAAATAAAAAGGACAAAATTTCTCTTTCATGGCATTTAACCGGTCAAGAGAAAAAGAAAATAAACGAGGCATTTAGTAGTAAGCGGAATCAACACTCTTTGAGCCAATTAAAGCGACTTATGAAAATGTAAAAACATAAAAGCCGCAAATCATTGGATTCACGGCTTTTCATTTGTATAAAATATTTTTATTTCAAAGACACCTCTGTCAACGAAATTACTCTCTCAGCTTTGCATCCGTCAACCATTTGAGCTTTACTAGGAAGGAATGCAAACTTAATCACTAATCCATCAACCTTGAATTCATCTTCCAAATTTACAGGGTAAGCAACTGAGTATAAATCGCCTTCAACCATTTCAATTAAAACCGGACACCCATCTTTATTTATTCTTACCGTACCTTCAATATCGATCATATCCTCTTCACGCATAGGTCTTTCAGAACTCATTACATTCGGGTTTTCTTTAACCGTTTCTTCGACTGTAGCCTTTTCAGCTTCTTTTTCCAATTTCCGCTCCTTACATGTCGCACATGAGGTCAAAATTCCAATACTCGCAATTAAAATAAACTTTAACATAATCTTGTTTTCGGTATATACTTCCATTATCGTACCAAAAATAACATTTTCGGAGAACTTTGAAGAATTGATTCCTTTTAGAAATCGACTAAATTAAAAAGAGAGGCCCCCAACTGGGAAACCTCTCTCTATGCATTAATAACCTGTAGATTGAAATCAATGTCTAAGTTCTTTAACGAGGTATTCTGAAAAATGTTGCAAAAAAGAGCCTAAGACTATTAATTTTATTTAATTCAGTGGTCTATAAAAGTCATTTCCCCCACCTAATTAACAACTTACGTTTAAAAAGTATCCTAGGTAACTAAAAAGAGAAGCCATTAAACTCTCTACCTTTGTTTATATGGTGAGCGACAATCTCCTTAGTGCATTGATACGACTTGTAGAAGATCCAGATGAGATTGTGTATTCTCATGTGCGAGATAAATTGCTCAATTATGGGAAAGACGCCATACCCTTTCTCGAAATTTCTTGGGAAGAAGAAGATTGGGGATTACTTTTTCAAAGCCGAATTGAAACGATAATACATGAAATTCAGTTTACTGAAGCTTGCCGCGAACTAAAAGCCTGGAGTCATTCTGATGATAAAGACATACTAAAAGGTGCTATAGCAGTCGCGAGATACCAATATCCAGGTTTGGATGAGGCTAAGCTCTATTCTGACATTGAGAAAATTACTCAAGATGTATGGTTAGAAATCAACCAAAAAAACACGGCACTTGAAAAAGTAAGAATATTGAATAAGATATTCTTTGGGACCCATAAATTCAAAGGCAATTCAAAAAATTTCCTTTCCCCACTTAATTCATACATCAATACGGTTTTAGAAACGCGAAGAGGAAATCCTTTGAGCTTATGTTTATTGTACAGCGTAGTTGCAATTAAAATGGGCATGCCTATTTACGGAGTTAATCTGCCAAATCATTTTATTCTTGCCTACATGGACGAATTTAACGTTCGTCATGAAATGGGCAATAATAATACGCACGGCGTACTCTTTTATATTAATCCATTTTCTAAAGGCAGCCTATTTGATGAAAACGAAATAAAAGACTTCCTTAAATCATTGAACTTGGAAGAGCTACGTGAATATTTCGAACCTTGTTCTAATACTCAGATAATCAAGCGCATGCTAACCAATTTAATCGCAGCGTTCCAAGAGGTTGGAAACGCGACTAAAGTTCAAGAATTGGAAATCTTAAGAAATATCTTGGACGTTTAAACGAGTTCAAATTCCAAATTGAATTGCTTCAATTTCTTAAAGAACGCTTTGCTTGGATCAACCTTGACATTTTTCGAAGGCATTTTTATCACAACATTTGTTGACTCATCGTATAAAGAGAAATTCAAGGGGCAAATCCCTTCATTTTCTAAGCAAACTTTCATTAAGTCGGATATCATCACCTGATCCATATCTTTTGCATTCACTTTCAGATGAATAGCTTTTACCTTTTTCTCTTTAATTTCGTGAAGTAGCTCTATATTATGAACTACGAACTCTAGATTATTTCTTCTATGAGGAATTTCAATCCGTCCAGAAATTGCTAAAAATGCTCCATCAGCATGGAAATGTTTGAATTTTAGATAATTTTCTCTCCAGAAAAACAATTCATGACTATCTGTGTAATCTTCAATAAATAGTTTTCCGAACGGATCACCGTTTTTCGTTAATCGATGTTCTGCAAGAGTTACAACACAAGCAACTGTTACCTCTAGCCCTTTATTCTCTTCTAGATTTTTGAGTTGAGACACACTACCCTTGCAGAATGCTTCAATTTCCATTCTAAAATCATCCAAAGGATGCCCCGAAATAAATATCCCTACAACTTCTTTTTCTCGATTTAGCTTGTAAGTACTGTTCCACTCATCCGCTTTGGGAACTTCAGGCTCAGGAATTTTTGTTCCAGAAGCCTCACCAAACATAGAAACTTGCGAGGAATTTTCATTCTCTTGAAGATTAGCCCCAAAACGAACAGCATTTTCTAAGAATGTTCGCCCATTATTATCTGGAAAGAAATATTGCGCTCGATGTATTCCTTTAAAAGAATCAAAACCTCCAGCATAAGCAAGACTTTCCATGGCTTTCTTGTTCACCAATCGGAGATTTACTCGCCCGGTAAATTCAAAGATTCCCTTGTAAGGACCATTTTCTTGTCTTTCTTCAATGATTGCTCCTACTGGTCCATTTCCTAATCCTTTGATAGCACCGAGCCCAAAGCGTAATGCACCTTCTTTATTTACTGTAAATTGCAGCGTTGACTCATTTACATCTGGACCTAAAACAGGCAATTCCATTCTTCGACATTCTTCCATAAAAAACGACACTTTCTTAATGTCATTCATGTTATTTGAAAGTACTGAAGCCATGTATTCTGCAGGATAATTCGCTTTAAGATAAGCCGTTTGATAAGCAATCCATGCATAACAAGTTGAATGAGATTTGTTAAATGCATAAGCTGCAAATGCTTCCCAATCCTTCCAAATTTTCTCTAACGCAGTAGCATTATGACCTTTTTCACCACCATTCTTAATGAAGAGCGGTTTCATTTTATTCAAAACGTCAATCTGCTTTTTACCCATCGCTTTCCTTAGTGTATCGGCTTCACCTTTAGTAAATCCAGCTAATTTTTGCGACAAAAGCATTACTTGCTCTTGGTAAACTGTAATACCGTATGTTTCTTTCAAATATTCCTCACAGTCATCCAAGTCATATTTGATTTCTTCTTCACCATGTTTACGTTTAATAAACGAGGGAATATACTCCATTGGTCCTGGACGGTACAAAGCGTTCATTGCAATCAAATCCCCAAAAACTGTTGGCTTCAAATCACGCATGTGCTTCTGCATTCCAGGTGATTCATACTGGAAAATACCTACCGTTTCACCACGTTGGAAAAGTTCATATGTTTTTAAATCATCTAATGGAATCTTTTCAACATCAATTTCTATTCCTCTGATTTCTTTTATGTTACGAACAGCGTGTTTAATCAAAGTTAAAGTGCTTAATCCTAAGAAATCCATCTTCAAAAGTCCTGCTTCTTCCGCGACAGAGTTATCGTATTGCGTGCAGAACATTTCAGAATCTTTTGCCAAAGCTACCGGAACATAATTGGTAATATCTCCTGGTGTAATAATGACCCCACAAGCATGAATCCCAGTATTTCTTACACAACCTTCAACGTCGGCTGCTTTTTGGACAACTTTTGCAGCTGGTGCGTTAGACTGAGAAATATCTCTCAATTCTTTTGCCTTGGTAAAATCTTCTTGGTTCTTTAATGCATCTGCAAGTTCAGCATCAGAAAAAGAAAACATCTTCTTTAAAGAAAGTGATGTAACTCTATTCGACAATTGTGACGCTTCCGAAAGTGGTAAATCCAATACACGAGAAGTGTCCCGCAAAGAGGATTTTGCTGCCATAGTCCCGTATGTAATAATCTGAGCAACTTGATTTGCTCCATACTTGTTAATTACATATTCAATAACCTTTCCGCGACCTTCATCGTCGAAATCGATATCAATATCCGGCATGGAAACACGATCTGGATTCAAGAAACGCTCAAAAAGCAAATCGTATTTAATAGGATCAATATTGGTAATTCCGTTGCAATATGCTACAACAGAACCTGCCGCCGAACCACGTCCAGGACCAACCCATACGCCCATTTCGCGGGCAGCATGACAAAAATCTTGAACAATTAAGAAATAACCAGGATAACCTGTTTTTTCAACGGTTGCTAATTCAAAATCAATTCTATCGCGTATTTCATCGGTGATTTCTTCATAACGATCTTTTGCTCCTTCGTAAGTTAAATGCCGTAAATAGTTGTTCTCACCTCTTTTTCCTCCGTCCGCAGCATCTAGTGGGTCTGTAAATTCACTAGGAATATCAAAAGCAGGCAATAAGACATCTCTAGCCAATTGATAAGGCTCAATTTTGTTTAGTATTTCTTCAATCGTAAATATCGCTTCAGGTAAATCAAGGAAAAGTTCCTTCATTTCCTCCTCCGATTTGAAATAATACTCTTGATTTGGAAGTCCATATCGAAAACCTCGACCACGACCAATTGGCGTAGATACCAGCTCATTATCTTTTAAACACAAAAGAATATCATGTGACTCAGCATCAGACTTATCAAGGTAGTAGGTGTTATTGGTAGCGACAAGTTTCACCTCATGTTTTTCAGAGAATCGAATTAAAACCTCATTTACGCGTTCCTCGTCTTCTTGACCATGTCGCATGATTTCCAAATACAAATCATCTTTAAAAAGGTCTTTCCAGTATAACAGTGCTTCTTCGGCTTGACTTTCCCCGAGATTCAAAATCATATTTGGAACTTCTCCGTAGAGATTCCCAGTTAAGCAAATTAAGTCTTCCTTGTATTCTTCAATTAGTTTTTTATCGATTCTTGGAACATAATAAAACCCTTGCGTAAAAGCGTAAGAGGATAGTTTTATTAAATTTTGATAGCCATTTTTATTTTTAGCTATAAGAACAATAGCTGAACCATTGTCTTTGTTTTTCTTGTCGGAATGATCTGCACAAACATTGAATTCACAGCCGATGATAGGCAGAATTTCATCCCCATCAAATTCTGTTCCTTCTTCCTCGGCCTTTTCACGCCCCGCTTTAACACTTTTATTATGAATATTAGCAGCTTTTTCGAAGTGAAAAGCGGCCATCATATTTCCAGTATCAGTAAGAGCTACAGCTTTCATTTTTGAATCCGTAGCGTGTTTGATCAAGTTTCTAACACTTGTGGTGGATTGAAGTATAGAAAACTGCGTATGATTGTGCAAATGAACAAAAGGTGCAGCTGCCAACTTAGCTCTTGCCTCTTCTTTATCTGAACTTGTAAGAGAAGGTTCCGAAGAAACCGTTTTTATCGCCTCACTTGCTTCTTTTAAATTGATGTGTTTTAATCCATATGGATTGATTACATCGGGATGGGCTATTTTAAAATCATTAAAATATGGAGCTTCTACTTCTAATTCTTCCGCAGTAAAAACTTCACGACGAATTAATTCAAAGAAACAGCGTGTTGTTGCTTCCACATCGGCTGTAGCATTGTGGGCTTCATTGAAAGGAATTTCAAAAAGGTATTTGTGTAACTCCGTTAGCGTTGGCAATTTCCATTTCCCGCCACGTCCACCGGGTATTTGACACATCTGCGCCGTAACCTCGGTACAAGTATCCAAAACAGGCATATCCAGCATACGAGAGCTAAACCCTTTCCGAATCATTTCGGCTCCCATTATGTTTAAATCGAACTTGAGGTTTTGCCCAACGACAAATTTCGCTTTGCCAAGAGCTTTTTCAAATTCTTCAAGAACGCTTTCTAAACTTACACCCTCTTTTTCAGCTAAAGCAGTTGAGATTCCGTGTATGCGTTCAGCATCATAAGGAATATCGTAACCTTCTGGCTGAATTAGAAAATCTTTGTGTTCAACGAGATGTCCAAGGTCATCATGCACTTGCCAGGCGATTTGCACCGCTCGAGGCCAATTATCGACATCAGAAATAGGCGCGTTCCAATCGCGCGGTAAACCTGTTGTTTCTGTGTCAAAAATGATATACATGATGATTTTTTTGGGACTTTAAAGATACGATAATGAAAAATTATGAGGAAGGAATATCACTTCAATAAACGGGAGTTTTCAACAAGTTTTTAATCAATTACAAAAAAAAAGCCCAACATAGTTGAGCTTTTTAATTTATATCAAATGCTTAAATGATTAGATTTTCGCATCTAACCTAGCTCGCAAATCTCTTACTTCTGATTCAAATTTTGGGATCATAAGTTCTATTCGGTAAGGAGCATTAATTTTTTTCAATGCGACAAGATGTTTATCTGCATCAGCAGGATTCTCAATTAAAAGATACGCATTGATCAAATTAAATAAAATTGAGGCAGTAACTTTCTTATCTATTCTTGCTTTGTTTGACTCTAAATCTGATTGTTCAAGAGTCTTTTCCCAAATTGCAACTGCCTTTATTAATTCTTCTCTGTTTTTTCCACCATCAAAATACTTATATGCAGCAAGAGCCATATCTTTAGCAGATTCCAAATCGTCATAATCGCCCTTCTTGTTCTTCACATAATCTACCTCGATTGTTCGGTTTATCTGCGAATATCCATGATTGGAATTAATATATTCATTCGCAAGTGCCAGTGACTGACGAACGGATTCTTTTTCAAGATTCATCATATTTGGCTGTTTTTCTGTTCTAGAACTGTCTTGAACCAAAGAAACCTCGAGCATCCCTTCGAAAAGGATTTCATTTCCAACTTGCAACTTTAGGTAGGTTGGGCGACTGTATTTTGTGATGTAGTAATATGTCTTTTGTTCAACATATGTTTTAGATGTTGAATTGTACACTTTTTTCACTGTAAAACGCGAAATTGGACTGTCAGCTTGAAAATCATTCAAGATAACTTTGCCTACCATTACTTTGCCTTCTGTTGCTTTGTCGTATCCAGCTAACTTCAAATAAGAACCTGCTAACACCGCAGGATCAAAAGTTATAATATTTGAAGTATTTGGCTCAGTATAAACAGGAAAAGGTGGTTTATAATAATTTGGTTTGCTCGGTGTTCGTAAAACTGGAGCTTTTGCTTTTAAAGCAATTTTTTCTACAGCAGACAATTTATCATATTCTTCAGCTTGTATCTTGTAGTCTTCTCTTGCTTTTACTACATCTTCTTCATATTGCGCTAAAGCTTGTTCATGCTTTTGCTCAGACTCAATAACCGTATTGGGATAATTCGCCACATCTGCATCAAATTTTGCTTTTGCTTCAGAAATTAGCGCATCATTATTTTCTTTGTAAGGTGTTTCAACTGTAAAAGAGTATCCTTTTAGTCCAGCGATGGGCTGTAAAGGCAATCGTTCAAAGTCGAACTTGACAGTTTCTGACTCAATATTTTGTGCAATAGTGGCTGTTGTTACTAACAACATTAATAGTATAATAGACTTTTTCATATATGGATTTTGTAAAAAGTGCAAAGATAGACCAAAAAACTAAAATTGTGCTTATTTATTTTTTTGAAACATTCAATGGCAAAACATTATGAACGTGAACTTTGAGTTCTCAAAACTCTGATGAAGAGGAAATCTTTCATCTTCAATTAATGGGAGTTTTCTAAAGTCATGATCTAATTGCATCCATTAAATCAAAAAGAGCCCAACAATGTTTGGCTTTTCTCATTCATAAAGTATGTTTAATTTATTTTTAACAAAAAGTGAAAAATAAAAATCCCGCCAAGAAAATTAATTCAGGGCGGGATCAGTGCTATAATGTGATCGCGAAAATAGCTTCTTTTAGTTCGCTGGTGCGCCAGCGTTGTTTACTGGAGATCCTGTTGTTGGAGCTGCCAATACTGTACCTTTAATACGAATAACTTTCGTTGGTTCGTTGATTGCATTTGATGTGATGGTAACACTTTTATTAATAGCACCCGCACGCTTAGTATCATATTTTACAGAGATTTGTCCTTTTGCTCCTGGAGCGATAGGCTCTTTTGGCCAAGAAGGAACTGTACATCCACAAGAACCTTTTGCATTTGAAATAATCAAAGGTGCATTTCCAGTGTTTGTAAATTCAAATGTACAAGTACCGTCACCTGCATATTTTACATTACCGTAGTCATGTGTTTCTTTTTTGAAATCAATTTTCGCACCACTTTCTGGTTGAGCGAATACATTTGATGACATAAATGTGATTGCTGTTACAAGCATTAATAAGAATAACTTTTTCATTTTCTATATTTTTAATATTGTTAATAATCCTATTCCCAAATATAGTACCATTTCTATGCCATGGTTTTTCTTTAACAAAGTCTTAACAAGTTAGAAATAGTGCAAAACCTCTTGAAAGCCTTGTAGAGAAAGACTATTTAGAAGCCATGTCCATTATTTTCTTATTTAGATATTCATCAAAAGTTAACTGATTTTGAGCCAATCTGTCGATGATTCCTTGCCGCTTTTCTTTGTCCATTTTTGGATTCTCCTTTAAAAGCATTGTGTAATAGTAGCGGACTTTAGCGGAATCTCTTGGACTTGTAAAGATGTCATAATTTGAGCCTTGTGATTCTAGAACCATCGCTCTGTTTTCATAGACAGGGTATTTTAATAATAATGTATCGGCATAAGCAATGGAAAGTTCGTGAACACCCATTCCTGAATATACCATGTGTATTTTATCTAAACATTTCGGAGCGTACGAATCTTCTGGATAGCTCTCATAGAAAGCTATCAATCGATTAGCTAACTCCATTCTATGCAAATTCTCAACCGGCATATCGCTCGATTGTAAAACTTTTAATGAATCTTCCATTTGTTTAATCGAAGATCTCAACTCTTCTTTTGAGAGAAGTTGCTTTTTATCCTCAACTTTTTTTTCTTCACCACCGCAAGATGATAAAATCAATAAACCGGTTAATAATCCAAAAGTAACTGTATGAAATGTTTTTGTCATTTTTTATCTTCGTTTTACTGGAAATTTCATTTTGTAATCCACTTCTATTTCTCCTTTAGTAATATTTTGTAATTTTTTAGAAAGAAGCTTTCTTTTTAAAGGCGATAAGTGGTCTGTAAATAATACGCCATCTACATGGTCATATTCATGCTGAATGATTCTTGCTTTATATCCGGTATAGGTTTCTTCCTGCAATTCCCAGTTTTCGTTATAATAACTAATCACTACTTCTTCATTACGAAAAACCTCTTCGCGAATTTTCGGTATGGACAAACAACCTTCATTAAAGCCCCATTCATCGCCTTTTTCTTCTTCAATTATAGGATTGATAAAGACTTTTTTGAAAGATTCCATTCCTTCCGCCATTGGGTCTTCTTCTTCATCTTCATCTCTATCAGCAAATGGACTTCCATCTACAATGAACAATCGGATTGACTTTCCTATTTGAGGTGCAGCCAGACCCACTCCTTGCGCGTTATACATGGTCTCAAACATATCGGCAATCAATTTATCCAAATCAGGATAATCTTTCGAAATCTCTTCGCCTTCTTTCTTTAAAACTGGATCGCCATAGGCGACAATCGGTAAAATCATGGTGCAAATTTACTTGAAATTTCAACCCTTGTACAATAATAAATGTTAGAATTATTTAAAAAAAATAATATTAAACCAAAGATTGCAAATAAGATTGAAGAATAATAGTGGCGCTTACCTTATCTACTAAGCCTTTATTTTGATGAGTTGCCTTGTTTTTTCCCATCATTGAAATTGACTGACTTGCCATTTTTGAGGTAAAACGTTCATCCATTGAAACAATTTCTATTTCAGAAAATTTTAATTTCAAAGCTTCTTTGAACAAACGTACGTTCTCACTAATGTGTGTATCGGTATTGTTCAAACGTTTTGGTTCACCTAGAACTATGGTATTAATTACTTCTTTAGGAACCAATTTAATCAAGTAGTTCATCAGGTCTTTCGATTCAATAGTATCGTGTCCAAAAGCAAATATTCTAGAATCGTCTGAAAGAGCAAGACCTGTTCTTTTCAATCCAAAATCAATAGCTAGAATTTTTGACATAACTTTTTTTGGCAAAGTTAAGCATTCAGTTCAGATTGTTAAGTAAGTCATTTCTGCTATTTTTGCACCAGAAAAAAAAGAAATTATGCGTTCGAAAATAGAAGAAGCTTGGGAAAATAGAGATTTGTTAAATAACGCTGTTTACCAAAGTGCGATAGAAACGGTTATTGAAGATTTAGACAAAGGTTTATTGCGAGTTGCGGAACCAACAGACAACGGTGAATGGATTGTAAATGAATGGATTAAGAAGGCAGTTGTTTTGTACTTTCCTATTCGTCAGATGGAAACAATTGAAGTGGGTCCTTTTGAATTCCATGATAAAATGGCCTTAAAAAAGAACTACAAGGAACTTGGTGTTCGTGTTGTGCCTCATGCAGTAGCGCGATACGGCGCTTTTTTAGCTCGAGGAGTTATCATGATGCCTTCTTATGTGAATATCGGCGCTTATGTTGATAGCGGTACAATGGTTGACACTTGGGCAACAGTTGGTTCATGCGCTCAAATTGGAAAAAACGTTCACCTAAGTGGAGGTGTCGGTATTGGTGGAGTTTTGGAACCATTACAAGCGGCACCTGTTATTATTGAAGATGGCGCATTTATTGGTTCACGATGCATCGTTGTAGAAGGCGTTCGAGTTGGAAAAGAAGCAGTGCTTGGTGCGAATGTTGTTTTGACAAAATCAACAAAAATCATTGATGTTACTGGTCCTGAACCAATAGAACACAAGGGGTATGTACCTGAAAGATGTGTAGTTATTCCTGGATCATACAAAAAAGAATTTCCAGCTGGAGAGTATAATGTTCCTTGTGCGTTGATAATTGGAAAACGAAAAGAGTCGACTGATTTGAAAACTTCACTGAACGATGCTTTGCGCGAACATAACGTTGCAGTTTAAGCTAGTCGCGAAATAAGTTTGGCCCATTCCGGTTCGGTAGCAAGAAGATATCCTTCCGTTAAGTTTAGCATATCCATAATTCTCAGTTTTTCAGGATATTGCTCTGCTTTTATAGTGAAATGATAAACTATTTCGCCTACTAATTGTAATTCTTCAAAGGAGTCTGACGAAATGATTTTGTAAAAACGCATTCCATTTGACAATTTTCTATATTGCGGAAAGTCAATACTTTTGTTTACCATGATACAAAGATACTATGTTCATTAATAAAGCTCACGAAGAAGCATACCAATATTTGCAAAATGCAGATTTTGAAAAAGCGATAAAAAAGTATACCGCTTGCATAAAAGACAATCCTAATTCGCCAGAATTATATTCTGAGCGAGGTGTTGCTTTTTTAAATCTAAAAGATGAAAAAAAATGCATTTCAGATTTAAACAAAAGTGTGGAGCTTCAGCCAGATTACGCTTATCGTTATGCATCTCGCGGTCATGCGCGTGACTTTTTTGGCGATACCGATGGTGCCATTGAAGATTACGAACTTGCAGCTGAGCTAGATCCCAATGATTCAATTGTATACAACAACCTAGGCTTACTTTTAGAAAAGAAGGGCAATATTTCTATGGCAAAAGAAAACTACGATCGATCGGATGAATTAAGGATAGAATCTGAACGAGCTGAAAAAATTGATTTAGAAACATTGACTGTTTCTGAGGAGGGAATCATTGAGGAGTCAAGAACGATAATTGAAACAACTGAATCTGATAAACATGAGGCTGCAGATAATAAAAAGTCAAGTCGAGCAGCTGAATTAAAGAAATTTTTCTCGGAAAAAAATCAATGGAGTGAGTTTTTGAAATTCCTGAAAAACGGTTTTAAAATAAAATAAGGAATGACAAAGAAAGAACGAGCAAATTATGTAATTCAAGAATTGGAACGACTATATCCAGAAGTTCCTGTTCCACTAGATCATACCGATCCATATACATTGTTAATTGCAGTTCTACTTTCCGCTCAATGCACAGATGTGCGTGTAAACCAAATCACTCCTCTCCTATTTGCTCGTGCAAACAACCCTCACGACATGGTGAAAATGACTGTGGAGGAAATAAAAGAAATTATTCGCCCATGTGGTTTATCACCCATGAAATCCAAAGGAATTCATGGCTTGTCGGTGATGATATTAGAGGAACACAATGGAAAAGTTCCTGAAAGTTTTGAAGCCTTAGAAGCAATGCCAGCAGTTGGTCACAAAACGGCAAGTGTAGTTATGAGTCAGGCTTTTGGCGTTCCTGCTTTCCCGGTCGATACACATATTCACCGCTTGATGGTTCGTTGGGGCTTAACTTCGGGTAAAAATGTTGTTGAAACGGAAAAAGATGCCAAGAGACTTTTCCCGAGAGAATTGTGGAACAAATTGCATCTGCAGATCATATTTTACGGTCGTGAATATTCTCCAGCGCGCAGCCCCAAATGGGACAAAGATTATATAACAAGGGAAATAGGAACGAAAAAAGCTTTGGCTGAATTGGTTAAAGTATGAGTTCATCGTACAAAATACAGCCTTGGTTCGAATTTCTGAGCGAATGGATTCCTGCTAAACTTCCTGGCGAACGCGTTCATGCTGAGCTTTCACCGTTGAGAAAACTCTCCAGTGAAGCATTAAAAGAAGCAAAGGTCATAAAACAAAGTGCTGTTGCCATTCATGTTTTTGAAAAAGACGACGATTTACAAATCATTCTTACCCAAAGAAATACGTATGATGGTGCGCACAGCGGTCAAGTGAGTTTTCCTGGAGGAAAAATGGATGATACGGATTTGAATTTAATCCACACAGCACGCAGAGAAAGTTACGAGGAAATTGGTTTATCTATTGACGATGGAGAATTAATAGGAGAATTGACAGAAATTTATATTCCTGTAAGTCAGTTTCGAGTGAAGCCCTATCTCTTTTTTCACAGAAAAGCATTAACCAACTTGCGACCCGATCCAAGAGAAGTAGAAAGCATATTCTTTTTGCCTCGCAATATTTTGATTAACGACGATATCTTAATTAAAAAGGATATTATTATTTCTTCGGATTTTACTTTAAAGCAAGTTCCTTGTTTCCAATACCACGAATTCACAATTTGGGGTGCGACGGCGATTATGCTTAATGAATTGAAGCATATTCTTAAAGAAAATTCTTAGAAACGCAATCGAGCAAAACCAAAGGCTGTAGAAACACCATTTCCATTTTTAGTTAAGAAATGTACGATATCTCTGGAAGCAATTCCAACTTCGTAAGAGCCATTTCCTAGTATGAAATTGATTCCCATTGGAACATTACCTGTGTAAATTCCACCGCTTACAATTCCAGCGTTCAAAGAAATCCATTTCGCAGGGCGCAAATCCACACCTAAAGTAAAAATTGGATTTTGAATACTCGTAGCATTGTCCTTATTGAATGGTGCTACCATGTCAATTCCAACATGAAGCTGTTTAATTGGCATCCAACTAGCTCCCAAGCGCAGATTTGCAGCATTGGCAACTCGTTTTGTATCTTGTCCTTTAGATTCAAGAATTTGCGTTCCTCTTACTAATTCTTGTAAGGCTTTACTCGGGTTGTTGACATCAAAACCATTCTCAATTGCTATTTCTTGAGACACACTGGTATTTCCTACATATTGATAACGGTTGTATTTTATTAATCCTAAATTATTTACTGCCGCTGCCATTCTAAATTTCTTTAAAATAATGATACTTGCCGACAAGTCAATTCCGTAACCACTTCCAACTGGTTTACTAAAGAATCCTCCAATAGAACCAGCATTCATTGGGTTGATTTGCGATAGATTACGGCCAGAACTCAATTGAGCTGGAGAAAGTGAAGAGCTAACTCTTAATCCGTCTGAATCGGAAACCATATCATAATAAGCCATTGCTTGAATATATCGGTATCCGATTCCTCCGTATAATGCAAAAGTTGAATCTTTTCCGAAAATTTTTCTTCCGTAACCTAAACTATAATTTCTATTCCAAACAACTTGTGCGCTACTTCCTGTAGTAAAAGCATTTATGTCTAATGGAACAGTAAGATGTGCAGAAGTGATGGCGGCCAATGAATCAGGACTCATATTCGAATTGTATGCAACTCTCGTATCGGCATTATTCATAGTAACAGTAACAGAGTCAATTAAATTCTGCCACTGACCTTGAAAGAGTACGTTTGCACTATTTAAATTTATTTTCGTTGAAAACCCATAGGATTCAACTATGCTAAAAGCTATTCCTCCAAATTTTTCGTTTTGGAATGAACCTCCAATCCAAAGAGCTTCTCCATTAACTCGAACTCCAGCTTTAGCGAGAGCGCCTGCACCACTTAAAATGGTTCCCGCAGATGCTGGATCCAAAGCTTTATTATTAATTTGGGTTTTTATAATATCCATGAAATTCCCAAATTTGCGTTTGTTCAAAGAGTCAGAATAGATGGACGCGCTTGCTTCAGATGTGCTAAATGTTACCTTCTTGCCTTCATAACCCGTACCCCAACCCAAGGCAGAAGTATTGATTCCTAAGCAGTGATAATCGGTTTCAAAAGTTGTCGCAACACCCCTTCCTACTGAAGTATAAGGTAGAACTTGAGAGAAAAGTGAAGTAGATAAAAATAAACTGGAAAAGAGTAAGGAGAGAGATTTCATAATTTATTATTTTTCGAAAGTTAGGGAATTAATCTCTTTTCTAAGAAGAAACTAATGAACAGCGAAAACTTGAAAAGTTGAATTTTCAGAAAATGAATAAACTAATAATAAAAGAAGAGGGAAAACCTGGCGGTAATCCCTCTTCTTTATGCTAAAACTATAAAACCTAACTACAACTATGAAATTGTGGTACAAAGTTACAACCACTTAATGGATCATACTCTTAAGGAAATGTTAAATTTTTAAAAAGAAATGTGAAGTGTAACCTTCCTTTATTTAACGGGAGTAATGAGTGATTTTAATCCGCCAAAACTAATTGATTTAAATAAGAATGTTAAGAAAAACACAATACCTGAAATCGTAATTATTGTTGGGCTTATTGAAACATTGAATTGAACCGCTAGCAGATACCCAGCTATGACATTAAACGTTCCAATTAAAATTGAAATGATATGCATTCTTTTCAAGTCATTGGACAAAAGATAAGCAGTAGCTGGCGGCACGACTAAAAACCCGACAACTAAAATTGCACCAACGCTTTCAAAACTAAGAACTGTTACAACACTGACCATTCCCATTAGCGCATAATGCCAGAAACCCGCGTTTATGCCTTTTGTTTTGCCGAATTCAGCTTGAAATGCGCTCAATTGAAAACCTTTAAATCCTCGAACTACAAAAACCAAAACAAATAAAAATGCAGGTAGCAAAGTGGCCATGCTTTTTGTTCCATATAATCGACCGTTTATTATGATTTTATCGAGAAACGTCAGACCTAATTCACCAAACAGAACACATTCTTGATCCAAATCCACATTACCACTGGCGAAGAATGAAATCAGCAAAACACCCAAAGCAAAAAGCCATGTAAAGGTTAATCCTATCGAAGCGTCTTCTTGCAATTTCAATTTTCGATAGAGAAAATCAATGATTATTGTGGTAAGAACGCCAAAAACGGCGGCGCCTATCATCACAAATCCGCTTTGCGTTTGCGATCCGACCAAATAAGCAATAACGATTCCTGGTAAAACACTGTGAGAAATAGCATCGCCAACCATCACCATTTTTCGCAACACCAAAAACACACCTAAAAGTGAGCATGACCAAGCGATTAACAATGCTGTTATTAAATTTAATATGTCGTTTAAATGCCACATAATCAATAGGGGATTTTTTTAGCGTGAGGATCTACATCCGGATAATCCAACTCTTTCAACAATGCTTCTTCCAATTCATCTGTAATCAAATGCTCAATAGTTTCAGCTGTTCCATGAATATGATCTTCTTTAAATTTCAATTGTTGGGTTAAATAAAGTTCCCATAACCGATGCAAACGAACGACTCGCATGGCTTCTACTCGACCTGTTTCAGTAAGCTCAATTTTCTTTGACTCAACACCTTTAATAAAACCATCACTTTTCAAGGCTTTAATTGTCTTTAGCAGCACATTCGTTTCCATACGACGTTTATCAAGCATTTCGGTCATTGTAACAGATTCTTTTCCTATTTCACCTAATTGATGTAAAATCTTAAGCACATTTTCTTCATTGATTTTCCGTTCGTTAGAATTATTGCGCTTTTGAATGGCGAAATACCCTTTTTTAGGAGCGAATAATAAAGTAATCATGGTGAATAAAAAGAGAATCATTACTACCCATGGACCAGTTGGCATGTCTTCTCCAACTAATGACAAAAGTCCGCCGCCAATGCCTGAAAGCATTCCAAATACTCCCGCAATTACCATCATTTTTGGTAGAGAGTTCGTCCAATAACGAGCAGAAGCTGCTGGAGCTATGAGTAAGGCCGACATTAAAACCACTCCAACGGCTTGCAGACCAATTGTAATTACTAGCACTGTCAGCAGAGAAATCAAGGTTTCATAATTCGTTGTTTTCCAACCTTGTGCGGCGGCAAAGTCTTTATTAAAACTTATAAGCATGAATGGCTTGTAGAAAAAGATAATAGCTAGAATCACAAGAACTGCAGCGACTGCAAAAACCCAAACATCCAATTCCGTTAAAGTTGCAGCCTTACCGAAAAGAAAATTTTTCAATCCAGCTTGTTGACCGTTTTCCATGCTTGAAACAACGGATAATAAAACTGAACCCAAGGCAAAATACACGGTTGTTACCAAGGCTATGGCTGTGTCTTCGCTTAATTTCGATTTTCTATGAATTACATCTATACTTAGGATTGCCAAATACCCAAAAAATAGTCCTCCGACTAATAAGGCAAAAGGGTCTTTCGTTCCGCTAAGCATAAAACCTATGGCAACACCAGGAAGTACAGCATGAGAAACAGCATCACCAATTAATGTTCGTCTTCGCAAAAATGCATAACAACCCATTACACCAGCGACAGAAGAGATTACCGCCAGCCCAACCAAAACCAATATTAAAGTCGATGATATCATACTTTATTTGTCTTCAAAACCTTTTTCACGAATAGGGAAATCTTTCTCTTGGATGATTTGCTGTAGTTGGGCGAACAAATTCAATTGCCCACCATAAGTTGATTGCAAATTTTCAGAAGTTAAAACTTCGGCAATCGGTCCGTGAGCGACTAAACGAGTATTCAATAAGACCAAATAGTCAAAATTAGCCGTTACCGCTTGCAAATCGTGATGAACCACAATAATCGTTTTTCCCTCGTCGCGCATGGACTGCAATAAATCCATTATTGCTTTTTCAGTTGCAACATCTACACCAACGAAAGGTTCATCCATTAAATAAACTTCGGCACCTTGTGCTATCGCTCTTGCGATAAACACTCGTTGTTGCTGTCCTCCGGAAAGTTGTCCAATTTGACGATTGGCGAAAGGTGTGAGTTTCACTTTTTCAATAGCTTCATCTACCAATTGATTGTCTAGAGTTGACAATTTCTTGAATAAGCGTCCAGGTTGATAGCGCCCCATGCGAACTACATCTTTTACGGAGGCAGGGAAATTCCAGTCAACAGTTTCTCTTTGCGGAACATAAGCGATATGTTTTCGCATTTGATCAAGTGATTTATCCAAAATTTTCACGTATCCACTGGACAATGGAACTAAATCCATTATAGCTTTCAATAATGTTGATTTTCCTGAACCGTTAGGACCGACAATGCCGATAATTTGTCCTTCAGGCAATTCAAAGTCAACATCCCAAAGTACTGGTAATTGCTGATAAGCGACTGTTAAATTATGAACTTCTATACTATTCATTTTATCTCTAATTCGTTAATCCACCGACCAAGGTTTCCGTATTTCTTTGAAGCATTTTTAAATAGGTTTCTGCATTTTGTTTTTTGTCACCCATCGCGTCCGAAAAGAGCATTCCACCTTCTTTTAGAATGTACCCCTTTCTTTCACAAGCTTCTTTAAGTGCTTGAATTGATTTCTTTGCTACACTACTTTCAATGAAAACTGCTGGGATATTGTCAGCAATTATCATGTCCATTAAACTGCTAACCGTTCGTATTCCTGGTTCCGAAACTGTTGAAATTCCTTGCAAAGCATCCACTTTAACTTTAAACGACTTTCCGAAATAATGAAAAGCATCATGTGAAGTAATTAGAACCCTTTGTTTAAAAGGGATTTTATCAATTTCACTTTTCATCCACTCGCCTACCTTTCTGATTTTAGCCGTATAATTTCGTGTATTGATTTCAATTTCATTTTCAAATTCAGGATATTCCTTTGCCAATTGTTTTCCGAGTTCGTCTATGCCATCTGCCCACAGAAATGGATCGAGCCAAATATGAGGGTCGTGAACGAAGGAGTTTGTGTTTATTAATCTATCTTCCTCCAAACCATCTGAAATGGCAAGTACTTTCTTTTCCCTTTCCAGTTTTTGAAATAATCCGACCATCTTACCTTCCAAGTGAAGTCCATTATAGACTATAGTTTCAGCTAGCGCTAATTCATCAATATCTTTCGGTTTAGCTTCGTATTGATGAGGATCTACTCCAATACCCATTAAGGTGTGTATTGAAAATTGAGCCGGTAAAATATTCTCCAAAGCATCACCGATCATACCCGTTGTTGCAACAACTTTGTAGCGCTCCTGCCATTCTTTTGGCTTGAATTTACAGGAATTGACAAGAGAAACTAAAGTGATCAATAACAGTATTGTTATTGTGCTTTTTACAAACCTTACATCAAAATAATTTGCTCTCAATTCAATAGGTTTTAATTGACATAAGGAACAAAGATACAATTATTAGACTTATCTAACATTTTATTTAGAGCCATCATTTAACTTAGGTTTGTTAAGATTTGTTATCGACCCATTATTAACGACAGATAATATGAATTAAACTAAATGTTGAAAAGGTAGATTAACAAAAAAACACTACTTTTGCACCCAAATTAAACAAGCACAAAAGAATGGCAACAAATAGAACATTTACAATGTTGAAACCAGATGCGATCGAAAACGGTCACATGGGTAAAGTTATCGATATGATTATCGGTGCAGGTTTCACTATTAAAGCGATGAAATATACGCGTTTATCAACTGAGCAAGCTCAAAAATTCTACGAAGTTCACGCTGAACGTCCTTTCTATGGAGAATTAGTAGAATACATGACAAGCGGACCAATCGTTGCTGCCATTTTAGAAAAAGACAATGCAGTTGCAGATTTCCGCACATTAATAGGTGCAACTGATCCAGCAGAAGCAGCTGACGGAACGATCCGTAAAGCATACGCTGAAAACAAAGGAAGAAACGCCGTTCACGGTTCAGATTCTGACGAAAATGCAAAAATTGAAGGAGAATTTCACTTCTCTGCTTCTGAGATTTTCTAAAGAAGTATAACTATTATTTAAAAGTCCTGAATTATTTATTTCAGGACTTTTTTTATGCTCAACAATTTTTTTTAAACACGAGCAACTAGGAGTCTTGTCATTTGCAAAGGCTAAGAAGTTAGTATTAGTAAAATATTAACATTACCTGGGTAGATATCTAATTAATCATATATTTGCCTAGCCAAAAACAAATTATATCCGCCTTTTGACCTTCTCTAACTAGATTCATTCACGACTAATTATGCGACCTGCTATTTGCGCTAAATTTTAGACGTATTATAATAAAAATGAAATTAGTTGAAATCCTGATAGTCTCGACAAGTCTTATTTTAGGAGGCATGTGTCTAGGTGTATACTTAGAATCAGGTTTGGAGAACGGCCTACTCTATTCTTTTGGGTTATTTGCAGTTTCAGCGACTATGCTATTTAAAAGTCGTGTTAAAAAAAAGAATAGCAAAAGATAACTGACAGTTTACCTATTAGTTTCATATAGTGTTATATAGAACGAATTCAAATAACTTCAATATTCTGTTTTATGTAACAATTGCAACAAAGCAATCACCTATCTCTTGCTAAATTTATCGTGAATTAATAAATCCTATAAATGCGCACGATATTCAGCATAAGCATAGCAGTTGTATTGTTTTGTTATAGTAACACTGTAAAATCCCAAAATTCTCCTTTCTCCATTTCTATGGAAGAGATAAATATTCCAAACTTAGGAGGCTTGCAAGCTTTTGCCTTTGGACAACACAATGGCAAATGGCTTATCATAGGCGGAAGATTAGATGGTCTTCATCAGAGACAACCCTTTGCCGCATTCGACATTGCTGGACACAACTCTCAGTTAATTGTTGTCGATCCTGTTACTAAAGAAAAATGGTCTGCTCCTCTTACTTCATTATCAACTTCCTTGCAGGAACAAATGAAATCGACGAATATGCAATTTCAGCAAGCTGGAAACTACCTCTATTTGACTGGAGGTTATGGCTATAGTACAATTGCAAATGATCATACAACTTTTGCAAATCTAACAGCAATAGATGTTCCAGCAACGATTACTGCCATTATTGGGAATACTCCTTTTGCAAGTTTTTTCAGACAAATAACAGATCCGCAATTTCAAGTTACAGGTGGACATTTAGATAAAATCTATAATACGTATTATTTAGTGGGAGGTCAAAAGTTTATTGGGCGATACAATCCTATGGGGCCGACAAGTGGTCCAGGATTCATTCAAGAGTACACCGAGCAAATCCGTCGATTTAAAATTATAGATAATGGAACGACACTAACAGTAAATCATTTAGCGTCTTGGACAGATGCTGCTAATTTACACCGAAGAGATTACAATGTTGCTCCGCAAATATTGCCAAATGGTCAAGAAGGATTAACGGCATATTCAGGTGTTTTCCAACCGACCGTAAATCTGCCTTTTTTAAATTGTGTAAATATTGACAGTACAAATTATCAAGTCAACAACAGTTTTTCGCAATATTACAATCACTACCACTGCGCAAATATCCCTTTGTATTCTGCTACACAGAACGAAATGCACAATGTTTTCTTTGGAGGAATAGCCCAGTACTATGACAACAATGGCACTCTTGTTCAGGACAATGATGTTCCATTTGTGAAAACAATTGCCCGAGTAACTAGAGATCCAAACGGAATTATGACGGAATATAAATTACCGATAGAGATGCCTTCGCTTTTAGGTGCTGGATCTGAATTCATTCCAAATGAAAACCTTTCAAGATATAGCAATGACGTCATTAAACTCGATGACCTCACAGCTGACTCTGCACTTTTAGGCTATATATACGGAGGAATTAGTAGCACCGCTCTTAATATATTTTTTACGAATACCGGTGCTCAAAGTATTGCTAGTAGTCAAATATTTAAAGTTTACCTTTTAAAAAATCCTTTAGCGATTGATGAATTAAATGTACATAGCACTGGTAGTTTGAAATTAGTTGTTTTCCCCAATCCTAATGACGGCGTTTTTTCGGTGAAATACAATCTTAAAAGAGCCTCTGATGTAAAAATCACCCTACTGTCTGTTGATGGGAAAATAGTAAGCGATGAAACTTTTAAAAATCTTCGGGCGGGCGAACATTTATTCGAAGAAAAGAGTCGAAAATTACGTTATATCGGTAGCTATTTGTTGAAAGTTGAAACTGAATATGAAACCGCTGTACAGAAAATTATAATAAAGGAATAAAATGGCATATATAATTATGGCCATTGTCCTGCTTCATTTCATTGTGGGCTTTGGTTATTTCATTTGGAAATTGGAAATTCAAGGAAAGAAAAAGAAAGATTCCAAAGACCAAATGGAGAATTGAAAAATAGCTTGAATTAGTAAATTCAATTTCTAAATATCAATTACCCATTCGTAATTAACAATTATACAATTGTGAATTATCAATTCCTTGTTATCTTTGATAAAAATCAAAAAACACATGAATTTCCCATACACCGTTGAAGAACGTTTTATTCGTTACGTACAAATTGACACAACTGCAATTCCAGGATCACCAACTTTCCCTTCTTCTTTGATTCAGAAGGATTTGGGTCAAGTTTTAGTAAAAGAATTACTTGAAATGGGTATTTCAGATGCCGTAATGGACGAACATGGTTATGTTTTTGGTACAATTTCTTCAAACTTGGACTATGAAGTTCCGACAATCTGCTTTTGTTCGCACATGGACACAGCACCGGACGTAACTGGAAAAAATGTAAAACCTATTGTTCATCACAAATATGACGGAATGCCAATTACACTTCCAGATGATACAACGCAAGTTATTACAACTGAGCGTCACCCCTATTTGAAAGAAAAAATTGGAGATGATTTAATTACTGCATCTGGTCACACACTTTTGGGAGCTGATGATAAGGCTGGAGTGGCTATTATTATGGATTACGCCTATCAAATGATGAATAATCCACAGATTCCGCATGGGAAAATTCGTATTTTATTTACCCCTGATGAAGAAATTGGTCGAGGTGTAGATTTCTTGGATATGAAAAAATTGAACGCTGATTTTGGTTATACCATGGACGGTGGACCTCTAGGTTCTATTGAAAACGAATCCTTTTCAGCAGATGCTGTTACGGTTGAAATAACTGGAATTAGTACTCACCCAGGCTATGCCAAAGGAAAGATGGTCAATGCGATAAAAGTAGCAAGTGAATTCGTTGCCGCTTTACCGAAAGATGTTTGGTCACCAGAAACGACTGAAAAACGACAAGGATTTGTCCACCCAACTTCAATAAATGGAACTTTGGAGTCAGCAACGGTGAGTTTTATTATTCGAGACCATAAAACAGATTTATTAGAACTGCATGAAACCCGTTTAAAAGCAATTTTAGACGGAGTACTTGCTAATTATCCTGAATTGCATACTACCTTCACTATTAAAGAACAGTACAGAAACATGCGCGAAGTATTGGATACTGTTCCGTTTGTAACGGATTATGCCATGCAAGCAATGGAAAAAGTTGGTTTAAACCCAAAATTGGATTTGATACGTGGAGGAACTGATGGGTCTCGACTTTCCTTTATGGGCTTGCCTTGTCCCAATATCTTTACGGGAGAAATGGCAATACATTCTCGTCATGAATATGTTAGTGTTCAAGACATGCAAAAAGCTGTAAATACAATAGTTGCGTTGACCGAAATTTGGTCGAACCACAAAAAATAAAGCATGGCGCTAGATTATACGCAAATTATTAAACAAGTAAAGGAGAAGAAATTTGAACAGATTTATCTCTTACACGGTGAAGAAGCTTATTTCATCGACTTGATTGCGGATGCCATTTTAGAAAATGCTTTAGAAGAGCATGAGCGAGACTTCAATCTCACAGTAGTTTATGGAAAAGATGCAGATGCAGCGCAAATCATTGCCGAAGCAAAAGCTTATCCAACCATGGCTGAGCGACGAGTCGTAATTATGCGAGAAGCTCAATCTTTCGGGAAATTTGACGAACTACTTCACTATTTTCAGAATCCAAATCCACAGACGGTTTTTGTTATTTGTCACAAATACAAAACATTGGATGCTCGAAGCTCAGCGTCGAAAACCATTGCAAAAAATGGATTGGTTTTCAAAGCTGAAAAAGTTAAGGATTACAAATTAGCTGACTATATCATAGGAATGGCAAAAAATATGGGATACACTTTATCTCAAAAAGCCGCTATCCTTTTAGCCGAATTCCTTGGAAATGACTTATCTAAAGTTCAAGGTGAACTAGATAAATTGGCAATTCTTGTCGAAAAAGGAAGTACCATTAACGATGTTCATATTGAAGAAAACATTGGAATTTCTAAGGATTTCAATGTTTTTGAATTGACCAACGCTGTTGCCATTCGTGATGTACCCAAAGCTTTTCAAATAGTGAATCATTTCGAACATCAGCCTAAAAGTGGACCGCTGGTTATGGTGATTTCGAACCTATTCAATCTTTACGCGAAATTGATGCGAATGCATTTCATGAATGGAGTTCCTGATGATGAAATGGCGCGTAAATTGGGTATGCATCCGTACACCTTAAAACTGAACAAACAATACCTTAAAATTTATCCGCCACGGAAGATTAGCGCAAACATTGCCACACTTCATGAATACGATTTAAAAAGCAAAGGTGTTGGCAACTCTACTTTTACAGAAGGTGAATTGATGCGGGAATTAATATTTAAACTTATGCATTAATGCACACAGCCTACTGTACTGAATTACAAAGCGATACAATTGCTGCCGAATTAAATGAAACGGAGTCAAATCACGTGGTTAAAGTTCTGCGCCGGCAAGAAGGTGATGAATTACAAATATCAAACGGAAAGGGTGTAAAAGCAATTGGAACGATAAAGTTAGCGCACCCTAAAAAGTGTATGGTTTCTATTCATGATTTTCAATACGAAGAACCCCAAAAGAATAAAATCCATATCGCAATTGCTCCCACAAAAAACATGGACCGCTTGGAGTGGTTTGTGGAAAAAGCGACTGAAATCGGAGTTGATAAAATCACTCTTTTAAAGTGTAAAAACAACGAGCGTAAAGTGGTAAAAATGGAACGTTTGGAGAAGATTATACTTTCAGCCATGAAGCAATCTCAACGTTTTTATTTACCTGAATTAATAGAGCTCACCCCTATTGAAAAATTCATTAGCTCAAATCCCAATGGGGGATTAGCACATTGCTATGATGATTTAGCTTCTGACAAAGGAAAAACTTCAATTAAACTTTGGAATAACAGCGGACCACTTCTCATTGGACCTGAAGGAGATTTTACTGTCGAAGAAGTTGAATTAGGACTAAAAAATAATTACACAACTATTGATCTCGGTCAAAACAGACTTAGGACCGAAACCGCTGCAATATTAGGATTAACGGCGCTAGTAATGAACCGCATTTAAAATATTTAAAAGAAAAGTTAAGGCTTCAAGGTTGTCCCTTTTTTCTTTTTCTCCTTTTTTTGTTTTTTGGCCTTCTTGGTCTTCGTTTTCTTCTTATCGGTCGGCAGCTCGTCGTCTTCCTTTTTGTTGGATTCCGTTGGAGCTCCGAGACTATAGGTTTCTTCACCTTGTTCGTTGAACTGATGATCTTCGATTATCTCATCTTTCTTGTATACATGTCTACGTTTGATAGACTGATTCGGGTAATAATTTACAAACTCACCCTCCTTTAGTCCTTTTTTATAGAATTCATAGGACTGAACTTGACCTTGAATGAAAAAAGTTTTAAACTCACCATTTTCAACTCCATTTGACCAATTTTCAGTTTTCAACAGAGTTCCATCGTTATAATAGTATTTACAAATACCGTCTTTCTGTCCATTTTTAAAATTAATCTGATCTAGTAATACACTATCTCTTGAGTACTTTTTAAAAGAACCGTTTAACTTACCTTCCAAATACTGAACCTCTGATTGAATTCTTGATCCAGGATAATAGGTACGTTTTGTTCCATTCAAAAGTCCATTTTTATATGCCTCCCACAAAGTAGTGTCTCCCTTTGGTCCGAAATAAATTGCTTTACCATGTTTCTCACCTACTAAATAGTTGATTTCCCACGCTAGTGAGGCTGTGCTGTCGTAATAGTATAACCATTGGCCATTTTCTTCGCCACGCATGTGATTTCGAATTACTTTTCGGCAACCCGAGCGATAAAATGTGGTATCAGAACCATCTTCTTTCCCGTCTAAAAAAGTGATTCTTCTTTCTAGTAAACCATTCGAAAAACAAGTTTCACATGTTCCAGAAAAAGCGGACCCATCATTTTGCGAAAGAATGGTATTGGTGTTCTCATCGTAGGTTAATTTCTCATTACAATCAACCACACCAGCTAGTTGACCACATTCCCATGTTGCAAAACGAGTATTTTTAGATGCTCGATCGTAGCATTTTTTCTCGGTTTTTGGGGTAGGTATTTGGGCTTGTAGAAAAAATGGAAGTGCAAATATTAAGCTTAAGATGTATTTCATTCTATTGTTGTTTAGTCGCATTTATGCAATTTTCATTCCGCTTCTAATTTTTCAAAGGCTTCACGCATTTTTTGAGGGATGGGAATCGTTTTGCCTTCGCTAGAGTTATAACAAACCATAATTGACAAACCTTTCGTTCTAACCTCTCCATCAACAGTAATGGTATAAGTAAAAGTAAACGATTTGTTACCCATACTCATGGTTTTCAATTCAATTTTTGGAGCGTCCTCTAAAAAAAGTGGTTTTATATAATCGATTTCATTTCTTGCCAATAAAAACCCATCTTTATTATAATCCCACTTATTCCCTAGCAATTTCTCCATGTAATGGACTCTCGTCATTTCAAAATAGGACAAATAAACAGCGTTATTTACGTGCCCCATCATATCTATATCTGCGAAGCGAACTTGAATTTCAAATGGATTTGGTATCATATTTTTTTATCTAGTTTTTCAAATTCAGAATTGTTCGAAACGTATTCGGGAACAAGTTCTTTCATTTTAGTAACGATATTCATATTGTCTTGCGATTCAAAGAGTTGTACCAAAGAATCAATTTTTTCAACTATATCGTCATCGGAAGTACGGATTTTCGCTTTTAATATTTGAGGATGGTGCGTTGGCATAGTATTTTCTTCCTTCGCCAATAGTTCTTCATACAATTTCTCGCCCGGTCGAAGTCCTGTTACTTTGATTTCAATATCTCGTCCCAATTCCAAACCGTTAATCTTTATCATCTTCTTTGCTAAATCGATAATCTTTACTGAATCACCCATATCAAATACAAAAATCTCTCCACCTTCACCCATTGCTCCAGCTTCTAGCACAAGTTGACACGCTTCTGGGATGGTCATAAAGAATCGGGTGATTCGTTCATCAGTCAGCGTAATTGGTCCACCTTGCTCTATTTGCTTTTGGAAAAGAGGAATCACAGAACCATTTGAACCAAGAACATTGCCAAATCGCGTGGTAATAAACTTTGTTTTGTTTTTCTCGTTGGCAAACTGGGCATACATTTCTGCTATTCGTTTTGATGCGCCCATGACATTTGTAGGATTTACGGCTTTATCAGTAGAAATCATGACAAATTTCTCAACATTATTTAAAACGGAACAATCCACTAAATTTTGAGTTCCTTTTACATTCGTGAAAATCGCTTCGCTCGGATTATTTTCCATAAGCGGAACATGCTTGTATGCAGCTGCGTGAAAAACTATTTCTGGTTTATACACAGAAAACACTCTTTTCATCCGCTCTTTATTTCGAATATCGCCGACAACCACTTCGAAAGGTGCGTTTGGATATACAGACAATAGCTCAATCTGCAAATCATATAATGGTGACTCGGCTTGATCTAATAAAAGAATCAGCTTAGGTTGATGCTTCAAGATTTGCAGAACCAATCCTCCGCCAATTGAACCCGCTGCTCCTGAAACTAGGACAACTTTATTCTTTAACTCATTTTTAATCGCTTCGTCGTTCAATTGAATTGGATCTCTTCCTAATAAATCCTCAATCTGGATTTTACCCATTTGTTTGGTAGAAAACTCGCCATTAATCCATGATTTAGGACTTGGAACTTTTTGAACACGAACATTGTGTTTCAAGCAAGTCTCTAAAATGGACTGTTTGTTCTTCTCATTAGGCTCTTGAATGGCAATAATAACTTGTGTAACACCTTCTTCTATAATGTGCTTCTCCAATTTACTACTGTGATAAATTGTCAAACCTTCTAGCCGAGTACCATCCAATTTTTTATTGTCATCAATAAATCCAATTAATTTAAATGACAAACGGGCTTCTTTTTCAATTGTTCTCTTCGTAATTAAACCTGAAATACCAGCGCCGTATATCATGATTCGTTCATCTATGTCTTTCGTTTTCAACGATTCTAGATAAAGAAGCTTCACGGTGAAACGCATTCCTATCATCAAAACGAAAGTGGCTAAATACTCTATTAAAAGAACAGATGAGGGAAATAAGAAATAACCATCCATGAACTGTTTCCGAATTATACCTAGAACAAAGAATGTGAAGGAAGTTACCGTAACGGCAAGGAAAATACGTTTCATATCTTCCGTCGAGGTATGACGAATTAAACCTTTCTGTATTCCAAAACTGTAGAATACGATGAACTTTACGATGAAGAATACCGGCAATGACCTAGCCAAAATCAACCATTCGCCGCGAATCATCTCTTCATCGGCACGAAGATCGAATCGAATGAGGTAAGCAAAAGCCAAGGCCAACGCGGAAATTAAAAGATCAAGAAGAATAATTACCCAACGTGGAATATTATTCTGTGGAAGCAGTTGGAACATAGTCAAAAGTAAGTAGATTCTCTCAAAAGAATGAACGTTCCCGAAAGAATCATTAACAAAGCTTTCAACAGTCTTTTTAAGATGAAACGTTTCATTTCTTAAGTGCTTTACCCAAGTTTTTCAATAAGGTATACCAAAAAGGACCATTACTCCACTTATAATGAAAATAGGTTTGATCAACAGAACCAAAAGAAAGATTGAATTTTCGAACCCCTGGGATTCTAGAACCACCAAAATCAAATGTTTTATTACTGGCAAATGCACTTTGAATGGCTTCGTTCATTAAAAGATACATTCCGCCCTTCATCTTTACAGATTCGATACAAGCGCCTTTTAAGTATAGCACTCTGGATTCCGATTCAATTAGCAAAAGTGAACCAATGAGCTTATTGCTTGAATCATGCAGGGAAATTATCTTCAATTGTCCCGATTTTTCAAAGTTAGTGGCTAACTTTCTTAATAATGGAAAACTGCTGTCCTCTAAGTTTGCAAATTTGTTTTTCAAAGCGCTTTCAATGAGGTCAATTGCCGTTTCTGCTGGTTCATCAAAAACTATCTTCCACTCCTCTGTTTTAGCTTTCTTTATTTTGCGTTTTGCCTGAGTATTTAATGAATATTGTTGCTCATTAACGGTTTGATATATCAGCTCTTCTGGTTCACCACCAAATAGATTGTGCTGCGTATAAACATCCGCTTGTCGAAGAGCATCTTTAACGATTCCATCTATTTTTTCGCTGGTTAGTTGTTGCTTACCTACTAATGATATCCATCTACAAAAAACAGGCGTATAAAGGGTTTTAACACCAAACTTCACCTTATAAGGTAGCGCAATTCCACCATTGCCTTCATCTATTAAAAACAAGACATTCTCAGCTACTGCATCCAGATATTCTAGTTGACAGAATGGTCCAACCAATGGATTTTGCGTACACCATCTAGTCCATTCCGATTCATTTATATCTTTTCTTTCAACTAGCTTCATTGTATGTCTTGAAATGTTGAAAATTGATTATTTGACTTATTCTTTTTGACAAAATTCTCAAGCTTTTTGAGCGAAAATTTAGTTAAACTTTTTGGATGACCTATCACCACCATTGTCGTTTCAGCCTTTTGTCTTTTCGTCTTCAAAATAGCCTCTAATTCACTTGCGAAAAAACCATCGGAACTTGCGTGATGAATTTTTCCCTTGGTAAGACTCTCTTTTTTACCACCGGGCTGCGAAACAAAGTTTCCGTCACCCCACATTTTATGCTGGCTTGGGAACAATCTTCCAAGAATGTAAAGCCTCCAAAAGAATATTGGTGAGTAATACTTTGAAGTAATTGGATATTCTAAGAATTCACCATTAACATCTTCTTGGCATTCATCCGATGAAAACCGGAAAGGTTCCGACGCTACTAGTTTTGTAAAGTCGAGCTGGTATTGCTTTGAAATCCATTTGACGCCTGGCATTGTGCTCGAATCTATTCTAATTCCGTTTTCTTTAAATAGTGTTTCAAAATCTGAAAATGGCTGAATACACCAACCACCCGCTCGAAAAGCTTTACTTTTTTCACCTTTAAATTGGGTTAAAGCGTCATTGTATTTGGCAAAAATTGCTTTGCGTTCCTTTTCTGGAAAATCAGATAACTTGTAATGGTCGCGAAGATTCATGTTCCATTTGCCATTTTCAAAAGAAGCTTTCTCCCAATGAGGATGAATATGCAATTGAATATCGTGCCCAAGTTTAAGGACTTGTTTCAATTGATTCGCAATTTTATTTTTATCTATCTCTAATTCCGGAAATTCCGGAGCAAACCGCTCTAAAGCCAGAAAATGACCAATGTCCCAGAAAAAAGTATATTGAATACCATGTTTTTCAGCAAGAGAAAGTAATGCTTCAGAAGGTTCTATCATACATTTGTCAACCGACCCTGAAACTTCGCCGAAAAAAATTTCGTAGTCGAATGTGAGAAATATATTCATGTCTGCGAAGTTAAAAAACTTACTGTTTTATTCGGAAGAAAATGTATTTTTGAATTTGAAAACGAATCTTATGAAAAATTATTTTAAAGTAATTCTTAGCATTACGATGCTAGTAGGGCTTTCATTTTCTGCACACGCTCAAGATGTCATCACTCAAAAACAATCAAAATTCGTCAGTAAATTTGTTGGCGCTGTAAACGTTCAGAAAAAAAATAAGGTTTACAAAATGATTACGAAAGAATACAAGTCGAAAATTAAAGGCTCAAAAGAAGTTGTTTTATCAAATTTATTTGCTGGTAGAGTTAAAAAAACGGGTGAATTTAGTAAAGTACCCTTTTACGATATTTCTTCCATGCGGCTTTTAGAAGTCCGAGAACTGCAGGAAGGCATTACATTGTACACCTTTATTCTCGCTACTACTGAAGGAACAGTTGACACAAGTCTGATACTCATGAAAAAAGGCAAGAAAAATAAATTCAGCTTTCAACCTTATCAAAATTGAAAGAAATAGAAAGAAAGTTTCTCGTGAACGATAGCGTAAAAGCTGCGTTAAATAGTGCCTCCAAATTTGTTATACGTCAAGGCTACTTGAACAGATCAAAGGATTGCACCGTTCGCGTTCGCGTTAAAAACGACAAAGGATTTCTCACAATTAAAGGCGCTTCCAATAACTTCACGAGAGATGAATTCGAATATGAAATACCTCTCGAGGACGCAAATCACCTATTTGAAATGTGTGGTGAATTTGTTTTGGACAAAATAAGATATGAAGTCGTTTTCGAAGGAAAAACGTGGGAAGTAGACGAGTTTCACGGCAAACTAGCAGGACTATTTTTGGCGGAAATTGAATTAACGGATGAAAAAGAAGAATTTATTGAACCTGAATGGCTTGGAAAGGAAGTGAGTCTTGATGCAAGATTTACTAATTCTAATTTGGTATCTATTAAAAGTTTAAGCGAACTCGAAAACCCGAAGTAAAATTTATGTTCTATTCAAAATCTCAATGATACTCGCTAATATTTGGTGATTGTTCTTAGTCTAACGTCGAATTCACTTCTTCGTTTAAATTCGATGTCCACAGAAAAAAATTGTTTTACGTCACTTTTTACCTTCGGTGCTACTTCGTGGTCTTGACGAAAAGTAACCAACCTGCCTGCCGGCATAGGCAGGAAGTCAAGGCTTTAGATGATAGTTAAAGCGCAGTTCCCTTCCAAATTTCAATTTATTTTTGCCGCGCTTTATTTTTAACTCTCCTAAAAACGGGATTTTTTCGGCGATCTTCTCCGTTGCACTATGAAGGTTAGCTTCGCTGCATCCTGCGGAAGTCCTCAAAAAGTCATCCGTTTTCAGTTCGACTTAAAAAACCTACCATCAAATGCCAAATTTATTCTGTTTAAAATCTATTCAAAAAGTTTATCGATATACAGAAATAACAAATAAGAATTTAAGCGAGCTTACTCTCTGAGTAGATCGGTTTTTTGCAAATCGAAAACCATGTTGCCCACTTCAACAGTAAAAAACTGTTCAAAAATCTCAACGTTTAATTTTTCTGGCCACAATTCCTCATTGTCCGTAACTGACTCTAATTCGTTCTTTAGAATTTTCTTGAAATTGGATTCAATAATAGGTTCTGGCTCCAAAAAGTCTTCTTCTATCAAATAAATGTTGCCTTCCAAGAAGTCTTCATTCATTTCAAATTCAGGTTCTGTAGAGTTTGCCCATTTAACAAATTGTTTTGTTGGCCTAACCAATAAGTATCCACGATTTACAAATTTCATTTTTCTATTTTTTTAATGAGCCATTTTTTATCAACGAATTCCCACCACTCCGTTTTTCTGCCGATTCCTTGCGAAATTACATATAGAATCTTCTCTTTCGACAACAATCGATTAAGGTTTTCTAGCTGAGTCTTGACATCAATGCTAAGCGAACTACTCATGTAGATTATCTTTTTCTCAGTTGCATAGATTAAAAAGCTCTCGCTAGATATTTTCTTTTCCTCATATAATTGAAGTGAATTACATTTCTTGCCAAAACAATCTAACCAATTGAAAAGCGCATTTTTTAATTCTAAAGAATCATTGTAGGTCCAAATACTGATTAATTGCTCACCAGTTTCACTTTTACCATTCCATTTTTCTTTGCTTCTCGAAATGAATCGATCTGGAAAAAGAACAGAATCAGGAATGAGAATCGTTGTTCGTTTAATACCTAGTGTATCAGAGACAAGTTGAGAAAAAGTCCCTAAAGAATCGAAATAATATACTTTCGGCTCTGTTTCTTCTTTTACATCGCCCTCCTTGTATTTTTCTGAGCTAGAAATAATGTCATCCATATCCAAAACTTCTTGCTTCTTGCTGTTACAAGAGAAAAGAAACAAAATTGATACGAATAATATAGACGAGCGCATTTAAATCGATTTTATTACTTCAAGAGTTTGCTGAATATTTGAGTCAGTCAAGTTTAAATGAGTTACAAAACGTAACATTCCGACTCCAAAGGCCATACAAAGTACGCTTTTTTCCTTGAATTGATGAATAATCTTATCTCGATTTTCAGGATCGTTCAAATGAACGACAACAATATTGGTCATAACCGGAACGACTTGTTTAACCCAAGGCCTAGTAATTAATGTTTCCTCTAGAAGTTTTGCATTGCTGTGATCTACTTTCAAACGTTCCACGTTGTTTCTCAGCGCGTATTCTCCGCCAGCTGCAAGAAATCCAGCTTGTCGCATACCGCCACCGAATACTTTTCGAACCCGTCTAGCTTGTTTTATAAAATCTTTAGAACCCAGTAACAACGAACCAACAGGAGCTCCCAATCCTTTAGAAAGACAAAGGGAAATACTATCAAAAGCATTCGCATATTCCTTCGGGTTTATGTTGGTTTCGACAAGTGCGTTCATCATTCTAGCGCCATCAAGATGCAAAGGAATAGCATTCGTATCGCACCAAGTCCTAATTTTTTTAATTTCTTGAAAATCATAAATTGCCCCTCCTCCTCTATTGGCCGTGTCTTCCAGGCTTACTAGCTGAGTTACTGGATAATGTACGTCGTCAGGATTCACCCAACCTTTTATATCCTCAACCTTGATTCTTCCTCTATCTCCATCCAAAAGCCGAACAGAAACACCTGAATTTTTAGCTATTCCACCACCTTCATATTTATAGATGTGACTTTCCCAGTGACAAATCACTTCGCCTCCCGGCTGCGTATGCACATTAATAGCGATTTGATTCGTTTGCGTTCCCGAAGAACAGAATAAAGCGGCCTCTTTACCAAAATAATCAGCTGCATAGTCTTGCAGAGAATGTATACTTGGATCTTCATCAAAAACATCATCACCAACTTCTGCTTGGAACATGAATTCCCGCATTTCAAGCGTGGGTTTTGTTACGGTATCGCTTCTGTAATCTATCATAAGGTATATTTTTTTTTTAAATAAGGCTGTTGGCTATTGGCTGTTGGCGGTTGGCGGTTGGCTGTTGGCGGTTGGCTGTTGGCGGTTGGCTGTTGGCGGTTGGCGGTTGGCTTTTGGCGTTTGGCTGTTGGCTTTTGGCGTTTGGCGGTTGGCGGTTGGCTGTTGGCGGTTGGCTGTTGGCTTTTGGCGTTTGGCTGTTGGCTTTTGGCGTTTGGCGGTTGGCGGTTGGCTGTTGGCGGTTGGCTGTTGGCTGTTGGCTGTTGGCGGTTGGCGGTTGGCTGATTTAGTTCATAGTCAATGGTCAATAATCAAATTACCCGCGCCATCATCAATCCATCGCGGACTGGCAAAAGAACGTTTTCTACTCTTGGGTCATTTTGAATTTTTTCATTGTACTCAATCAAAGCTGAAGTTGATGTATCTTCTTCTTTAACAGGTTCTATAACTTTACCGCTCCAAAGAACGTTGTCGGCAATTATCAATCCCCCTTTTTCCATTTTATCGATAACGAGATCAAAATATTTTGAATAATTTTCTTTGTCTGCATCAATAAAAACAAGGTCAAACGGTCCATCTAAATTTGGAATTAATTCGGTGGCATCCCCAACTAAGACTTCAATTTGCTCTGCATATTGACTTTCATTAAAGTAATTTCTCACTCTATCCGCAAGTTCTTCATTTACGTCAATCGTTGTAAGTTTTCCTTGTGGCGACATTCCCTCCGCCAAACAAAGCGCTGAATAACCAGTATATGTGCCGATTTCCAAGATTCGATTCGCTTGTTTCAATTTACTGATCATACTTAAAAATCGACCTTGCAAGTGACCGGAGAGCATTCTTGGTTGTAAAACCTCCAAATGGGTTTCTCTATCTATTTTATTTAAAAGCTTACTTTCTTCTGAAGTGTGACTACCGCAGTAATCGTCTAGTTTTGGGTCTAAAAATTCCATGGGGTAAAGATAGTTAAAATGATTGTTGGTTGATGATGGGTGACGGATTGCGAATTGCGGATTTCGGATGGCGGATGGCGGATTTTTTTTGGATAATGAATTTAATTCGCAGAGCTCGTTTAATTGGTAGTAAGTCTTCCCTCCTCGAGCCTGCCTGTCGGCAGACAGGGAAGAACGAGGGAGGTGATTTCGATAAATTCCAACTTTAAAAGCAAATTCAAACTTTTATAAAATCCCAGACGAACTATTTCAAGATTAATATTTAAAACGATTATTACTATTTTCATTGATCACCTCCCTTAATCCCTCCTCTAGGAGGGAAAAGTTCTGACCTTTATTTCAATTTATTCTTTTCTCAGTTATAAATTCTTGCCTTTGACTTCGCCCAGCGACTGCTTGAAATCTTACTGCAAATTGCAGAACTGAACAATGAGTGTAGTTGAAGAGCTCGATTGTCAATTAGCAATTATGCTTAAATTTACGGCATACATTAACAAAAATGCAAACTCCTATTCACAAATCTAAAAATCTGCAATGCAAGCACTGGTACATTCTAAAAACTAAATCTAATTTTGAAAAAAAAGTAAATGAAAGCTTACAACAACAGGGTTTTACTACTTATCTACCAACCTACATTACTCTGCGCATTTGGAGTGATAGAAAAAAGAAAATAGAATCTTCTTTGTTGCCTTCTTATGTTTTTGTCAATTGTGACGCCAATGAACTTATTGCTGCAGCGAAAACGACAGGAGTAGCTTGGATTATGCATGAGCAAAAAAAATATGCCATTGTAAAAGACTACGAAATACAAAACCTGCGCATCTTTTTATCTGAAAAAGTTGAAATAAATGACGACAATCTTGACAATTACGAGGTAGGTGAAACGATAAAAGTAACCAACGGTCCATTTAGCGGACTTATAGGCACCGCTCTAAATTATCAAAGTGATTACCGCGTCCGGATTGAAATTAGCAGTCTGGGTGCAGATTTTACGATTAGCGTGCCTAAAAGTCAATTAGAAAAAATAATAACATAGATGACAGTTATCAACAAATTTTCAAAAGACTCACTACTTTTTTGTTGATAATTTATTTATGCACCAAAAAATCTCAAATTCAGAACCAAATTTAAGTAAATCAAAAAGTAGATTTAATACTTTAAAAAAAATGAGATTTGTTAATTCTTATTCTTAAAATTAAGCTTTAATACCGCTGTTTAATTGATTTTAAAAAATAGAATTTAAACAATTGAATTCTATAAATAGAGACGTAGGTAGTGAAATGCCTCGTACATGAAAGCATCTGGAAATCTTTGCCAATTCGACTATTGATGCCTGCAAATAAGCCTATATTTTAATTTTAAGTGCCTTATTCTTAAGGCAAAAGATTCTAACTTGAATTTATTTTTATATATTTATACCCAACTACAAAAAACTACAACTATGAAACGAAATCATACTTTGTTCAACAAACATTCGAGAAGTGGTTTTTACACACTCGCTCAAACTGCAGCTGCATTTTTGGTTGCACTAACTCTTGGAATTAATCTAAACGCTCAAGAACATGTTGATATCAACATGGTACTTATTGGCTCAACGAGCACAACTGCAGACTTTGACATTGTTTTGACGAATGATGGCACCACTGAATTGAAATTCAATGCAATTGTCATTAGAGCAAACAATGCTCCAATTTCAAGTATTACTACCCTTGGATCAACAATTTCGGCAATCGCCTTGAACAACAATCCAGATCCTGCATGGAACATTAATGGAACTGCTCCTAACATTGTAAGTAACATGTCTTACCTACAAAATGGTACAGCATTTAAATTAAATGAAAATACAAATTCAACTTCTTTCATACCAACTGCAAGACCAAATTTGCCAGCTGGTGTTCCAGTTACTATTGGTCGATACAGGCTTGTTGTAAATGGCGGAACATGGATTCCAAACTCTCAATTAGGCTTTGTATGGCATTCAACTGCTGGTGTAGTGTGCGAAAGTGATGGAGTTTTAACCAATTTTAATAATTCTAATATTAGAACACTCAGAGTTTCGGCTATTCAGTCGCTTAATGTTACCTCTTCTGATGGTAATTTGGGCATTGCTCCTAACAACAAATTGGATGATAAATTTACTTTTGAAACAGCAGTTTATCCAAATCCATTTGATGACGTGATCAACCTTGAATTGAATTCTGATGATACAAACGCACCTGTTACTATTAAGGTATACAACGCAATGGGCATGCTGCTTGATTCAAAAGATATGAATTTGAAAAAGGACAGAACAATTGAATTAGGATTGGACTATGCACCAGGAGTATATCAAGTATATGTCACACAAAATGAACTAGTTAAAATTAGTCGCATTGTTAAGCGATAATTTATAGAATACATTAAATAAAAAGCCTTCCAACAATAAAGTTGGAAGGCTTTTTCAATTAAAGGAATTGCTAAGATGATTTTATTTCGATAACAAATCTACATAGATAGACTTCTCCAAATTAAGTCACAAGTATACAGCTATGGTAATCGCAGATTCCATTGATTGTTAAAATATTCACAGATTAAATGGGTTTTACGCTAAAAAGATTTGTTAAATAGATTAAAAATATATTACATTTGAAAACTCTTCTATTTTTGAAAACGCTTCTGCTTTTTCTAAATATCTTCTTTTCCTGCATTTTTGGGCTCAGTAAATTTGAGTCTCAAAATTTTTAATGTACTAATGCTATGAAAATAAACAGCCGTAATGGTAATCGTTCGGTAATGAATTCTAATCTAAATCGATTAAATAAAATCGTTTTTACACAAGTATATCTTTCTATTTAATCAAAAAAATTTACCATATCAATAAACTACTAAAATACCTTACACTCATAATTTTAAATAAACAATAACAATGAAAAACTATAATTTAACTTCCGAGACTAATACACGTTTGAGTTTTACCTCGGTGTTTCGATTTGCGCTAATCGGTATGGTTAGTCTTTTCTTATCGTTAAACGCAAATTCTCAAGCCCATGCAGATATGCAAATGGTTTTTGTTGGTTCAACTGCCACGACTGCGGATTTTGATGTTGTGTTAACCAACGATGGGACGACAACATTGAATTTTCACGACATGGTAATGAGAGCAAACAATAATGCTCCAGGAACAATTGCCACAGCTGGTTCTGTAATTACAGTAATTGCATTAAACAACAATCCTATTCCTGCATGGACTGTCAGCGGACTAACATGGCCTGGAATGACTGGGAATTTAATTTATAACCAAACTTATCCATCTTTTAAGTTAAACCAAGGCACATTTTTAAATCCTAGTGGAGGTCAGTTTTTTGGCGCCTCCAAACCTAGCTTACCTTACAACTCACCTGTTAATGTAGGTCGATTTCGTTTTGTTGTAACTGGAGGAACTTGGATTCCAAATGCTCAATTGGGTTTTGTCTGGTCATCAACTGCAGGCATTACTTGCACTGTTGATGGAGGGGCTAGTTTGGTAACATTCCAAGGATCCAACATTACCTTAACGCAATCAGCTAATCAGCCGTTGAATGTTCCTGCGGGTCCAGTTCTTACTTCTCAACTTCAAGCCAACCTTTGTGGTACAACGTTTAACTCAATGACTCAGTCTTTAGTTGCGACAACTGCTTCTGGAGCGACAGCTTATAAATTCAGAGTCAGTGGTGGTGGTTTAGGTTCACCTTTAACTTTTACCTCTACTAACAGTTGGACGAGTTTATCAAATTTTGCATTGAACTTTAACACTACCTATTCTGTAGATGTTGCACCAATATCTGGAGCAACGCAACATCCATTTGGAACCGCTTGTAATATAACCACTCCTGTTGCCCCAACTTCGCATTTACAAGCTAATCTATGCGGAACTACTATGAGTTCAATTTATCAATCAATAGTTGCTACTAATGTTTCAGGAGCTACAGCTTATACTTTCAGAATTAGTGGTGGTGCCTTAGGAACTCCTTTGACTTATACTTCCTCTACGAACTGGACTAGCTTGTTTAATTTTGCGCTAGGCTCTAGCACAACGTACACAGTTGATGTTGCCCCAACGGTTGGCGGTATAACGCTTCCTTATGGTGCCACTTGTAACATTACAACTGTGGCTTCTCCAACTTCTAATTTACAAGCTAACCTCTGCGGAACAACGTTAACATCAAATTATCAATCTCTGGTAGCGACTACTGTTTCAGGAGCAACGGCATATACATTTAGAATTAATGGCGGCGGTCTACCTACTGCACAGACTTTTACTTCTCCAAATAGCTGGACAAGCATTGCTAATTTTAGCTTGGTTCCTGGAACAACGTATAGTGTAACTGTGGCACCAACGGTTGGTGGAACACAACATCCATATGGATCTGCTTGTAACGTTACAACCGTAATTGCACCGATTACAAATTTACAAGCTTCACTTTGTGGAACTACAATGAGTTCGATGTTCCAATCACTAGTTGCAACTACAGCAGCTGGAGCAACGGCATATACATTTAGAATTAGTGGTGGAAGTCTACCATTGCCTTTAACCTTCACGTCTCCTAATAGCTGGACTAGTTTATCTAATTTTATATTAAACTTCAATACAACTTACACTGTTGACGTCGCGCCAACAATTGGAGGGACGCAGTATGGATTTGGTTCAACTTGTACCATTATAACTCCATTAGCTCCAACAACAACCTTGCAGGCTAATCTATGTGGAACAGTATTTGACTCACTTAATCAGTCATTAGTTGCAACGGTAGTCTCAGGAGCCTCTTCTTATACTTTCAGAGTTAGTGGAGGTGATTTGCCTTCTCCTGTAACGCATACTGCTACGAATAGCTGGACGAGTTTAGGTCTTAATTTTCCAGTTAATTATGGTATAACTTACAACGTTCAAATTGCGCCGACAATTAATGGAACACTGCAAGCTTATGGAGCTACTTGCACTATCACTACTCCTTCTCTGCCAGCTGCAATTTCATTAAATGACAAACAACCAATCGAATACAATGACAAATCTTTGAATCAAGGATCATTTACTTTCGAAACAGTCGTTTATCCAAATCCATTTACAGATGTTTTCCATGTTGAATTGACTTCAGATGACTTCAAAACACCAATCTCCCTTAATGTACATGATGCAACGGGAAGAATGATTGAGTCAAGAACAATGAATTTGAACAATGAATCGACAATTGAACTAGGATTGGATTACGCACCAGGTGTATACCAAGTTCATGTAGTTCAAAATGAAAATGTTAAAACATCCCGAATCGTTAAGAAATAATTGCTAAAGAAAATTATAAAGCCTCCTAAAGAATAATTTGGGAGGCTTTTTGTTTTTAGAAACTTTCAAATTGTGAATAAAATTCTTTCTTTTAGATCTTGTTCTATAAAATAGAATTAATCGATCTCACCGAATACATCCTGCCAAATCTGGATTAGTTTTATAATTCCACTCAATAAAATAAGCGGACCTGACGTTCTTTCAATAACAATATTTGATTATCTGTTTTCGTGGTTCTTTTCAATAATATCTCTCTTTAATAAGTTATCAATTTGTTAAGTTATAAACAAAGACTGCAAAAAAGAATAAATATTAATACTTAAGATGGTAAAAATATATACTACATTTTATGAAGATGAATATTATTATTTTATTACCATTTCTAGGCAGTTTTGCTTATGGTCAAGTAACCACTAGTAACTTACAAGCAAATCTTTGCGGCACAACATTGACTTCAATGAGTCAGTCTTTAGTAGCAACTACTGCAACTACTGCAACTGGAGCAACAGCTTATACTTTCAGAATTAGTGGTGGTGCTTTAGGCTCCCCTTTAACTTTTACTTCAACGAATAGCTGGACCAGTTTATCCAATTTTGCTTTGGATTTTAGTACAACTTACTCAGTTGATGTTGCTCCAACAATTGGTGGATCACAACAAGCTTTTGGTACGGCATGTAATATCACGACATCAGCTGTACCTGTATCGAATCTTCAGCCCAGTTTATGCGGCGCAACCGTAAGTTCGATGTTTCAATCATTGGTTGCAACTAGTGTTTCAGGTGCTACAGCTTATACCTTTAGAATCAGTGGAGGAGGCTTAGGTTCTCCTTTGACTGTTACTTCTACTAATAATTGAACTAGTTTATCTAATTTCGCCATAAATTTTGGTACTACGTACTCAGTTGACATTGCACCCATAATTGGTGGCACGCAATACCCATATGGGTCTGCCTGCAATATAACAACACCAGCGGCACCAACTTCAAATTTACAACCTAATTTATGTGGGACTACTTTTAATTCAATGTTCCAGTCTTTAGTGGCTACTTCTATTTCCGGCGCTTCAGCTTATACTTTTCGAATTAGTGGTGGTGGCTTAGGTTCACCGTTGACTTTTATATCAACCAACAGCTGGACTAGCTTAGGTAATTTTGCGGTTAGTAATGGAACTACTTACTCTGTTGATGTTGCTCCGACAATAAATGGAACTGTTTATCCTTATGGTTCTGCTTGCAATATTACAACTCCTCCTGTTCCACCTGTTGCTTTCACATCAAATGAAAAACCAAAAGGTGAAATAGTAGAGAAGTCATTAGCTAAAGGAACATTTACTTTTGAAACAGTTGTTTATCCTAATCCATCGGTTGATGCTTTCCATGTTGAATTGACATCAGACGACACTAAAACACCAATCTTAATAGCTTTTTACGATGCAATGGGAAGAATGGTTCAGAGTCAATCAATTGATCTTAATGAACACAAGCGTTCAGTTTGGCGAAAATTTCCAAGCAGGGGTTTACCAAGTTATCATTACACAAAATGAAAACAGAAAAACAACTCGTGTTGTGAAGAATTAATTTTAAGCCAACAAATATTAAAAGCCCTCTAATTTTGAATTAGAGGGCTTTTAGTTTTAATAAACTTATTTTTAAATTTTTTCGAAAGAATACAAATTCTAAATCTTAAAAAAACCAACGAATAAGCCCGAATTGCTCAATAAATAGAGTACTTTTGTAGCCCAGCAAAAGTGAAAAGCGCTTAAATTCATTTGCTCATTAAGACTCTAAAAAACAGGGTTTTAATCTTTTTTTTTATTTTCCTTTTAGCTCTTTAGATGGGAGTGAAAGGGCGAAGCTGGGAATGTTTTTAAGGATTGATAATGCCTAATTTGCTCAAGCTTGCTGGTATTATTTGTGATGTCAATTGAATTTTAGATCAAAAGGTTTCTGTTGCCAACCATCACTTTATATGAAAACATAATTAAAGTAATAAACGGGGAAGAAAGCATAACAACCAATGCATTGGAAGGCCTCAAAGTGGTTGATATTATCGAAAGAATATATTCTCATGCCGATAATAATCACATGAAAAACCAAAAGAAAGAATTGAAAATTCAAGAGTCACTTTGATCATTTCAATGAAAATATAAAAATATCAATTAAAAAATCATATTCCTGAAATACGGTCTAAATTCAAATTAAGAGCATGTCAGATTATCAACATATCACAAAGAAAAAAATTCTCGTAACTGGTGGCGCAGGATTTATAGGCTCCAATCTTTGTGAAGATTTATTAAAATTTGAAAACACTGTGGTTTGCTTAGATAACTTTGCAACAGGCTACAAACATAATCTCAAAGAATTCGAGAACAATCCAAATTTCAGCTTAATTGAAGGAGATATTCGTGATTTGGAAACTTGCCAAAAAGCTTGTCAAGGAATTGAAATAGTATTTCATCAAGCAGCCTTGGGCTCTGTTCCACGATCCATTAACGATCCAATTACTACAAATGCAGTAAATATTAGTGGATTCTTGAATATGTTAGTTGCTGCAAGAGATCAAAAAGTTAAACGTTTTGTTTATGCGGCAAGTTCATCAACATATGGAGATTCCGAAAACTTGCCAAAAGTTGAGGATATTATTGGTATGCCGCTATCTCCGTACGCGGTTACTAAATACGTTAATGAACTTTATGCTCACGTATTTGGCTTGACATACGGCTTGGAATGCATTGGACTGCGTTACTTTAATGTTTACGGGAGAAGACAATCACCAAATGGAGCATATGCAGCTGTTATTCCGAAATTTGTAGAATTATTGATTAAATACGAATCGCCTGTAATAAATGGTGATGGAACCTATTCTCGCGATTTCACTTATATTGACAACGTAATTCAAATGAACCATCTAGCCGGTGGAACAAATAATAGTGACGCAATCGGGCAGGTTTTCAATACTGCAGTTGGCGACCGAACGACTCTTATCCAATTGACCGAACTTTTAAAAACGCACTTGGGTAAATTTGACCCTAAAATTGCTGAAGTAAAAATCGTTCACGGTCCAGAGCGAGAAGGTGATATTCCACATTCATTGGCAAGTGTTGAAAAAGCAAAAAGTCTTCTTAACTATGCGCCTTCCCACCCTATTGCAATTGGAATTGAAGAGTCCTTGAATTGGTATTGGAAAAATCTTTAAACCAATAGTCAAATTTAAGATCCTAAGTAAAATCAATGGCGGAAAACCAAACCAACAATACAGTACAAGCTTTTTGGGTGGCTATGGGCAGCTTAAGCTCCATGGGTTTGGCAATTGTTAGTGCAGCTATACTGTCACGTTACTTTGATAAATCTGATTATGGCACTTTCAAACAAATTGGTTATGTCTACTCTACTCTACTTATCATATTCACCGCTGGATTGCCTCAAGTATTTGCCTATTTCCTTCCGAGATATTCTCTCGAAGAAGGAAAAAACATCGTTCAAAAAATAAACAAAATACTATTCGTTGCGGGCTTTGCTTTTTCCATCTTTCTATTCTTATTCTCTGGAATCATAGCCAATTTATTGAACAATCCTGATCTTTCTTTAGCACTAAAAGTATTCTCCCCCATTCCCATGTTTTTGCTGCCAACTTTAGGTATGGACGGTATTTTTTCAACCTACAAGAAAACCATATTCATTGCGATTTACGGAACCCTTTCCAGGCTGTTGATGCTTTTGTTTATAGTTGTTCCTGTTATTGTATTCAAAGGCGACTATTTATCAGCAGTATATGGCTGGTTGGTGGCTTCTATTTTAACTTTTGGGGTGGCCATTTATTTCAAAAGAATACCTTTCAAAGGTGTGAAATCAGTTATCACTTCACTAAACAACAAAGAGATTTTTGCCTATAGTTTACCTATTGTTCTTGCAAGTTTGTGGGGAATAGCAATTAAGGCAGCCGACCAATTCTACATTAGTCGATTTTTCGGTAGAGAGGTTTTTGCTGAATTTTCCAATGGATTCATTGATTTACCTTTTGTTTCTATGGTGACGGCCAGTGCCGCAGTTGTTATAATGCCTTTATTTTCCAAATTGCTAATGAATAAAGAAAGTACTTCAGAAGTCTTAGCGATTTGGAATAATACCATTTCGAAATCTGCAATTATTATTTATCCAATACTAATCTTTTGTATTTTCAATGCAGGTAGCATTGTTGAATTGCTGTACTCCTCAAAATATTCGAATTCTGCCATCTATTTCAGAATCTATATGGCACTGAATTTTTTTAATATTATCATTTTTGCGCCTTTGATGTTTGCCTTAGGAGAAACTAAGTTTTATGCGCGCTTGCACATGTATATGGCAATAGTTTCGTGGGTTGGTTTATATGTGATAATATTAATTTTTAATTCTCCAGTTGCTGTTGCAGCATTATCCACTGCTTTCGCCATACTGCGATTCATCATTGCTTTACGTTTCATTGCGAAAAAACTAAATGTGAAGGTTCAAGGTCTTTTTCCTATTCAGGCCGCGTTGAAAATCACTATTCACTGTGTAATAATCGCAACTATCATTTTATCTTTCAGCTACCTTTGGTGGAATGAACTTACCTCACTCTATTTGATAACGATAAATTTCACTTTATTTTTGAGTATGACACTGATAACAAGTAAATTATTTAATATAAATTACTTTTCTGTCTATCAGCCAATATTGCTCAAAATAAAAAATAAAGTCATAAAAAGTAATTAACGCATTTGATTTGAGACAATGCAACTATTTTATCTAAGTATTTATGAATCAAACTAAATCGGACGTCAAAAAAGTTTTGGTCATAGGTACCTCATTTTACCCCGAAAATAGCCCTCGTTCCTTTCGTACGACAGAATTAGTCAAGGAACTTTGTAGACAGGGTCATGACGTTACGTTATACACGATTAAAGATAATCAACATCATCCTGCCATCGAAGAGGAGTTCGGCGTTAAAATAAAAGATTTAGGAAAAAGGAAATTTCATATGTTGAATATTCAATCAGGACCCAAGATTTTAGTTTGGCCTAAAAGAATAATCAACAGAGCATTACAACAATTGTTTGAATATCCTTCTATTGAATTGATGTTTAAAGTAAAAAAGGCATTAAAAAAAGAAAACAATTCCTACGATTTGTTGATTTCAATTGCCGTTCCATATCCAAATCATTGGGGAACTGCCTGGGCAAGAACGAAAAAAAATAATATTGCCAAAGTATGGGTCGCGGATTGTGGCGACCCATACATGGGTGCTATATATGATAGCTTTAAAAAATTTTTCTATTTCAAATATCTGGAAAAAGGATTTTGCAAAAAAGCAGATTATATTGCAATAACAAAAATGAGTATGAAGGAGAATTATTATCCAGAATTTCATTCTAAAATTATTGAGATTCCCCAAGGTTTTAAATTTGAAAAGTTAAATTCAGACAATAGTGGTCATAATCCAATACCCACCTTTGCATTTGCTGGTTCCTTGCTTCCAATAGGAAGGAACCCAAGCCAATTGCTCACTTTTTTATCCACTGTGGATAAACCTTTTAAATTTATTATTTACACAAGAAATCAAAATTTGGCGACCCCTTTCAAGGAGGCACTTGGCGATAAACTAGAAATTCGAGATTACATTCCTAGAAACGAATTATTGAAAGTTTTAAGTCAAATGGATTTTTTGGTCAATATTGCCTTCGACCCTGTACATCAATCGCCTAGTAAACTTATTGATTACTATATTCTTGGAAAACCTATAATGTCTTCAACTACAAGTGAATTCGACACAAATATGGTACTTGAGTTTTTAGAAGGCAATTATACTCAACAGTTCAAGATTTCTAATCCTGAACAATACCGAATTGAATCCGTTGTGCAACAATTTATAAATTTATGCTAGTCTACTTTATGTTACATGGATTTTAAAATAATAAATGACGAATCAAGGAAAATATCATAGTTTAACACAAGAAAACCAAAATTACAAGTACCTAACTTTGGTCTTTGTCTTTTGGCCCTTGTTAGCCTTTGTCATGGCTTGTACGAATATCAACAACAAAATAAATCAAAAAATCATTCTTGGATTTTTCGTTTTATATGGGGCTTTATTTTTCTTAAACCCAACAATGGATTCGCAAAGAAGGGCAGACACCTTGAAAAAAGTGTATAACGAGCCATTTGAGAATTTATACGTTACTTTTAAACATTTGTATGAAGAAACATTGGATGTAGCAGAGCCAATTTTGATGTACACAGTTTCCAGATTTACCGACTTTCACGGGGTTTTGTTTGCGGTCTATAGCCTTATCTTTGGCAGTTTAATGCTTTATTATCTAAAAAGGATGTATGGACATTATCTTTCACATCAAAATAAAAATGCTTTACTTTTTTTTCTTTTCTTAATTTGTGTTAATCCTATACAAAACATAGGAGGGTTCAGAATGTGGGCTGCAGCTTGGATATTTGCCGTTGGCACCATGAATTATTTGCATAAACCAATTATTAAAAATATAGTTTTCACTTGTATTTCATTTCTTGTACATTTTAGTTTTTTACCTGCAGTTATCGTCTTGCTAACATACGTATTTCTCAAAAATAAACCCAAAATTTATGGTATACTCGCCATCAGCTCCTTTTTTGTTGTTGAGTTAAATATTCAGCAAGTGCGACAATATGCTGCAATTTTTGGCACTGCTTCTAAATCAAAAATAACTGATTATACCAATGAGGAATATATTGAAGCTATAACCAATCAAAGTCAACAAACTGCTTGGTATATAACTCTAATTGAAAATGGCATAAAGTATTTTACTCTGCTGACACTCATCATCATCTTTATAAAAACGAAAGCACGTTTTAAAACACAATTAGTGGCCAATTATTTTTCTTTCGCTTTATTATTTTTGACATTCGCTAACCTTAGTGCATTATTGCCTTCAGGAAGTCGTTTTTATACTGTATTTTACATTTTTGCTTTTTCTGCTACACTTTTGTACTTTACATATGAACGTATTGCGAAGAGAATAGTAACTTTGAATAGAATTGGAATACCCATCCTAGGATTATTTTTAATCTTAACTTTTCGTTTATTTTCTGCAACGGCATCGGTTTATGTTCTCGGCCCGAGTTTTTTCATGCCTTTAGGCTTCTATGAAAATGTTTCCTTGCAATCCATTTTGTTCTGATGAGAAGCTTAGTAAAAAAGATATCTAATTGGCCGGCTTTAAAAACAAATAGAAAGCTCATTATTTTCATGAGTGACGATTGGGGCTCTATGCGCATAAAATCGTTACAGGACCAACAAGAGCTTATAAAAAAAGGATTGATTATAAACAATCGTTTTGACCAATTCGATACCTTGGAATCGAACAAAGACATGGAAGGACTTTTTGAAATTCTTTTAAAGCACAAAGATGGTAAAGGAAATCATCCAATTATTACCGCAGTTACTAATGTGGGAAATCCGGATTTTAAACGAATTCAAGAAAACAATTTCCAGCAATATTTTCATGAATCAATTGATGAAAGTTATAAAAGAAATGTTGGTTCAGATAAAGTCTTGGAATTGGCAAAGCATGGCATCCAAGAGAAGATCTATGTCCCTCAATTCCATGGTCGTGAACACTTGCAGGTAAATTGGTGGATGCAAGAATTACAAAATGAAAATTCCTTTTCACGCTTAGCCTTTGAAAATCATTTTTTCTTCTTTCCAAGTGAATATATCCAAACTAATAGACGGAACCGTGATTTTGCTGCAGCGTTCGATGTTTGGAACCAAAACGATATAGATACACAGAAGGAAATACTTAAAAGTGGTTTATCCATATTTGAAAATTTGTTTAGATATAGAGCAAAAGTTTTCACTCCTCCTGCTTTATTTTACAATCCTGCCATAGAAAAGACATTGGTAAAAGAAGAAGTAGATTGGATAGACCTTGGTCGTTTTTATAAAATTCCTTTGGTAGATGGTAAAGAAAAGTATCAATTCAATTATTTAGGCCGAAAGAAAAAATCAGGATTGAAAGTAGTTGTTAGAAATGCAGTATTTGAAAGTAATTTTTCTGATAATGACAACGGTATAAATCGCTGTTTATACGATATTGAAGAGGCTTTTAAAAACAATCAACCAGTTATTATTTCTAACCATAGAGCAAGTTTTGTGGGTGGAATAGATGAAAAAAACCGAGTCAAAGGACTTAAAGCTTTGGACCAACTTTTCAGTGAAATTATTAACCGATGGGGTGATGTAGAATTCGTGTCCGTTAATGAACTTAATAGTTTGTAATGAGTCGATTTGGAAAAATAAAATTTTTACAGTCCCTTGTACAAGGGTTCAAAACTTCCCGAAAGATCGTTGTAATAGAATCCGATGATTGGGGAAGCGAAAGAATTCCAAATAAGGAGGTTCGTGAAAAATTAGAAAAGGCAGGAATAGATGTTACTACTAATCCACATTCAAAATTCGATAGTTTAGAAAGATTGGAGGATTTAGAAAAATTGGATGAATTGCTTACCGAATTAGAATACAAATACCATAAAAAAATTCGTATTACAGCAAATTTCATCATGGGTAATCCTGATTTTCAAAAAATCAAAGATTCAAACTTTCAGGAATACCATGTTGAATTGTTTACGGAAACATACAAAAAACGCGATGGAGACGAAAAGGTGATTGAAAAGATTAAGGAACTTCTCAAAAAAGGTTATTTTCAAGCTCAGTTTCATGGACGCGAACACATTAATGCCCAATTTTGGCTGCAGGCCTTACAAAACAAAAATACATACTTCTTAGATGCTTTTAGATTGGGATGTTTCGCAATAGATGCACCTAGCAATGGAAATCATCGAAAGAATTTAATGGCAGCCTTTGAATATGAAAATGTGTCACAAAAAAAATACATCGAAGAAAGTATCACAGAAGGAATGCAACTTTTTAAAAAAACATTTGGTTTTTCGTCGTCTACACTCATTTCTCCTAGATATATTTGGCATAGTGATTTAGAAGAGAAATTTGCAGAATTAGGTGTTAAACAACTTCAAACTACTTTTTTTCAACAGGAACCAACAGAAGGTGGATATAAAAATTTGTACCATTATACTGGACAAAAAGATAAAAAAACTGGATTGAGATATTTAGTTCGAAATACCTTTTTTGAACCCTCATATTCAGATGATCTAGATTGGTCAAATCATGCGTTTAAAAAAGTAAAACTAGCTTTTCGATTTAATACTCCCGCCATTGTAAGTATGCATAGACTAAATTTTGTTGGAGGTCTAGATACTCAAACTCGAGATAAGAACATATTCCAGTTTGAAAAATTGATAGTTAAATTGATTGAAACTTATCCAGATATAGAATTTCTAAGTTCAGACGAACTTGGTGACCTAATAGAATCAAAGTATGTGCGGAATTAGCGGTTTTTTTGATCGAACTTTTCAACTAGAGCAGAGTCAGTTAGAAAAATATAATAAGGTCTTAGAGCACAGAGGACCTGATGGTAGAGATATATATTTTAAGAAAACAGCTACAGGAAACTTAGGTCTTGCCCATACCCGACTTTCGATTTTAGATTTATCAGAATTAGGAAAGCAACCTATGTATTTTCGAGAGCTTACCATAGTTTTAAACGGAGAAATCTATAACTTCAAAGTCATTCAAAAAGAATTGGAAACTTTAGGCTATACATTCGATTCTTCTTCTGACACTGAAGTCGTATTGAAAAGCTTTCACGCATGGGGAACAAAATGCGTTAATAAGTTTTCGGGTATGTTCGCTTTTGGGATTTATGACAGCTCAAATGATAAGTTGTATTTGTGCAGAGATCGGGTTGGCGTGAAACCTTTGTATTTTTATCACAATAAAGATGGAATAATATTCGGTTCAGAACTAAAAGTTTTTTTCGCTACGCGTATTTTTTTACCGAAAGTTGACTCTAGAAGTTTATCGTCATTTATCAATTATGGTTATAGTACCAATGATAGTACAATCCTGCAAGGAGTAAAAAAAGCGGCAACAAGTTCTTGGACGATTTATGACTGTAAATCCAATGAAATAAGCTTACAAGAATACTGGAGCTACAGCGATCTTTTTGAACAAGAAAAGTTCACTGGTTCCTTTGAAGAAGCCATTTCACAAACCGAAAAACTAGCCCAAGAAGCTTGTGAATTAAGAATGGTTTCTGATGTGCCGGTAGGTGTTTTTTTGAGCGGGGGATTCGATAGTACTTTGGTTACGGCTCTATTACAAAAAGACCGTATAGAAAAATTGAAAACTTTTACAATCGGTTTTTCGGATGGAGTAGATGAATCCAAAGATGCAGCAAGAATAGCGGCACACTTGGGTACCGATCATACAAGTTATGATTGCAAACAGCAGGATGCTATGGATTTAATTCCTGAATTGGCTTATTTGTTTGATGACCCAATTGCTGACATTTCTTGCATTCCAACTATGTTGGTAAGCAAATTGGCAAGAAAAGAAGTTGTCGTAGCTCTTTCTGCAGACGGTGGAGATGAACTTTTTGGTGGATATGACGGGTTTAAATCAACACCTGAAGTTCTAAGTAAGATTAATCAAATTCCTTTGAAGCAAATATCAGGTAGAATTGCAAAAATGGCTGCCCCTCTATTCAGTGGAAAATATAGTCACTTACAGAAAAAAATTGAAGGTTTAGGCAATATTCTAACGGCCTCGGAGCGAGACAGAATTTACCAAATGCATATTCAACAAATTGGATTTCCAAAGTCTATGATGAATAAATTATTCAGTCAAAACTTTGAAAATACCCCCCATCAAAAAACAATAAAAAAAATTACCGAACCCTTAGACGAATTATACATTTTAGGTGTAGAAGATACCCTAGCAAATTTATTACTTGTAAAGGTAGACAGGGCAGCAATGGGTTTTTCTTTAGAGGGTCGAGAGCCATTATTGGATCACAATTTAATGGAGTTTGCCGCAGCTTTACCATACGATTACAAGCATAATGGTTCAGAAAGCAAAAGACCAATTCGAGAAATCGTTTATAAATATGTACCTAAAGAAATCATGGACAGACCCAAAGTTGGATTTGATTTACCAATTTACAAATGGCTTAAAAATGATTTAGCATATTTGATTGGACAATACCTAAACAAATCAACCATTGAAAAGGATGGATTTTTTCGAGCCGATTATGTAGAACTTTTAGTAAATCAGTTTAAAAAAGGTGAATTGCGATATGTAGCTATAATTTGGAGACTTTTGGTCTTTCAAATGTGGTACGAAAGATGGATGAGGAGTGGAAATGGGAACTAATTTTTGACTTGAAATAATTAGAAAAACTAAGTATGAATTTACAATACGGTAAGTTTTTTAAATATCCGAGGAAAGCGTTTAAACACTTTCTTAGTGCTATTTATCCAATAATAATTAAAATTTATCCTTTACCAAAAATTGCTACTATTGAGGAAACTATTGACTTGATAATCAAAGATAAATGTTCAATTTGTCGCTTTGGAGATGGTGAATTAATTTATATTACCGAAAAAAGAAATTTACCATTTCAGGTACAAAATGAAAAACTCAGGGATAGATTTATCGAAATTTTAAAGTCAGACAATTCAAATATTTTAGTTGGATTACCTATAGGTTTTCAAACTCTCGACAATCTAAAAAATGATGTAAAAACTTCTTGGAGAGCAATTGTAGTTTGGACTTACCCTAAACTCCGGAAATATTTAAACCTAGAAAAAGACTACTATAATTCAAGTATCACAAGATTGTACATCGGATTCAAAAACAACTCTAATTCAGGTCCTTTATTTGAAAAATTCAGATCAATTTGGAATGGTAAGGATATTGTTTTAATTGAAGGTGAAAAAAGTAGACTTGGCACAACTAATAATCTTTTTGAAAATGCAAATTCAGTAGTAAGAATAATTGCACCCGCCCACCATGCTTTTGATCAGTATCAAAATTTACTCGATTCGGCATTAACCTTCTCTAAATCTAGTCTCATACTAGTTTCTCTCGGGCCAACCGCTAAGCCATTGGTCTTTGATTTAGCGAATCAGGGATACCAAGCCATCGATGTTGGAAATTTAGATTTAGAGTATATGTGGTTTTTGATGGGCGCTAAATCGATTGTTAAAATAGAAGGGAAATATACAAGTGAAGCCAAAGGTGGACGTGATGTTGAAGAAATTCACGATGAAAAATACAATAGTCAAATTGTTGCAAAATTTTTAAATTAATAAAAAGAAATTGATACAACATTTAAATTGGGACAGCGATTTTTTCAACTTAAAAATTGGAAAAGTACTAGGTTTAAATAATGAAATTATCCAAGAGCTAATTTCTAAAAATTACGACTTATTATATGTTTTTAGTCAAGATCCCAAAGGGATATCGAATAATATTATTAAGCAAAGCAATGCTCAACTTGTTGATTCAAAAGTGATATTTCAAAAAGAAATCAAATTTGATGGGAAATTAGTCGATTGTGTTGAATTCAGTTCTTCTGATTCAATGGATCAATTGTTTCAACTTGCTCTTGAAAGTGGTCATAAATCAAGATTCAAATTAGATGAAAATTTTGAAAAAGGTAAATTTGAAGAACTTTACAACATCTGGATCAAAAAAGCAGTAAACGAAACCGAAACACAGAAGGTTTTTGTTTACCGAGATAAAAGTTCTTTAGGCGGTTTTGTTACGATAGAAATTAAAAATGAAACAGCCGTTATAGGTCTTATTGCCGTGCATGACAGTCTAAGAGGCCAAGGAATTGGTAAAAAACTAATGAATCAAGTTGAATCGTATTTGATAAATAGAAAAATACCTAAGTTGGAGGTTGCTACTCAATTGGAAAATAGTGGAGCGTGTAAATTTTACGAACAATTAGGTTTCGAAATTAAAGAAACAATAAAAATATATCACCTATGGAAAAAAAGAATGGTATAATTCCTTTTAACAAACCATATTTGACAGGAAAGGAATTAACGTACATTCAGTCAGCTGTTGAATCTGGTAAAATTTCTGGAAATGGTATTTATACCAAAAAATGTCAGGAGTGGTTTGAAAAAAAATATGGTTTCAAGAAATGTTTAATGACTACTTCTTGTACAGACGCATTGGAGATGTGTGCAATTTTATTAAACATCGAAGCTGGTGATGAAGTAATTGTTCCATCTTACACTTTTGTATCGTCTGCACTGGCCTTTGTTAGAAATGGTGCGAATATAATTTTTGCAGATTCTAATTCTCTAAATCCAAATATTGACGCCTCCAAATTGGAAAGTTTAATTACATCAAAAACAAAAGCAATTGTCGTTGTTCATTATGCAGGTATAGCTTGTGACATGGACGAAATTATGGAGATTGCTAATAAATACAATATTATAGTTATAGAGGATGCTGCTCAGGCTGTAGATTCTTTTTACTTAGGTAGTAAAAAAGTGAAAAGTAAAATTGGGGATAAACCACTTGGAGGAATTGGTCATTTATCAGCTTTTTCATTTCACGAAACAAAAAACATTATAGCTGGTGAGGGCGGCTTGTTGGTTATTAATGATGAACAATTTATTAATCGAGCCGAAATAATTTGGGAAAAAGGAACCAATAGGTCTGAGTTTTTCAGAGGAGAAGTAAACAAATATGGTTGGAAAGATATTGGTAGTTCATTTCTACCTTCTGAATTAATCTCAGCATTCTTATTTGCCCAGATAGAAAAATTAAATCTGATCCAAAATAAACGCAAGAAATTATGGGATAAATATTTTGAATCACTATCTCCCATTGCAAATGAAATTGGAATTAGGCTACCCCATTTACCTGATTTTGCGACAAATAATGCGCATATGTTTTTTATCCTGTTTAATAGTATTGAGGAACGAAATCAGGTTATAGAGGTTTTAAAAGCAAGCAATATTTTAGCTGTTTTTCACTATATTAGTTTACACACGAGTGAATATTACTTAGATAAGTATCGCGGCTTGCCACTGGTTAATTCAGACCAATATAGCGATGTTTTACTCAGATTACCTTTATTTTTTGAACTTGAAGAAAATGACATTGAACATATTGTTAAAATAATTTATGATGCCAGGAAAAAAAATTAGCATTGTTATACCCATGTATAATGCAGGTGTCTTCATTGAAAAATGCCTAAACTCATTGATAAATCAAGACTATAAAAACTTTGAAGTATTTATAATTGACGATGGCTCAAAAGATAACTCTCCTCAAATCTCAAAATCTTTTTCCAATCAATATGATTCCATTAATTACGTTTCAATTAAAAACGGAGGTGCTAACAATGCAAGGAATGTAGGTTTGAGTTTGTGTAAAGGTGATTATGTTATTTTTATGGACCAAGATGACTATTTCATTTCGAATTCCACATTTAATGAATTAATAAAAGTATTTACAGAATTACCAAACACTGATTTTATAATTTATAAATATGTTGAATATTTTCAGAAATCAAATACGACAAAAAAGAGGCCAGATTTTGGTAAATCAGCAATTGAACCAGGTAATTCTACCTATGATAAATTACATTCATTTGTTGCAAATGGAAATGTCCCAATAAGTCCATGGGATAAGATCTTTAGACGTGAATTTCTCTTAAATAAAAACATTCTATTTCCAGTTGGGAAAATTGCAGGTGATATAAATTGGTTTATGGAACTAATTGAAAAATCAGATAATATTGTCGTTAAAAACTCAGAGTACTACGCTTATAGAAGACAAGTTTCAACTTCCTTGACTAATAGCTTTGATATAAATAGTTTTATAAATTTCATTGAAATAATCGAAAGTGAATCAGATCGATTGAAAAATCAATTAGATAAAAAATACACCGCGTTGTTTTTGTCATTTCTTGCTTATGAATACTCAATTTTGTTAGCTGTCTCAAGTAATTTGAATGAAATCGAATTTAAAAAATATAGAGCTAGAATAAATAACTTAAAATGGTTATTTCAATATGACACAAATCAAAAAGTACATAAAGTTAAATTACTTATAAAACTTATCGGTGTAAGAAAAGCTTCTAAGTTTTTAAGATATTATATAAAAAAGAGAGTTAATAGAAAATAGACTTTTGTCTTGAATTAAAGAAAATAACTCAATTAATGAAAATCGTAATTATTGGTCCAAATGTAGGTATGGGAGGTGTGGAAAGAGCATCTACTAATATTGCCAATGGGTTCAAAAACGCTGGTCATGATGTTACATATTTAGCTTTGATTCCAGAGGCGCATTTTTTCGAATTACAAACCAATTACGTAGAACCGAAGAACTTTAATGTGGCAAAAATGAGTTTGTCTAAAACTATAAAGTACGTCCGTAGAAACATTATAGAACTCCAACCCGATCATATCATAGCTTACACCAAATTTTATGCAGCCATCGCCAACTTGGCGCTTATTTTTACAAAATATAAGATCTATGTATCTGAACGCTCAAGCCCGCTGTACATTTGGCCAAGGCATATTGAACTGTTTTCTAAACTTTCGTTTTTCTTAAGAAGGCCAAAAGGTATTATTTCTCAAACTTCTTTAGCTTCTGAGTATCATCAGAAGCTATATGGAAAAACTAAATATGCAGTAATACCAAATGCCCTTCGTGATATTCAGTTGTATCCAGAAATCAAGCGAGAGAAAATTATTTTGGCTGTGGGAAGGTTTAATGACCCCTGCAAAGGATTTGATTTACTTATTGAAGCCTTTAATCAATTAGAAAATGAAGAATGGCATCTTGTTTTTGCAGGTGGAAAAAAGGAAGAGGCTGACTATTTAATGAGCTTAGCAAATACAAAAGTTGCTTCCAGAATAGAATTTTTGGGTCACGTTAAAAACATGGATCAAATTTATGCACGAGCTGGAATATTTGTAATTCCTTCAAGGTCTGAAGGCTTTCCTAACTCTTTGATTGAAGCAATGGCCGCTGGATGTCCTTCTATTAGCTTTGATTTTATTGCTGGACCAAGAGATATAATCCAAAATGGAGAAAACGGTATTTTAGTCGAAAAAGAAAACTATGAACTACTCGCCAAAGAAATGGATAATCTCATTAAAGATGAGACGCTTCGTCATACGCTAGGTTCAAATGCCTCTAAGATTCAGACTAATCTGAACTCCAATAAGATAATAGAAAAATACTTAGATTTTATAAATTAGAATTAGGTAATCAAGAAAACCAATGTGCGGATTTAACGGGATTTATGCCTTCAATAATACTTTTTGTGAACCTCAAAAGTTTGACGTTTTACGAGATACTTTAAAATTTCGGGGACCTGATGAAGGCGGCACCTTTTCTGATGAAAAAGTACTTTTGGGTCACCGCAGATTGGCAATTATCGATTTGGCTTCAGGTTTACAGCCTATGTGGGACTCTACACAAAAAATTATAATTGCATTTAACGGTGAAATATATAATTTTCTTGATCTGCGTGAAGAATTAATCACCCTTGGTGTTTCCTTTTCAACGAATTCTGATACAGAAGTTATACTCGAAGCTTATAAAACTTGGGGTATTGTCGAGTGTCTTAAAAAATTAGAAGGCATGTTTGCCTTTGCTTTATGGGATACAACAAGGCAAGAACTTTTTGTTGCACGGGATCGTTATGGAGAAAAACCGTTGTACTATACACAGAGTGAACAAGGACTTTATTTTGGCTCAGAATTAAAAGCGTTAAAAGAGTTTTACGATTCGGAGAAAATTTCCAAGAGAGCGTTGAATTTGTATTTCAGCTTGACGTATATTCCAGCTCCTTACACTATATATGAGGATGTTTTTAAATTGGAGGCAGGTAGTTACTTAAAGGTTTCAGAGAACAAAGTTAAACAACACTTTTATTACAATGCTTTAACAGAGTTTGAAGAGGCTAATAAGGACCAAATACAATCGTATGATGAAGCAAAGAAGGAACTGCATCAACTTTTATTCGATTCCATCAAACAAAGAATGATATCTGAAGTTCCATTGGGCTCTTTTTTGAGCGGTGGCATTGATTCAAGTATCGTTTCGGCCATTATGGCAAAGGTCTCTCCTACTCCAATTAAAACTTTTTCCATCGGTTTTAAAGAGAAAGCTTACGATGAGAGTGAAAGAGCTGCCTTGGTGGCTAAACACATTGGATCAGAGCATACATTACATGTGTTAGATCATCATGATTTATTAACTGTAGTTGACGATACAATTGCCTATTTCGATGAACCGTTTGGTGATTCTTCAGCAATTCCATCCATGATGGTGGCTAAAAAAGCCAAAGAAAAAGTTACAGTTGTATTGACTGGAGATTGCGCTGATGAACTTTTTGGAGGCTATGAAAAATATTTAGCAGGTTATTATGCTTCAAAATATAGTAAGGTTCCTAGTATCGTTAGAAAACCGTTCGAATCTATTGTAAATATCGTTCCTCATAACAACCGGACCAATCAGAAATTAAGACAGGTAAAAAAAGTAATCAAATCAGCTAAGTTAAATGAAAGTGAACGCTACCAATCCTTGTGCTCATTAGGGTTTAACAATCAAGAAAAAGACAAACTATTGTTGGAAGATCTTAATGTTGATAGTGATATTCAAAGATACTTTAATGAAAAATCTGGCGATGAACTCTCAAAAACTTTTTATAGCGATCTTAAATTAGTTTTAGAGGGAGATATGTTGACTAAAGTTGATCGAGCATGCATGATTAATTCACTTGAAGCTCGGGTTCCTTTTTTGGATTCGAAAATTGTCCATTTTTCAGCGAGACTGCCTCATCAATTTAAAATCCAGGGAACTAATAAAAAAAAGATTTTAAAGGAAACATTTGCTGATTTACTACCTCCAGAAACGATGGCGTTTAGTAAAAAAGGCTTTGGTTTGCCGCTTAGACTTTGGTTTCAAACTGAATTAAAAGATGAATTATTGAACCTTTTAGATCCCCAAAAAATTGATCAGCAAGGTTTTTTAAATACGAATTACATTCAGAAAATACTGAAAGAGCATTTTAATAACGAAGAAAACCATTCATCAAAACTATGGCTATTATTCATTTTTCAAAAATGGTTAAAGAATAATCAGCTTGAAAACTAGACAATGATAGAACATACTTATAAATAAACTTATCCTTTAAAATTGTTTTTCAATTCACTTGATTTTGCTGTATTCCTTCCAATAGTATTTGTTCTCTATTGGTTTGTTACTAATAAGCATCTGAATCTTCAAAATTTTCTTTTGCTTGTTGCTAGCTATGTCTTTTATGGTTGGTGGGATTATCGATTTTTGTCCTTAATTCTATTCAGTACATTAGTTGACTTTTTTGTAGGTATTGCCCTTTCAAAAACAGATAGTCCATTAAAAAGGAAGTTTTTTTTATGGACCAGTATAATAGTCAATCTGGGATTTCTGGGTTTTTTTAAATATTATAATTTCTTTCTGGAAAGTTTTGTAGACGCTTTTACATTTATGGGGTATTCCATTAATGCCAACTCCTTAAACATAATTCTTCCAGTTGGAATAAGCTTCTACACTTTCCAAACATTGAGTTATTCTATTGATGTTTATAGAAAGAAGCTAGAACCAAGCCGAAGCTTTGTAAAATTTGCCGCTTTCGTATCCTTCTTCCCACAATTAGTTGCGGGTCCGATAGAACGTGCCACTAACCTACTGCCGCAGTTTAATACAAAAAGAGTTTTTAGCAATACTGAGGCAAAAGAAGGGTTACGACAAATTGTTTGGGGACTGTTTAAAAAGGTGGTTATTGCTGATAATTGTGCAGAATATGCTAACATGATTTTCAACAATTATTCTGATTACTCAGGCATAACTTTATTTGTTGGGGCTCTCATGTTCACCATTCAAATTTATTGTGACTTCTCGGGTTATTCTGATATAGCTATTGGAACTTCGCGACTTTTTGGGTTTAAATTAATGAGAAACTTCTCTTACCCCTACTTCTCTAGAGATATTGCAGAGTTTTGGAGAAGGTGGCACATTTCGTTGTCGACTTGGTTCCGAGATTATTTATACATTCCACTTGGTGGAAGTAAAGTTTCACACCTTAAAAAAATCCGAAATATATTTATAATTTTTATCGTTAGTGGTTTTTGGCATGGGGCGAATTGGACTTTCATAGCTTGGGGAGCATTAAATGCTCTATTTTATTTACCTTTATTGCTAATTCAGCGAAACAGAAATAATTTAGAAATAGTTGAAATAAATTGGTCATGGATAGGCCTCAAAGACGTTTTTAAAATACTGACAACCTTTATCTTGACACTTTTAGCTTGGGTGTTTTTCCGTTCAGACGATATATCAAGTGCATTGAATTTTTTAAGTCAAATGTTTATTGGTGATTTTACACATCTTCTAGTGGACATACCTTTTAAATTGACTTGTTTTATTATTCTCCTCTTTACCATTGAATGGCTAAATAGAAGAAATGAATTTGGAATTTCTAAACTAGAGAAACTACTTCCTATGACATTTACAAGATGGAGTTTGTATGTTTTTTTAGTACTCAGCACCTTGTTTTTTGCTGGTGATCAACAAGAATTTATCTATTTCCAATTTTAAATAAATGAAGAAATTTATTTTAAGGTTGACATTATTTATTTTAGTCCTTTTTGTAAGCATTGAAAGTTACATTCGATTTAATCATTTAGCCATAGACATTCCAGAAAGAACAATAAATGAGTTTGGAATTCAGTGTTATGTGCCAAATCAATCTGGATACTGGACGGGCGGAACACATCAATGGCAAATCAATTCAGAAGGTTGGCCTGGAGAAGCTCCAAAACACTTAAGTAACTTAATTACATTAATAGGAGATTCACACATCGAAAATTTCATGAATGAAGATGATTGTCATTTAGGAACTTTGCTGAATCAATCTAACTTAAAGTATAATTTTCTTGAAACAGGAAGGTCTGGTGCCACCTTTATTGAATATCTTGAAATAGCGAAGTATTTACAATCCAAATACAAGACTGTAAAGCAACTCATTTTTGTAAAAGAGAGTGATTTTGCAGAAAGTATAGCTCAAGAAGGCCGTAAAAACGATGTTGTCCAAGTTGACTTAGAGAAAGATGAAATAGTACCTGGGACTATAAACAGTCCTTTCTTAAAAAAAGCTTTTTATAGTATAAAAACACTTTTCTTCTTTCGATCTTCCCTAATGAATGCAGGTCCTCGTATGGAGTTTTCTAAACAGAAATCAAAACAATTACAAGAGAATCATTCTGCCGAGTATTGTCAGAAACTCCTTCAATTTATAAAATCAAAATACAAAGTTGATAACCTTATTTTTTGTTTACACCCTGAAACTAGTGATGAAATAGTAACTTTATTCGAGCAATTTGGATTAAATTATTATCGATTTAAAACAGAGGACAACTTAAAATGGAGAAATTCACCTGATGATGTTGATCATTGGAATTGTTTCGGATTTCAACAAGCCACAAAACAAATTAGAACTTTACTGCAGTGAAAAAAAAGAAAATCATACGAATTACCACTGTCCCAGTATCGATGAATAAGATTTTGGTTGGTCAACTGGCCTTCATTAAGGAATCGTATGATGTAATTGGCGTTTCTAGCTTTGTAGAGAAAGATTTTAATGAGATTCAAGAAAGAGAAGGTATAACAATGATATCCATTCCTTTTTCTCGAACCATCAACCTTAAAAAAGATTTTGTTTCCCTTTTTAAGCTAATTCAATTGTTTAGAAAGGAAAGGCCAGATATCGTTCATACGCATACACCAAAAGCTGGGTTGTTGGGCATGATAGCTGCAAAAATCACTAGAGTACCTGCCCGTTTGCATACTTTAGGGGGAATGCCATTAATGGAAGTTCAAGGTACTAAACGTAAAATTCTAGAATTTACAGAAAAACTAACCTACAAATGTGCCCATAAGGTTTACCCTAATTCTAAAGGTTTGAAGGATTTTATTCTTGATAATAAATTCACCTCAACCAATAAAGTAAAAGTATTTGGCAACGGGAGTTCTAATGGAATAGACGTGGAATTTTACAAAAAAGACTACGTAGGTTCTGAGCAAGAAATTCAAGGTTTAAAATTAGAGCTCGGTATTGAACCGAACGACTTCGTCTACATGTTTTTAGGTAGATTGGCTAAAGACAAAGGTATAGTTGAGTTAATTAATGCCTTTGAAAAAGTTAAGGTCAGTAAACCTGAAGCAAAACTATTATTGGTTGGTCCAATGGAAGCAGAAAACAGTTCTCTTTCTGAAGAAACTCGAAATATTATTCTCAATTCACCAAGTATAATCTATCCCGGACGAACGGATAATGTTAGAGCATTTCTAAATCTAGCAGACGTTTTTGTTTTCCCTTCGTATAGAGAAGGCTTTCCTAACGTATTGCTGCAAGCTGGAGCGATGGAGTTGCCAATAATTGCAACTAACATTAACGGATGCAATGAAATTATAATCGATGGTGAAACTGGATTGCTAGTTCCAATGAAAGACGAAAACGCTTTGTGTGAAAAAATGAATATATTCTATAGCAACGAAGAATTAAGAAGGAGTGCATCTTTAAATGTTAGAAGATCTACAGAAGAGAAATTTGCACAAAAACTGATTTGGGAAGAAATCAAAAACGAATACGACTTTTACACTAAAAAGTAAAAAAACATGTTTCAAAGAACATTATATTTAGGATATTACCTCAAACAAATGAATTGGGGGTTACTTAAAAAGTTTTTAACGCATTCTTCAAACATAACTGGTAGAAACAAAATTGCTTTGTTTGGTTCTAGTGTAGTCGATGTATACAAACAAAACATTTCCATCCTCGAGTATTTCCAATTTGAGTTTTACAATAAAACTCCTGAAGAAAAAAAGAAATGGGCTGGTACTGGAACAATGTATGAATTTCAAAAAATTGCAAACCCTCTAAGTGAGCGTATTATTCTTGATGACAAACGTCAATTTTACACGAATTACAAAGAGTTTTTCAAGCATCATTTATACACCTTGGAAGAATTAGAGAAGAATTCTGATTTAATCTCAAAGATCTATGAGGAAAACGATAAAATTGTTCTAAAAGAATCCAGTGGCAAGGCAGGTTCCGGTGTTAAAATAGTTAGTACTTCTGATCTTAAAGAATCTGAATTGTTGGATTACATGCGAAAACACGAGTTTGGTATTGTTGAATCGTACATAATGCAACATTCTGATATTCAAGAATTATCTCCTACCGCTGTGAACACAGTCCGTATTTTCACCCAAATTAGGAAAGATGGAAGCTATGAAATCTTAGGATGCAGATTGAGAATTTCCGTCAACAGTGACGTGGACAATATGGCAGCAGGAAATCTCGCCGCACCAGTTGACGAAAAAACAGGAATAATAAACGGTCCTGCTGTTTATTCCGATATAACTAAACCTTCAGAACAGGTGCATCCTTTAACTGGAATTAGAATCATTGGGTTTCAGATTCCGTATTGGAATGAAATTTTAACGATGACAAAAGAAGCTTCCTTGAAGTTTCCACAGAACAAATCTATAGGTTGGGATATCGTTGTGACAGAAAACGGTCCTGGCTTTATTGAAGGAAACCATGATTGGTGCAAATTAGTTTGGCAATTACCTGTGAAACAAGGTCTAAAACATAAATTAGATCTATAAAGACAATTTAAATTTAGCATACGCGCGATGAAACAACTTTACATTATTGGAGCAGGAAGTGTTGGAGGGCATATAGCTACAAATCCATCTTTGTATGGATTAGAAAATAGAGAAATTCTTTTTTTAGATAACGATTCTTCCAAAATTGATAAAACCTTTGTTGGAAAGAAGATTGTTGGTTCTGAAGATATCCTTTTGGACATCAAAGCACCCATAGATGTAATTATTGGTATTGCTTTTCCTGCGATAAAAAGAAAAATCTACGATAAATTGAAATCCAATTCACTCATTAACTTCCCTACTCTGGTTTCCAAAAATGCTTGGATTTCAGAAGGTGTCAAAATTGGTCAAGGAGTGATAGTTTATCCAAATTGTAGTATAAATTACGGAACGATTCTGGATGATTTTTCAATTTTAAACATGAATTGTGCAGTTGGTCATGAATGTAAAATTGGCCAATTTTCTAGTTTAGCTCCTGGCGTAAACCTTGGTGGTAACACAATAATTGGCGTGAATACTGAACTAGGTATTGGTTCATCAACAAGACAATTCATTCATATAGGTGATGACGTTAAAGTTGGAGGACAATCAATGGTGGTTAACGATTTGGAATCAGGTATCCATGTAAAAGGTGTCCCTGCAAAAAAGTACTAAATACCAAAAGTTTTTCTGTTCTTATGACAAACGTAATTTCTAAAAATACTTATCTATTCTTGAAAAGATCACTTGATTTATTTCTTGGTTTAATTGGTATTATTCTAATTTCTCCAGTATTTATAATTATAATAGTAATTCTAAAATTCACTGGAGAAGGCGAAATATTTTATCTTCAGGAAAGAATGGGCTTGCATAACAAGCCTTTTTACATTTACAAGTTTGCCACGATGTTAAAAGACAGCGCAAATATTGGAAATAAATCACTTACTGTAAGAGACGACCCTAGAATCACCAGCGTAGGTCGTATTTTACGCAGAACAAAAATTAATGAACTCCCTCAAATTATTAACGTAATAAAAGGAGACATGGCTTTAGTTGGCCCTCGGCCATTATTGGTCGCTAGTTTCAAAAAGTATTCCTTAGAGGTTCAAAACATAATTTACAAAAATAGACCAGGAATTACTGGGTTAGGATCGTTAGTTTTTAGAGACGAAGAGAGACTTGCAACTGCCTACAAAGACTTAGGAAAAGACCCTATGGAATATTACAAAACACACATTTATCCTTATAAAGGAGCCCTGGAGGACTGGTATTTCCACAATTGTTCTCTTATTGTTGATTTTAAAATTCTTTTTTTAACCTTTTGGTCAATAATAAAAAGTGACTCTGACATTGTGTTTCGAACATTCAAAGATTTACCTAAAAAGCCAGAATCATTGACTTTAGAAGGTATACAGAAACTATAAATAATAGTGTATTCCTTTTTAACTTCATTGCCAAGTTTGAGTCTATATATTTTAATATGGATTCTAATTTCCATTTGGTTAAAAAGAAAAAACAGCAGGAAGTTTAAACTATTTGTTGGAGTAGGTTTGTTTCTTTTTTTATTCTGTTCCACAAGTTATTTTCCGAAAAAATTAATCCATTCTATTGAAAAAGAAAATGAACCAATTCATTTGGCCAAACTGGATCGAACCATAATATATCATATTTATGTTTTAGGAGCAGGAGCATCGTCGAAATCAACCCTTCCAGCCTCAATGAACTTGTACCCATCAACTCTTATTAGGCTCGTGGAGGGGATTCGAATTTACAACTATCTTAAAAATAGCATTTTAATAACGTCTGCTGCTGGAAAGAGAAATGCAAAAAGTCAAGCAGAACTAGCTAAAGAAACAGCTATTGCCTTAGGAGTAAAAAAAGAAAACATAGAAATGCTGGCTACTCCGAAATCAACTTTAGAAGAAGCATTGGCGTTTAAAAAGCGTTTTGGGAGCAATAAAAATGTCGTCATTGTTACTAGAGCATTGCATATGCCTAGAGCAATTGAGATTTTTAAAGACCAAGGTATAAATGTGACTCCTGCTCCTACTGACTATATTTACATTGACGATGGTTACCGATACAATGGTTTCACACTTCCAAATTTAGGATCGATTCAAATCATGAATATCTATCATGTCACCATACTGAAAAAATGGTATTACAAATTATTCAGAAAAAGTTAATACCACTAGCTTTAATGTTCTAATTGAACTAAAACTTAACTTCACATTATTAATTCGAAACAAATGATCCCATTATCTGTCCCCTTACTCAATGGAAACGAGTGGAAATACGTTAAAGACTGTTTAGATACAGGTTGGATTTCTTCCGCAGGTTCATACGTAAATCAATTTGAGCAAATGGTTGCTGACTTCGTTGGTGCAAAGTATGGTATAGCCTGTATGAATGGTACAGCGGGTTTACATATTGCTCAGATATTGGCGGGCGTTGAGTCAGGCGATCATGTTATTGCACCCAATATTACTTTCATTGCCACCCTAAATGCTATCAAATATACAGGAGCAAGTCCAATTTTAATAGATGTGAACAAAGACGATTGGCAAATGGACCTTAATCTTTTAGCCGATTATCTAAAGCAAAATACTATTTCTAAGAATGGACAGTTAATCTTGAAAGAAACTGGTCGTCTAATCAAAGCGATTATGCCAGTTCACGTTTTGGGCAATGTGGGCAATATGGATCAACTAGTGGAAATAGCAAAAAAATACAACTTAGCCATATTGGAGGATAGTACAGAGTCACTTGGCTCCTATTTCAATGGAAAACATACAGGAACCTTTGGGAAATTTGGTGTTTTTAGTTTCAACGGCAATAAAATCATTTCCACTGGTGGTGGTGGTGTTATAGTAACCGATGACGAAGAATTGGCGAAAAAGGCCAAACACTTAACTACCCAAGCTAAAGTGAGTGCGCTAGATTACATTCACGACGAAATCGGCTACAATTATCGATTAGTTAACATACTAGCTGCGGTTGGCGTTGCGCAAATGGAACAATTTCCTGAATTGTTGAAAAACAAACGTAAGATGGATCAATTCTATCGCACAGAACTCCAAGGTATAGGTGACATTGAATTTCAAACAGTTTCAAAAGACGTGGAGGCTAATTGTTGGCTGTTCACTTTCAAAACTTCTCGAATGCGTGAATTACTTACCTTCTTGAATGAAAATGGTGTACAATCGAGACCGTTTTGGATGCCTATGAATCAATTAGAAATGTTTAAAGAAGATATCTATGTTTCTAATTCGGATATTTCTTCCAGTATTTATGAAAGTTGCATAAGTATTCCTAGTTCTGCTGGAATTACGGAGGATGAGATGAAGGAGGTTGTGAAGCAGATTAAGGCATTTTACAAATAGAATAAATCGGCCTTGATAAGCAGGGTTTTCAAAGCGAAATGAAATTCATAATGAAGTAAATCAACAAGAAAAAAATGGTCACTATTGTACAAAAATCGATTTATGACGTTTAAGTAAACATAAAAAGGACCGGCATTGGAAAGGTTCTCGTAAAAAAAGCAAAAAAGTGAAAGGAAATGAACCCAGTGTTTGAAAGCCAGCTGTCGAAGAGCCAGATGGGCGATTCGCTAACAGCGTTTCTAAGTTTGGGGTGAATGACTGAGAACGTTTTAGCTTTTTTAGAGAATCTTTACACAGCCTAGCGTTTTTGTTACTTTTTGGGCAATGCAAAAAGTAAGGAAGACTCACTTAACTTTACCGATAAATAATAATAGAATAGAGAATAAAAAACTAACTTAATTGGAATTAACTTATTCTATAGTAATTACAGCAATCACCTCCCATTCCTTGCGCTATCGCTTAGTCTTCGAATGTACACATTCTCTTCTCCTCGAGGAGGGAAAACAAAAAAAACATGAATATAATAGACATACCACAATTTATAAACACCTACGTCACCAAGCGTGAAGAAAGCTTCTTTGCTGATGACATTAAAGAAAATTCTGAAATTCTTAGTAAGAAAATAGCGGGAAAATCGGTATTAGTTATTGGCGGTGCAGGTACTATCGGTTCATCCTATATAAAAGCTATTTTAAAGTTTAAACCTGGCAAATTGTATGTAGTGGATACGAACGAAAATGGTTTAACAGAACTTACACGAGATTTACGGAGCGGAGCAGATCAGTTCGTTCCTGAAGACTTTAAAACTTACCCGATGAGTTTTGGTGATCCGGTATTTAGAAAAATGTTTGTTGAAGAAGGCCCATTTGAAATTGTTGCCAATTTTGCTGCCCATAAGCACGTAAGAAGTGAAAAAGACAAGTATTCTATTGAAGCCATGATAGAAAACAATGTTTTCAAAGCAAAAGAGTTTTTGGATTTATTACTTGAAAACAAACCAGAACATTTTTTCTGTGTATCCACAGACAAAGCTGCCAATCCCGTTAATGTTATGGGAGCAAGCAAGAAATTGATGGAAGAAGTAATAATGGCCTATAGCTCTTCTTTGCAAATTACTACTGCCCGATTTGCAAATGTCGCATTTTCAAATGGATCATTATTAGCTGGTTATATTGAACGATTATTTAAAAACCAACCAATCTCGTGTCCATCGGATGTGAAACGGTTTTTTGTATCACCCGAGGAGAGTGGACAAATTTGTATGTTAGCTTGTATGCTAGGCAATAGCGGTGAAATTTTCTTTCCAAAACTCGATGAAGAAGAAATGGGGTTTTTCAAGGATATCACCGAAGACTTTTTCAAAGTTTCTAAAAAAGTCGTTTATCATTGTTCTTCTGAACAAGAAGCGAAATCCATAGCTGCCTCTAGAAAAGAGGATGACCCTTACCCTATTTATTATTTTTCATCCGATACTTCTGGTGAAAAATTGTACGAAGAGTTTTATACTGAGACAGACGAAGTTGATAACGCCACATACACGAGTTTAGGGGTTATAAAAAATGCAAGAAAATCACCAATTACGACTATCGAAGCCACTATTGGTGAATTAAAAACCTTAATGAATTCAGGGAACTACGATAAAACATCAATAGTGAATTTGTTGAAAAAATATTTGCCTGATTTTCAACACATCGAGACTGGAAAAAGTTTAGATCAAAAAATGTAATTTATGTATTTAGTATTTAAACGCTTATGTGATATATTGCTTTCTGCAATTTTGCTCTTATTATTATCTCCTCTGCTTATTCCAATCGCAATTGGCCTAAAATTAACTGGTGAGGGAGAAATATTTTACAAACAAGAAAGAGTTGGATTCAAGAATAAGAAATTTTACATCTTGAAATTTGCTACTATGTTAAAAAATAGTTCAAAAATGGCGGGTGGTATTATCACAACCAAAAAAGACCCGCGAATTACACCCATGGGTGGATTCTTGCGTAAAAGTAAAATCAATGAATTGCCTCAATTATTGAATATTTTGAAAGGTGACATGAGTTTTGTTGGGCCTAGACCCTTGATGCAAATTAGCTTTGATACCTATCCAGAGAAAGTTCAGGAGAAAGTATATAACGTAACACCTGGTCTTACCGGTATAGGTTCAATTGTTTTCAGAGATGAAGAGGAATTGATCACCAAAGTTAAAAATGAAGGCGGTGATACTTGGGATTTCTACAAGAACACCATCTATCCTTTTAAAGGTGAATTGGAAATGTGGTACATCCAAAATCAGTCTTTTATCGTAGATCTAAAAATTATACTTTTAACTGCTTGGGTAATTTTTAAACCAAAATACTCAGGAATTGATAAATGGTTTAAAGATTTACCAAAAAGAAGTTACTAAAAATTAATTTGCTTGATAACTGTCATCTCTAAATTCTTTTTAACTTATAAATAAAAAACATGAGTAACTTTGTGCAACTGAAATAATGAGACTTGATTTAATTCATATTGTCCTTTTATTAGTGGGGTCTTTTATAATGACCTATGCTCTTGTTCCTAAAATCATAGGCGTAGCGCTTTATAAACGCTTAACAGATAAGCCCAACGAGCGCAGCTCTCATGAAGGTCTTACACCTAATATTGGAGGGATTGCTTTTTATATTTGTTTGATGATTTCCTTTTATTTTTTGGATCATGTGGATAGATATAATTCCCTACCATCATTCCTGCCTGGACTAACTATCTTATTCATTATTGGATTAAAAGACGATTTGACTGTACTTTCTGCTCGAACAAAATTTCTCAGTCAAATTATTGCCTGTTTATTTCTTTTGTTCCATTACAAATTTGAAATTTACACCTTGAATGGATTCATGGGGATCAACAATTTGAATTCTTATGTCGCAGGGGTACTGGCACTTTTCCTCATGCTATCCGTAATTAACGCGTACAATCTAATAGATGGGATAGATGGATTGGCAAGTATCATAGGGTTAATCATATTACTACTTTTCGGTATTATTTTCTACTTGGCAAATGCGTATTTATTAATGGGATTGTGTTTGGTATTAATTGGGAGTTTATCTGCGTTTTTACGTTATAACTTTTCAAACCGCAGGAAAATCTTCATGGGCGACACAGGTACTTTGGTGGTAGGCTTTGTTATAGCCGCCATGACCATTCGTTTATTGTCTTTACCACTAGAGCGTTTGGAATTGTTGAAGCTGATTCCCGCAAATCTTCCTGTCGTGACTGCCTCCATCCTTATCATTCCGTTATTTGATATGACCCGTGTTTTCATAATCCGCATCATTCAAGGAAAAGGACCCTTTTCTCCTGACAAAAATCATATTCATCATTTACTGATAGACAAATTAGAATTGTCGCACGTTAAAGCAAGTTTGACTTTAGGAGCATTCAACTTGTTGTTTGCTAGTTTGTTTATTTATTTGAGCATTTTCACTCACCCTAACTTACTTCTGGGAATCTTCTTGTTTTCTATTCTATTGTTAACGTTACTTTTGTCCTTAATAAAGAGAGGCTTCTTTTTTGTTAGAACTAAGAAAAAGAAAACTCAATCTTGAAGTTGAAACTAGAATTGAAAATCGTACTTTTGCAGCCTTGAATATCCATTATCTATGAAATACCGTTTTTTCATTTTTTTTCTGCTCGGCTTATTCATCCTTGCTGCACCTTCCTGTAAAACAAAAGAAAAATTGGTGTATTTCCAAAATGGAAACCTGGATAGCTTGGGAAAAGTTCCTTCAACTTTCAATCCTACTTTCCAAACGGATGACTTTTTAAGCATAGTTGTTACTGCTCAAGAGCCAGAATCTGTTATTCCATTTAATCTGATTACTACAACAGCACAAATAGGTGGAGTGAGTGGTTATTTAAATGGAAATCCTGCTCAAAACGGCTATTTAATAGACAATGCAGGCAACATACAATTCCCTATTTTAGGCACACTTCATTTGGGTGGCTTAAATCGTCAAGATGCTGTTGAGCTGATACAAGATAAACTCAAAGACTACTTAAAAGGTCCAGGTGTGCAAATTCAAATATTGAATTACAAAATCACAGTGTTAGGTGATGTAAAAACACCAGGAACATATAAAATACCAAACGAACGTATCACCTTGTTAGAGGCACTGGGTCTATCAGGAGATTTAAACATGACAGGACTACGAAACAATATTTTAGTTATCAGAGAAGAAAACGGGCAAAAGAAAGAATACCGTGTGGATATTACCAATAAAGATTTTTTTGCGTCTCCTGTTTATTATTTACACCAAAATGATGTAGTCTACGTGGAACCGAATTCCACAGCACGAACAACTTCCACATTATGGCGAACGACAGGAACGATTTTCATTTCCTTGTCTTCTCTTATAATTTCCACTATCATATTAATTGTCCGATAAATGGCAGATTTCGATTCCTCACTTTCAACTGTAGAAAACGACAATGTAAACATAAATGTTCGCGATATTCTTGACAGATATATCAAAAATTGGCGTTGGTTTGTTTTAGCCATTATGATTACAGTCTCATTTGCTTATTTATACTTACGCTATACAACACCCTCCTACCAGTCGAATGCCTCACTCTTAATTAAAGATGATAAAGGAGGGGATTCTAACTTAGATATGTTTGCGGAACTTGGTTTAATGGGAGGACAAAGTGAAATTGACAATGAAATAGAAATACTCAAATCGAGAAAATTACTAACTAAAGTTGTTGAGGAATTAAAATTGAATAAAACCTATTTTTCGGACAATTCAAAAACTGGTATTCGGGAATTAGAAATGTACAAAACCAGCCCTATTGAAATTAATCTAGTTTCTGCTGAAGAAAAAGACCTAAATAACGATCAATCGTTTATAGTTGTAATAATGGATGCGAATCATTTCGATTTGACGAATAAACAAGGCAAGTATTTTGGCACTATTGCTTTCGGAGCACCAGTGAAAACTCAAATTGGCACGGTTAATTTCACCAAAACAAAAAATTACAAAGCCTCAAACAAAGGTGAAACATTCAAGGTAGTGTATTCTCGGACACAAGATATTGTTACTGGTTTGCGTTTAGGAATCAACATTGAATTAAGCAGCAAGGAATCAACAGTGCTTTCCATAGGCATTAAAGGACCTGTCATTGAAAAAAACAACGACATACTTAATGAGTTAATGCGTCAGCATGAGTTGGAAGCAATAGAAGATCAGAACGAGATAGCCAAGAACACCAGTGAGTTTATCAATGAACGAATGAAGTTCATCTCTGTAGAATTAGCTGAAGTTGAAACTGAGGGTGAGAAATTTAAATCTAAAAATTCTTTGGTGGATGTAGCTTCTGATGCAGCGCTATATTTGGAAAAAGGCAGTGAAGCTGAAAAAGCTTTAGTTGAAGCCAACATACAAATGAGTTTGGCCAACTTCATGAATGAAAGCTTGGGCAGACAAGAGGGAGTAGATAACTTACTGCCATCTAATTTGGGTTTGGAAGATGCTAGTGTTGCTTCGCTTATTGCTCAGTACAACCAATCTGTTTTGGATAGAAACCGATTATTACGCAGTACAGGTGAAAAAAATCCAGCTGTCCAGAAGTTAGAAGGACAAATTAACAGTTTACGAGGGTCCTTGAATAGCAGTTTGAAAAATTATAAAAATTCGCTGAATTTCAAAATTTCTAGCTTGCAAAAACAAGATAATCTATACAAATCTAAAATCGCTTCTGTTCCTCAATTTGAGAAAGAATATAGAAGTATTGCTCGCCAGCAAAATATCAAAGAAACATTGTATTTGTATTTGTTGCAAAAACGTGAAGAGAATGAAATAGCAATCGTGGCAACTGTCGGAAATGCAAAAGTTATTGATCAAGCCTATAGCGATGGTGTACCCGTTTCTCCAAAACGTAAAATAATTTATTTAGGTGCTTTCTTAATTGGTTTGTTAGTGCCTATTGGTGTTATTTATTCAAAAGATTTATTAGACACAAAAGTTCACGGCGTCAAGGACATAGAAGACATGAAATTGCCGTTCTTAGGCGATATTCCAGAGTCTGAAACAGACGAACGTTTAGTTGTAAATATAAAAGGTCACAACAACGCCGCAGAAGCCTTTCGTTTGGTGCGAACCAACTTAGAATTTCTATTGAGTAATTCAAATGAAGAGAAAGGTAAAACGGTGTTCATTACTTCAACGATAGCTAAAGAGGGTAAAAGTTTCGTTTCGTTGAACTTGGCTTCAGTACTTGCCTTATCGGATAAAAAAGTTTTGTTGATCGGTTTAGATTTACGCGCTCCTAAATTATTGCAATATTTAGGTTTAAATCAATTAAATGGTATATCCCATTACATTGTCAATCATGAATTAACAACAAATGACATAACCTTTGCTTCTCCTGATTTCAGTAATCTAGACATCATGCCATCCGGAGTAATTCCTCCAAATCCAGCAGAAATGCTGATGCATGTTAGACTTGCAAAGCTAATGGCTGAGGTTAAAGAGAAATACGATTACATTATTGTTGATACTGCACCAGTAGCTTTGGTTACGGATACATTGCTTCTTGCTAAATATGCAGATGCTTTTGTTTATGTAACACGAGCAAATTTCTTAGATAAACGTATGCTTCAAATCCCAGCTAGACTGGTTCGTGAAAAACGCTTGCCAAATATGGCCGTGCTTTTAAATGGCACAAACGCCAAGAAAGGCTATGGGTACGGATATGGTTATGGCTACGGTTATGGCTATGGTGCTCAAGTGGAAAAGAAAGCTTGGTGGAAGTTTTGGGGGTAATCTTTGTTCATTTCTATGTGAGAACAGAGAGCAGAGACTATTATTATAGAATACTCTTCTTCTCTACTCTCGCAGTCAGCCTTGGCTGACGATCACTATTCTCTATTCTCATAAAAGAAATAGTAACTTTGAAATGTATTAATTTTCATAAAAAACTTGCCAAACAAATTGAAAACAAAAGAGTCTGATGGTTATTGTGCAATAGGTGTTTATCAAGGTAAAACCGAACACAATATTGGTACGCTTTGGCGATCAGCTTATATTTTAGGAGCATCTTATATTTTTACGGTTGAAAAGAAATATAAAAAGCAAAGCTCTGACGTTATACGAACTTGGTCTAGAATTCCTTTATTTCACTACGATACATTCGACGAACTTCTGAAAAACATTCCTTATGATTGTCGATTAATTGGTGTTGAGATTACAGACGACGCACAAGAATTACATGAATTCGAACATCCAAAAAGAGCGATCTATTTGCTTGGTTCTGAAAACAATGGACTTCCCCAATCTGTTCTGGACAAATGCCATTTTGTGATACGATTAAAAGGAAACAGCAGCTTAAATGTTGGCGTAACGGGAAGTATTGTTCTTTACGATCGAGTTGCAAAAAATGATGTAGTTCTGCCTCCGCATCATAAGGAAGGATAATTCTTTTATAGATTAGAATAATAGATTAAGAATAGAGATTAGAGAGCAGAGAATAGAGATAACTCTGGTCTAATAGTTTAAATTAACGGACAATCTTTAATTTCAAAGCGAATCGATTCTCACACATTCCTACCATCCTAACGTTCGCAGAACGAACCAAAAAAAACGAAGCTTAAAAAATCTCTGTTCTCTCAGACTGCTTTAGCTGACGATCTCTACTCTCTCAGTCAGCCGCGACTGACGGTCTCAACTACATGCCAGGCATTCCGCCCATTCCTTTCATCTTCTTCATCATTCCCATCATATTTTTGGGATTGCTCATCATCTTCATCATTTTCTTCGTGTCTTCGAATTGTTTGATCAGCTTGTTGACTTCTTGAATATTGGTTCCCGATCCTTTCGCTAGACGATTTTTACGGTTTCCATTGATAATTTGTGGGTGTTCTCTTTCAGCTGGTGTCATTGAGTAGATTATCGCTTCAACATGTTTGAAAGCATCATCTTCAATTTCAACATCTTTCATGGCCTTCCCTACTCCAGGAATCATCCCCATCAAGTCCTTCATATTTCCCATCTTCTTCACTTGCTGAATTTGAGATAAGAAATCATTGAAATCAAATGTATCTTTTTGTATTTTTCGTTGTAGTTTTTTGGCTTCAACTTCATCAAATTGTTCTTGAGCTCTTTCAACCAAAGAAACGACATCCCCCATTCCGAGGATACGGTCAGCCATACGCTTAGGATAGAAAACATCCAAAGCGTCCATTTTCTCACCTGTACCAACGAATTTGATAGGTTTGTTTACAACAGCTTTAATTGAAAGCGCTGCTCCTCCTCTAGTATCACCATCTAATTTTGTTAGAACTACTCCGTCAAAATCGATTTTTTCATTGAAGGTTTTTGCTGTATTCACAGCATCTTGACCTGTCATTGCATCCACAACAAACAAAGTCTCAGTTGGTTGAATTGCTCTTTTTACAGCAGCAATTTCATCCATCATTTTTTCGTCTATAGCCAATCGACCGGCTGTATCGACAATTACAACGTTAAAACCTTTCGCTTTCGCATGTTGAACGGCTGCTGTTGCTATGGCTACTGGATTCTTTTCCTCTTTATTTGAATAAACTTCGATACCCAATTGTTCACCTAGAACATGCAACTGATCTATCGCCGCTGGACGGTATACATCACAGGCAACTAACAATGGATTTTTTCCTTTTTTGTTTTTTAAATAACTTGCCAACTTCCCTGAGAAAGTCGTCTTACCAGAACCTTGTAATCCTGACATTAAAACGATAGCTGGAGCGCCTTTGACATTTATTTCAACTTCGTTTCCTCCCATTAATTCGACCAATTCTTCGTGGCAAATTTTGGTCATTAATTGACCTGGGGAAACAGATTTAAGTACATCTCGTCCTAAAGCTTTTTCTTTTACGGTAACTGTAAATTCTTTGGCTGTTTTGTAATTAACATCCGCATCCAACAAAGCACGACGTACTTCTTTAAGCGTCTCTGCTATATTGATTTCAGAAATTTGACCTTGACCTTTTAATACTTTAAAGGCTTTTTCGAATTTATCCGTAAGATTTTCAAACATTTTATTAGACTATTTTGCGTGTGCAAAGATAGGGATTTTATTGAAGAAAAGTAGGATTGCAGATTGCGAATTACGGATGACGAATTGCGGAATATGTAATGTTCGATGAGGCTATTGTCCTCCCTCCTCGAGGAGGGATAATCTAGAAACACTTTCTCCTCCAGCCTGCCTGTCGGCAGACAGGGAGCGAGAATAAAAAAATCCATCTAAAAAACTATTTCGCTATTCTTTTAATCTTAATATTCAAATAGCCAAAAAGTACTGTCATTATTGGACTCATCCAGTTGAAAAAGCAATACATCCAATATTCGCCTGTTGCGACGCCTAAAACAGAAGACTGTGCTGCTCCACATGTATTCCATGGAATTAGGACAGACGTTACTGTACCTGAATCTTCTAAAGTTCGACTTAAATTTTCCGGTGCCAAGCCTCTTTCTTTATAAGTTTCAGCGAACATTTTACCCGGAACAACAATTGCTAAATATTGATCGGAAGCTGTTGCGTTAAAAAATATACAGGTTGCGGCAGTTGAAGCAATAAGTGCTCCTGTGGACTTCGCTCGTTTTACCACTGCTGAAGTAATCTTATTCAAGAACCCGGTAGTTTCCATAACACCTCCGAAACACATCGCGCAGATGATAAGCCAAATTGTATTCATCATTCCTGCCATTCCAGAAGTTTCCAAAAGACCATTGACATTTTCTAAAGGAGTAACAATCGCAACATCTGAAGAGATGGATTTCATAACTGCCATGTAGGCTGCTTTTCCATAATTATTTGCAACACCTGAAACTTCCTTAATTACATCTGGCTGAAAAATTATCGCGAATACTGCTCCGAGTAATGTGCCGATGAATAAAGCTGGTAAGGCTTGAACCTTCTTTACAATCAACAAAACAACACCAATAGGCACCAAGAATAATATCGGGTGAATGAAGAATTTGTTATCTAAAGTTGATAACATAAGATCTATCGTCGAATTGTTTTCTACAGCATTGGTATTTAATCCCAAGATTAAAAATATTACAAGCGTTATCGCCATAGTTGGAAAGGTTGTAATCGTCATGTAACGAATGTGCTTGAACAATTCCGTTCCTGCCATTGCTGGCGCTAGGTTTGTAGTATCAGATAAAGGCGACATTTTATCTCCAAAGTAGGCTCCCGAAATAATTGCCCCAGCTATCAATCCATTTCCTAAACCTAAAACTTGTCCAATGGCTAGTAAAGCGACTCCTACAGTAGCGACTGTACTCCAACTACTTCCCGTTGCGACAGAAACAATTGCGCTAACAATACAAGCAGCAAAAAGAAAAATTGTTGGGTTTAAAATTTGTAAACCGTAATAAATCATTGTTGGAACTACTCCAGAGAGAACCCAAGTTCCGGTTAAAGCACCTATCATCAGAAGGATTAAAATCGCAGGTAATGCTGATTTTATACTGCGAATCATTCCTTTTTGCAGGCGTTTCCATTTAAATCCAACTCGAAATCCCAATACGATTGCTAGACTGGCCCCAAATAACAAGGCTATCTGATTTGGACCCGAACCGGCGTCATCACCAAAGAAGTATATATTAATTCCTAAAAGAGAAACAAGAAAAACAATTGGTAAAAATGCTATACCGAGACTCGTTTTGTTAAATGTTTTAGATGACATCCGAATGAATTTTAGATAAAGATAGAAAACCAATTGAAATAATAAATTATGGATTGCGGATTGCTAATGACGGATGACAAATTGCGGATGACGGATGTCGGATTCGGATTACGGATGTCGGATTGCGGATGTCGGATTCGGATGGATGTGTTGAACCGATTTACTTTAATGTTCACACGAATATCCTCTGTGCTTTCAGCCTCTTTGCGTTTTTACATCCCTACATGACGGAACGGCAGGCAGGTTTGCGGTTAAAAAAGCGATTGCGTATTAATATGATGGATAAATTTTGTGAGATGACAAAAAAATGAAAAGGATTATCTTCGATGCTGCTTCGCGGTAAGCGGATTTACGCAGATTTTCAATCATACCTTTTCTGGATTCTGGGCTCTATTTTCTCAGTTCTCTGCTCTCTGCTCTCTTAATCTCTGTTCTTACTTCCCCTTCCTATAAAACAGCATTAACAAAACTGGTAGTAAGGTCAAATCGGCAATTAATGCAATGAACAATGTTAGACACAAAAGCAATCCCATTATGACTGTTCCTTGAAAACTTGAGAAAACAAGAAGTATAAAGCCGGCGCAAAGTATAAAAGTTGTTATGATCATTGCTTTTCCAGTGGTCAAATAACTTCGTTTTAAAGCATACAATTTTGACCTACCTTTCAGCAATTCGAATTTAAATTTTCCAAGGAAATGAATCGTGTCATCAACAGCAATACCAAAGGCTATAGTGAAAATAATGGATGTACTGGTTTTAAGGTTGATTCCAAAATATCCCATTATCCCGGCAATAAATAGCAATGGAATTAAATTAGGGATGATACTTAATACAACCATTGAAACGGACCGATACAGCAAGCCCATAACAAGTGCAACAATTAATACTGAAACGCTCAAACCTTTTACCAAACTGGCGGATAGATAATTGATATTTTTATCCAGCAAATGAGCCGTTCCCGTTATTTGAACATCAACGATTTTATCTAAACCTGAAGTTTTGAGATATTCCGTGAACTTTTTATTTTTAGCAGTAATCTTAATATTTCCCCAATCGGGAATTGTTCCAGAAATTCGAGATGTTGTTCCTATTGAATCCATAAAACCTGCATAGAGCTTTCCTCGTCCAGCTCTTTTAATAGGCTTTTGAAAACGATTTATTATACGTTGTTGGTCAGGAATGGAGTAATAGTCAGTTCGCCCCGCATGAGAAGAACGGTTGATTAATTTAACAGTCTTCACAAGAGAAAACTTAATTAAGACACCGTATTCTTCTTCAAGATTTTCTTCAAGTTTTTCTAATTGCTGAAGTGTTTCTTTATCCCAAAAATCAGCATTTTTATCCTTCAATTGTATTGCAGCTTCAAAAGGTCGCACACCACCATAATGTTTGTCCAGATAATTGAAATCCTTCTTCATTGGAGCGTTTTGGGATATCTCGTCCATCAAATAATTATTCGATTTCATTTGAATTCCACCGAAAATCAATATCACTATCAGCACAGCGCTTATCGCCATGATTTTTTTCGTATTCCTGAGTGCATAAAGAAACCACTTTCTCAATCTTTTAGACCAAAATGGATCTTGGTGAGAGGTTCGAATATACTTTGGGTCAGGAAAATAATAAATGAGTATGGGGAGCAATAAAAAAGTTAGAGCGAAGGCAATCATAACTCCTACACCAGCAACCAAACCAAAAACTTGAATTGGTTGAACATTCACAAAATAGAGAGAGAAAAATCCTATCGCTGTAGTAAATGAAGTTAAAAATGTTGCCATTCCAACTTCTCTAATTGTCAATTTAATACTTTCAAATTTTCCAATGCCGGTGCGGAAAGCATCCAAATATCGAGACATTACATGTATCACATCAGACATGCCTACAACAAAGATAATAGAAGGTAAAACAGACATTATGATACTCACCGGTTCGCCATACCAACCAATAAATCCGACAACCCAAATTACTGTACCGAAAAGGACCAATTGCGGCATTAGTAGTCCCCAACCAGAGCGAAAGGCAATAAACAAGAAAAATAAAACTAGAACAAAACTTAAGGAAATAAACAACAACATTTCGTAGGACATTGTATCGATATAGAACTTCTGTCCTACTGTTCTACCTGCCATTCTCACCTTTTCAAACTTGAATTTAGGAATGAAACTATTTATATTTTTGATTAAATCGTCGCTCTTCTTTTTGGATAAAAAATCATCATGTCGAACGAACAGACATATGGACTTTTTGTCTTTTGCAACAAATGTGTTCACCATCTCCACATTTTCCATCAAATCACGTTCGTCCTTGTCTAAATGCTTTTCTTCAAAATTGATGTAAGGTCGAGTAGCCGTTCCTCCTCCACCAGGAAAAATGTACATTTCACGTTCAGAAACAATACTTCTTGCAAAAACTACATTGTCTATTTTAGAAAGAGTATCTTGAAATTTCTTGACTTTATTCAAAAATTTCCAATCGAACACAGTTGGTGAATTTTCGAGAGCAATCAATAAAAAATCGTTGTCTGACTCAAATTTATCACGATAAGTATTGAAAAAGTCAGTTTCTTCATCACTCATTGGGAAAAATTTCTCGAAGTCGTAATCCGCCTCGATTTTTGAGAAACCCATTAAGAAGAAACCGGTTAGGATTAACAATCCGGCTATACACACTACTGTATATTTTTTAAATTGGTTTTCACCAACGTTTTTTAGCATATCTTCGTTTACATTAATGCAATTGGGTGTGTAAATCTACAGAGAACAATTAAGTTAACAGTGAGTAGAATAGAATGTTCTAAATTCAATCGGAATATTGTTTAAATTTGCCCAACTTTTGTTTATTAATCAACAATCTATGAAAAACATTTTACTTTTATTCGGTGCTAGTATCTTTAGCATGGCCACTTTTGCTCAAACTACCTTTACAAATACAAATGAGCCTTCAATTGGTGAAACAAGAACACTTTATTTGTGTGACTCCAATGCAGTGGATTTAGCAAACATAACAGGTAACGGTGTGACGTGGAACTATAGCCAAACGGATACTTATCCGGGTCAAACTAGACTTTTAAGTATAGTTACTCCTTCTGCAACCGGTTATGCAGCAGATTTTCCTGGCGCGACAAAAACGGCTGTAATTCAAGGCTATATAAGCACTTTCATGTCTTCAACAGCCACAGAAAGAATTTCTCAAGGATATTTGATTGAAAGCGTTGATCTTGGTATTGTAAAAGCAAAATTTAGCAATGATCAAGAAAATCTAATGACTTACCCTTTTGCTTTGAACGGTACAGTTAATGATATTTTTTCAGGTAATTTATCGTTTACATACAACTCTATTCCTCAAAACCCATCTTGCACAGGGAATTCAGTTTCAAAATATGATGGATTTGGAACATTACTTCAAGTGAATAACATTTCTGTTCCCAATGTATCTAGATTTCACATTGTTGATACTACCTTTACTACAATTCCAATTATTGGAAACTCTAAGGTTATCCGTTCCCAATATGAGTACTACGATTTAGCAGCTAGTAACAAAACACCAATTTTCATTCATTCTCATGTGAAAATAGAATCAGGGTTCCCTGAACCGCTTGTGGATATTAGTGTTGTATTATCTGCAGTATCTGGAAACGGAGTTGCTTCAATCAATGAAAACAATAAAAACAATATCTCAATTTACCCAAATCCGGCTAAAAGTAACTTTACAATTTCTGGAATATCTCCTGATGCACAAGTTACATTAATTGATTTAGGTGGAAGATCTACGAATTTGACGAGAAGTAATTCAAATGAATTCAATGTTTCTGATTTCGCAACAGGTGTTTACATGTTGAAAATCCTAAACAAAGGAGAAATATTCACGAAACGATTGATTTTAGAATAATCATAGATTTCAAACACTATTTAATTGAAAAAACCATTCCAATTTTGGAGTGGTTTTTTTTATGATCACGTAGGAAACAAATTATCCTAAGTGCAAAAGTTCTAAAAGTGAAAAATATTTTTAGCCACCAATTTTAATCATGCTTCTATTTTTGGAATAAAGTTTAGGGTTTTGAAATTCAACATCTTTTTCCATTCCTCCTCTTACTGGGAATTTAAACTTGATGTTTTTTTCGATTAAAGGAAGTAAGCTTTCTCCTTTCCGCAAAGCATCCAGCAAAGCTGTTTCAGTATTTGAAAACAAACAATTCTTCAATTTACCATCGGCGGTTAAACGAATTCTATTGCACGTTCCACAAAAAGGATTGGTAACTGAACTAATAACCGAAAAACTGCCCTTAAAGGCCTTGATTTTATGATTTCTAGCGGTATCATTTGGTTTATCCTCCGTGCGGAGAATATTTTTCGAATCAAAAGCGGCATTTAATTTTTCTAAAATTTCAGCATATGATATCAATTTCGACTTATCCCATTGATTCCCATTAAACGGCATAAACTCGATAAAGCGAATTTGGACGTCCATTTCCTTTGTAAGGTTGATGAAATCTAAAATTTCCGAGTCGTTAAAACCTTTGATTAAAACGACGTTGATTTTTACAATAAATTCATGCAATATCAATAACTCAATATTTCTCCATAGAGCATCGAAATTATCTCGTCTCGTGATTTCCTTGTACTTGTCCTTTTGCAGCGTATCGAGACTAATGTTAAGTGTTTTAATTCCAGCGGCCTTGAACGTATCAATATATTCGTGAACCAACAAGCCATTTGTCGTTATGGTCAGTTCGGTATTTAATTTGCCTAATCGCTCAATAATATCTCTTGCATCCTTTCGAACCAAAGGTTCTCCACCTGTCAAACGAATCTTTTTAACGCCGAGTGACACGAATGTTTTGGCAATGGATTCAATTTCATCAGCCGTCATTAAATGAGCCTTCGGAGTTAGATTAATTCCTTCAGCTGGCATACAATAGGTGCAGCGAAGGTTACAATTTTCGGTAATTGAAATTCGTAAATAATCATGGACTCTACCGTGTAAATCTTCTATTTTCAACATTTTATTTTCCGTGGTTGAAACCATTAATTATTTTGAACAAGTGCAATACAGAAGGGAAAACAGAATCTATGGATTCGCTTGCTCCATTCGTTGAACCTGGCAATGCCATTACCAATGTATTGTCAATAAAACCAACAACACTTCGTGACAGCATCGCATATGGCGTTCTCTCTTGTCCATAGGAACGAATTGCTTCCTCAATTCCCGGAATTCTTCTATCCAGCAATGGAGTTATAGCTTCGGGTGTTACATCTCTCTTAGATAAACCTGTTCCTCCAGTTAAAATGATTAGGTCAGTTTTGTTATCGCAAAGGCCATTTACTGTTTTTTGAATGTCAGAAACTTCATCAGGAATTATGGCGTAGGTCGAAACATCTAAGCCCAATTTATCCAATTTAGCGGTGATTGCTTTCCCTGCGCTATCCTGCTTAGTTCCTTTGGAAACGCTATCCGAACAAACAATTACAGCTACCGAAATATTTAAACTTTTGGCATCATTAAAATCAGATTTCCCACCTTTTTTATGCAATAACTTGATAGTAGAAATTTCAACATTTTTATCGATAGGTTTCAACATATCGTATATCGTTAAAGCTACGATACTTGCACCGTGCATAGCTTCCACTTCTACCCCAGTTTTATAAACCGTTTTTACCGTAATTTCTATGACAATTTCTTCTTCCTTGATTTCATATTGAATAGCAGTAAACTCAATAGGTAATGGATGACAATCAGGAATAGCGCTAGAAGTATTTTTTACGGCAAATAAACCAGCGGTTCTTGCCACTTCCAAAACATCTCCTTTAGGAACAGTTTTGTCTTTGACTGCTTGGATAGTATCTGGAGATCCAACTTTTACAATTGCTTGTGCTGTTGCTGTCCTTTGTGTCGTGACTTTGTGCGTAATATCAACCATGATTAGTTATTTTTTTTCCAAGTAAATGTTTCATCTTCAAATATCTCTTTGCCGAAAATGGCAATCTTTTCTTTTATTTCTTCGACCAAATAATTTAGCGCTTCATAAACCACTTTTCTTCGTGGTGCCGAAACAAAAACGAAAAGACAGATTTCACCTGTTTTTACTAGTCCTAAACTGTGGTAAATGTGTAAACATGTTAGTTCATATTTTTCAAAAGCCGCTTCCCGAATTTCATGAAAACTATGCTCTGCCATTTCTTCGTAGGCTGAATATTCTATTGCTGCGACTGTCTTTCCATCTATTTCATCGGCACGTACTTGACCTAAAAATATATTATGTGCGCCTATCGAAGTTTTGCTTTGGTGTTTAGCAATAGAATTGCCTATGAAATCCGCAGCTATTGGCCCTTGAACGAATGATTTTTTAATCGATTTTTTTTCCATCTTAAATTTGTGACTCGTATTTTAAAAAGATTTGATTCCAACTTGACTGATTCATTTGATTATCCTCCTGCAAATGGCGGCAGTAAAGCTATAATGTCATTATTCTTTAATTGTACATCAACTTTGGTTATAGTTTCATTCACTGCAAGTACATAAGTTGCATTTCGCAAATCTGCATATATTAATTGCAAATTATTGATCAAACTACCTGTGCTAAGAGAAGTATCTTCCGAAATAAATTCTTCCTCATTTTTGTTTGTAATGTCGGCTATACGACCAAAATATTTTATGGTTATCGTCATTTTAATAAATTTTGATAGTCTTCTTTGGTGTTGATGTTTTGTAAAAGCGAACACCATTTTTCAGGTACATCTATGGTTTTATGAGGGATTTCAGCTATAACCATTCTCACTCTTAACTGATCTCGCTTTAAATGGTCCTCGAAAATAGAAACTACTTCCTTGTTGTAAATAGCTATCAATGGGCTGATTCTATCCGATACTTTTACTTGTGTAATCTGCTTATTATCAGAACAATTTTTAATCAGCCATTGAATTATTTCAGCTGTAATCAAAGGAACATCGACGCTTAGAATGATATTGCTTTTCGTGTTTGAATGAGACAAAGCTGTGAAAATTCCACCAACTGGACCTTTGTCCGGAATTACATCTTCAATGCGTTTGCAATTTAAAAAGTCATAAGCTTTATTTGCTGAAACAATTGTAATATTCTCTATCGAAGCTTCTTTCAATGCGTTTACAATTCGCTCAATAAATACTGTTTCGTTTAATGGCAGCATTCCCTTATCTGTGCCCATACGAGAGCTTTTCCCACCTGCTAAAATATATGCTGCGATATCTTTCATCAGATTGTAAATAGTTTAAAAATTGCTATTCCCAAAACGAGCGCAAGAACATTTCGCAAAACCAGCGTATTGAATTTTTTGCTTCCGTAATAAGCGCCAAAAAAACCTCCAATAAAAACAATTGCTATTAAGAATCCTGATGACGACGGTATTTCTCCGCCTTTAGACATAAATCCGAAAATGCCAGAAATTGAATTTACAAATATGAATAGTGCCGAAACTGCTGCTGTTTGCTTCATACTTGCCCAACTTAACAGCAGTAAAACTGGACTTAAAACAATTCCTCCGCCAATTCCAATTAACCCAGATAAAAACCCAATTACCGCTCCTATTAATAATGCAAACGGGATATTTATCTCTTTTAATTTTGTCTTTTCTTTTCCTAAGAAACCCAATAATCTGAAGACGGCGAATAACAATAAAGTTCCAAGTATGATTTTGTAAATTTTGGAGTCGACCGTTAAAAACCCTCCCAGAAAAGAGAAAGGAATTGAGGAAATGGCAAAGGGATAAAATAGTTTCCACTTAAAGTTCTTCTCCCGGTAATAGAAATAAAATGATATTCCTGAGACTAAAATATTTAAAACCAAAGCTGTTGGCTTCATGAAGGTTATTGGCATTGCAAACAAACTCATTAATGCTAAATAACCACTCGCGCCGCCATGTCCAACACTTGCATATAAAAACGCAACGATTGGCAGTAGAATGAGCAATAATGGAGTATTTAATAATTCTGAGACGATCATAAAGCATGTTTCTTTAGTTGTTCGTCCAGAAATTTCCAGCAATCTTTGTTTATGGTTTCGAAAATGACAATTAAAGATTTTCCATAAGGAGTCAATGAGGTTCCTCCCCCTTTTAATCCACCAATTTTCGATTCAATTAGTGGCTTTTCTGCAGCTTTATTTATTTCGTCAAGTAAGCGCCAAGCTTTTTGATACGATATATTTAACACTTTCGAGGCTTTATTCAAAGAGCCAGTTTCGTCAATCTTTTTAAGCAATTGCACTCGACCTTCACCTAAAACAATTCCGTTTTTAGATTCTATCCAAATTTTGCTTTTAATTTTCAAAATACCATACTTTCGTTATACTTATGTAAATATAACGAATTGAAGATTATCTAGGTTAGATAAACATCAACTTTTGAATCTATTTGTAGTTGGTAACTTCCTTCTGGCAAATACACCAAACAATTGGCCACGGCAAAAGTATTTAGCATAGAGGAGTTTTGATGTGTTAATATAGTAACACTATTATTCACGTATATCGCTTTCAAAAATTGACTTCTCGTATTGTTAACAGCCATTTCGTGAGCAAGTTCCTTCTGAAGTCCTTGATCTTTTGAATGCATTTCTCCCGCTATTTTTTTTAATATAGGCTGAACATATATGTAATAACAAGTCAAACTTGCAGCAGGATTTCCTGGAAGCGCAAAAACTAATTTGTCCTGAATTTTACCAGCAAATAATGGCTTCCCTGGTTTTTGATTGACTTTATAAAACAAAGTTTCAACTTGTAATTCTTCTAGTGCGCCTTTTACATAATCGTAATCTCCTACAGAAATTCCACCTGAAATTAATAAGATGTCATTTTCATTAAGTGCCGCTTTAATGCTGCTTTTTGTATTTTCAAAGTCGTCATCTACTCTTAGAATAGTACTGTTTTTAAACCCAGATTCCAACAATGCCGTTTGCAACATGATGGAATTGCTCTCGAATATTTTTCCATATTCCAGTTCTGTTCCTGGTTGAACCAATTCATTGCCCGTGACCAAAATTCCAACACTTGATTTCTTATAAACAGGTGCAGAGGTGATACCTAAACCAGCTAAATAGCCAATAGAAGCAGCGTTTAATCTCGTTCCTTTTGACAATGCAGTTTCATTCTTTTTTATTTGTTCGCCTAAAGGTCTAATATTGGCATTCAGTTTTACAGATTCTGTAAGATTTAATATCCCTTCAGCCACTGAGGTTTTTTCAATTTGCATTACTGCATTCGCAGATTCTGGAACAGCTGCACCGGTAAATATATTAATAGCTTCGCCTGGATTTAGATCTACAATATGTGAATCACCAGCCTTTATTTCTCCTATCAATTTGTACGTTAATGAATCATGGATATTCAAGGCATAACCATCCATTGCTGACTGTCGGAAAGGAGGCATATTGATCGGCGAAACAATATCCTGAGCTAAAAAATGTTCATGAGCTTCTAATAAAGGGATTTCCACCACTTTTGATTCGGGAATATTTTTATCTAAAATCGACAAAGCTTCGTTTACAGAAATCATAAAGTCTTTTTTACAATATTACAAAACAATCTAGTGTTTAGATTATCGGCATGAAAAGTCATTCCATTACAAGATTGGATTTTTCTTTTGTTACTTTTACTGCAAGCAATTCTTATACAGTTGTCATTAACATTAATTGAATGAAATACATTTTACTCTTCTCCTTCTTAATTCCTTTTTTAGTCAAAGCTCAAGACTACCCTCTTTTAACTGCAGAGGAAAGAGCTTATCTTTTTCACATCGTTAAAAAAAGCCCAATTCTTGAAAACAATATTGGTCGATTTTTCGATTACAAAGGTCCAGATATCAAACATTTGAATGGAGAAATTCACTTCGACTCCATTGAAGAAATAATTATTAATCAGCCAGAGCTATTGATAATTCGAAGTGAAGAAATCGCAAAGTCACCCGTTGGATTAATTGCTGAAGCTGCCAATAAAATGGCCATTTGGGAACTCAACAAAACTCTTTTGGAATCTAGAAAGAAAAGCGATGACGAAAACGAACATTTTCAAAATAATTATGAAAAATTCGAACAATTTCTAATTGGACATCTTCCTGCTTCCGCTTTCAAAGAAAAAAGTGATTCACCAGTTCTACACCCAAAACTCGATAATGTATTCAATCCTAGTTTATCCTTGGATGATAAAAAAGCCATGCTTCAATCGTTCCGTTATTTGGATGATGAAGACGCCTTGCAAGTTTTAAAAGCACTCAATTATGCAACGAACGCTTATGTTGAAGAACGTTCTAAAGAAATCTATTTGGCATTAGGTGGAAAAGCTGACACCTTTAAAAATGTTCTCATTGCAGCTGGAGATGGAAGCAACACCACCGGACTTTTAGAAGAACGTGAAAAAGATGAAAAAGGCAGATGGAATCGTGGATTACCCAAAGCCGTTGGCTTATTTCCATACGATTTAGCCTTGGAAGAAAAAGTTGTTTCAAAGAAGAAAAAAGTTATCTCAATTGAACCAAACAGAGCTCCTGTTCGCGATTTTTTAACCGTTGGGAATTACCGTATGACCAATGTTCACTTCGATGTTTGGGGATACAATGCTGAAAAGCAAACAACCGTTGTGATTGAAAAAAATGGCAAAACCTACCGATTATTTGGTTCGGGAGAAACGAGATTTCTTTCACCAGACCCTGATTTTGCTGGAAAAGGCACCTATCAGAGTTTAATAGATGATTTGGATAAAGTTAAAATCGTGAATCTAGAGGAAATGATTTACGGCAAAAAAGGCTTTGATTATTGGATAGACTACAATGAAAAGAAAAAAGTTGAAACTACTTTGAAAATTGAAAAAACAGAGAAAAAATACAGCGACTTGGGATATGCGCCGATAAAAACAAGTAAGAATGTTACTCGGAAAGTTCGCAAACAAAAGCGAAAAAGTAAAGTATTAACAGATTATCAACCTAAAACAAAATCAAATAAGAAGGTAAAGGCGCAAGGGCAAAACGAAATTCTTTATTTGTACGAAAAACGAGCAGCTTATATTGCGAAAATCAAAGAATTACAAGAGCAAAAAGAGGAAGCTTTTACGCTACTTTCCTCTTACCAAACAAGACTTGATGGATTTAAAACCAAATACGGCTTGTACCCAATGCCTTACACGGTTGAAGATGGTTTGTACACATTCGAAGATTCTACAACCTTTGATATGAATACGCAAGAATTCGTTTTTCAAGCTACCGCAGATACGATTCCATTTGAAGTGAGATTATTAGCTATTCCAAATTCAAGTTTGTCTGAACAAGCCGACGAAGTTATGTTACACATCAATATGGTAGATGCAGCTCCTAGATACAACGCCAGACTTAAATTGAAACTAAACGATGTTTTTGAATCGGATCAGTATGTTCTTAAAAACAATCTGCTCAGCGCTAAAGATAGTGTTGCAATGCAATTGTTCTTTGAAGGTTTGCTAAACAAAAAAGTCGACTTTGAAATTATTGCTCGAGGAAATGGTGTTGGACAATTTGTAAATGGTACCGTTCAAAAAGCCTATCCTCAAGAAGAAGAAAGTGCTTACCCTGGAAATACCGAATCTGAGAAACTTCAAAGTAAAATGGATCCTAAATACGCTCAATTACGATTATCGGAAGTCTACATTAATCTTGGAAGAGAAATAGTTCTGGAAGTAAATTCTTATACAGACCCTGTATTTTCCAATGTAAAGTTGAGTTCAGAGCAAACCGAATTAATGACAAAAAACGGTTGGTCCAAAAACGAAATGCTTAGCGCCTTAAGGACAGAAATGATTTTGAAAAAACTAAAAGAAGAAGTCAATGTTTTAGCCGGTCAATACTTAACAAGAACGGATGCCAAAATTGTTATCGACAGATTCAACAAGGATATCCAGAAAACGAGAATAAGTGTTGGGAAGAGCTCGATGAAAGGGAATCTTTAAAGTGGAAAGTTGAAAGTGTTAGAGTTTAAAGTAACTCTTCACTTTCCACTCTAACACTTTTCACTTTTAAAAGAATTCATCCTTAAAGTTCATCAAATAGACCTTCTCGGTTGCTCTTGTCAAGGCAGTATATAGCCATCTGAAATAGCCTGCGTCCAACATTTCTTCCGTCAAATAACCTTGATCTAAGAAAACATTTGCCCATTGTCCACCTTGCGATTTATGACAGGTAACAGCATAAGCATATTTCACTTGCAAAGCATTGAAATGAGGATTCTTGAGAATTTTATCGTAGCGTTTTTTCTTATTGTGTTCGTCCAAATAATCTTGCTCCACGGCAAAGAAAAGTTTCTTCATTTCGTCACGAGGCAAATTTGGACCTTCCACATCCAGCGTATCGAGTAAAACCAAAATATCTCTTTCAACCTCTTGCGGATAGTCCACAAATTGAACGGTTACTTCCGCGAATCGGAAACCATACAATTCTTCACGTCGAATAACGCGTTTTACGACAAGCATTTCTCCATTGGCAATAAAACCTATAGAAGAATCATCTGCTAGCCAGAAATAGTTGTTCTTTACAGCCATGAGAAGGTCCCCCGAGCACAATTCTTCTTCAAAATCAAAAATAGACGAACGAATCAATTGATTGTATTGATTTGCTCTTTTGTTTGAACGTGTAATTAATATCGTTTCCTCCAACCCTACCTGATTATAGGAATTTTCTATCCTTTCTTGAATTTCATCACCGGGCAAGCGAATTAAATCTCCTTTATTCTCTAGCTTAAAACTTGGGAATTCGCCTTCTTCTGCTGAACGTAAAGCTGTGGCATTTAGTAAAACACTCGAACCTTCACCTTGTCGAACGACTTGTGAAAGCTTGACTTCCGTAATGGTGCACCTTGGGAAATGTTGTTGAATATATTGAGCATTTAAAGCCGGAGAAAAATCCGCACCAACTGGCGGTAACTGTCCTTCATCACCTAACAAAATCAATTTGCAACCTTCGCCAGAATAAACGAACTCCATCAAATCTTCAAGCAAATTTGAACTGCTCACTTGTCCGTCGTTTTGTAGAGTATAATCTCCAATCATAGAGGCTTCGTCGACTATAAACAAAGTATGCTTGTGCAAATTTGGCATCAACGAAACACGAAAAGCACCATCACTGGAAACTGCTCTGCGGTAAATGAATTTATGAATCGTATTGGCCATTTGATTCGATTTTCCAGCCAAAACTTTAGCTGCACGACCTGTTGGCGCCAATAATTTCACTCTTGCTTTCGCTTCAAGTAAAGATTTTACGAAAGCACCCAAAATTGTAGTTTTTCCTGTTCCCGCATATCCCTTCAATAAAAAAAGTTGGTGACTTTCTTTGGTGAAAATGAAATCAATTAAACTTTTTACAAGAATCTCCTGATCATCAGTTGGTTGCTGAGAAAAATGCTCAAGAAAAATGCTATGAAATGTACTTTTATCCAATCGAATAAGTTTGAAAATCAAAGGTAATTGAAAATTGAAGTATAGAACTATTGAGTAAAAGGTTTAAAAAAACTATTCAATGCACTTTCGTACAATCGAAAAAATTGTAGTTTTGTCTATAAATAAATAACAAGAGCAAAAATGACAAACGATCTTTCCCTTTTATTAAAAAAATACTCAGTTCCTGCATTATTCTTAGTTCTTGCCCTAGCCATGTTGGTCCTTGGGTTGAGAAGCAGTCAAGGTTCTACATTCATCATAGCAACTATAATGATGTTTGCAGCTGGTTTATTAAGTCTTTTGTACAGTTCAGGGAAAATATCGATAAAAATGCTTACAATTTTAGGATTGGGAGCTGGAGTGGCTGCATTAATAACAATGGTATTGTCTATAAGCTCTGTTTCTTCAGAAGTTGAGCACCAAAACAAATACAAGGCATGTGTGAAAGAATCAGAATCAAATCTACGAGATATTCGTTCAGCGCAAAAATCATATGCCGAAGTTCACGGCAAATATGCAGCAAATTGGGATGAGTTGATTGAGTTCATTAAAAATGGTAAAGTTCCGTACATTGAAGCGGTAGGCGTTGTTCCTGGTAGAAAAATCACGGAAGCTGAAAGAGCTGTTCTTTATGGAGATAATCGTCCTATTGATGTTAATATGACTGAGGAAGAGGCTTTAAAATTATCTAGAAGCGGCAACCCAGCGGATGATTTGAAAGAATTCCGTCGCGATACGGTAATGGTAAGTTTATTGAACACGAAATTTAAAAGTAAATCAGCTGTTGAATCAAGAGCCAAAGAAGGTTTCGGTGAATTTAACCCTGATAAATTGCCTATCATTCCTATGTCTGATGGTAAAAAATGGAAATTAGAAGTTGCAGATTCGATCAAAATGGGTGAAGATGTTTTCCCTGCTATTCGAGTTTCTGGAACGCTACCTATTTCTAGAATTGCTGGAACGCAACCAGACGAAATGTACTTTGGTAAATTAACCACAAACGATACTTCTGGTTCTTGGGAACAATAAAACATGTCTAAAAAACAACTAATTGTTGATATCGACCGCGAGTCTGTTCGCTTTACACGACTAGATGGCATAACGGTAGAACAACAATTTCATTTCGATTTTAAAGACAAAACCGATTTCGGCTACAAAAATCAATTGGACGTTTTTCTTGGGAAAACTGATTTCCGTTCATTGGAATGGGATGAATACAGTTTATCTTGGTTTAGCGAGAAATCAACTCTTCTTCCCTTTTCTATATTCAATGAAACAGACTTTGTAAAGGTCTTTGAATTGGCATACGGAAAGTCTGTTGATGAAAATCATATTGATTTCAATCGCATTCCAGAATATTCTTGCACGAACATATACGAAATTCCACTTTGGGTAAAATCGTTTTTTGTAATGCGTTTTCCTCGAATGATAATGCAGCACGAAGGTAGCCATGCCATTCGTGGTTTGATTTCTGGTGCCGGTTTTAAAATGAATCTATTGATTTCCATTCACGAGAATCATTTCCTCATTTTGGCGACCCATCAGAATGAATTGAAATATTACAATACATTCGAATACGAAACTGCTGAGGATATTGTCTATCATGCAGCACACGTTATTCAACAAAACAATTGGCAATCAGAAAAAGGCAAACTTCGTTTTGTGCCTGGTTTGATAAAATCAAAAGAAAAAGCCGATAAAGCAAAGGAGCTATTGCAAAAACTCCCTCCGTTTCAAAACTTGAAAATCGAGGAATCTCAAAACTTACTTTCTCAATTTCAGATTCTGTGCGTATAATCCGAGGCAAGTTAAAATCACGTCGATTGACGGTCCCAAAAGGATTTACTTCACGACCAACAACTAATTTTTCCAAAGAAGGGTTGTTCAACATCATCGACAATCGAATGGATTTGGAAGACAAAGTCATTCTAGATTTGTGTTCTGGAACAGGCAATATCTCTTTGGAATTCGTTTCTGGCGGGGTAAAAAGTGTTATTGCAATTGATGTGAATTTCAAATGCGTAAAGTTTTTACAGAATCTAGCGAAAGAGTTGGACATTGAAAACGAATTAACGGTACTTAAGGCGGATGTTCTATCATTTCTTAAACAAACAGACTTAAAGTTCGATGTTATTTTCGCTGACCCACCTTATGAAAGCGATATCCACCAAAAAATAGTTGATTTGGTTCTCGACCGAAAATTACTCAACGAAGATGGATGGCTTATTGTAGAACACAGCAGAAACACAAAACTACTTCACAACCCAGGCTACCAATTCGAACGGAAATATGGCAGTGTGCAGTTTAGCTTTATTCAATAACATGAGCGCGCACTTCGACTCCGCTCAGCGCGCGGTGAAAGTGCTCGGATACTATAGCGCCGACTGAGCGGAGTCGAAGGCGTCGTATAAGAAAGCTAAATCAAAATAGAGATGATTCACATTGCTAAACTCTGTTCGCGATTCTCAAATCTCTGTTCTTTTGTTGAAATTGAAATCATTCGAATCAATTCACTATCTTCGAAACATGAAAAGAATAGGTTTATTTCCAGGCACATTTGATCCATTCACCAAAGGTCACGAAACAGTGATCAAAAAAGCAATTCGCCTTTTTGATGAAATTGTTATAGGCATTGGCGTAAATTCTGGGAAACACCCGTATTTTGATTTGGAAAAAAGAGTCAATCACGTAAAATCCTTGTACAAAAGTCATCCAAATATTTCTGTTGTTCTATTTCAATCATTAACGGTAGATTTTGCAAAAGAAATTGGTGCAGATTATATCATTCGTGGATTGCGTGACTCCAAAGATTTCGATTATGAAAAGCCTATCGCTCATATGAATTACGAAATCAGCGATGGAATTGAAACCGTTTTCTTTTTGACTGAGCAAAAATATGCTGCCATCAATTCAACCATTGTTCGTGAAATCCACCGAAATCAAGGTGCGATAGACAAATTCGTCAGTTCATCTGAACTTCTTAATTGATTTGGTACAATATTCGCTTGACAAAAAGCGTTGTGCAAATTAGAAGCTTAAAACCCATTATGCGACCAAATTCCTTTTTTCCAAACAAAGGCACTCTCCTATTTGCCTTAATTCTCGTTCTTTGTTCGTTTTCTTTCGGACAAGAAAGAATTGTAAGCATTACCGGATACGCTCCTGCATACGTAGGCAAAGAAATTTCCATTCACCAAATTGAAGATTATTACAGCGACAGAGAAATTAAACTCGGCGCTGGAACTGTAAAGGCGGATAGTTCCTTTACAATTCAATTCTTTGCGGAAGAAACCCAACGGATAACTTTACGCGCTTTAAACAATTATGGTTGGATGTATATTGAACCAGGTTCTGCATACGAAGTATTCGTTCCCGAAGAAAATCCATATGATGCAACGGTAAAAAGTGGAAACCAAGTCGAATTGAGTTTTTTCAATCTTCAACCATCCGATATCAATTACAAAATCTTGTCTTTCCAGCGTTGGACGGATGAATTCTTAGGTTACAATTTGGCATTAAAGAATTCCAATCCAAAACGATTTTCCGAAAAGCTAGACACTTTCAAAATGTATGTTGAGAAATCCTACAAGCTTGATTCCAGTATATTCTTCTTGACATACGTTCGTTTTTCCATTGCCGAATTGGATGAAATCGAATTCAAAGGAAGTCGCAATCGTTTTGAAAAATATGATTTCTATATTAAAAATTCACCTGTGTTTTACGCCAATGACGCTTACATGCATTATGTGAAGAAATACTTCACGAACATGATTCCACGATTGAGCAACGAGGCCAACAACGAAGTTTATTTAGGTGTTCTGAAAAGTAGTCCAACTTTGGTTATGAAAGCGTTAGGATCGGAATACACAATGTCGAATCTGCGCTTACGAGAAATGGTAATGATGCAAGCCTTATCAGAAGTTTTCTATTCCGATGATTTTCCGCAAACCAATATACTTACCATTTTCGATAGCCTTTCAGAACGTGCATTATTCAAAGAAAATAGGATAATCGCTAAGAATTTGATTGAACGCGTTACAGAATTGGTTCCAGGTACAAAGACACCTGAATTTGTGCTCATCGATGCGAATGGCAAAGCAAAAACCCATGCCGATTATAGAGGAAAGTACCTTTATATTCAGTTCTACGACCCAAAAAGCCTTTCCAATAAACTGGAAATGATCATTTTACAAGAACTCCACAAAAAGTACATCAACGACATTCAGTTTTTGACCATTGTTTTAGACGATGGAAATCTTACCGAAGAAGAAACTGAAAGTTTAAAATCCATCAATTGGGAATATTATCGTCGACCTGCTAAAGACGATTTCATGAAGAAATTCAAGATCCAGAATTATCCCAACTACATCCTAATCGATGTTTCAGGTTACATCGTTCAATCGCCAGCCTTGGCTCCTACGCCAAACGCTCAATACGAAACGATAGATAAGACTTTCTTCCAGATTCAGAAGTTGAATAGACAGGTTCGGGAGAGGTAATTTACACCTTTGGTTTTTCTATTTTTTCATTAGTTTAGTTGCATGAACAGCAAAAAATATTCACTTCGATTAGAACCACAAATGCTTACAAACGGTTATAAATAGTGGTGGATATACCAAGTGGCTAATCAACAAGTGTTGATTAGCTCATTGTTTGCTTCCAGCTGAATTGAACAAACATCAATTAATGAAACAAAACGAAAAAATAATAATCATAGGTGCGGGACTTAGCGGGCTTACCTTAGCATATTCATTATCAAAAAAGAATGTGTTTGCAACAGTTTTGGAAGCCTCGAATAGGTCAGGTGGTAGAATACAAACCATAAAAGGAGAAAACGAAACACCTCTAGAATTAGGAGCTACTTGGTTCTCTGATATGCATCCCAACTTAATTTCATTATTGGATGAATTAGAATTAAAAAAATTCCCTCAATATTCTAAAGGAAAATCTTTATTTCAAACCAAATCATTTGAACCAGCTCAGGAATTTTATATACCCGAAGCCGAAATGCCATCTTATAGAATTGTAGGAGGAACGGAGAGTTTAATAAACACTCTAAATAAAAAAATAGATGCTAAACAAATTAAACTAAAAACAAAAGTTGTTTCCATTGAAGAAACTGAAAATGAATTAATAGTTCAATCCAATAAAGGAGAAAAATTTATAGCTGATAAAGTTATATTATGCTTACCTGCTCAGTTGGTGGATTCGCAAATTAAATTTATCCCTGAATTACCTAACAATATTTCAGCTGTTTTACCAACAGTTCAAACTTGGATGGCGGGAGCAATTAAATTTGTTTTAGAATATTCCGAACCGTTTTGGAGAAAAAATGGATATTCCGGAATGTTGTACAGTCATGTAGGAATTGTTTCGGAAATGTACGACCATACAAATTTTGAAGAAGATAAATTTGGTTTCACAGGCTTCTTGAATGGTAGTTCATCAACCTATACTAAAGAACTCAGAAAGGAACTTGTATTAAGTCAATTAGAAGAACTTTTGGGAAAAGATGCATCGACTCCTTTAACTTACTATGAAAAAATATGGACAGACGAATTTATACTAAATGGTAATCGAATAATCAATATACCACATCAAAATAATGGACATCCGTTATTTCAGAAAACCTATATGGGTGGTAAATTATTTTTTTCAGGGACAGAATCCATTGATGAATTCTCTGGCTACATGGAAGGAGCAATACTTTCAGCGAAAAATACTTTAAAAAAAATATTAAAATAAAAAATCCTGCAGATAACAATGTATAACCGCAATTACAGCGGATTTGACTACGTACGAATCCACTCGGAATTACTAAAGCTAGTGCCAAATCGAAAATTAACGCATATTAATTCGTAACTCACAGTCATACGATACCGTCATGCAAACATAAAAAATGAGAATCATTAAAAAAAACCCGTTCAAACTATGAGTTTTAACCTTGAGAATATTCCTTCCCAAAAAGGAAAAATAGCGATTGTAACTGGAGCTAATTCTGGGCTTGGGAAAGAAATTACAATTGGATTAGTAAAAAAAGAAATCAAAGTAATAATGGCTTGTCGAAATCAATCAAAAGCCGAATTAGCAAAAGCAGAAGTATTATCTAAAGTAAATAACGCAGATCTAGAAATAATGATTTTGGATCTTAGTAGTTTAAACTCTGTTCGGAATTTTGCTTCAGCATTTGGTGAAAAATACAATCGACTGGACTTATTAATTGAAAATGCTGGAATTATGATTCCACCGCTTTCTATAACAGAAGATGGTTTCGAAAGCCAAATGGGTGTTAACTATTTCAGTCATTTTTTACTTGCCAATTTGCTATACCCATTGTTAAACAAAACTGAAGGAGCACGAATAGCAACTACGAGCAGTTTGGCGCATGAAACAGGAAGAATTGACTTTGATAATTTAAACGCAGAAAAAAGCTACTCCAAAATGGGAGCATATGGACAAAGCAAATTAGCTTGTTTACTTTTTGCATATGAACTAAAAAGAAGGCTAGAGAAAGCTGGTAGTAGCGTTATTGCTGTTTCCTCCCACCCAGGAGTATCAAAAACAAATTTATTTACGAATTTCCCTGTGATTGCTCAAATACTAATGCTACCACTTCTCCCAATATTTACTCATCTAACTAAATATGCTGCTTTACCAACATTGTACGCTGCTTTAGGTCCTGACGTGAAAAGTGGAGATTACTATGGACCTACAGGCTTTAAAGGAATGAAAGGGAAGCCTGGGAAAGTTGTATCAAAACCACATTCCTACGACGAAAAGGTCGCATCTGAGCTCTGGAATATTTCTGAAAAGCTAACTGGAGAAAAGTTTATTTTATAAAAACGATTTGCCATCAAAATCTAAACTACATAACCGGCCAATCAAACCGATTTTACCAAGTTTATATGACGCGTTATACCTCCCTCAACTAACTTCCTGAAATTTTCCTTAACCCAATATCTTTAAATCCAGAAACAAATAATTCTAACATCGAGAATAAAAAAGCTAGCTTTTTTATTGATTCTGAGTGCAAGCGACGATATTAACGAAATCTCTCCTCACCCCTTCTTCCCTTTTTTTATTGGAATTACTCGAACAGGTTTCAGAAGTACATTTTTTAATATATTAGATAAAATGGACATAATATTGAAATCGGGATCGTTGAGACTTCCTGATATAGGAATTTGATAATCGATTTTATTTCCCTTTTCCTTTGCCAAAGACACTAGGAAAGGCATGGGAATCCAACTTGATTGTTTCTCTTTTGCCCGCTTTGTTAATCCAGGATTGACAATCACCAAGTGGTTTTCACTATCAATATTCCCATTTCGCACCTTCCAATTTCCATCAGCTTTAATTTTTCCTGAATCAAAGCGAAAACTGGTGTAATTAACAACATACGGGTTAAACATGGTAATTGGAATGTTTTGAAATTGATAATTCATATCAAAATAAGAACTGTCCTTTGGGTCAAGGCTTACGTTTATATTCATCCTTCCATTCGGCATTATTCCCGAATTGATTTCGAGCTTAACAAGTTTTCTCTGGTTATAAATTGAATCGGCGCGGAGATTAAATGGAATCGCGGCGGCCTTGAATATTCCATCAATAGAATAATCCACAAATTCAAGATTTCCGTCGGTCATGGCCAAACAATCCAATTTATAATCACTTCTAAGCACATTTCGCGCGAGTTTTTCAACCAATCGTACAATTTCAATTACTAAATTGACTTTTTTAGGATTTGCAGTTGCAGCTGCCACATTGGCACCACCCTTTCCAAACAAAACCTGAATATTATCCAATTCATCATACAATTCATATTTCAAATATGGTTTCTGAATAGTAATTGAATCAAAATTAAAGATCTGTTCAAAAGGATTTAAGAGTTGAGCCGAGAACTTTAGTTCTTTAATAAAAGCAAAATCTTCTTCGTTTTTCTTTCCGAAATGGATTTCGTGCATAGCAAGCACACCTGAAGCTTTAACACTATCTACATTTTGGAAATTACCAGAAGTTTTAATATCCGCATTTAATTGAGCTTTAAATACTCCTTCATTCGTTAAATCATGTAAATATTGGTTCACGATTTCAAGGCTATAATTATCAATTTTTAATTTAAATAAATAATTAAGATTTTTGCGATTTATATCCGTTTTCCCAATAACTGTCCCACTATCATTTTCAGATGTAAAGCTATAATTCAGTGCAACGGTATCATTGTCCCATCTGAGTCCAGGACTTGAAATATTGATGTCTTTTGCGAAAAAACTAACGGGCATTAGGTCTTCTTCGTAATGAAATTTTCCATTTTTTATCGTAAAATCAAGAAGATTAAATCGGATATTTTCTCTTGGGGTTTTGTCTAAAGGGTCAGGCGTAAATTTCTCGATAATATCGGTAAAATTAACACTATCTCTATAACGGATTATTCTAGCAGTTGGCGTATAGATTGTCATCGAACTAAATTCATACGTACCAGAAACAAGTTTTCCCAGTTCTAAATTTGCTGAGACATAATTCGCATCAAAAAAAACAGATGTACTGTTTTGTTCAAATACTTTTAAACCACTCAACCAAATAGTTCCTGTTAAAGGGTTGACAAAACAATTGTTCACAATCACTTCCCGACCCAACCAGTCAATATCATTTTTCTCAATCACATACTTTGCAACAGGTGAAATTACAATGATGGCTAGAACGAAAACATCGAGTAGAATAATTCCTGCACTTTTAAGTATTTTTTTTAGCATGTTCCTATAAAGGTGCGAAAATCTTAAGAACACTATCATAAATACTTACACAATTGCTTAAGAAAGTTATACATGTTTTGTTTAAAAAGAAAAAACACACCAAGCATTTATGTAACAATTCCAAAAATCATGTAACATTTCTGTAGTTCTCACCAACTACTTTTGGCGAATGAAAAAATTCAAATTTATAATGCTTGCGCTGATGGTTTCGAGCAGTATGTTTAGCAAAGCCCAAGTGGACTTTAAGAAAGCAGATGAAACCAATACATGGTTGAAAATTGGGTTGAACACCGCTATGCCTATAACGGATTTCTATAATACCAACACTTTGGGTTTAGGGATAGATGCTAGTCTCCAATTTTTAGAAACCAAAGCTTCTGGAATAGGAGTAAAAGTGGGTCTTTTAAACTATTTTGGGAAAGATGCTAACGCTGATGTTACGGCAATTCCATTGGCCTTGATGTTTCGTTATTATCCAGAATCTCAAGGTTGGTTCGCTGGCTTAGAATTGGGTTATGCATTCCTGAACGGTTTGGAAGGTACTTCTGGCGGTTATTTCGGCAGACCTCAGATAGGCTTGCATTACGATTACTGGAATTTCTTTGCTTATTACGATATGATTTTAACAGAAGAAACAGATGTCATGGATCTACAAGCTTTTGGCATTGGCGTAACGTATAACGTGCGTTTTAAAAAGAAATAGAAAAAACTTTTTCAGAAATAACAAGGAATTATAAGATAGGCGGTTATGGGTTTTTCCTTGGCCGCCTTTTCAATTTAAGAACTTATTAAAACTAGAACACACACACATTTCTTAAGAATTGATTATCTTACTCTTCTTAAATTGAATAAACTGCGTATTATGACTAGCTGGACAAAAGAAGAATTATTGGCTTATTTATTGGTTTGGAGCGCGCACGCTGACTTTAATGAAAACACAGACGAGGTCGAATTAATGTCAACCAAAGTAAGTATGGATGTTCTTAAGAAAATAGAAAAAGAGTTCATGAGAGACAATGACAAACAAAGCATAGATAAAATCTGTGATACGTTTGAGCGCTTAAACTACTCTTCATCAGAATTGGATCAAGTATTTGAGGACATGAAAGAACTGTTCCAAATTGACGGAAAGATGGACATTCTAGAAGGAAACCTAATCAGAGGACTTAAGCATATTCTAAGGTAATTGGTAAATTCAATCGATCTGATAGTATAAATCTATACCAAACTACGAAAAAATCTATGTTCAAAACTGCCTACGAAATTGCAAGTAAATTCACTCAACCGCTTATTTTATCCTATCGCTTCTATGATAAATCTGTAGCCACAGGTCTTGGGACTTTTATTATTCTGAATAATGATGGTTGGATAATCACAGCGGCGCATAACTTGGCCGTTTCCTCTCTTTATGTTCAGCATCAAAAGGAGATTCATGAGTACAATGCAAAAGTTGAAGCTATCAATCAACTGCATGAAAATCAGAAGGAAAGAGAATTTAAAAACTTAAAGCCGAATCCCAAATGGATTACCAATTTCTTTATTTGGTTAGGCAATGATGGTATAAAAGTTGAGGAAAGCCACGTTTACAATGACCATGACATTGCATTTCTTAGAGTGGACAAATCCGTATTCAACGGTTTTACGGACTTCCCAAAAATAAAAAACCCCAACAATATCAAAATAGGCGCGAGTTTATGCAAACTTGGCTTTCCCTTTCATTCTATTACCGCAACGTTTGAGGAACAAAATAAACAGTTTAGATTTCCGCCTGAACTGTTTCCAATTCCAAGATTTCCTATTGAAGGAATTTACACCAGAAATATCGTTGAAGGCAAAAGTCAAGATGGTACAATGGACGTAATGTATATAGAAACTTCTTCACCCGGCCTAAAAGGGCAAAGTGGCGGTCCAATAGTTGATTTAGACGGAAATATTTATGCCGTTCAATCAAAAAATGTAACCATGCCATTAGGTTTTACAGGTTTTGTTGAAACAAACGGTAAAAGAGTTGAAGAGAACCAATTTATCAATGTAGGAATCGGAGTTCATACAAATACAATTGTGTCTCTTTTAAATAAGCATGGAATAAAGTTTGAAATTGCAGAATAAATCAAAAAGCCACCCAATTTCTTGAATGGCTTTTTTGATTCAATTTTCACAAGTATATCCCTAAACAAGGATAAATACGATTAAGATTTATTTCATCATACCTGTAGACATCTCTGGAATTAATTTGAGCATATCCACTTGCTCTCCCCAACTTTCTAAAGAGGCGTCATAATTTTTCCAATCTTCTTCAAGCGAGCCCCATCCAAAAAGTTCGTCGTAATCTTCTTTAAACGTAGTTTCGGTTTCAGGCTTTTCTACCCTATCGTATGAATCGAAACCTATTGCCAAAACAAATGAATTCCGATTTCCGCCATTTACTAATCGATATAAAGATCGTGTTGATTCCCAACCTCTTTTTTCAGCCACCTTCGCTACCCTGCTCATTACTCTTCTAAAATGCAAAATCCTATCTGCTTTCACATAAAAAGTAGTTCGTTCAACGTATTTACTAAACTTAACTGTGTTTGGATTAGGGTTATATGATCCTTCTTTCAATAACTCATATCTCACTTGACCAGCTTCTTTTACCAAATACTTGGAAACATATTCAAGCCAGTAATTTCCTTCAGCGGATCTATCCAAATCATAATCTTTCGGAGATTTATTCCCTTCTACACGAAGATAATTACCGCTATTTGGCCCTGTGATGACACTATAGGTCCTAATTGCTGTTTCAGGGGTTTTGTTGTACAAGGAAGTCTTTTTGGCCACAGCCTTTTCAAATTCTTTGTGCATACCATCTTTAACAGTATACTCCCAAGTATTCCAATAATTAGAATTACTGTTTCTTTGGGCATAAACGGTTGAACTCAATATGAGAACCGTTGAAAATAATAGTAACTTTTTCATTTTAGTTTATTTTAAATGGGTGAATATATTTGGCTTATAGCCATATCTGAAAATCAGATGCTTTAATTCAACTAAATGAAAAAAGGAGTTGCGTTTTTATAAATAGAGTGCAATAAGATGGAGATTCTATCTTATTTTTTTCTCAATGTACGCAAAAAAAATGAAATGTCTGCTAATTCAGTAATGTGAATACTTGTTTTGCAATAACTTAGGAAATAGAATTAATGTATTCTTTCACAAACGCATTCAATTCAGAGACCGGTGATTTTAAAGATTGATCCTCGCTTTCTAAATTACTAACAACTACAACCGAAGAAAAATATATAATAGAATTAGCCTCTCCTATTTCTTGAATTACAAATTGCTCCGAAGCGCTTTCCGCTACCTCTGGGTTTAAATGTGAAATATTTTTTGCTTCTATTACGAGGTCAAGTTTTCCATCCTCTTCTTCAAAAGTAATAAAGTGCCAATCTGAAGCATCAATGAATAGTTCATCCATGTAATCGTCGTAAACCATAAATTGTCGATCCCATATTTTTGCCGGCTTACTAGCGTGAAATTGCCAATTCATGTGTTCAGGCGCTTCTCCAATAATTCGTTCGCTGACTTTTAACATGTCAGAATCTCCATTTGGCGAAAGCATCAAAAACCATTCTTTGGAGTCATTTAAACCAATGTCCCATGTCAAAACGCCTTGACCAAGAATGTGCTCATTCATTTGTTCAACAACGTATTCTTTGCTCTTTGAACTTGTATTTTCAACACACTCTTTTATTGTGTTCTCGTTCTTCACGAACCATTGCCAAAATCGAAGAATGTTATCGTCGTTAAATTCCATGTGCTTTTTAATTGATGGAAAGGTAAGGCAAATTGATTAATCGACAGTATTCACTTCTTTAAATTCATGATTACAGAAAATTGAGTCACAAAAAATCCCTTATATCATAGATACAAGGGATTCAATCGAAAATAGTACTAGTAGTAGTAGTTATTTTCCTTTATTAAACTTCAATTTATAACCAAGTGAGAAAGTCAAGTCTCTGGTGTATATTTTATCATCAAGACTGGAAAAAGAAAAGAATCCTTTAATGAAATTAGTTTCAACAAAGAACCCTTTGTACTCAGCTCCAACACCTAGTATAATTCCTCCGGAAAAACGATCACCTGCATCACCCGTGCTGAAATCTAACGCTTCATTATACTCAGAAACTCCATTTTCCCCATATGACGAAGTATATTCAAGTCTTTCTGAAAATTTTCCACTAGTAAGAAATCCTACATATATTCCAGTTCTAGCGTACAATCGAAAATCACCAGTTAGGATTGCGGTATTTAATACTATTGGAAGGTCAAGATAATTCAGGCGATATTTTAAATTGCCTTTCTCGGAATAACTAGAGAAAGGATCATTATAAGAATATTCCGAAATCATTCTTGTCCCCCTAGTTTGATATTTGAATCCGGTTTCAAGAGATAAACGTTCACCTAGTCGAAACTCATATCCAATTGATACATTAAACCCACTTAAATTTTTATTTTTTGTAAAACCTGTATAAGAGCTACCACCGCCTGAACCAGATTGTGAAGAAGATTCGGTACCAAAACCAGCTCCTTTTATTGTTGTACTTGTATATCCACCGCTAAAGTTTAACGATTGTGCAAATGAAGCAGTAGCTATTAGTGTGAATACTACCAACGCTGATATTTGTAATGTGCTTTTCATAATGTTCTTTTTTGTTTATAAATTCAATACGGTAAATGTATAGCAGCATTAATGGAGACCATAATCGAATGTCGTAAGGGGAAAAAAAACATTTGCGATATGCGCAAATTTAAAGACAAGAATAAGTAATAGGTTATTCTAGTATTCTTGGATTTTGTATTCTAATCCAAAATCCTTCAAAAAAAAATTATAGAATATTTTGAATGAAATAATAATTACTTACGTGAATAACCAAGCACCAATCCCATTGCTCCGCCGCATATATGAGCAAATTGGGAAACCTGATCATCCTGAAAAGCTTTAATAAATTCCTGACCAACGAAAAGAATGAAGACAATAATAAAGGTCAATGGAATTTCATTGTTTTTGCGACCAATAAGCGATGTTAGAACTATCATCATAAACACTATTCCGCTTGCACCTAGAAGACCTGCATCCCAAAAAAGTATATGAAAGATGGCGGTTACCAAAGTCGTAGCCAATGTATATATTGCCAAAGTCTTCGTTCCCAAGGATTTTTCTAAGCTTGGACCTATCAAAAGAATAATACTAAAATTCCCTAGATAATGTGCAAAGTCCTTGTGCCCGAAAATATAACCGATCATAGAAACATAATCTTGCCAGTTCTTATAATGAAATACACCATCCAAAACAGTTATTCGAAGCGGCGCTCCAACAATCATTTGCAGTCCTAACAAAGCAATCGATATAAACGCAAACCAAAGTATAAAAGGAGAATTAAAGGTAACTTTCATGACAACACTTGTATTTCTTATTAATTACGATTAATCTAGATAAGAGTTTCAAGAATATTTCGTCGTTAGAAATTTGAGTCGAGAATAGAGAGTCGAGAGCCGAGAATAGAGATGGTTTCGGGCATAAGTCTTTGCTCTCTATTCTCGCTTCTCTGTTCTTATTGATATTGTAATCAGAACCAAAGGCTTAAATCTGAAATCCCCTAATCAGTAATTCGATAATAAAATCAGTTATCAACAACCAAAATACACTTTTCAACATAGTTTAAATTACTGATTTTAAGAATCATAACATAAAATTAACGTACATAGGGAAAACAAAATAGAGCAATCAATTTTAAATACGTATCTTTGCACCCAATTTTAAAAACATATAATGACATTTAAAGAGCTCGGGCTCAAGAGTGAGGTGTTGAAGTCGATTGAAGAACTGGGTTTTTCAACACCTACTCCGATTCAGGAACAAGCTATTCCACATTTATTGGGACAGAATAGTGACTTCGTGGGACTTGCCCAAACAGGTACAGGGAAAACGGCAGCATTTGGTTTGCCACTAATTAACAACATTGACGAAGACTTGAATTACCCGCAGGGGCTGGTCATTTGTCCTACACGCGAACTATGTTTGCAGATTTCTAAAGACATTGAGTCTTATTCCAAATTCACCAAATTAAGAACAGTTGCTGTTTATGGTGGAACGGATATCAGAAAACAAATTACCGATATCAAACGTGGAGCACAGATTATTGTGGCTACTCCAGGACGTTTGATGGATTTAGTGAAAAGAAAAGCTATAAACCTTAACGACATTGAGTACGTCATCTTAGATGAAGCAGATGAAATGTTGAACATGGGGTTTAAAGAAGATATCGATACGATTTTATCAGAAACACCTCCAGAGAGAAATGTTTGGTTGTTTTCTGCGACTATGCCGAAAGAAGTAGCGCGTATCTCACAAAATTATCAGAAAGATCCTTTGGAAGTTTCCATCGGTCATAAAAACCAAAGTAACGAAAACATTGATCACATCTATTATAGTGTGAAAGAGAAAGATCGTTTTGGTGCTGTAAAACGTTTAATCGATTTCAACCCTGATATTTATGGTTTGATTTTCTGTCGTACACGTCACGAAACAGCTTCTGTTGCTGAGAAATTAGCGAAACAAGGTTATAACGCTGAACCTTTGCACGGTGAATTATCACAGGCACAGAGAGACAGAGTTATGGATCGTTTCCGTAGCAAAGACTTACAAATATTAGTTGCGACAGACGTTGCAGCACGTGGTTTGGATATCGATGATATTACACACGTAATCAACTATAACCTTCCTGATGATATCGAGAATTATACGCACCGAAGTGGTCGTACAGCTCGTGCTGGTAAGAAAGGTGAATCATTGGTTTTGATTAATACACGTGAAAACGGTAAAATCAGAATGATTGAGAAGCAAATGCGAATGGAATTCACGAAAGGAACGATTCCTGGACCTGAAGAAATTTGCGCGATTCAATTGAATAAATTGATGGAAAAAATCTTGAAAACGGAAGTTAACGAGAAAGAGATTGAAAGCTTCTTGCCACAGATATATGCTTCTTTTGAAGAATTATCGAAAGAAGAATTGATTAAGAAATTCGTTTCTACAGAATTCAACCGTTTCTTCGATTATTACAACAAAGCTGGCGATTTGAACGCTACTGGTCGCGGTGGTCATGATGATGACGAAGGTGCATTCAATAAACGTGGCCGCGGAGAACGTGGTGAACGTGGTGAACGAGGCGAGCGTGGTGAAAGACGTGGCGGACGCGATAGAGACAAGCAAGAAGAAGGTAAAACTAGATTCTTTGTTAATCTTGGACGTCGTGATGGATTGAATCCAGGCGGATTATTGCGTGTTATTTGTGATTCAACTAGTTTGGATAGTAGCAGCATCGGACGAATAGACATTACACCTTCTTTTTCATTCTTTGAAGCAGACGATGCACATGTTGATTCAATCTTGAGCAAAGCAAATGGAGCTGAGTTCGAAGGTCAACAAGTAAATATTGAAGTTACCAAAAATGATCGTGGTGACAAACCTCGTGGCGGAAGCGGCGGTGGTGGATTCAGAGGCGGTTCAGACCGTGATGGATTCAAGTCAAGTAGTGGTGGCGGCGGAGCTCGTCGTGGCACTTTTGGTGGCGGGGGTTCACGTGACGGCGGAAGTCGTGGTGGAAGTCGTGACGGCGAAAGTCGCGGAGGTGCTGGTCACAGAAAAGGTGGAAGCGCTCCAAGCGAGCGAAGAGAAAGATCTGGAAGCGATGAAAGAAGCAGTTCTTTTGGAAGCGAAAGAAGAGAGCGTCCTGCTGGCGAATCTAGCGATAGACGTGACCGCAACTTTGGTGGTGAACGTAGAGAGAGAAAATCTTTCGGCGATGACCGTCCAAGACGTACAGGTGGATTTACAGATCCAGAGAAAAGAAAAAGAAGAGATTAATTTTTGAATATAGAATTTCAATGGAAATAAGAAATATAGCAATTATAGCGCACGTCGATCATGGTAAAACGACGTTGGTAGACAGAATGATTGAGGCTGGTAGCGATATTGATGAAAGAGATCGTCCGAAAGGAGACTTAATCATGGACAATAACGATTTGGAAAAAGAACGTGGAATTACAATCGTATCCAAAAACGTATCTGTTACGTACAAAGGCACCAAAATCAACATTATCGACACACCTGGTCACGCCGATTTCGGAGGTGAAGTGGAACGTGTATTGAACATGGCCGATGGAGTTTGTTTGTTAGTTGATGCTTTTGAAGGTCCAATGCCTCAAACGCGTTTTGTATTAGGAAAAGCTTTATCTATGGGGTTGAAACCTTTATTGGTAATCAACAAAGTAGATAAAGAAAACTGTACACCAGAAGAAGTACATGAAAAAGTGTTTGACTTGATGTTCGAATTGGACGCAACTGAAGAGCAATTGGACTTTGCAACCGTTTACGGTTCAGCAAAAAACGGTTGGATGTCTTTGGATTGGAAAGAACCAACTACAACAATTACTCCTCTTTTAGATACGATCTTGGAATATTTTCCAGAGAAAATCATCGAAGAAGGAAACACACAAATGTTGATTACATCTTTGGATTTCTCAACGTATGTTGGTCGAATCGCTATCGGTCGTTTGAACCGTGGTGTTTTAAAAGAAAACATGCCGATTATCTTGGGTAAAAGAGATGGTACGCAAGAAAAACATAGAACAAAAGATTTGTTCGTATTCGAAGGAATCGAACGAATCAAAGTTGCTGAAGTTCAACCAGGCGACATTTGTGCGGTAACTGGAATTGAAGGATTTGAAATTGGTGACGTTATTTGCGATGCTGAAAACCCAGAACCATTGCCATCTATCAATATTGATGAGCCAACGATGAACATGTTGTTCTCAATCAACGATTCTCCTTTCTTCGGTAAAGAAGGAAAGAAAGTTACTTCTCGACATATTTCTGAACGTTTAGAAAAAGAATTAGAGAAAAACTTGGCTATGCGTGTTACAAATACTGACAAAGCTGACAAATGGTTAGTAGCTGGACGTGGTGTATTGCACTTATCTGTTTTGATTGAAACAATGCGTCGTGAAGGTTATGAACTGCAAGTTGGTCAACCACAAGTAATTATCCGTGAAATTGACGGAGTTAAATGTGAGCCAATAGAAGAATTGACTATAGATTTACCGGAAGAACATTCAGGAACAGCTGTTGAAGCAGTTTCAAAACGTAAAGGTGAAATGACGAATATGGAACCAAAAGGTGCTCGTATGATCATTCAATTCCAAATTCCTTCACGTGGTATTATTGGATTGCGTAACTATTTGTTGACCCAAACTGCTGGTGAAGCAATTATGACGCACCGTTTCTTAGATTACCAACCTTACAAAGGTGATATTGCTGGTCGTCAAAACGGTTCATTGATATCAATGGAACTTGGAAAATCTATCCCTTTCTCTTTGAACAACTTGCAAGAAAGAGGTAAATTCTTCATCGGACCAAACGAAGACATCTATGAAGGTCAAGTTATTGGTGAAAATTCAAGAGCAGGTGATTTGAATGTTAACGTTACCAAAATGAAAAAAATGTCAAACATGCGTTCTTCGGGAGCAGATGACAAAGTTCGTTTGGCTCCACCTAAAAACTTCTCTTTGGAAGAGTGTTTAGAGTATATCCAAGGTGACGAATACGTGGAAGTTACACCAGGAAGTCTTAGAATTCGTAAAATTCTATTGACAGAAGGTGAACGTAAACGCTCGAATAAATAAAATTGGCTGTTGGCAAAAAGCCAATGGCCAATAGCTAAGAGCTAAGAGCCAACAGCCGAAACGAAAATAAAAAATGTACCTAAAATCTAATTCTAGGTGCATTTTTTTGCGTTATGTGGATAAGGGTGTTGAAAAGATTGTCACCTGTCATCACTTTTGAGGTGAATAAAATGAGTAAATTTCAATTCAAAGATTCAGCTTATGTTTAACGACGATGAAGACGAAAACTATTTCGAAGGCGATTTAACGAAAGATTTAGAAAGCTTTGAAAAATATTTAAAAGGTGGAACAATTGGATACTATGATGTAGACCGATTAGAAGCCATGGTTGATCACTACTTAATAAGCGGTCAATACAAAAAAGGTAAGAAATGTGCGGAATATGCACTTTCTATATTCTCCTTTGCTCCTATTTTCAAATTGCGCATGGCACAAGCGTTGTCCGGAATGGGCAAACTTAAAGAAGCCTTAGGTTTATTAGGAGAAATTGAGAAGACCATGTCAGAAGATTGCGAATGGCTGCTTACTAAGGCGTCTATTTTCAGTCAATTAAAAGATTCTAAATTGGCCGTTCGATTTTTTCGCGCAGCTTTGGCAAAAGCCGACAATGAAGATAAAGACGAAATTTATCTGGATTTAGCAATGGAATTAGAAAATGGCAACGATTATAAAGGTGCCATTGAAGTACTTAAAGAAGCAATGAAGCACAATCCGAAAAATGAAGGTGCAATTTATGAACTTGCCTTCTGCTATGATCAAATGGACGATACAGAAAATGCCATTAAAAGCTATTCTGACTTTATAGAGGATAATCCTTATTCATTTACTTCTTGGTACAATTTGGCGAATGCCTACTCCAAAAATGAAAATTACGAAAAGGCTATCTGGGCTTACGATTATTGTTTATTGATAAATGAAGATTTTGGTCCAGCCTTTTTCAATTTAGGAAACGCCTATTTATCGCAAGAAAAATATAAACTCGCAATAGAGAATTTTGAAAAGTGCATGGAGATTGACGGAGACGACCCCGTTGCACTTTGTTACATTGGTGAGGCCTATGAACAATTAGATCAGTTGGCGCTCGCTAAAATGTTCTATCAACGCTCTATGGAGATGGCTCCACTCCTGCCTGATGCGTGGTTGGGAATGGGAATCGTTCATGATTTGGAAGGTAAAACTTTCGAAGCATTGACGTTCATTTTCAAAGCTTTGGAGTTAGACGACCAAAATGCTGGTATTTACCATGTATTGGCCGGAGCCTACGAAAAACTCGGAGAGTCAGAATTAGCTATTGAAAACTATTTCAAAGCAATCGCGCTTGATCACGAGGATGAAGAAACAATAGGAAGCTTAGTTGATTTAATTTTCGATAGAGATCCCAAAGAAGCATTGGAGTTTATATTAAATTTTCAAGAGAATTTCGGTGACAATGAGCACATTCCATTACACATTACAAATGTTTATTGGTTAATGGGCAAGAAAACAGAATCAATGAATTACTTTCGTGCTTTCTTTCAAGAAAATCCTATATTGGCAAAAGAAATATTCGATGTCAATCCCGATTTAAAGAAAGTAAACGCATTTATCAATTTGTTTGAAGAATAAAACCCGTTATGAATTACGATTTACCTTACATTCCAAAGCGAGAAAACAAACCGAGAAAAGCCGGAATCACAATGATGATGGACAAAGGTTTAAGTCTGCGGGAAACAGAAAACTTTATTGAAGCCAACAGTCATTTGACTGATGTTGTAAAATTTGGTTTCGGTACAGCAATGGTTACCAAGAATTTAGAGGAAAAAATTGCTCTCTACAAAGAGGCAAATATACGTCCTTACTTCGGCGGAACCTTATTTGAGATTTTCTATGCACGTGGCATGTACGAAGACTACTTGCGAATGATTGATAAATACAAATTGGATTTAGCAGAGATTTCTGATGGTTCTATTATCATCAATCACGATGAAAAGTGCGAGTTGATCCAGAAAATGTCAAAAGACCGAACAGTACTTTCGGAAGTGGGTTCTAAAGATTCTGGAATTATCATTTCTCCAGGAAAATGGATAAAAATGATGAGTACAGAATTGGAAGCTGGATCCTGGAAAGTTATTGCAGAAGGTCGTGAAGCTGGAAATGTAGGTGTCTTTAGACCAAATGGAACCGCTCACACATTCCTGATTAACAAGATCATCGCAAAAATAAATCCAAACGATATTCTTTGGGAAGCACCGATTAAAAACCAACAGGTATGGTTCATAAAATTGTTTGGTGCAAACGTAAATCTTGGAAATATTGCTCCTCATGAAATGATTCCTTTGGAATGTTTACGTTTAGGACTTCGTGGCGATACTTTCTTCGAAAATTTACCTCCCGATTTCGCTGAGCGTTTGAAACAAGTGAACGACGAGGAAGAAGTCGAAGAGGAAGAAGAAGAATCATAGTGTTTCATAAAATAGGTGAGATACAAGAGCATTCGGGAGCGGTATACGACATTGCACTGTATCAAAGTTTCATCTATTCTGCAAGCGCAGATGGCTATGTAGCTCGTTGGTCCCTAGATACGTTTAAGCAGGACAACTTTGCTATAAAGTGCACAACACCACCCTATTGTTTGACTTTTGATTCGAACAATGGTAATTTGTGGTTTGGCTTATCAAATGGCGATCTTCATGTTGTGAATGTTGAAACCAAAACTGAGCTAAAATTTTTCCAACAACACAAGACAGGATTATTCTCGCTTCAATATTTGCCGCAAAAAAATATCATCGCAGCTGGCGACAATGATGGAAACCTTTCAATTTGGGATGCAAACAAGCTAACCCTACTTCTTTTCCTACCTTTGAATTGTGAGAAAATACGAAAAATAAAATTTAGTTCAGATGGCAAATTAATGGTCATTAATGGATTAGATGAGAAAATACGAATCTTCGAAACAGAAGGATTCAATGAAATTGTAACACTACCAGGTCATAAAGAGGGAGCTTGTTGTTCCATTTTTTCATCACTAAATTCTGAAAAATCCATGCTCATTTCAGGAGGAAAGGATGGTCATATAAAAGAATGGGATTGGCAAAATGAAAAATTAATTCAAGCCATACCGGCCCATAATTTTGCCGTTTACGACTGCCTTATACTGAACAATGGTAAGACCTTGGTTTCAGCGAGTCGTGACAAAACGATAAAAATTTGGAATACTGACGATCTTTCTTTCGTGCAGAAATTAGATTTAAAATCTGGCGGACACAAACACTCTGTAAATTCATTGATTAAAGTTAATGAAGATCGTTTTTTGTCATGCTCAGATGATAGGAAGATAATTCTGTGGGGGTAAAAAAGACTTTAGATAATAGATTTTAGACAATAGGCTATAAATCAATTATCTATCAGTGATTTCAAATGCATTTTTTCTTTTGTGGTATACCCTGTTTATTTTGTATCTTAGAGTAAAATGATTGTAAATGCATAACTTTAAGGAACTTAAAATTTGGAAATTAGGCATGGATATTTCTATGAAAACATATTACATTTCTAAAAATTTTCCAGAAGACAAACGGTTTGGGTTGGTTAGCCAAATTAGACGTTGCGCAATTTCAATTCCCTCAAACATTACAGAAGGTTCGGGAAGAGGAACGAATGCTGATTTTAATAGATTTGTGGATTATAGTTTGGCATCATCTTTTGAATTAGAAACTCAACTCTTACTTGCCAATGATTTGTTCGGTATCGATATTTCAGACATTCTTGGCACAGTTTCTGAGTCTCAAAGAATGACAATTGGATTTGAAAAAACTCTATAAAAATAAAACGTCTAGAATCTAAAGTCTGATTTCTGACATCTAAATAATAAATATGAAATTTCTATCCCTCTTCCTGACTTTCTTTATCGGACTAACACTTTTAGCCCAGAACCCAGATGGTTTCGACAAAATGGCAAAGAATATGGCCGGTAAAAAGGCTCCGATAATTACTAAAGCTGAAGTGGACAAATTATTAACTTCTAAAAAAAATGTGGTTTTCCTTGATTCTCGTGAGCAATCTGAATATCAAACAAGTCACTTGCCGGAGGCCATGTGGGTTGGATTTGACAATATTAATTGGACGAAAATCGACAAGTTGGACAAATCAACCCCAATCGTTGTATATTGTTCCGTAGGATACCGCAGCGGAAAATTGACAGAACAACTTGCAAAAAAAGGATTTACCAACGTAAAAAACCTCTACGGTGGGCTTTTCAATTGGGCGAATAATGGTGGAGCGCTTCAAAACGACATGAAAATAGCAACAAAGGATGTTCACGGCTACAACAAAAATTGGAGCAAGTGGTTAAATCCAACGCGTGTGAATGTTGTTTTGTAGAAGTTTGAAATATTATCTATGTGTCAACGGATTCTCTACGTATTCAGCGCAACCAACATAAAACTTTTGGTTTTCAGTTATCAAATAAGCCTTTCCAGCATTTAGTCCTTCTCCAAAATCATGGAAACAGGGACAACTTTCTGGGCTTTCAGGATCGAAATATTCTACAACCAAAACAGCTGTTTTTCCGCGATTCCCTTTCAAGGTCCATGATTCGGCAATTTCAATAGAAGATCCTTCCGGCGCCGGATTTGCCATCAGAGTATACGTTGAGGATTCTTCGCCTATATACAAAGTGTAAGTTACATCGCCATCCCAATCCAACAACCATGCTGGTTCGGTTCCGCTTGCCACAACGCCTTGGGAGAATGCGTTCAGCACAAAAAATAAGGAGAAACAAAAAATTCCAGCGATTTTCATAATTCGAGGTTTAGCGTTTCTTTACCCAATTTCGTTAAATAAATCGGTTAAAACAAATAAATCCTCTGTTGATGATACATTAACCCTTTGCTCTTTAACCTATGTCACAGTCAACTTCAAGGGTTAAAGATACCCAGCCATCCAATAACTTAAATACCCTATCCACTCTTTGGTTAGCGATTCCCAATGTGAAAGTATTTGAGAGTTTGGCAATATAAATTGTTCAAAATAATAACCTCGTGTTGGTCCAGTAAAATGGTTAGTAGAGAATGGTGCGCAATTTAAATCCTGTTTTTTAAAGCAAGCCATTGAGCGCTTCATATGAATTGCTGAAGTTACCAAAAGAAGTTTTTTTAATTTCGGATACGTTTGCTTCAACAATTTTGCCGTGAATTCAGCATTCTCATGTGTATTCTGAGATTTACTTTCAATAATTATATCCTTTTCAGGAATATTCCAACCTTTTAGTACATTTCCTAATTGTTCCGCTTCATGCAATCCTCGATTTGAAATCATACCCGAATCGCCTGTAATTAAAATCTTTTTGACCTTTCCATTGTGATACAAATCAATGGCTTGCCAAATTCGATCACCATTTCGCCCCAGACTAAGCCGGTCTAAATCGTTATTATAATAAGCCATTCCAGTTAATACCACAGCGCAATCATAAGTAGGAAGATTGTTGATGCTCTTGCCTTGAACTTCCCAGTGCCTTGCAAATTCACAGAAAATAACTGTATTCGAGAAAAACAGGAATAAAATCAAACTAGTTATCATTAACTTTTTTGAAATTTTCTTTTTATACCAAACTACTGAAGCGATTAGAGTCACCGTTATCCACGTAAATGGGAAAGTGAGAAACAGCAATACCTTCGACAGAATAAAAAACATACAGATTTTTTGGATTGAATAAAGTTGTTTTACCTTTGCAACAGATTCAAAATTAAGAAAACAAAAGGTATGGTTGAGAAATTTCTAGGTATTTCATCAGAAGAACTTTATAAAATAATCATTAATAAAAGTGTAAACTTATTAGTGGCAATTGCCATTCTCGTCATTGGTTTTTGGTTAGCCAAATTCATTTCCAAAATAATCAGAAAAGGTATGAAGAAAGGTGATTTGGACGCTGGATTGGTCAGCTTTATTTCAAGTTTAGTCGGTTCAATCCTTAAGGTTTTAGTTGTAATTACAGCAATGACTCAAATAGGAATTGAGATGACTTCTTTTATTGCAATTCTTGGAGCTGCTGGTTTGGCAATTGGTTTAGCATTTTCAGGGACACTTTCAAATTTTGCTGGTGGCGTAATGGTCTTAATATTTAAGCCTTTCAAAGTTGGCGATTTTATTCAGGCACAAGGTGAGTTAGGCGTTGTTAACGAAATTCAAATATTCAACACTTATTTAATGACAACTGATAATAAAACTGTTATTATACCGAATGGACCATTAGCAAATGGCAATATTGTAAACTTCACAAAAGCCGACAAACGTCGTGTAGATTTCACTTTCGGGATCGCTTATGGCGATGATTACGACGTTGCTAAAGCGACATTAATCAAATTCTTTAAAGATGACAAGCGCATTTTAGAAGACCCTGCTCCCTTTATTGGATTAGGAGCATTAGCTGATTCTTCAGTAAATATTACAGTAAGAGCTTGGACGGAAGTAGGAGACTATTGGCCTGTATTCTTCGATTTAAATGAACGTGTTTACAAAGAATTCGGCAAAGAAGGTTTGAATTTTCCATTTCCGCAAATGGATGTTCATATGCAAAAGCAATAATCAAGAAGTTATTTCTATTCAATCTATAATGTCAACCGTTCAATCAATGGTATGACTATCCTTTTGATTAATAATGAAATATCCTTACATTTCAGTTAACTAATAAAATAACAGATATGAAAAAAATAGGATTAATGCTTTTATTTGTAGCGATTGGATTTTCGTCTTTTGCTCAGAATGAGGTGAAGCCGGATTCAGAATTGAAGTCTCCACCAACCTTTATCGGTGGACAAGAAAGTATGATGAAATTTGTCGCTGAAAACATTAAATACCCTAAAGAAGCTTTGGAAAGTGAAACTTCTGGAACGGTATACACTCAACTTCTTATAAACGAAAAAGGAAAAATTATTGAAGTTGAAATTCTTCGAGGCGTTTCTAAAACACTTGACATGGAAGCTATACGGGTAATTGAAGCTATGCCAAATTGGAAACCAGCAATGGATTTGGATGGAAATCCGGTAAAATCCATAGCTACTTTACCAATTGCTTTTCGAATGAATTAAATAAATATAATAGATATAAAAAAAGCCCTCATTCTAGGGCTTTTTTTATGCTTAAAATCTCGTTAGTAGGTTTTTACCAAGGATTGAACAGAAATACTTCCATTGTTATCCTCAACACGCAATTGATAAACACCGTTGTCTAAGTTTTGAATTGAATATGTATTCGCTCCAATTTTTTCTATTTGACAAACCTGACCAAGTGCATTAAAGATTTTCACATCCTTCAAATCCGTTTCTGAGTCAATCTCGAAAATACCAGAACTTGGATTTGGGTATATATTCAGACCTTCTATAGAGTTCTTCTCAACAGATAGAGAAGATATTTTCAATCGATTCACCTTACCAGCCGTTACGTCCGTGTAACAAAAATCCGTTGAACCGTTTGCATTTTTCAATAACGTGATTCCATTCAATCCTGACATGTTTGTGCAAAGGACGTTTTGACTAAAAGTATTGCCGATATTCTCCAAAGCAACCAATGAATTCACTTTTTTAATTAAAATTTGTTCAATTCCGTTTCGAGTTACTTTCTCCCAAACTGGATTTGTAGTCGGTAAGCCATTCATAATGGTTACTGGAGAATAAATCAAACCACCATTTGTAATATCTATTTCATAAGTTCTAAGTGAACCACCGCTGTTTAAATTGATTAATTCAGCTCTATTGTCATTATCATAATCCATTAACTCTATTCTTCCAAATTGTCCGGTAGCTGAAGCAATAATTCTATTCGGTCCGAAAGTACCATTTCCCGCATTTCTATACCAAAGTATACTATAACCTGTTGTAGCAATGTCAGGTCTATTATTTCCAGTAATATCGCCAACAACAAGGTCCGAGATATCTCCTGAGTAAATGTCTTCAATATTTTGAACGGCTAAACTTCCATTTGTATTATTGACAACATCGATAATCAATCTTAAAGTAGAAGCACGATGGTAAGCCATTACAAATCCAAAACTTCCATCATTATTAAAATCACCCATTTCCAAAGCTGAGAAATAATAAAAAGGTGGCGGAGAAAATAAATTTTGAAAATCAATAGTTGTAGCGGTCAAATAAGCAACGTAATACAAATCTGTGCTTGTTGCAAAAAGCAGTTCATCGAAATTATCATTATTCATGTCACCACTCGTCAAAAACTTAAACTCAGCACCTCCAACCAAGGGTATAGCTGCAGAATATTGGTCGCCACCTAGATTTCTCTTCCAATACAAATAGTAACTCGCAGAATCCAAAAATACGATGTCTTCCAAATTATCACCATTAAAATCACATGTAATGATTTTTGAAGGACTGTACAAGTTCGATTCTAGCGGCGTCGGAGTGCATGACTGAGAATTTGCTGAAAAAGCAAATAGCATCATTAAAGTGGCAATAGAAAATTTTATTCTGAGTAAATTTCTAAACATTTAGTGGGTTTTGTAAGTTATAATTTGCGCAAAAATACTGTAAAACGCATGGTCCGGGTCATTTTTAACTCGAGTTAACACTTTTTCACTTTTACTTTTTACGGAGGATTTCTGCTGAAAATTTGACATAAAAAAAAGGAAAGCTGATGCTTTCCTTTTCTTATGATCCCCTCCTCCTACCCTTCGCTCCGGTGGAAAGGCTGGACAATATTCTAACTTATGTTCGAGCAAAAAAGTTTAGTGCAAAAAAAAAAGAAGTCTCTCGACTTCTTTTTTTGTGATCCCTCTGGGGTTCGAACCCAGGACCCATACATTAAAAGTGTATTGCTCTACCAGCTGAGCTAAGGAATCCTATCAAAAGATGAACTAAATAACAAGTATTTGTTTCTTCGTTTGAGGGTGCAAATATAGCGGTATAATTTTTTCTGACAAGACTGATTTGACTTTTTTTTATATTTATTTTTTAGATAGTCTGTAAACGATTGATTCATAGGTTTTCGTCCATCAAAAAAAAATTAAAATACTTTTACGAATCACTAGATATACTTGCACATCGGACGACTTCTATTAATTTTACCAATACAAAATTCTCTATGCGTATTTTTCTCATCGGTTATATGGGTTGTGGTAAAAGTTCAACTGGCAAACGTCTGGCTCGATTGCTTGACATTCCCTTTTATGATACTGATGCTGAAATTGAAGAACAGCAAGGAAAAACGATAGCCCAACTTTTTGAAGAAAAAGGAGAAAGTCAATTTCGAACTATCGAAAAAGAATATCTTTTGGAATTGCAGTTGGCAAATAAGGCTGGCGTTTTTGCTACAGGAGGCGGAATGCCCTGTTTTAATGAGAATATGAATCTACTTAACCAAATGGGAATTACACTCTATTTGGAGCGTCCTGTGAAGGAGTTGGTCAACCGCTTAGAAAATAGTAAAAAGGTTCGACCTTTAATTGCAGGAAAGTCACCGGTGGAACTTTCAGAATTCATCACAAAACAACTTGCTCTTCGAGAATCATTTTACAAGCAAGCTAACTTTACTGTCGATAGAACGGAACAGGAAATTAATAATCTAATGAATATGATTAAAACCAAAGCCTATACGCAAGAAACGGCCTTATTGGATTATAAAAATGAGGCTTTCACAACATTTTTGGATGGAATTGAAGGAGTTGGAACACCATTGGAACAACTTTTGAAAACCTATGAAAAGGTACGAGACCATTTTCTTTACGACCCTTATCATTTGGACTTAAGACACGAAGGATTGAAAGCAAGTAATATTTTGTCCAAAAGAAGAGCATGGTGCGTGGAAAAATCAAATGTTATGGCGGCTTGTTCGCGTCGTTTGGGCTTCCCTACTCGCTTAGGTTATGCAATTGTCACCAATCACATTGGTGTAGAGCGTTTAGTCTCCTATTTGCGCCGAGAAGAGATTGTCTTTCATGGCTACGTTGACATATACATCAATGGCAAATGGGTTTCGTGTACTCCTTCATTCGATAAGTACATGTGCAAAATGACGGGAGTTGTGCCATTAGACTTTGATGGAGAAAATGACTCCCTCTTTCAAGCTTTTAAGGGTGAGGATCAATTTATGGAATATCTGCATTATTATGGCGACTTCGCCGATGTTCCTATAGAGTTAATGAATAGCGAAATGAAAAAGTATTATCCGCACCTCTTCGAAAAAGTCTATGATGAACGGAGTTTTTCGTTTAAACATCTTTAATAGGATATTAAGACTTATAGATTCAGGATTTTAGGACTTTATACGTTTAATTATACAAATCCTCTTAAAATCTGCAATCTGAATCTTATTAAACATTAAGTGATTAAGACTTTTTGACCTACTCTTGAAAAGCACCTTAAGAGACGGAATCCGTCATCCGCAATCCGTCATCCGACAATTACTTCACCACAACAATCAAATACTTCGTTACCTTCCAGAATTCACGAATATCTTTGATAACCAACCTTGTATTGGAGCCTGACGGTTTCAAATCATATGAACTAGGCCTGTGAGTTGAGATGATTTGAATCTTACTTCCAGAGATTAAAATTTCCTTTTTGCTTCGAATATCGACTTGCGTGAAATATTCTTCGTTAAAATCGTCCTTTAAATTAACCTTTTTGCCAATTCCAATGAATCCATTTTTAAGATCTATAACCCCATTTTTCTCTAATTCTTTTTCTGTTCCATAAACAAAGTAAGCCGTGTTCATTTCTTCAGATAATGATTCTACTTGGAAATCTTTCTGCTGGTAAGCATCAAACAACAAAGCATAATCTTCATTCTTTCTCTCCAATTCACCTCGTAAGGTTTCAATTTGCTCGTCTTTAGCTGCTATATCTTCCAATAAGCGTGAGATCATATTATCAAGTTCGGTAATTTTCAAACCGCTCGACTTCATTGATTCTTGCATTTGCGCAACTTTCTTTGCATTTTCTTCACGCAAATAATTGATGTGTTTAATTTCTTGCAAGACCATAGCTTTTTCATCATTTGCCAATTCTGGATTTTCACTTTTTAACCGAACACTTTGCTCTTTAATTCCGATAGAAACTAAATTGTCCTGAATTTCATTGAAAAACGAAAGAGATTCGTTGATTACGGAATCTTTCAATTCACCGTCTAACTTCATTTGTTCCAATTGACTCTGAAGCGTCGTTAGCTCTTCCGTTTGCGAATTATTGGTTTTTTCATCTGTTTTACAAGCGAACAAAACAGCAATAAGTGCAAGGCAACCGATTAATTTCATCATAGAATTGTATATCTTTAAGACTTCCTAAATTCAAAGGAATATCGAAAATTAATAAAAAATGACAGTAAAAACACTTCTCTCTCTCCTTTTTTGTGCTTTTTTAGCAACGGGATTCGCTCAAAAAATCAACTATACCTTGCGAATGGAAAAACCACAAACACACTATTTTCAAGTTGAAATGGAATTGTCCGATTTTAAAGAATCTGAGCTTGATATAAAAATGCCGGTTTGGTCTCCAGGAAGTTACTTGGTTCGTGAATTCTCAAAAAATGTAGACCAAGTTATTGCCGTCGATGGTGATGGGAAAGAATTAAAGGTTTCCAAAACATCCAAAAACACATGGAGAATCTCAAAAGGAAAAGCGAAAAAAGTAAAAGTAAATTACGAGGTCTATAGTTTTGAATTATCTGTAAGAACTAGTTTCCTCGACCTAACGCATGGATTTGTGAGCGGCAGCGGCATTTTTATGTACGTTGATAAACACAAAAAAGACAAAGGAACTTTGCTTGTTAAACCGTACAAAGATTTTAAACATATAACAACCGCTTTACCCCTTTCTTCTGAAAAACTAGCAACAGATGGAGCAACGAGTTTTTCATTTGATAACTACGATCAATTAGTAGATTGCCCTCTAGAAATTGGGAATCAAGAAATTTTTGATTTCACTGCAGCAGGTGTAAAACATACGGTTGGCATTTATGGTCAAGGAAACTATGATATTACCTCTTTGAAAGTGGACATGAAAAAGATTGTGGAAACTGCTACGGACGTTTTCAAACAAAATCCTAATAAAAACTACACCTTCATCATTCACAATGTGGAAGACGGACAAGGTGGATTGGAACACGTAAATAGTACTTGTCTAAGTGTAAACCGTTGGACCTACCAAGGTTCTGATTACATTGGTTTCCTTTCACTAGTGGCACACGAATATTTCCATTTGTGGAATGTAAAACGTATTCGACCAATAGAATTAGGACCTTTCAACTACGATGCTGAAAACTACACGACACTTTTGTGGGTAATGGAAGGATTTACATCTTATTATGATGAATTACTAATGTTGCGCGCTGGTTATTACACGCAAGACCAATATTTGTCGAAGCTAAACGGAACGATGAATTATGTTGAGGGATCAATAGGTTCCCGGATTCAACCACTTGCGCATTCGAGTTTTGATGCTTGGATAAAAGCATATCGTCCGAATGAAAATAGTTCGAACACAACGATGACATATTATTCTCGAGGTCAATTGATGGCGTCTCAATTCGACGCTATGATTGTTGCGAAATATGAGGGTAAAAAATGCTTGGATGATTTTATGCAATTGATTTACGAGAAGTATTTCGTGAAACAAGATAGAGGATTCACGGAAAAAGAATTCCAAGATGATTTGTCAGCATTCATTGGGACAGACATGACTGATTTCTTTGATAGATATATTCGTGGTACCGAAATTCCAGAATACGACAAATACTTCTCAAAAGTTGGCGTGGATGTCGCTCAAGGAACAGCAACCGAAACTTCGTTTGGGGCTCGTTTTTCGGACAATGGTGGGCAATTATTAATTCGCTCCATTCGTCGTGGATCTGCAGCTGAAGAATTTGGTTTTAGTGTAAACGATGAAATCATCGCTGTAAATGGATTCCGTGTAAATTCTAATCGTTTTAGCGCAGCTTTGGAAACGATTGAAAAGAATAGCACAGTTCCTGTTCTCATTTCGAGAGATAACGTGTTAATGGAACTACAAGCTGGTTTAATGGAATACAGTTATCCACGCTTTAAAATCTCTGTTGACGAAAATTCACCTAAAAAGAGTTTAAGAGACTACTGGTTAAGATAAAAAGTATGGGGATTAAACTTATCGCTTCATTAGCACTATTCACAGTTCTGATATCCTGTGGACAATCTAAAATTGTTTCCGTTCAATTGGCAAAACCTGAAGGAAGCAAATATCAATTTGCTCAAGTAGAACCAAGTATAGCAATACATCCAAAGAATACCAACATACAAATTGCGGGTAGTGTTTTGGACGATTATTACTATTCGCAAGACGCAGGAAAAACCTGGACGAGTAAAACCTTGAAAAGTAAATATGGCGTTTATGGCGATCCAGTTCTACTTTTCGATAATGAAGGAAGAGCTTATTATTTCCATTTGGCATCGTATAAGCAAGGCCATCATTTGGACCGCATTGTTTGTCAATACAGCGATAAAGTCGACGGTGAGTTTTCTGGAGGAAGTGCACCAGCTCCAGTTGGCACAAAAGTTCAAGACAAACATTGGATTTGCGTTGACCCTGAGACGAATGCGCTCTACATGACTTGGACACAATTCGATGCTTACAACAGTGACAATCCAAAAGATTCTTCAATTATCGTTTTTTCAAAATCATTGGATCAAGGCGTGTCATGGTCTACTCCTATTCGCATTTCAAAACATGGCGGCGATTGTTTGGACGATGACAATACGGTTGAAGGTGCCGTTCCAGCTGTTGGAAAAAATGGTGAAATCTTTGTTGCTTGGGCGGGACCACTAGGTTTAGTTTGGCAAAAATCTTTGGACAAAGGAGAAACGTGGATGAAGGAAGAAATCGTCATTGGTCCCCTGTTTGGTGGTTGGACCTTGGAAATTCCAGCCATAATGCGTGCAAATGGTTTACCTATTTTACAAAGTGATTTATCACAAGGCCCGAACCGAGGAACGCTTTACCTAAACTGGTGCGACCAGAAAAATGGCGAAGATGATACCGATGTTTGGTTAGCCAAATCTACTGACGAAGGTCAAACCTGGTCTGCTCCTATTCGCGTAAACCAAGACAAAGGCAAAGCACAACAGTTTTTCACCTGGATGACTGTTGACCAAAGCACAGGCTATTTATATTTAGTTTATTACGACAGAAGAAACTCCAAAGGAAACGAAACCGATGTTTACGCAGCTTGTTCCAAAGATGGCGGACAAACATTTACTGAAGTTAGAATTACGGAAAAACCTTTTCTCTCTGACGAATCTGTATTCTTTGGCGATTATTTGAATATAGCTGCTGTGGATGGTGTTGTAAGAGCGATTTACCCGAGGATGGATGAGTTTAAGATTTCGCTTTGGGTGGGGCTTTTGAGTGAAAGGGGTTTTAAATAAGAAATAATCTAACCGTCGAATTAAACGTTTAAATCGACGGTTGAGTGGCGGATAGCCGCTTGTTAGCTAGCACTTAAAAAAACAAATGACACGACTGCTTTTCACATTGACTACGTCCTTCTTGTTGACCTCGCTTGCAGTTCATGGTCAGACAGAAACGACCGATGCCGAAAGTTTAACAACCCTAACAGATAGCTTACTAAAAAGGGAAATTTCATTATTCACGACAACGGGTGCTTCATTAAAAAACACGGATTCCCTACTAAAAACAACCTTGACAGAAATATCTATCACTCACTGTATAGATTCAGTAGTTGATTTAAGTTGGAGCACCGCTACTAGTTCAGTTAGTACTTTTATTCATATCTATTTTACTCCAAGCAAGTCGCTTGATTCAATTTTTCTCGTGACACACTCACACCTCTGGGTTAAGTTTCCAAAAGACGCATATAAAGGAATATCCCAATCCCACTCATGCAATTATAGCGGCGGTGGTAAACAAGACAAATTCTTTTCACCAAACTATAAAGCGTTTTATTCAAAGGACAAAAAACGACTTTATATTTATATGCAAGGCGGGACAGATACGAACAAGTATGAAGTAACTTGGATAATTGTTAACGACATATATCTAAAACGCATTGTTGATAGAATTCCATGATCAATAAAAGCGTGATATTTGTTGTCCGGCTGGGCCCTTTTGAAACCGTAATCAACTTTTAAACATGAAACTAAACATCCCAAACTACATAATCATCGCTGGCGGAATAGGGCAAATAT
>CAXBNN010000003.1:0-370450 GCA_963977135.1 uncultured Flavobacteriales bacterium | reverse complement strand
TAAAATTGGAATGAGAAGGCAACATCAATTGCGACATTACAACTTGGGATTCTTTTGCTTTTTTAAATTTTTTCATAATAAATAAGCTTTCATTGGCTGATCAAAACGCAATATACGCCCAATAAACCTAAAATTCCCTCACCAAAAAATGCAAGATAAAAATGATTGTTTCGGTTTTTCAAAAGAAAGTAATAAAAAGGGATATGTACAGCAATGAAAATCCATGTTAACGGACTATTCCCGGCCTCAAAAATCAATACAATAAGTAAAGGGATTATTAAAAAAATGGAATAGAAAACTGTGCGACGAATACCAACGATTTGCGCTAATGTTTTCAAACTTTTATCGTCGTGAGTGATATCTGGAATATCAAAAAGAACAGTAATTCCCAATATATACAAGTACTGAAAAATGAAAAACAAAACAAAAATCAAGGAAGGATACACTTCTTGGAACCACTTAAGCGATTGAAATGGCAAAATACAAATGATAATGAAGTATACAATTGTGATTAAAAACACCTTCAAACCTGAGACTTCACGTAGGTTTTTCTTCCCAATTTTAATGACATAGAAAACAGAAATAACAGCGCATATAGAAATAATTATCAGATTAAACCTTGTTGCAAAAAGCAAAGGCAAGCCGAAAATAATCACCCCAATTAGAGCTGCAGCAAGTATGGATTCAACGAGTTTTTTGTTCTCCATCATCCATTTAATTCTTGGAGTAAAAGTTAAAACATTGGTGAAATTCATTTTATAATACCGTTGCCCCGTATAAACCAAAAGTGTAGTAAAGAAAACGAAAGGGGCAATAGTTTGGAGATGATATAAAGTAGTAAAACCCAAAGAAAGCATAGCCGCGCAAGAACTTACCCAGATGTTGCTGTAAACCAGAAAGTTTAACGGTCTAATTTTTCCAAAATTTTAGAAAAAACTGTTTCAACAGAAATATCTGCCAAGCATATACAGTTTTTTTGGTTAACACACTTACAAGTATTATGTGCGGTAATGGTTTCGCTATTCTTCCCGAGCGGCTTCCATCGACCTGGATGCATCGGTCTTTTCGGTGTGAACAGGCCAATACAGTTTTTATTTAGACTTCCTGCTATATGCAATGGGCCGGTGGAACATGCTAGTAATAAATCCGAAGAGTCGATAAAAGAGATTAACTCTTCCAAAGAAAACTGACCCGTTGTATCATAAATTTCATTACCAAACTTAATCCCTTTTCGAATCTCAATTCCTTCCTTTTCTGTGCCAGTGAAATAAACCGAAAAATCACTTTCAACTAACTTTCTTGCCAGTTCATTGTATTTTTCAATTGGCCATTCCACAGCACTTCCTTGAGATTTTGAATGCAAAAGAATTTTCTTTTTATCACTCTGAAATGAGCTTGGAATTTCGAATTTATCCGCTATAAAATAATTTAGATTATCATTCAACTCTTCCCAAGTCGGCAACTTTTCATATCCAAATGGTTGCAACAAATGAAAGTTCAACTGCGCTTCATGCTCATTCGACTTTTTACGTGTAAAATTGATTCTATGATTACAGGTAAGAAGATGAAACGCACGGTGCGAGGTTCCAATTCTATGCGGAATCTTTGCTTTTTTGGCGAGGTTGGCTATTGTTTTATTGGGAAAAACATGAACGATTGCATCTGCTTTTATTCTATGAATTTTCTCCAATTGAGAAACGGTTGGACCATTTAATAAATCTGTAGCATCGATTATTTCATCCACTGCCGAACAGTGTTTTACAACTGGTATAGTGTACGAACTTGCCAAGAAAACAATTTTTATTTTCGGAAAATCTCGTTTTAGTGCAGCGCAAATAGGCAGTGTCAAAAGGACATCACCTATACTATCCGTTCTGGAAATGATAACCGTTCCTTCTGATATGTCGATGATTTTACTCACGATTTAGTCTTCTTAATTCTTTGTATTTCACAATATTCGATAAGGCACTAATTCTTGCGATGTGAAAACCCATTTTACCATCCAAAAAGCCTTGTTTGAAAAAGTACATTCCAACAAATCGGCCTATAGCGCTAAGGTAAGGTTTAAAAAATGAAGCTTTCTTGCCAGCGTCAAAGTGCTTTCTTGCGGTTAGAAGCGAGTATTTATCAGCTCTTGTTCTATGATCTTCAAATGAATAATAGGAATAATGTTCCAAATGTCCATCAAGCAATTTTGTTTCACTTCCCTTTGGAACGCTTAATGTTTCATGAACAAAAGCACCTTCCCATTGGCTACCTTCTTTTGGAAAAATTCTTGTTTTCACATCTGGATACCATCCTGAATGTTTAATCCAAGCTCCCATATAATTTGTCAGTCTGTTGACGGAATAAACACCCTTGAATCCTTTTTCCTTTTCGGAAAGAATAGCATTTTTCAATTCTTCGTTAACCACTTCATCGGCATCAATTGAAAAAATATAACCGAAGCTTGCTAGGGAATTGAGGTAGTTTTTTGATTCTGAATATCCTTCCCATTCGCGCTGTTCTACTCTAGCACCAAGGTTTTCACAAATGCTCACTGTTTTGTCAGTTGAAAAAGCATCTAATACGATAATTTCATCTGCAATTTCTTTTAACGCCTTAATGCAACGACCAATATTCCTTTCTTCGTTTAAAGTAATGACAACTGCAGAAAGTTTACTCGTCATATTAGATGATTTCTACGCTTTTAAGAATCGCTTGAACTTCTCTTAAGGGTTGAGTCCAAGAAGTTGTTGAAGGTGCGTCAACATAGCCGCTAACGCAAACCAACTTCTTCGTTTTAGGTTGAATGAAATGATAAGACCAAAAGCATCCGCCAGGACCATGTTTCCCTTTGCCTACAAATTTGAACATGCCTCTCATTTCGTATACTTTCAAGTCACCGCTTTGGTTTATGGCTGGATTTCCTTCTGGATATACCATTTTCACATATTGCGTGCCCATATACATTCCTTCATAAGAATACGGAACATTATATTTTAGCATTGTATCTCGCGCTTGCAATAGGTTTTCTAAAGCAAACTGCGACGAATCGGTATAATCGTATTGATAAACAGTGAGTCCAGAAAAAATAGTTCCTGCATCTTGTTTTCCAGCCCCAACAAACTCAATTGGTCGAGCGGCACTTGGGAACTCAATCCGGTAAAAATTCTTTCTTTTCGTTACAATTTTAGCCGCATCAGGCAAGGCGAAAGTAATACCAAAGTTTTTTTCTACAGCTTTTTCAATACTTATATTCGGTGTGGCTTTGTAATATTTCAATATTCGCTCCCATTCCATTTGGTCAAACTCATCGTGGACATTTTTTAAACCAAAAACAAGAGTCTGTACTAATTGATTGTAGTCTTTTCCTATAACATCAATCACCAATTGGTCAGTTGCCCATACTCCAACACGTTTTTCAATTTTCCCTTTATCTCCTTCTAATTTAGGATCAATGGACAAGAACAAAGTGTTTCTGTAACGCTTCACTCCTTGTGTAAAATGTTGCGGTGTTTTATGAATTAAATCAAAGGTTGCAACGTCTGGGAAATAAGGCATTATGAATTGAGTGAGATTGGAATCCAAGATTTCTTTGATTTCAGAATCCCACAAATCTTGATCACAAACCACTAAAATTTCGCCAATTTTTCCAGTTACCGCTACCCCTGATGAATTGTAACGTTTAGAATTCAAATCGCATGAAGCTATTGAAAGCATTAAAACGAGAACACCAAAAATATATCCTTTCATCTTTCTATTTTACACGAAGTTTCTGACCAATATTCAATCTATTAACGTTAACACCTGGATTTAAATTTTTCAATTGTGTTTGAGTCAATCCATGTCTTCTAGCTACAGTTGAGAAGTTGTCACCAGAACGCACGTTGTAGTATTTATTTACGGGTCTTGCTGGGGCGGTTGGCACAGTGCCCGTTTTACCGCCAATTTTCAATCGTTGTCCAGCGTTAAGACGAGTACTGGACATATTATTCCAGCCCATAATATCCTTTACTGTAACATTGTATTGATTCGCAATACTATTCAAAGTTTCACCTCTACGAACGGTATGTGAAATTACCTTGTTTTCTTTGATTGGTGTAGTGGTATTTTCTATCTCTTTTCCTACTTCGTCATCTTTATCTGAAACGCCTTCCAAAACATCAGCTAAAGTTGAATCTTCGGTTACTTCTATAGGTTTCGGTCCATATATTTGGTCCTCGTTCGCAATGATCCGGCCTATTTCTTCAAAAGGACCTGTAATACATTGTGGTGGATCTGTTTTAGGAATATAATTCGTTTTGTAAATTGGATTCAAGGCTTTAATCTCGTCTAAATCCCAGCCAGTAACTTCAGAAATTCTGTCCATACGAGCAGCCCTTTTCAGACAGATTGTATCCAGATGAGAATTGTGCAATTTAGCCGGCATTGGAACCAAATTGTGTTCTTTATGATACGTCAAAATATACGCTGCGCCAATAAAATTAGGCACATATCCTTGCGTTTCTCTTGGTAAAAAAGGGCGAATTTCCCAATACGTAGTTTTACCTCCTGAACGACGAATCGCTTTGTTCACATTTCCTGGACCTGCATTGTAAGCCGCTAATGCCAAATTCCAATCATCGTAAATTTCGTAAAGCTTTTTCAGGTAACGACAAGCAGCATCGGTTGCCAATACTGGATCCATACGTTCATCGATATAAGAGTTTTCATGAAGCCCATAATACAATCCTGTTCGATACATAAACTGCCAAAGACCAAGTGCTCCTGCGTGCGATTTAACTTGAGGACGCAAACCACTTTCGATAACTGCCAAATATTTTAATTCGATTGGCATGTCGTATTTGGCCAGCATTTCTTCGAACATATCAAAGTAAATAGCGCTTCGACCCATTACCACACGGGCAAAATCTCTTCTTTTAGATGCAAAAAACTTAACTATAGATAGGGAAGCATCATTACATTGAAATTCAAATGGACTCATGTTGTCCATTTCTGCCAAACGTGCGCAATAGACTTCATCAGAAAACTGAGGAATTTCAAAAGCTTCATATTTCAGAGCGCGCATTACAGAATCGTAATTCGTGGAATTTGCATAGTCTGAATAGAATTCATTCAAACTTTGTTCCACCATCTTCACAAATCGCTCACCTTCAGGGCTTACTTCTACTTGAGCAAAAGTGCCAAAACTGATTAACAATAAAAGGAAAGAGAAAATTTTTTTCATTCTTTATTTTTGAGCTATGTCTAGCAATTCTTTACAAAAACCATACATTTCTTTTTCCTCAAAGTTTCTCGCCATGATTTGGATTCCGAAAGGTAAGCCACTATCATCTTTTCCAATAGGCAAAGAAATCGCTGGATTCCCTGTCAAATTAGCATGTACAGTGAAAATATCTTGCAAATACATTTGGATTGGATCTGTTAATCCATTGAGTGGAAAAGCAGAAGCTGGAGTTGTCGGTGTTAATATGAAATCAGCTTGAGAAAGTATTTCGTCGGTTCGTTTTTTAAGAACCATACGAACTTTCTGTCCTTGGGTATAATAGGCATCATAATAACCATGAGATAGAACGAATGTTCCCGCCATAATACGACGTTGTACCTCTGGACCGAAACCTTCCGATCTCGATTTTTTATAAGTTTCTTCAACGCCAACGGCACTTGAACTTCTATGTCCGTAATGAACCCCATCGAAACGGGATAAATTTGAAGAAGCCTCAGCTGTTGTTAAGACGTAATATGTCGGCACCATGTATTCCAAATAGGGAAAACTAACCTCCATTATTTCGTGACCGGCATCTTTCAATTGTTGGATCGTTGTATCCAATTGTTTTTTCACAGCTGGATCAAGTCCTGTGTGGTTTAAACATTCTGAAATAACCGCAATTTTTCTTTTTCCTTTGTTTTCAAATGAACTGTAAACTTTCGTTTCTTTCGAAGAAGAAGTACTGTCCATTTCATCTTTACCCGCCATTATTTCTAAGAGCAAAGCACTATCCTCTAAAGAGTTTGTAAAGGGACCAATTTGATCGAAAGATGAAGCATAGGCAATCAAACCATAGCGACTTATTCTTCCGTAGGTTGGTTTCATTCCAAAAGTTCCGGTAAAAGATGCTGGTTGACGAATGGAACCGCCTGTATCACTTCCCAAAGCAGCTGTGCAAATTCCCGCAGCTACAGCCGCAGCTGAACCACCAGACGAACCACCAGGAACTAAAGATTTATTTAATGGGTTTTTTACTGGACCGAAGGCTGAGTTTTCATTTGAAGATCCCATGGCGAATTCGTCACAGTTTAATCTACCAATGATGACAGCGTCTTCTGCGAGTAATCTTTCAACTACAGTTGCAGAATACAAACTTGTGAAACCTTCTAATATTTTTGAAGCGGCAGATACTTTGTGGTCTTTGTAACAGATATTATCTTTTAATCCAATCACCATTCCAGCAAGTCGACCAGCAGTACCTTGTTTTAGTTTGGCATCAACTTCGTTTGCTTTTTCAAGCGCAGTGTCTTCAAAAACCTCTAAAAAAGCATTCAAGTCACTATTTTCCTGAATTTTTCCAAGATAGCTTTTTACGATGTCCACCACAGATGAACCATTAGCCAAAGCCTGTTTTACCTCGCTGTAATTTTTCAACATGAAGGAGGGTTATTTTTCTTCTGTTTTACCTTCTGTTTTATCTTCTTCTGGATCTTTGTTAGAAGCATCTTTGAATTCTTTCACTCCTTTACCCAATCCTTTCATCAATTCTGGAATTTTTTTACCACCAAAAAGTAATAAAACAACCACCAAAATAGCTATTACCTGCCAAGGTCCGAATACGCCTAAAATCATCATCCTAAAAAATTTTGTACAAAGTTAGCTAAAATTAACGGCTAAGTTACGGTATTCAGGGTAATTGATGGTGCGAAAAAAGTATAAAAATACAACTTTGAGAGTAATAGAAAGAGGTGAAATCACTTAACTAAATTTACAATATCAATGCCTGTCCAAGGCGCATTCAGAACGAACATTCAAAATCTTTTTTTTATTTTTTGTTTATAAATAGTACTTTTACTTGACAAACAGAACATCACTTACTCTATTTCACAAAAAACATGAAAAAAAAATACTTTCTTTTCTATCTTGTGATTGCTTTTATCCTGTTTCCTTTTACGAGCGTCAGCCAAGTATCAAATTTTCGCAAAACCATAACTTTCAATAGCATAACAGTGGCTGCGGACTCTTGCTATATTAATCATGACGATGGAAACGGCTGGGGAGGTGCCGAAGAGGATCCGACAATCGTCGTGCGTTGCCTTGCAACCAATGGTTCGGCTGGCAGTGGTTCGGTTGTTTTTTCAAAAACATGGGTAGTTGATATCCCTGCAGCTGGAACATTCAATTTGACTGGCACTGCATTGCAATGCTCCCCTGCACCAAATGCTTTCTCAATTGATCCTGTTAATATTCTTCTGGTATCATCCATTAATCTTTACGTGGCCACTTTTGAACGAGAAAATAGCTCTTGTGATAACGAAGACAATCAAACTTGCGGTACAGAAGCCATAAGAACGTTCAATTTGATTGCGGGTACACATTCCATAAATTGCGGCAATATTACCTACAACTATACCGTAACACAAACGGCAAGTACAACGCCAGATAACTTTTGTGACCAAGCTTTACCCATTGAACTATCGTTATTTGAAGTAAATCCTTTTGGAAATCACGCAGAATTGGTTTGGCAAACTTCGTCCGAACGCAATAATGAATATTTCACTATTGAGCGATCTTCGGATGGTCAATTTTGGGAAGAAAGAACACGTGTAGATGGTGCGGGAAATTCAAATGCTGTATTAAATTATCGCCACCTTGATGAAAAAACGATTAATGGCACTTCCTATTATCGCTTGAAACAAACAGATTTCGATGGTAATTTTGAGTATTCAGATATCCTAAGTTACACGTTTTCCTCAGTTGATCAAAATCTGGTTCAAATACACCCTAATCCCGTTTCAACTAATTTTCTTATGGCTTTTGGTAAAAACTTGAAAACCCAAAATTTGAAAATTTTCGATATTTACGGTCGTGACGTGACTCATCAAATTTTAATAAACTATACAGAATCTGGTTGTGAATTGAATATCTCAGAAATTGGTGCGGGAAATTATTTTCTTTCCACTGAAACATCGGTTACTAAATTTAGTAAACTTTGATTTAATTTGAGTTCGAGGTAATTATTGGCACTTAGATTTTTTAACCGCAAAGTGCGCAGAGATTTTCGCAACGTGCGCGAAGGCCTATCTTCCATCAACTATATTTTGCGTTCTTCGCAAAACTCTCAGCATTCTCTGCGGTTAATTTCTGCCCACAAAAAAAGCCGCTCTCCAAAGAAAACGGCTTTAAATCTATATTTTAAGTTCTATTACAACTTACGTGCAACTTCTACTTCTTCAAATGCTTCTACTATATCGCCTTCTTTGATGTCGTTGAATTTGTCGATATTCAAACCACATTCATAATTGTTTTTCACTTCTTTTACGTCGTCTTTGAAACGTTTCAATGAACCAAGAACACCTGTGTGAACTACAATTCCGTCGCGGATAACACGGATTTTAGATGATCGTTTAATTATTCCGTCTAATACGTAACAACCTGCAATCGTTCCAACTTTCGTAATGTCGAATGTTTCACGGATTTCAGCTGAACCAACAATTTTCTCTTCGATATCTGGAGATAACATTCCTTCCATCGCAGATTTAATTTCGTCGATAGCTTTGTAGATAATTGAGTAAAGTCGAATATCGATTTCTTCTTGTTCGGCTAATTTTCTTGCGCCTAATGTTGGTCTAACTTGGAAACCAACGATAATTGCATCCGATGCAGAAGCCAAGTTGACATCTGCTTCAGAAATTGCACCAACACCTTTGTGAACCACTCGAATTGCAATTTGCTCAGTAGATAAGTTCAATAACGAATCAGCTAAAGCCTCGATAGAACCATCAACATCACCTTTAACGATCAAGTTCAACTCTTTAAAGTCTCCAATCGCCAAACGACGACCGATTTCATCCAATGTAATATGTTTCGTTGTACGTAAACCTTGTTCACGGTACAATTGCTCTCTTTTCGTAGCGATAGTCCTAGCTTCACGCTCATCTTCCAAAATGTGGAATTTATCACCTGCACTCGGCGCACCGTTGATACCCAAAATAGATACTGGTGTGGCTGGACCTGCTTCTTTTAAAACAACTCCATGCTCATCATGCATCGCTCTTACACGGCCGTAATTTCTACCAACCAATACAATATCACCAACTCGCAAAGTTCCAGCTTCAACCAACATGTTGGTTACATAACCTTTTCCTTTATCTAAAGATGATTCGATAACTGTTCCGACAGCCTTTTTATTTGGATTTGCTTTTAAATCAAGTAAATCTGCTTCAAGCAATATTTTTTCAAGTAATTCTTCAATGTTGATACCTTTCTTCGCAGAAATTTCTTGACATTGGTATTTACCTCCCCAATCTTCCACCAAGATATTCATGTTGGATAATTGTTCTTTGACTTTATCAGGGTTTGCACCTGGCTTATCTATCTTATTGATAGCAAAAACCATAGGAACATCTGCCGCTTGAGCGTGAGAAATTGCTTCTTTTGTTTGAGGCATCACGTCGTCATCCGCAGCAACAATAATTACCGCAACATCCGTAATTTGAGCTCCACGAGCACGCATGGCCGTAAAGGCTTCGTGACCAGGAGTATCTAAGAATGTTAATCGCCGCTCATTTTTCAACATTACAGAATAAGCACCAATATGCTGCGTGATTCCTCCTGCTTCACCATCGATAACATTTTCATTTCTAATTCTATCCAACAACGATGTTTTACCGTGATCGACGTGACCCATTACGGTAATAATTGGAGGACGAGTTTCTAAATCTTCTGGCTTATCTTCAACATCCAAAATAGCATCTTGTACTTCAGCACTAACGAATTCAGTAACAAAACCAAATTCCTCTGCTACGATTTGAATCGTTTCCGCATCTAAACGTTGATTGATCGAAGCAAAAATACCAAGCGACATACAAGCAGAAATTACTTGAGTCGATTGAACATTCATCATGCTTGCCAATTCCGAAACTGTAACAAACTCTGAAAGCTTAATAAATCTTTCTTGAGCTTCTTGTTCCATTTGTTCCACCTCACGACGTTGAGCATTCACATCTCTTTTCGCACGGCGGTTTTTAGACGCTTTAGATTTACCTCCTTTATTCGAAAGTCTAGCTAAAGTATCTTTAATTTCTTTTTCAATATCCTTTTCTGTGATCTCAGCTTTAGGTGTGCGCGGCGCGTTTTTGTCGAAACGTCTGTTTGCTCCGCCTCCATTTGCTCCTCTTGGTCCATTTCCATTACCTGCATTAGGGTTTGGTCCTGTATTTTTTGCTGGATCTACTTTCTTAATTCGTTTACGTTTCTTGCGGTCATCAGCAGCTTTATGAGACGTTTTTTGTTTTTCAACTGGAAGTTCAATTTTACCCAAAACCGTTGGTCCAGAAAGGGTTCTTTTTCCAACGCGAATAGTTTCAATAACTTTAGGCTCTTCAGCAGGTTTCTTTTCTACAACCTTTTCTTCAGGTTTAGCTGCTTTTTGAGTCGAAGCCATAACCTTTTTAGTTACCTCGGCTGCCGCTGCTTTTTCTTCCTTTTTCTCTTCTTGAGATTTTTTGCTTGGACGAGTCTTTGAATTAATTGAATCCAAATCAATCTTCCCGATTACCTTAACATCAGAACTTGATTCTTCCGACTTCTTTTCTGGAGCAGGCTCCTCTGTTTTTGGTTCTTCTTTTACTTCCTCAGCTTTTTCAACTACGGGAGTTTCAACTATTTCTTCAACTACTTCTACCTTAACTTCCTCCAAAACTGGAGCAGGCGGAACTACTTCTTCTTTTTTCTCTTCTTCAACTGGCTCTTCAACTGGAGCTGGAGCTGGAGTTTCGTCTACGCGGTTGTCTCGCAGCGAGATTGTTTCTCTTTTTTCACGCGCAGGAATTACTTGTTTCGTTTTTTCTTTCAACGAAAAATCGGCAGCAAACTCTGTGCTTAACATTTCAAAATGCTCACCTTCCAACTTCGTGTTGGGGTTTGAGTCAATCTTTACTCCTTTGGAATCAAGGAATTCTACCAACGTGGATATTCCCACATTAAGTTCTCCTGCTGCTTTTCCTAAACGTATTGGTCTATTCGCCATATAATCTTTTGTGTCCTTTTTTAAAAAGAAACTCATTTCAAGGACAAAAATGAATTTTTAATTCGTAAAACACTAAACATCAATGAGTTAAGTGGATTCAACATGAAATACTAATAAAAGAGGGGACAACGGTCCCCTTTATGTATTCCAGAAAATCAGTACAAAATTAGATAAATTATCTCGCTTTCACAAGCTTTAGTAGGGTAAGGCTAATGAATACACATTCTTTTCTTCACTAAATACAAACCAGAGATGGAGATACGTAGGGAGAATTAAAATATCATTAAGTCAAGATAATACAAAATGAAACAAGACTTAATGGTTTGTTTTTGAATAATTAACCTCCTATTTACTCCTGACAAAGACCTTTACAATAAAAATAAATATTATGATTAAAAAATTACTTTTACAGTTAACTATTTCTATTACAAGTATTTGTGCTTACGCTCAAAACCCTGGTCTAGTAATAAGTGAAGTTTTTGTCAATCCCGCTGGCACAGATTCGCCATATGAATGGGTCGAGTTAGTAGCAACTCAAAACATCGACTTTTCGGTAACACCTTATTCAGTTATTGTAAGCAATAATGGAAATGCATCTGTTCAAGGATGGATTGCTGGTGGTTCATTAACTTATGGATTTTCGATTAACTCAGGCGTTGTGAGTATTGGTGATGTAGTTTATGTTGGTGGTTCACTCATGGCTCCTTTGGGACAGCAACTGAGATCCATTAACACATTAACTACTAATGGTGATTCATTCGGAAATTCAGGAAGCGGACCATTTGGAAATGGTGGAGGTAACGCAGATGGAATCGCTGTATTCAATTTGCCAATTGCAAATCTCACTTCATCCTCTATTCCTACAGATGCCATATTTTACGGAACAGGTATTGGAGGTGCTGCAATAAACTCAACTGACGGATATCAATTGCCAATAAATGATTTATACGCAGGAGGGAAATTATCCTCGACAGATTATTTTGCTCCTGAGGCAGGAAGCACATATTTAAAAGCAACTGGAACCTATAACATTGTTTCAGATTCGTGGGTTGGAACAAGAGCATTTACTATTGACGCCAACTTCACAGATGACAGTACAGAGATAAACTTGGTAACTATTAACCCTCCTGGCTTTGTATCTATTTCAAACACTGTTCAAATAGTTGATGAAACATCAGGAACCGTTAATATCAATGTGGATTTCACAAATGCCAATACCTCTGATGCGAAAATTATATTTGGCCTTTCAATATGGTCGAATAGCACAGTTGTTGAAGATTACATTATTTCAAATGATACTTTAATTATACCCGCAAGCCAGAATGGGACCTTTTCATTTCCTATACAAATCATTGATGATGCCATTTCGGAAAAAACAGAAAGGCTGATTTTAAAAGTAATCAATACGGTTAATTGTTCGGTTCAAGGAAATGACTATCAAATTATTTTCATAAAAGACAACGACTATGTTGCTCCTATAGCAAGCAATCAATTAAAAATGAATTTATTGACAAGCTTCTCAAATGGGGCGGGGGGCTCCAATTCTGCTGAAATTGTTGCATATGATTCGCTTTCCCAAAGATTATTTATTGTTAACAGTGTTGGTGGAAAAATAGATATCGTAGATTTAAGTAATCCTTCAGCGCCAGTGCTACTTTCGTCAATTGACATTAATTTGCTAGGTGGAATAAATTCTATTGCCACGCATAATGGGTTAGTTGTTGCGGCAATTGAAGGCGTGAATCCACAAGATTTAGGCAAAGTCTATTTCTTCGATACTGCTGGTACAATTTTAAATAATGTCACAGTTGGCGCAATGCCAGACATGATCACTTTCAACAAAGATTTTACAAAAGTCTTAACGGCTAATGAAGGTGAACCTTCTGCAGATTATTTGAATGACCCTGAAGGTTCAGTATCAATAATTGACCTGACACCTGGCATTTCTGCATTGACAAATGCAAATGTCACTACAGCAACCTTTACTTCCTTTAACGGTCAAGATTCTTTGTTAAAAGCTCAAGGAATTCGCTTATTTCCTCAGGCAGCATCTGTCGCTCAAGATTTGGAACCTGAATATATCGCTATAAGCGATGACAACACCAAAGCATATGTTTCTATCCAGGAACACAATGCAATGGCCGTAATTGATATCGCTACTGGAACTGTACTTGAACTAAGAGCACTTGGACTTTCAGATTACAGTTTTGGAAACGCATTAGATCCTTCTGATCAAAGCGGTGATATATTAATCCAATCTCTTCCAGTGAAAGGTGCCTATATGCCCGACGCAATTTCATTTGATAAAATTAATGGGATTGGATATGTTTTTAGCGCAAACGAAGGGGATGCACGAGAAAACAATTTAATTGAAGATGCGGATAGAATTGGCGGTATGGCTTTAGACTCAGCTGCTTTTCCAGATCAACACATTTTGAAAAACAATAAATTCATGGGTCGATTGAATGCGCTTCAAGTAACAGGAGACACTGACAACGACGGTGATTTTGATGAACTACATACTTTAGGTGGTAGATCATTTTCTATATGGGATGCGGCAACTGGGAACTTAGTTTTCGACTCCAAAGACATGATTGAACAAATCATTTCGCACGATACCAATTTCGTAGCATTATTTAATGCGAGTAATGGCGGAAGTTCTACATCTAAAAATAGAAGTGATGACAAAGGTCCTGAACCAGAAGGTGTAACGAATGCAGTAATTGATGGAAATCACTATTTGTTTGTTGGGTTAGAACGTATTGGAGGGGCTATGGTCTTCAATGTCAATAATCCAAGTGCTCCTATTTTCGTTGGATATTATAATAACCGTGATGTTGCCACGAATGGTCCAGACAGAGGATCGGAAGGAATACTTTTCATTTCGAAAGAACAATCGCCAAATGGTAAACCGTTATTGCTTTTAGCGAATGAAGTGAGCAGCACTGTTTCAATTTTTGAAATTAATACATGTCTTGAATTGTCAGGTTCAGATGCTATTCAAGGTGATTTGTCTTTCTGCGAAGGGACGTCAACAGATCTATTTGTAAATGCCAATTCTGGCGTGACGCTACAATGGTTGAACGGAAACCAAGCTATTGCGAGTGCGACTGATACCTTGGTAACAATTGCCAATGCAGGAATGTACTCCGTTTCTACAATAAATTCTATTGAAGCATGTTCCGATACAAGCACATCCGTTTTAGTTGTTGAAAATCTAAATCCTATAGTTGATCTTGGAAATGACACAACTACTTGTATTAACCTTAGTCCAATAACCTTAAGCTTTACAGCTGGTTTTGAAAGCTATTTGTGGAGTACTGGAGATACAACTAACTCAATTATTGTTAGTAATTCAGGTAATTATTCTTTAGCAGTTGTTGACACAAATAACTGTTCAGGAATGAATTCAATACTAGTAACTTTTGATCCTTGTCTTGGATTAGAGGAAACCGAAATACAAGCTAAAGTATATCCAAATCCATTCAATGGAACTGTGAACATTAAAACGGCATCAAAAAGCCCATCACACATATCCGTATGCAATTCAACTGGTTATTATATATTGGAAAACCTTGAATTGATTGGTGACGGAACATTGGATTTATCCCACTACTCAAACGGGATTTACTTTATGTCAATATTCCAAGACGGTAAACTTACTTGGCACAAACTAGAAAAGCAGTAAACTACTCCTGAAAAATAACCTGCTGCTTATCAAGCAAAAAGGGCTTTCGAAAAATCGAAAGCCCTTTTTGCTTTTAATACTTGTTTTATTATTCTTATTCGAATTCAGAACGTAAAATTCTCATTACTTCTGCAACTGTTTCCGTTTCCAAATCTGTTCTTTGAACCAAGTCTTCTGGCGTAATTTCCAATACAGATTTCGCTGTATCGCAACCAATTGCTTTCAATTCGTCGATAATCCAGCTATCGATTTCATCTGCAAATTCTTCCAAATCTACATCTTCGATATCTACTTCACCATCTCTGTAAACGTCCAATTCATATCCACAAAGTTTTCCTGCCAACTTGATATTGTGACCTCCACGACCAATCGCCAATGAAACTTGATCTGCTTTCATGAACACTTTCGCTCTTCCTTCTTCTTCAGAAATTTCAATCGTTGTAATTTTCGCTGGAGACAATGCTCTTGCAATCAACAATTGAGGATTTGCTGTGTAATTGATAACGTCAATATTTTCGTTTTTCAACTCACGAACAATTCCGTGAATACGAGAACCTTTCATACCAACACAAGCTCCAACTGGATCTACTCTATCATCGTAAGACTCAACAGCAACTTTCGCTCTTTCTCCTGGCTCACGAACAATTTTCTTGATGGTAATTAAACCGTCGAATACTTCAGGAACTTCCAATTCGAACAAACGCTCCAAGAATTCTGGTGCTGTTCTTGACAAAATAATAACTGGACTTGCATTACGCATATCCACTTTCGCCACAACTGAACGAATCGTTTCTCCTTTTTTGAAATAATCTGAAGGAATTTGTTCTGATTTTGGCAACAACAGCTCGTTTCCTTCGTCGTCCAATACCATGATTTCTTTCTTCCAAACTTGGTAAACTTCTCCTGTAACGATCTCTCCAATTTTCTCTTTGTAGATTTTGTACAAGTTGTCTTTCTCCAATTCCATGATACGAGAAATCAAGTTTTGTCTTAATGACAATACATTTCTACGACCGAAATCACCGAATTTAAATTCTTCTGTTACCTCTTCACCAATTTCGAAATCTGGTTCGATTTTAATAGCATCTGAGTAAGCGATCTCCGTGTTTGGATCTTCAACTTCACCATCATCAACGATTTCTTTGTTCAAAAATATCTGAACGTCACCTTTGTCGATGTTTACAACGATATCGATGTGCTCATCTGAGTTGAATTTTTTCTTCAACATCGCGCGGAATACATCTTCCAAAACGCGTTGCATCGTTTGTTTGTCTATGTTTTTTAACTCTTTAAACTCGGAGAACGAGTCAACTAATTCTAGGCTATTCATGATTTCCTATTTAAATGATATGACAATTTTTGTTTCTTTTATTTCGTTCATCGTAAAGTATTTTTCTTCCACGATGTCTTCTTTCTTTTTTGTGCCTTCAATTTTCACACGCTTCTCTTGACGAATGGTCAAACCTTTCGCATCCGCTTGAATCAACTCACCCGTTTCAATGGATTTGTTGTTTAATTTTACGGTAACATCTCTACCAATGTTTTTGATAAACTGAGGCAAAACACGCAAAGGTTTATCCAAACCAGCTGACGAAACGTGCAATTCGAAGTCTTGTTCTTCTCTATCGAGGTTGTGTTCAACATTACGTGAAACCGACATACAATCGTTGATGGAAACATTTCCTTCTTCTTTGTCAATTTCCACATTGATAATATTGGAACTAGAAATCTTCAACGAAACCACAAATAAGCCAGCGTCTAGCTCTGCCATTCGTTCGTCAATCAATTCCATTACTGTTTTCTTTGCAATCATTTGGCTATAAAAAGAGGGGACTGTCGTCCCCTCGTTTGTAATCTTTACTATGTTTGATGTTGCAAATATAGGGCTTTTATCGAAAAAGGCAATAATTTAGAATGTTAAAGTATGTTTTCTAAGAAAGAAAAAATGCTGACCTTTGCCTCCATGTTAGTAAATATCCAAGATAAAGTAGTTTCCACCCAAGTATTCGACCGAAAATTCATTTGTGATTTATCTGCCTGCAAAGGTGCATGTTGTGTACAAGGTGATTCTGGGGCTCCACTAAAATATGAGGAAGTTGATATTTTGGAAAATGACTTGGAGCATTATTTACCCTACATGCGACCAGAAGGAATTGCAGAGGTTGAAAAAGCTGGCGTCTTCTATATCGATCAGGATAATGAACCTGTAACTGCTTTAATTAATGGTGGCGAATGTGCTTTCGTTTATTTTGACGGAGACGGTACGGCAAAATGTGCTGTAGAAAAAGCCTACTTGGAAGGAAAAACGGATTTCAAAAAACCGATTTCTTGTCACTTGTACCCTATTCGTGAAAAACGTTTTGATACAATGACGGCTTTGGATTATCATGAATGGGATATTTGCTCTCCTGCTTGTGCTTGTGGTGATAAGTTGGATGTTCCTGTTTACAAATTCCTAAAAGAACCAATTACAAGAGCTTACGGCAAAGATTTCTTTGATGAAATGGAGTTGGTCGCGAAGGAATGGGCAGCGAGGGAAGGGAATTGACAATTGCTTGTCGTGCAAGATGTGTTTCGTGGATTTGAAACATTAAGAGAGTTAAAGTCTCTTGTACGCCCATCGTGAAAAGCTCATTAAGGTCGCTAGACGTCTTGTTTAGATGGTTAAGTCAAAGTATAAATGGCTCTTAATTGATGTTTGAGTCACTTAATGTGCTCACTACCATTCAAGCCCAGCTAATCTTTAATTAACTGCGTTTCTGCTTTGCGGTCTTAATGTTCCAATAAAACACTGCAACACTCTCCGTTCTCCGCGAAAATCTTTGCGATCTTGGCGGTTAAATTCTATCCGTGAATAGTTTCTTCCTTACCATAACGCTGAATAACTTCTGCTTCGAAATCTATCCATTCTTTCCAGCGTTTTTCTGTATCTATTTTATTTCCGTAGGTTTTAGCGTATTTCAGGAACAAAGTGTAATGTCCGGCTTCAGAAACCATTAAGTCGTGGTAAAATTTGGCTAAGGTCTCATCTTTGATGTTTAACGAAAGAGTTCTGAATCGTTCGCAGCTTCTTGCTTCTATCATTGCTGAGAAAAGTAATCGATCAACTAAAGCTTGATCGCGGCTTCCGTCTTTTTTCATGAAACGAGCCAATTCGTTTACATAAGAATCTTTTCGTTCACGACCCAATTCTAATCCGCGGGATTTAATCAATTCATGGACCTGCTCGAAATGCTCCATTTCCTCTTGCGCGAGTTTTATCATATCAGAAACCAATTCAGGCTTCTCAGAATTGTTTACAATGATGGAAATAGCATTCGTAGCTGCCTTTTGCTCGCACCAAGCATGGTCTGTAAGGATTTCTTCTATGTTTGATTCTACGATATTTACCCAACGTGGGTCAGTTGCTAATTTTAGTCCAAGCATTTTTTGTATTTTAAAGCAAAGATAATTGAAATAGAAAGAAATAAACTTCTTTACTCTCTTCTCGTTGCTAATCAAATTTAAAATTATGAATAACTCAAATTTTCAAGGCTTAAAGGCACTATACATCAACTGTACACTTAAAAAATCACCTCAAAAAAGTCACACCTCGACTCTTATTCAAGTTTCGAAAGAAATTATGGAAAAGGAGAAAGTTGAAGTCGAGGAAATTCGATTTATTGATCATGATATCGCATCCGGTGTTTACCCAGATATGACAGAACATGGCTGGGAAAAAGACGATTGGCCGGCAATAAGTAAAAAGGTTTTGGATGCTGATATTTTAATAATTGGCTCACCAATATGGCTGGGAGAAAAATCTTCGGAGGCACAAAAACTTATTGAGCGCTTATATGCTATGAGTGGAATGACCAATGACAAAGGACAATATCTTTTTTACGGTCGAGTTGGTGGCTGCATAATTACTGGTAATGAGGATGGGGTGAAGCACTGTGCTATGGGAATTCTCTATGCTATGCAACATGTTGGTTATTCGATCCCGCCTCAGGCCGATTGCGGTTGGTTGGGTAATGTTGGCCCGGGACCAAGTTATGGAGATACCGAATGGGCAGGTAAAAAATTAAATGCCCCCGCAGGTTTTGAATCAAACTTCACCAATAGAAATACCACCTTCATGACGTATAACCTACTGCATTTAGCGAAAACTTTAAAAGATCAAGGTGGTTACCCCAATTATGGAAATTCTCGTGAAGAATGGGATGACGGAACTCGCTGGAATTTTGAAAATCCCGAATATAGATGATACAAAAAAGCCGAGAACATTTCTGTTCTCGGCTCTCGAATCTCGAATCTCTATTCTCTTTTTAGTTATTCAAAGCTTCAGCTCCACCAACGATCTCAAGGATTTCGTTTGTAATGGCAGCTTGACGTGCTTTGTTGTATTCTAATTTCAATGCTTTTTGTAAGTCGCTTGCGTTGTCTGTTGCTTTGTGCATCGCAGTCATACGTGCTCCGTGCTCTGAAGCTTGAGAGTCCAACAATGCTTTGAACAATTGAATTTTCAACGTTTTTGGAATTAAATCCTCAACGATTTCTTCTTTTGAAGGTTCAAAGATGTAATCTCCTGCAGATTTACCCTCTTCTTGCACATTGGCAACGATTGGTAAAAATTGTTCTGTCAAAACGTTTTGAGATGCTGCGTTTACGAATTGATTGTAAACTACAACTACTTTATCAAATTCTTTGTTCAGGAAACGTTTCATCAATTCTTCTGCCACTTGTGTATTGGCTTCAAATGACAAATCGTAGAAGATATCTTCAGCTTTCGCTAAATCATCGTTGGTATAGTAAAAATCAGAGCGTTTGAAAGAATCTTTCACTTTCTTTCCAAGGCACAAAACCTTTGGATTTGCATTCTTGTATTCTCCATTGATCAAAACATTTACATGTTTGATAATGTTATTGTTGAATCCGCCACACAAACCACGGTTTGAGGTTACAGCAATAATCAATACATTTTTGACTTCGCGTGTCGCTGAATATTCGTTTTCAGAAATATCCAATGTAGCACTCAAGTTGCCTAAAATTTCCTGCAATTTCTCCGAATAAGGTCGCATTTGCGTAATTGCATCTTGCGCTTTTTTCAGCTTTGCTGCAGATACCATTTTCATGGCCGAAGTAATTTGCATCGTTGAACCAACGGATACAATTCTATTTCGTATTTCTTTTAGATTCGCCATTCTTAGAAGTTTGAAATAAGAAGGAAGAAATAAGAAGTTTGTTTCACCTTCTTATTTCTTATTTCTCAATTCTTATTTAATACTTTGCTGCTATTTCTTTTGCTACTTTTCCAAGTACATCAGTCAACTCATCTGTGTATTTTCCTGCTTTAAGAGCAACCAATACATCAGAATGTTTTGCCTCTAGGTAATCCAAGTATTCTGTTTCGAAAGCTTTCACTTTGTCGATTGGAACATTTTGAATCATCCCTTTTGTACCTACGTAGATAATTGCAATTTGCTTTTCTACTGGGTAAGGATCTCCTTCTTTTTGTTTCAAGATCTCAACGTTACGAGAACCTTTGTCCAAAACAGATTTTGTAGCTGCATCCAAGTCAGAACCGAATTTAGAGAATGCCTCCAACTCACGATACTGTGCTTGATCCAATTTCAATGTTCCTGCAACTTTCTTCATTGATTTAATCTGCGCGTTACCACCAACACGTGATACCGAGATACCAACGTTAATCGCTGGACGAATACCTGCGTTGAATAAATCTGTTTCCAAGAAAATCTGACCATCCGTAATCGAAATTACGTTTGTTGGAATATATGCAGAAACGTCACCCGCTTGTGTTTCAATAATCGGTAAAGCTGTCAAAGAACCACCACCTTTAACTTTTCCTTTCAAAGAAGGAGGAAGGTCATTCATTTGAGATGCGATTGTATCATCGTTGATGATTTTCGCTGCTCTTTCCAATAAACGAGAGTGCAAGTAGAATACATCACCTGGGTAAGCTTCACGGCCTGGAGGACGACGTAGCAACAAAGAAACTTCACGGTAAGCTACCGCTTGTTTTGATAAATCATCATAAACGATCAATGCTGGATTCCCTAAATCACGGAAATACTCACCAATTGCAGCACCTGTCATTGGAGCATAGAACTGCATTGGAGCTGGATCAGCAGCGTTAGATGCAACTACAACTGTGTAAGCCATAGCTCCTGCATCTTCGAATTTTTTCACGATACCTGCAACAGTTGAACCTTTTTGTCCAATTGCAACATAGATACAGAAAACTGTTTCTCCTCTATCGTAGAATTCTTTTTGGTTAATAATCGTATCGATACAAACCGTTGTTTTACCCGTTTGACGGTCACCAATAACCAACTCACGTTGACCACGACCAACTGGAATCATCGCATCAATTGCTTTGATACCTGTTTGTAAAGGCTCAGTAACTGGCTCACGGAAAATAACACCTGGTGCTTTTCTTTCGATAGGCATTTCAAATGTTTCACCTGCGATTGGTCCTTTACCGTCGATTGGTTCACCCAAAGTGTTCACAACACGTCCGATCATACCATGACCAACTTTTACAGAAGCAATACGTCCTGTTCTTTTCGCTGTGTCTCCTTCTTTTACTAAAGTAGAACGACCTAACAATACCGCTCCAACGTTGTCTTCTTCCAAGTTCATTACGATTCCTTGAAGACCTCCGTCAAATTCAATCAACTCACCTGCTTGCGCTCCAGTAAGTCCATAAATACGTGCGATACCATCTCCAATTTGAAGAACTGTACCTACTTCTTGCAATTCAGCTTCAGATTTAAATCCTGATAACTGTTCTTTTAAAATTGCAGAAACTTCTGCTGGTTTTACATCTGCCATAATATGGTATATTCCACTAATCCGAAGATTAATGAGTTAAACGTTGTTTTAAATTATTCAATTGGTTTGAAATGGAAGCGTCAATTTGCATGTCGCCCATTTTTAAAATATATCCACCGATTAATGATGGGTCAATCTTTTCTGTTACTTCTAGTGTTCCGTTTACGGAAGCATCAAGTTTCGCTAGAATTGTTTTCTTTGTTGCTTCATCTAAAGCGACAGCAGTAACTAATTCTACAGGAAAAATTCCTTTGTATTCTTTTACTTTCGCGTCAAATGCTGCTGCAATTTCTGGTAAAACTGACTCACGACCATTTTTTGTAATTAAATCAAAAAAGGACATTGTCAACGGTTCGAACTGTCCGAAAATCATTTTGAAAACCTCAGATTTCTTAGCACCATCAACGATAGGACTAGTCAACATCAAAGCCAAATCACGATTTTCATCAACTGTTTGAGAGAAGTGTTTCATGTCCGCAGCAACTTGGTCAAGGTTCCCTTTTTCAAGAGATAACTCCAACAAAGATGTTGCATAACGGATGGCTGCTTTCGTTTGTCTCATGATCTATACTTAGTTCAAGTTAACATCTGCGGCCATTTTCTCAGCCAATGCTTTTTGTTTTTCGTCAGATGACATTTCACCACGAACGATTTTTTCTGCTATTTCCAAAGAGAAAGAAGCAACTTGATTTTTCAATTCAGAAATTGCTGCTGCTTTTTCAGAGTTGATCATATCACGTGCGTTTGACATCACTTTTTCAGCTTCAATCTTTGCTCCGTTTTTTGCTTCTGTTACCATTTGTGTGGCCGTTTCTTTTGCATCACGAACGATAGCGTCTCTTTCAGCTCTCGCTTCTTGAATCAAACTTTCGTTTTGTGCTTGCATAGCTTGCATTTCAATTTTGGTCTTTTCAGCCAAAGCCAATGCATCTGTAATTTTTTGCTCACGCTCATTAACCATTCCTAAGATTGGTTTCCAAGCAAATTTAGCCAAAAGGAACATCAACAAAGCAAAAACTAATGCTGTCCAAAATAATAATCCAAAATCTGGTAATACTAAATCCATCTTTTTGTTTTTTAAATTTTAATGTCAATTTTTAAAATCAAATCTACCGCAACCAACCGTTGCGGTAGATATTGAAAAGGAAATTACTTTGCAGCTCCTAATAAACCTACAACGACACCGAAAAGGGCAACACCCTCGATCAATGCAGCTGAGATAATCATCGCTGTTTGAATTTTTCCGTAAGCTTCTGGTTGACGTGCAATCGCGTCCATTGCTGAACCACCGATTCTACCGATACCTAAACCGGCACCTAATACTGCCAAACCTGCTCCAATTGCTGCTATACTTCCGTACATACTATATTGATTTTAAATAATTACAATTTCTTCATGCTCTTCATGACCATGATCATCGTGGTGCCCTTCCTCAACGGCTGCTCCGATAAATAACGCTGACAACATTGCAAACAAGTATGCTTGCAAGAAGGCAACTAACAATTCCAACACCGAAATAAATAAAGTCATTGGAACAGAAAGTGCTGCCCATGATGTGCTTTTATTTATAAAGATGATAGAAATTAATGCTAATACGATAATGTGTCCTGCTGTAATGTTCGCAAACAAACGAATCATTAATGCGAATGGCTTTGTCAAGATTCCGATTAACTCAATCGGCGCCATGAAAAACTTCATAGCAACTGGAACGCCTGGCATCCAGAAAATGTGTCCCCAGTAATTTTTGTTTCCAGAAAAAACAGTTACGATGAAAGTAACCAACGCCAAGAACAAAGTAACAGTAATGTTACCCGTTAAATTCGCTCCGATTAATGGAATTGAACCCAAAAGGTTTGCTGTTAAAATGAAGAAGAAAATCGTCAACAACAGAGGCACATATTTCATGTGTTTCTTTTCTCCAATATTTTCTTTCGCGATATCATCACGAACGAATAAGATTAAAGGTTCAATGAATTTTGCTATTCCCTTTGGAGCAACTGCGCCGTTTTTCTTGAAATATTTTGCAACTGCAAACATGATCAATAAAACAATCAATGCTGTCATAAATAGAGACACAACATTTTTAGTAATAGAGAAACTCATTGGTTTTGCATTGTGCGGGTGACCGTCCTCAAAATGCAATTCGCCATTTTCTAGTTTATAGATTTTTTCGTGGTAAAGAGCATAACCTTCAGCTTTGCCCTCGCCCATCATGTATGTAACTTGTTCGTTGTCCGCACCAATTGTTGCGTAACCAGTAGTACCGTGGTAAAAATTAGAAGAAGAAAAAATCTTCATTCCACCGTCCATTAATATAATAGGTAAGTAAATTGAAGTTCCGCCGTGCTCAGGCCCCCACAAATGCCATTCATGCGCGTCTTTAACGTGATGCATGATCATTTCGTTGACGTTGAAAGGTTTGTCTTCAGCGTGTTGTTCGCCTTCCGCCTCTGGGTTTGCCCACAAAGTCGTCGTGAAGACAAAAGCCAAAAGTGATAAAATGAATGTTTTTAAACCGTTATTCGAAGCCATTTGAGCCATTTTAGAAATATTAACCTTCAAATTTTTGCGCAAAGGTATGTAAACTTTCCTAAAACCCAATAATTTTTTATCAGTTAAAACGGATAAATTTTGTTTGATTTAAAAACCGGCAATTAATCTTGGTTTAACAAGTTCTCAAAGGCCAAGGTCAATTGATTAATTTTCTCTAATCTTTTTCGGTTTTTATCAGCTAGAGCAACATCCTTATTTTTTTCAAATTCTAGTATTTCTTCCGTTAAGGTCGCTTTTCTCTCCTCCATGGACTGGAGCATGTAATCAATATTTTGACCCATGAACATTTTTGTATAATATCCTCCGTTTTCTTTAAGATAAGCATATGTTGATAGAGAGTTTTCGATTTGCTCTTCACTCATTCGACTATTGAACATAGTAAATGAGTTCATCGTACTCAATTCATCAAATCCAGATAATTTCCCATTGGTCAAGATTTCTTTGAAATAGCCGCTTTTGTCTTCTTCACCATATGTTCCATATATCTGTGAAATAGAACTAAGCATTTTCGTAGACTCTTCTTTTTCCAATGACTTTGCTTTTATCATAGCTGTTTTTGGGTCTACTTTACTCAAGTTTTTTAATGCTGAACCGATTACCAAATAACTTTGATCATTATCGATAATAGAAGAAAGAGCCGTTTTCAATTCGCCGTTGTTCATGTTTGCTGCCAAATAGTTTGTTGCAGCTGAACGAACTGCTGATTTCGAATCGTTCACAGCAAGGTTTTGAATTATCTTAAGTGCAATGTCTTTTTTTCCACCTTCTAATTGACTTGATTTTTCAATTGCGATACTTCTAATTTTCCAAAACTCATCATTCAATGCATCTAAAACCAATTGTTCAGAGGCAGCATCACCAGCTTTGAAACCATCTGCTAAGGACTGACTTCTCGTTTTGTATCGGCTGGAATTATAGTATTGAAATATGTATTGCTCGTAAGGTTTCTCTTCTTTTATTTTTGCCAGCAACATTTTTTGTTCATCAAACACTACCGCTTTCAATGTTCCTTTGTATGGCAACATCACTTCTGTTGATTCACCATCAACCCAAATTCGGTGTGTTTTTTTGCCATTTGAGTCAAAAACAGCAACATCAACCGGCAAACGGAAATATGGAAATTCGCCTGCTTTTTGCGTTTGTTTAACAGTTATCGTGACGTTTTGACCTTCCGCGTCATTTCTTTGTTCAACGGAAAGCATTGGATGACCACTTGAAAGATACCATTGATTGAAAAACCAATTTAAATCTTCTCCGCAAACGTCTTCGAATGCTAATCTCAACTGCTGATATTCAGCTGCCTTGTATGCGTTTGATTTAAGGTAATTTGCTAATCCTTCAAAGAAAGCATCGTCACCTAAATAGTTGCGCAACATGTGCAATATTCTACCACCTTTATTGTAGGAGTGTCCATCGAACATTTGTTCTCGATTCTCATAATCAAACCATACTAAATCATGGTAACCGCCGATCTGAGCAGATTGATAATAGCCGTTTTCTTCATTACTCGCCTGATAGTCAGCTTCATTTAGTCCGAATTTGTGCTCGTCCCATAAGTATTGTGAATAGTTAGCGAAAGATTCGTTCAATGTCAAATTTGACCAAGATTCGGCTGTAACTAAATCACCGAACCAATGGTGAAATAATTCGTGAGCAATAGTTGATTGGTCATTACCATCTAAAAGTTCTCTTTTTGTTTTGTAGGCGTAATCACCGAAAATAACAGCTCCGGTGTTTTCCATCGCGCCAGAAACGTAATCACGAACGACAATCTGATTGTATTTGTCCCAAGGGTATTCCACTTTCAACAATTTCGAGAAGAAACCTATCATATTCGGTGTTTCTCCAAAAATATCTTTTGCGTATTGCTCCCATTCTTTTTCTACGTAGTAGTTAACGGCCATTTTAGTCCCATCTGGTTTCATATAAGTATCCTGAACTATTTTGAATTCGCCTACAGCCATCATGAATAAATATGGCGCATGCGGCAAATCTTGTTTCCAATGATCTGTTCGGGTGCCATTTGTATTCTTCTTCGAGGAAAGTAGTTTTCCATTTGAAAGCGTGGTGTATTTGTCGTCAACCGTCATGAAAATCTCTTGTGTAGTTTTCACGTTAGGTGCATCGATAGTTGGAAACCATACAGAACTCGATTCAGTTTCACCTTGGGTCCAAATCTGTGGCATTTTGCCTTTTTCATCACCTCTTGGGTTAATAAAGAACAATCCTTTATCGGATGTGATTGCGGCACTTCCTCCTTCAGCTCTTTCGTCTGGTTTAGCAACATAGTTTATTTGAACTGTATATTTCTCCGTTCGTTTGAATTCTTTCCCTAATTTAATTTTCAAAATGTCAGAACCGTAGGTGTAGGTAAGCTCCTTACCGTCCATTTTTACGGAAAGTATATCCATTCCTTTTGCATCCAAAATCAAAGAATCAGAAGGATAAAAGTGAGGTTTTGCTGTTATGTTTGCAACACCATTCATCCGCGATTTTGACCAATCGAAATTTACTTCCAATTTGGTGTGAATTAAATCAGTAAAAACTGTTTCCGTAGCTCTGTATACTTGGTTTGATCCTACTTCATCAATTAATTCATCTGCCGCTACCTCAATTTCATCCATGTCATAGGATTCCGTCGCTGCATCTTCCGCTGGAATAGAATTATTTTTTTGATTTCCACAACCATACAGAATGCTTGATAAAACGACAAGGGAGAGAATTATTTTCTTCATTTAATCACGATTTTAGATACAAAACTCACGAAAAAAAACAGTATCCGCAATGAAATCTAGTTAAGATTGTCCAATTCTTCTAATTTTGTAGAAAAGAGACAAATATGGCAAGCAAAAATTGGATCATCGACGGACAAGAAGTTTTGGGAACAAGTGGGTCTGCCATTCATTGGGAAGACGAGCGTTTCTTCACTATTGAATATAAAGGAAAAGTATTTAACGGAGAAATTCTTAACGAGAACACTGAGAACAACTTTTTGGAAATAAAAATCAATCACCGTGTATTTACGGTTCGTAAAAAAGGTGAATTGGATGATTTAATCGCTTCGCTGGGTATGGACAAGCCTAAGATCAAAAAATTGAGTGAACTGAAAGCACCTATGCCTGGAAGAATTGTAAGTCTTGCCGTTAAAGTTGGTCAGAGCTTGGCTGTTGGCGATCCAATATTGTCTCTTGAAGCCATGAAAATGGAAAATGTCTTGAAAGCGGAAGGTATTGGTAAAGTAAAGGCTATACTCATTTCTGAGCAACAGGTTGTAGATAAAGGAATGGTATTAATTGAATTTGAATAGGCTAACTTAAACAACAACTCCTGAAAAAGCTCGACTAATAATATTTGGGTAAGTAGCTCCGAATTCGCCTATGCACCACATTTTAAAGGTTTTTAATTCTTCTGTATCCGAGATCCATTTTAAAGCTTTGTTTAGCTCTTTCTGAAAAAGCAATCTATCAAAACTTACACTTACTAAGATTTTTTTAGTTAATTCTAACATAGTTCCCCCTTTATAACGGTTTGCAATGTAACGAAAACTATCAAGCCGTATTACAAAATTGGTGTTAAAGTTTTCCACCTTTACATTTTTTAACCATTTAAAACTTCATTGATAACCCAAAAAAAACCACCACAGCTAATCGCTATGGTGGTTTACTAAATTGATTTCTTTTTTAAACGGTATTAAAGGATCTCTTTTTTAATTACTTGATATACTTCAAGTGTTAATTTGTCAACCACATAAATCAAAAAATGAGCATTTTCAGCAGGGTATTCATCAGGTAATCTATATGAATAGTCGTAATAGTATTTGCCATTAACTTTTTTGTCTTCTGAAAGTGTTTGTCCAAACATATTACCGTTGATATGGGCTTTTAACAAATCTCTGTGCACATAATTTAAGTCATTACTCCCTGGAAATGCTTGAGGTTTTACAATAGAGTCTTGATAAAAAGCTACGACTAAGGATAAATCTGTAAGTGCAGCATCTAAAACGTCAACTTCTACGTGGACGAAAGCACCCTTCGTTGATGGGTAATAGTTTACAACAGACTGCAAATTCACTTTTAAATCATTCGCATTTAAAATGATGTCAGTTGCAGGACTCCATTTTACTGGTTCGTTAGAATACTTACCATTGTAAGGTACACGACTTACATTTCCGCTTGGATTACCAAAGAAATTTGAACCGTTTATGGTTCCAAAATACAATCCAATTTCAAGGCCAACTGGGTTAGTAAAGTCATACGTAAAAATGGTTGCGTCAGTCGCTTGAAAACCTGTTTTAGTCCCCAATGGACCACTATGAATTGCAGAAGTAAAAACTCTTCCTGGGTGCGCGTCTTCTAAATCGTGGGCAATAACTGCTGCAGGAGGGCAAAACGTGCACTTATGTCCTGTAAAATCTTCAATTAAAACATTTCTATCCGTATTCGTATTTGGCGTAAAAGTTGGGTAAACATAAGTTGCCCAGTCATTAGGGTATAATGAGGTGTCCAAACCTGTTAAGTTTGGTGGATAAGCATTTTCAACTTTATCACAAGCCATTAAAACAAGTGCAAAAATTGCCGAAACTAAAAGTGCCTTTTTCATATTAAAAACTTTGAGTGAAATTCAGTGTTAAACCATTCGATGCTGGGACGAATCTACAAACTCCACCAACGCAGAACAAACCTGCTCTTTGTCGTCCGTAGGAAAGCGTAATTCGCGTAGCCTCACGCACATAACCAAAGGTACCAATAAGATAATGCAATCGCAAATCTGGATTTGGGTTTGAATAATTGTATTGATCCATCACCCCAAAAAACAAACCTGGCGCAATCGTATATTCTATAACAGCTGTCGCCCAATCGCCCTTATCTTTTTTCGTAAATAAGCCTTGAACTTCCGCGCGAACAGAATGTTTTTTACTGATTTTATAACCCATCTCCACAACTGCGATATTGGTATGAATTATACCTTTTGCATCCGTAGTAATCTTTGCAACATCATTATTCAAACTGATATTGTAATAATTTAAGATCAAGTTGAATTTAGGGTTGAATTTTCGAGAAATCGAAACATTAATGTCTTGCCAATACAAACTGTCGCTTGAATCGAATAATCTTCCTTTGTATACTACTCTTGAAGAATCTGTTGGGTCGTATCCATTCGTATGTTGCATTGGTCGGAGGGCAACAGAATAATTTGCGTTGATTGCTGTACCATATTTACCCCCTAATTTGCTTCCTTTTTTGATCGTATATAGAACTTCTGCTTGGTAGGCAATTTCACCAACTGGCTGTGTTGCGTATGGGTAAAGACTGGCAACTAAATTGTACGTATGCGTTTTATTCATTGCCGGCAAATAATTAATCAATAGATTTTGCAACTGTTGATCTCTATCTGAACGGAAACTGAAATTATCAACTGATTTTCCGGAAATTAAAATACCCAATCCTTTTTGAGAATAACCAAAATTGAAAACCGCCGCGTGACCAGAGTTGTAGATATATGCATTATCAGAAGATGGGTCATTGTCTTTGTGGATGTATTCGCCATCAAAAGTAAATTTATCGTACCTTAGTTTTAAGCGACCACCGTAGGTACCGACGTTTTGTGGTAAAACAAATTCTTCCGAATTGTCCTCTTGGAATTTTGAAACAAAAGAACCACCAATAGAAACATCCAATGGAAACGACGACATCTTTTTAAACGCTTCGTTGAAATGTAATTCTCCATCAAAACCACGAACGATACCATCAGAGCTGAGCACTCTTCCTTCAATAAACTGATAGCGGTTGCGGCCATAAACACCTTTGAATTTTAATCCTTTGGCTGGCCGTAATATTATTCGAGCACCATCTAATGCTGTATCATAACCTAAAGCCCTATCCTCATAAGCTCGAAGTGAAAGCCCACCACCAAATTGCTCATAAAAATGTCCTAAAGTTACATCAACGAAATCGTTCTCATATCCAATATAACGCATACCAATACCAGTACCATCAAAATTATTTGGATAACCTTGAATTCTTGGCAAATAAGACTCAAAACGCACGCCTGCTTTGAACCCTGCTTGACGATAAAAAACGTTCATGTAGGAATTCAAAAGTCCTACCGAAGCAGGACGATTGGCACCAATTAAAGTGTCTTCATTTAAGTATTGGAAGGTTGTTTCCATGTTCCCCGTAATAGAAGGGGCATTTGCGTTATTTTCTTGTGACCACAAAAATGGTGAAATCACAAGTGATAAAGCGAGTAACTTATTCGTCATAAAAAAGTCAAACTTAGTCGACTAGAATTTATTTTCCAGTCAATTTTAATATTTCTTCGTACAATTTATCCTCATCTCCAGGAGCATAGTTGTTGTGAGAGTAAACGATTTCACCGCTAGTGTTAACCAAGAACGTGTGAGGAACATTGTTCACGCCCATTGCTCTTTTGAAATCACCGTTTGGATCCATCAATACTAGATATTCCCAACCTTTACCATTTACATATACTGGTACTGAGTTTTTTGTTTTTTCATCATCAATAGAAACAGCTACCAAATTCACCCCTGTTTCTTCTTGCCAATCAACATATAGGTCATTTATCGTATTCAATTCTCTTTTGCAAGGTGAGCACCATGTTGCCCAAAAACTGATTACTACTGGTCCTGTAAAACCCAGTTCTGCCGTATTCACAGCGTTACCTTCCATGTCAACTAATTTCACTGATGGTAATTTTTTACCGTGATCGGAAGAAGAATGGTCTCCATCCTGCGCATTAGCTGTTAATCCAGCGAATAAAAGAATAGAGAAAAGAATTAATTTTTTCATTGTTTTGTTTTTATAATTTCTAAAGCTAAGAAATCAAATACCTTGCCGAACTTCAAAGGTAAGTTTTTTTAACAATCCCATTTAAAGTGATTTCAATAAACTATTGTATTCCTAATCAGCTAACATCTGTGCCACTTGTGTTTTAACTATTTCATTAATATGGCTTTATGCCTTTTTTAGCTCTCGTTTTACTCAATATTGTTGAATTTCCATTTTTTGGCAAAAAATTTGTACTCTTGATTTGTAAATATAATTTATTTATCTTTGGTTATTATGGCGAAGGGTATTGTGCCTTTCAAAGTGAGAAATATTTTGAATTATGAAAAAAACTTTACTTTCTATCGGGATTATTTGTTTGACGGTCTTGACTGGTTTTGCTCAAAATATGAGCATTACAGATATTGGAGGCTCAACAGATATATCTGGGACAACGCATTTTGCAACTGCACCAAATTCAACAATGATAATAGTTGATTTTGATGTTTACAACGACAATTCTAATCCTGGAGATTATATCATTACTAGAAAAATTTTATCGCAACCTACGGGCTGGACAAATGAAGTATGTTGGGGTTCGGCAGGTGCTGGAACTTGCTTTCCAGATAGCCCACTAACTGTTTGGTCAACACCTAACGCTGTAACAATTGCACCGGGAGATTATGGCAGTTTAACGGTTCATATTTTACCTAATAATGCTTTTGACAACTACGCGAGATATCGTTATTACTGCGGAACAACGGCAAACCCAACGCAGGATTCAATTGATGTGGTTGTAAACCAAACACTAAGTGTTAAAGAGGTGAAAAAAGATATTTCTTTATCCGTTTCTCCTAACCCAGCATCTGAAAATGTAAATATTAAAGTTTCAAATTTCGAAAAAGGAAACTACAAGATTGTAGACGTACTCGGAAATGTTGTTGCATCTGAAAGTTTTAACGGTTCTAAATCTGTTGATGTTTCAGAATTTAGAAATGGTGTTTACTTCATTGTTATCAATGGTGATGGCGTGAAATCAATCAATAGAAAACTGGTCGTCAAACATTAATTTGACATCTAAATATATTTGAGCGCTTGTCTTTTTGACAGGCGCTTTTTATTTGCGTTAACTTTTTCTTACATTCGTGTGCGTCATGAAAAGTTTCCCTTTACATTATCAAATAGCAATTCAAGCAGCGATTGATGCTTCAGCGGCTATTTTGGAAATTTATCACAATGGGTTTCACACTGAATTTAAATCGGATGGCTCGCCTGTAACAGAGGCAGATCTTACGTCATCGAAAATTATTTCTGCACAATTGGCCAAAACGGATATTCCAATTATTGGGGAGGAAAGAATCAATTTAGCTTATGAAGAAAGGCAGCATTGGACACTAAATTGGTGCGTGGATCCCTTGGATGGAACGAAAGAATTTGTGAAAAGAAATGGCGAATTTGCAGTGAATATTTCATTAATTGAAAATCATAAATCCATTTTTGGTTTGATTGCAGAACCATGCAAAGGTCGAATGATTGCCGGAGGAAAAGGAATGGGCGTTTTTCTTTGGGATTTTCAAAACGATCCTGAAATGAAAGAGGTGAAAGAGATCCGTAATTCAATCGAACTCGAAGACAAAGTAGTTTGGATTGGTTCAAGAAGTCATCCAAGTGCCGATTTGAATTGGGAAAAACAATTGGAAAGAGATTTTAGTCAAGTTGACAAAATCACGAAAGGAAGCGCAATTAAATTTTTTGAACTTGCACAAGAAAATGCGCACATTTACCCCCGTTTTGCCCCAACTATGGAATGGGATATTGCTGCAGGTCAGGCAATTTTAGAAGAGTTGGGTGGTACAATTGTCAGTGCAGATGATCAAATGCCGCTGACCTACAACAAATCTTCCCTTTTCAATCCGCATTTCATTGCAAAAACGAATGCCTATTTAATCCGAGAAAAAAAATTCAGTACCTTGCGTTCGATATAAATTCTGGATGAATAAATTCTGTTTCCTACTCTTATTTTTTCTTTCTTTTACCCTTTTTGGGCAGCAGAACTTGCTACCTATTTCTTCTTATTACAAAGATCAATTATTAGCTCCGAGAGGAAATTCGTATGGTTTAGGGTCTTCATTCTATCCCCGCTCAGAAGGTGGATACAATTTAGCATCCGCTATTCGTGATTCCAGCAAACAGTACTATCAATTAACGGAAAGGTTATTCAAAAAACATCTTTTTGAAATCAAAGGCGAAGGTTATAAAATGTATATCTCTCCTGTTTTGAATTTAGCGCTGGGTAAAGACTATTCAGACTCGAATGAGCGACGTTTGTTCAACAATACCCGTGGATTTTTAGTCGAAGTAGATATAATGGATAAATTTTCCTTTAGCACGACTCTCTATGAAAATCAAAATCGTTTCACCCAATATGAAAGCGCCTATTATCGTACTGCTGGCGAACGTTATCCGAACCCTTTAGATTCAACATACTTTATAGATAATGCCGTAATTCCAGGAGGCGCAAGGACCAAACCTTTCAAAGGCGATGCATTCGATTATGCATATGCAATTGGCAACATTGTTTATGCCCCAAAATCATTCTTGCGGTTTATGGTTGGGAACAATTCCAACTTCGTGGGCGAAGGATATCGTACTTTGTTTTTATCAGATAATTCTGTTCCATCCATTTATTTCCGCACGGATGCTCGTATTTCAAAACGACTTGATTACACCATTTTGCGATCAAAACAGTTTAACTTGCTTCGTCGACAAAACTATACAACTGTAGAAGCTTATTATCAACCCAAACTATTTTCGTCACAATTTTTAAATTTCATAGTATCAGACAAATTGAGTCTCTCTCTTTTTGAAGGAAGCTACTGGAATGTTGGAGACTCTGTGAGCTCAAAGGCTCTAAATGGTGCTTACTATGTTCCTCTTCCGTTTATAGGTGGGTTGATTGCCAACAATTTGAACGAGGTAAATACCACTTCAGGATTCCAAATGACCTATTTACCAATAGACAAACTTCGAGTTTATGGACAATTGGCCCTTTCCAATTGGAATTCAAAATCTATCGGTAGTCAAATAGGTCTTCGCTACTATTCTCCTTTTGGGTTGAAGGAGGGTCTTTTGCAATTAGAATACAATAACGTCCCAAAACGATTGTACCTCTCAGAAAATTCAAGCATTAATTACAGCTCAACCAACCTTCCATCTGCTCACCCAAAGGGCAATGGTTTTCAAGAGTTTGTGATGCGATTCAATTTCGCCAAAAATAGAGTTTACGCTGATGTAAAAAGTATACTTTACCTACTTAAGGATTATGAATCTGGAAATTTAATTGCGAGTAACTACAATTTAACTGCTCAAACGGGAAGTATCTATCACCAGCAACTAGAGTTGGGTTATCGAGTAAATAAGAACATGAATCTGGAGATTTTCTTGCAGCATGTTTATCGAAGCACATCATTTACTGGAGATCGGCCAACAAATGCTGTTTACTTTGGTTTGCGGACTGGCCTAATCAATCACTATAACGATTTCTGATGAGTAAAATCCTTACATATCTATTTGTAATGCTCACCATTTCGGTTAGTGCTCAATCGCGCTTGGATTATTTGCTAAATGATATTCCACAAAACGAAATGTCGTTCAGATATAATGTGCGTTTTCACAGCTCTATTCGTCCAAGGATATTAACCAACATAATTAAAAACGACACTGTAATTCATATTGAAGAAATTAATGTAAGCGACAAAAACAGTATTTCAATAACGCCAATAGCAGATCTTGCCTTAAGAGCAGACAAAACCATTCAATACCGTGCCATGGCGGGTTTAAATATGGAGGGGAATTTTGGCAGAAAAGTGTATGCTCGCTTTACCTATTTGCACGGAGTTGAGGAGGCTACTGATTTTTTCCGCTTAAAGTCAACCATAGATAAGCCTATCAAAAACAATTTGAATCAGAAAATAGATCTTCGTGGGCGACTTTCTTATTCGCCAAATTCCTTTATCAATTTACAAGGAGGGTATGACAATCAATTTATTGGAGAAGGAAGTAGGTCTTTATTTCTTGCCGATTACGGAAAGCCTTCTGGATTTGGAATGGCTCGCTTAAATTTTTGGCGAATAGAGTACATGATGTTGTATCAATTTCTTTCGGAAAATAATACACAACAACAACGAGTAAACAAATATGCTGCAACCCATTATGTGAGTTTCAACGCTGCACGATGGTTTCAAATTGGAGTTTTCGAATCGGTAGTTTTTAGACCAAAAGACACCTTGTTAAACAGAGGCTTCGAACCAGAGTACTTGAATCCCATGATTTTGTATCGACCGCAAGAGTACCAGTTGGGTTCCGCAGACAATGTCTTAATTGGTATTGATGCAAAAATTAAAATTCGGAACTATACCTTATACGCTCAGTTGATGATGGATGAATTTAATTTAGCTGATATAAGAGGGCGAACACGTTGGTGGGCAAATAAATATGCCGTTCAAGCAGGTATTAAAACCGTTCAATACAAAGGGAATAGCAAATTCTTCCTTCGTGGCGAGATGAATGTGGTGCGACCATACACATATTCTCACCTATCAGATGCGCAGAGTTATACCAATCAAGGTTTGCCTTTGGCGCACCCTTACGGTGCAAATTTTGCTGAAATTTTGGCTGAAGTAAAATGGAATCTAAAAAAATGGAATGCCGAAGTTTTTGTTTCTTATTCATTAAAAGGACTTAACGCCGACAGTTTGAATTATGGTGGAGATATTACAATTCCATATTTAAACAGACCAATTGATGATTATGGTCATACAATTGGCCAAGGAAAGGGAAACAATGCTTTGCGATCGATGGTTCGTGTATCGTATGACATCATTCCTTCAATTCATTTGCAAGCTTTTGTTGAAGGTCATTTCCGTTACAACACATTCTTATTAGAGCCAAAGGCACAAGTTTTTGTTGGAATTCGCTCGAGGTTGTGGAACGATTACAGGAATTATTAACTGAACTACATTAACAAATAAATAATTCAACTTTTGTTAATGATAAAGGAGATTTAAATACTTTTAATCCTCGTTAATTTTTATGAAGCTAACCCTAATCACTTTTTTCTTCATTCTGAGCACAGTTGCGCAAGAATCAGTCAAAAATATTGATCTGATTCGTCAATTAGTTAAAGAAACTAGAAATAATGTTCCTGATTTGTCCAATTATACAAATGAGCAAGAGAAGCTTATCGTTGATGCGCACAAGAAAAAAATTGAGCTTCAATTGGAGTTTCTTACCTATGAAAATGTAATTACCGAAGGCCCTCTTTATAACTATGTTAGCAATTTACTTGAGCGCATTAAAAATTCTAATCCTCAAATTCCAAGTGATTTAGCTCTTGTTATTTCCAAATCCATAGACTACAACGCCTATACCTTTGGCAACAATTTGCTTTACATGAATTTGGGCCTTCTGCTTGAACTAAACAACGACGATGAAATTGCAGTAGTCATTGGTCATGAAATAGGTCACGTCATTTATCAGCACTCCACATCAGCAATAATTGATTGGGCTGTAGCCAAAACGGATAAAGAAACACTAGCCAAATTAAAGGCCGCTCGCCGAAGCGATTATGGATATGTTAGTGCGGTTAACGAAATTTTAACTCCTAGGCTTTTCGAATCGAAAGAAAAATCGAGAAAGAACGAATTACAGGCCGACTCGATAGGTTTTCAGCTAATTAAAAATGCTGGTTTCGACGTCAATAATGCAATTCATGAATTTTTAATCATGCACGAGCATGACTTAAACACGAGCACTCCTTTGGATTTTTCTTTGCTTCCCAAAATCTTTCAAACGAAAATGAACGAAACACTTTCCATTTATAATCGATACGGAAGTTTGGGTCAGGTTGAAAAAGATAACAAATTCGAACCTTATTTACGCTCCCATCCCTATAGCGACGAAAGATTAATTAAATTGTTGAATGACAACAATTTAAACCCTCCTAATCCACCTGAAAAATTTGTTCTCCCGCCTGACTATGCAGCCATCAAATCAGAATTAATAGATTCTACTATTACGGCTGCGGCTCACGCAAAAAATTATTCATGGGCCATATATTTTGCAATACGCTATCAAGACTATTTCCGCAGCAAAACAGAATTTGACGCAACGATGCTTGCCTTTTTTCAATCGCTTTCCTATTTAAAAGAAAGAAGAGTAGCGGGTAAGTTTATTTCCCTTCAAGACCCACAGCAAAAAGAAGATTTTGACCAATTAACGCATTTTCTCTCTCAACTGACACCAAAGGATTGTGATGAAATAGCCGATGCCTTTGAAGCAGAAATGAAAACTGAAAGCTTCAATAGTGAGGCTTGGATAATCGCGCAACTCATTGAATATACACGTAATGAAAACTTCGAAAATTGCGAGATATTATATAATACTTGGTATGAAAAAATAAGAATTGGACCCTATCGAGAAGTCTATGGTGAATTGGATCACTACTGGCGAAATGTTAAACGACTTAAATTTGTAAAAACCAAAAAATGAGAAAAACCAAACTAACAATTCTGCTTCTAGCATTTTTATGCGGAACAGTTAATGCCCAAACCGCTACAATTGACAATGTACTTAAAATGAGAAGTACGAAATCTTCAGGCGAAATTATCTCGAACAAGAAATTGGTCGGTTACTACGTTTTTTACTTTAAAGAAAAGGTGGACAAAAAGAATTCAGCTTATGAAGTTCAAACCTTTGATGACAACTATAACCCTGTAAAATCATTTGAGATTACTCGCCCAAAAAACACCATGTTCGTAGAAATGGTTTTCAACGGATCAGTTTTCATGTTTCACTTCTACGATAGAAAAACAGGTTTTGAATTTGTTACATACAATCCAAATGGTGAAAAGCAAGGTGAGTATATAATGGCTGGAAAGGACTTGACTTCTTCTGATGTAGCTCGAATTAACCAAGCTTACCAAGCGCAAACAGACGTAAATTTCATTTATTCTGTTGGTTCTGAAGGGTTCATGAGATCTACGTTTTCGAAAAACAAGAAAATCGGATATGAGCTTATTAAATTTGACAATAACGCGAAAAAAGTATGGAGCGTTGAGTCACCTGTTGACTCTAAAGAAATCGAAACCATAGATATCGCAGATGTAAACGAGAACATTACTGTTGGTTCGATTACACGACGCTCTTCTATTTTTTCTAAATCTTACGATGTGTTCGGTGTATTGATTAACACTAACAATGGCAAAATTATCAAAGAAATTGCAATGGGTTCAGATGAAAAAGGAAGACGCTCTATGTTGAAATCTTTTATCTCTGATGCGAAAAATACTGTTACAATTATAGGTGAATTCTACAAGCCTAAAGACGATATGATGAAAGATAGAAGTGCTGGACTTTACCTACAAGAATTTAGTCTAGAAGGCGATCTTATTAGCGACAAGCAATATAAATGGAAAGGTAATTTTGATAAATTCAAACAAACTAATCTTTCAGAAGAAGATAAAAAAGATGACAAGCGTCCTTTCTACATTTTCTTTCACGACGTAATACAATCTAAAAACGGAAACATCGTTTTGGTTGGCGAACAATACATCAAACAAATAAGTGCTGGTGCTATAGCTGGTAAAGCTCTTGCTGGTGCTTTAGGTGGATCTTCAAATGCTAGTTCTTTTGAAATCCTTGTTGGAAACATGGTGGTTATTGAATTTGACGACAAAAAAGACCTTATAGGATATGATATCGTGCAAAAAAAGAAAACCCACGTATTCTTGCCAGAAGGATATGGAATGGTGAACTCATTGGTTCTTGGCCAAATTGTCAAAGCATATGGTAACTTCGATTATTACTTCACTTCTTCTGATTACGAGAATGACAAACATGATATCGTTTATATAGACGCGGACAGAAAAGAAGAAAAAGGAGCGAAAAAATCAGATAAAATGATCGGTGTAATTAGTGTTCGCAATGGTAAAGTTGAGACTAGTAGAACTCCTTTAAATTGTGAATCGAATTTTTTCTGGATCCAACCTGCAAAACCAGGATATATTTCAGTTGGAGAATACGACAAAAAAGCTAAATCAATTGATTTGCGATTGGAAACAATATCGTATTAATCTTTACTGCTTTTTAAACAAAAACGCCCTTCGGAAATGAAGGGCGTTTTTTTGTTCTTCACTTTCTAGAAGACTTAATTTTAATCTCTTTTTCGGGGCTTAAACTGTCGTTTTTCGCGATTTCCACCACCTTGACGGGGCTTGCCGCCAGAACGATGTGATTTACCCGCGTTTGGATCCCAAGCTGGTGCTTCACCTAATTCTTCTGGCATAGGATATTTTTCAATTTCCTTTTCTATCAATTTCTCGATTTTAGATAAGCGTTGCATATCTTTTGGATTGATAAAAGTAACGGCTTCTCCTTTGGTGTTTGCTCGAGCTGTTCTACCTACGCGGTGAACATAGTCTTCCGCATCTCTAGGTGCATCGTAATTAACGACCATGTTGATTTCTTTGATATCGATACCACGAGACATAACATCTGTTGCTACCAAAACTCTTGTTCGTTTAGAACGAAAACCTAGCAAAACTTCTTCTCTTTGGTCTTGATCCAAGTTGGAAGAAATTCCTTTTGCTCGTATTCCATTTCTAGATAAATAGCGCGCTATTTGCGACACCTTATCTTTCGCGGAAGTAAATATGATAATACTAGTATAGTCTTTTCTGTTTTCAATAACGTGTTTCAACAACGCTTCTTTCTGTGTGTCAAAAGTTAAATAAACACCTTGCGTAATTCCAGCCGCAGGTTTCGATAAACTCAAAACTATTTCCTCTGGATTGTGTAAAATCTTTTTTGCTAAAACTCTAATTTTTGGCGCCATTGTAGCCGAAAACATCAAATTTTGACGTTTTTTTGGCAAAAAAGACATGATTTTGGTCAAATCATCGGTGAAGCCCATGTCGAGCATTTTATCCGCTTCGTCTAAAATTAAATGCTTCACATGTTTGAAATTGACGTAGCCCATATTCAAATGTGAAATCAATTTTCCTGGAGTTGCAACGATAACATCGCGTCCGTTTACCAAAGCATCTTTCTGGTCATTGAAGTTTGAGCCGTCGCCACCACCATAAATTGCCATTGATCCAACAGAAACGAAGTAAGATAATCCTTGGATTTCTTGCTCAATTTGCAAAGCCAATTCGCGAGTCGGGACAATGATTAATGTGTTGATGTGGCTATCTTGCTTGCCTACCATTTTATTTAAAATTGGTAAAATAAAGGCGGCTGTTTTTCCTGTTCCTGTTTGCGCGCAGGCGATTAAATCTCGATTTTGAAGAATTAATGGAATGGCTTGCTCTTGGATAGGGGTTGCATCCGTGAAGCCCATGTGATCAAGTGCTTCTAAAATTTCGGATGATAAATTAAGTTCTGTAAATTTCATTGGATGTAAAAGTACACAAAGTTAAGGTGATAGGTTAAAGTTCGAATAAATTCATAATCTATTCCTTTCATCATTTAAGTCCATACTAAAATATTAAATGCTCTTTGTTCTTTTTTGCATCGCCCAAAAAAGAACCAAAAAACGCTAGGCTTTAGAAGACAGTTAAAGCGCAGTCCTCTTGTTAATTATTAACCTCAACTAAGGCGCTTTATTTTGATCCCGATAGCTATCGGGACCTAAAAACGGGATTTTATCGGCGATCTACTCCCTTACTCTATGTAGCTTCCTCCAAAATTCATCCGTTTTCAGTTCGCTTCCAAAACCCTGCCTTCAAATGCCAAAATTGCAAGGTTAATATGAAAAACTATATTCTGATTTTAGAAATAAGCATTAAACAAAAAAATGGCCGCCAGGAATGACGACCATTTTTTAGTAGCCTTCTTTATTTACTGCTGCATATCGATTACTCGCAGTAGATGAAGAAGATGTAGGCAGAAATATTAAATGCTTCCGTTCATAAGTAGAATGTTGCGTACTTCGATTTCTGTGACTTTGCGGACTAAGCCTTTTGGGCTCAGGTAGGTTCTATTTACCAAGCGACCTTGAATAGTAAGTGGTTTGCCTTTATCACCATAGTTTTCAATGATTTCGGCCATGGAACCCCAAGCAAACAATCGATGCCATTCGGTATCTTTCTTGACAACTCCAGATTCATTACGGAAATTTTTGTCTGTAGCGAATGAAAAGCGAGCGACTTTAGCGCCATTTTCAAACTGAGTTATTTTCGCTTCGGAACCCATGTTTCCGACCAATGTGACGTTATTTCTTAACATGATAAATTTGTTTAAGGGATTATTGAAAAATCATTCACTTCCACTTCGGAAATGCTTGTTCGTTTGCCAGTATTGTCTTTGTAAAAACGGGTTACCAATCGACCTTCGATGGCTACATTTCTTCCTGGTTCAGCAAACTCTTTAATTACCGGAATGCTATTTCCCCAGGCAACAAGTTTGTGCCAGTACTTTTTACTTTTTGGATTCCCGTGTTCATCCAAATACGGTTCTTTTGTGGACACCGTGAAACTTGCCACGGTGCCCATGTTTTCTAATTCTCGGTAGGTCGGCGCTGAAGCCATTTTACCTATTAGGTTTACGTAATTCATAATTTACTTTTTAGCAGTTGTTACTTCTACTTCAGCCATTTCATTTTTCTCTTTATTCTTCGGAGATAATATCAAGAAATCCGTCATTTCGATGTCTGTTGCATAGCGTTTTTCGCCATCTTTTTCATACGAGTGATTTACGATTCTACCCTCAAGCATAATTTCCTGCCCTTTGGCAGTTAGGCTGCTAATGCGCTCAGCTGCCTTTCCCCAAACGACGATGTTGTGCCATTGTGTGTTGTCCACCCATTTGCCTGTTTTGTCTTTGTAATTCTCGTTTGTAGCGAGTGGAAATTTCACCAGTTTGTGATTGTTTCCTACTGTTTGTAAAGTCGGTTCTTGTCCTAAGCGTCCGATCAAACTTACTTTGTTGCGTAATGTGTTCATAATGTTGTTTTTTAAATAGTTTGATAATAATTGAATTGTAAACGTGCCGTCAGAACACCATGTCTGACTTTCGACGATGCAAATATTGGTCGGCTCAAAAATTGGATGCGGTAGTTAAACGATTACTGTCGAATAACAGTCGTTTGTAAACGGTTATAAATGGATTTGTTGTTGATTATGTGATGGTTAATAAAAAAATATTATTCGAAAAATATTTCAGACATTTTGAATGTTATGGCCAGTCACTCAATTCAAGCATGATTTCTAGAGGTTCAAATTCAAAATCTTCTATGATACTAGTATTATATGTGTTATATTGTAAACTCTCCTCAACAACATAGCGCCAAAACGGTGCAATTCAGAAAAATCTAGAAGAAATGAAGAAATTGCTTTTCTTGTTCTGTTTTTCAATGATGTTTTCATGCGTCAGTGCGCAATTGGGTTATCAAAAACGCGTTGATTCATTGTTGAAAATAGTAAATTCGTCAACGGTTAGCCCAGAGCAGGTTAATCGTTTGAACCAGATATCCAAAATCTATTTTTATCAAGCTCCAAAGACGGTTAAAGATTCGTCCGAGAATTATTCCTTAATGGCTATAGAAGTAGCGCGCAAAATAAATGACAAAAATGGTCTAGCGACCGGACTATACGATTTAGGGAAATATTATTTAGGGGTGCTTGATGAGGCGACTAAGGCAACACAATATTTTCTCGAAAGTCTTGAATTGTATACCGAAATAAAGAATAATAGTGGGGTTGCCAAATGTTATATGCAGTTAGGACTCATTAGTTATACTCTTCAATATTTTGAAGATGCGATACGGAATTTCCAACTGTCATTGAATTACCAGGATGAAGCAACCACGAACTACCTCATGGCAATCACCTACACCGAAATAGACAGTTTTGCACAAGCCAAGGATCATTTCTCGCGTGCTATTACTTTTTACACAAAGAGTAAGCATCCCGAAATGTTAGCTGATTGTTACCTCTATCTTGGTAGGTTGTATTTAAAAACCAAAGATTACACTTCGTCTTTCCATTTTATGAAAAAAGCAATAGAAATCAGAGGATTTCTTGAGGACGACACTTCCTTATCTCGACCTTACGCCTTTCTTTCTGAATTGTATTTGGAATCTGGTGATTTAAAAAAGTCCATCTATTATGCAAAGGAAAGTTATAAAATGGAAATAGGTAAAAAGGGACAACATAAAGACGAAATAAGCCTTATCCAGGCAACAAAAGTCCTGAGCAAAGCTTATGCGATGAAGAAGAATTACAAACTATCCCTATTCTATCTAAATCTTTTCAACGAGTTAAATAACCGCAATTTCAAGGGCGGTATAAAGCAAAAAGTTGCAGACATGCAAAGCATGTTTGAGTTCAAGCAGGAAATGAGCATTCAGAAGATGCGAGAACAAAAAAACAAGGTAATAGCCGAACAACAAATCGCCACTCAAAAAATTCTTCGAAATTCATTTCTAATTGGCTCGCTTTTATTGCTATTACTGTTATTTGGGCTTTACCATCGATTCAAGTTTAAAAAGCGAGCCAATTTGGCATTGCTTGAACTAAACCAAATTGTCACAAAAGAAAAGAAACGTTCCGATGAACTCTTATTGAACATTTTGCCTCAAGAAATTGCCGAAGAACTGAAAGAGAAAGGTCATTCAGACGCACAGCTAGTCAATGAGGTCACCGTATTGTTTACGGATTTCAAGGGATTTACTTCACTGGCTGAACAGATGAGCGCAACGGAATTGGTAAACGATCTAAACATATGCTTCTCCTCTTTCGATAGAATAATGGAAAAGTATGACATAGAAAAAATCAAAACCATAGGTGATGCATATATGGCAGCTGGCGGTTTAAACTCACCTTCCGAAAACTCCTTAAAAAACACGGTACTTGCGGCAATTGAAATACAAGACTTTATTTGCAAACGCAAGGCGGAAATGGTTTACAAGGACTTGCCTGCTTTTGAAATGCGTGTAGGCGTCCATACTGGGCCAGTAGTAGCTGGAATCGTGGGTGTAATTAAATTTCAATATGATATTTGGGGAGATACAGTGAACACTGCCAGTAGAATGGAGAGTTCTGGAGAAATAGGAAAAGTGAATATTAGTGAAAGGACTTATGAGCTTTTGCGCACCGACCATGATTTCATTTTTGAAGCCAGAGGGAAAATTCAAGCAAAAGGTAAAGGTGAAATGGAGATGTATTTTGTGTCGAAAAGTTAAAAAACAATTTCTGTTTTTTAACTATGGCCACAGAAAAGCTCATCCCCCTCTATTTCTAATAATTACACCGTTTTCGCAACTGAAATTGCCTCCCTTACCACACTGCATTCATAAGTACGATAGAAATTCAGAACAAATACTGCGAATAACATTTGACGTTTTTTCTACCTTTTTTTATTCTGGCTTTCAGCTCAAATATTTGGGCCCAAAACGACTTAGGCAAAGGTTTGGTAAAAGTGAATTTATTTTTCATCGACTCCTAAAACTCCGGTATTCAAGCATACATGGCATTGATGAACGAAACTGGTTGGATAAAGTGGCGCAATGGGAATCAATTGCTAATTGAGTATTTTATTACTAGTTAAATTTATTAAGCAATTAATTTGTACATTAATCCTTCAAATTACAACACTATGAAAACAATTACAACATTAGGATTCTTGTTTCTTTCAGGTTTAACTTTAGTTTTTTCTCAAATATGCACTAGTACGGACATAGTAGGAAGTGCTTCAAACATGTATTCCATAGGTCTCGGAGAAAGCAGTGCGATCGCCGTTAACAACGACCTAAATACGGTTTTATTCATCCATCGAAACAATGATGGTTTGTTTGGCGGACATTCTGGTCAACTACGTTATGATATTTCAACCAATGATGGCGTAAGTTGGACATCCAATTTAGGTATTTTGAACCCCCTTTCCGTTAACGGAACAAACGCCGCTCGATACCCGAATGTTGCAATACACAACCCAGTTGGAAATACTATTCCCAACAACGCTTACTTGACTTATCTAGCGCCAACAGTTGCCGCGACTTGGGCATCTCATGTCTCTGGAGTTCGAAAATTGGATGGAACTGGAAATACAGAAAATTACAACCAAGCATCCATCACCAATACATTAATACCACGATCGGTTTGCAAAGGCGCACCTGGAATTTATTGGGGAATTGATTTGGTTAATAATGGAACCACAAATCTTGGTTATAGAATTCTCAAAGGGGTTTGGAACAGCACAGTAAATGACGTTATTTGGTCTCAAAACGCGCAACTTACACCTCCTTTCAATACAGCATATGATGGCACAAATCACGTGTCTAGTTTCGCAATTGGTTTCGATCCAACTGGACAAAAAGGATGGGCATGTATGATAACTCATATCACTCAAGGCACCTCCAGTTTTTCCTACTATCCTGTGTTTTATAGTACCACAAATGGCGGCGCAACATGGAGCTCACCAACACAAGTGAACATTGCACAATTTCCTTGTGTTTCGAGTATAATCACTACTGGAAATGTGGCAACTGTTGCTTTTGACATGGATTTAACGGTGGATATGTATGGTAATCCGCATGCTATTATGTGCATAGGAAACAACCCTAATACCTATTCTATCTTCTATACTCAAACACACCACATGTATGATATAACAAGAGAAAATGGTTTCTGGAATGCTATAGATCTTGGAAATGTCACTGGTCAACGAAATACTTTTGGAGTCGCTCCAAACACACTTTCTATGGATATGGCTCCTCAAGCAAGTCGCACAGATGAGGGGTCGAAAGTGTTTTTCAGCTGGTCAGGTTCGGACATTGTATTTGTACCGAATTCGCCTAATTTATTTGGAGCAGCATATGACGTCGTAACGCGTAACTGGACACAAACAAAAGATTTTACTAGTTGCAACCCTGCTACGAATGGTAAAATTTTGTTTCCTAAAATGGCTGAAAATGTTCTAGATGTTACTGGAGGATGGGAATTGCCTGTCATTTATGGTGAATCTACTTCTGGAACAGATGTGGCTGTGGCTTGTAATTTTAACTATTTGGATAGTTTGAAATTTACTCAAGCTGATTTTATTTTACCTCAATGCGTGGCGAACATTACCTTTTCTAGCGGCGATACTTTGAATCTATGCCAAGGTTCTTCTGGTGTGATAGTGCTTTCGAGTTCGCAAAATGGTTTGCTGTGGAACACTGGGTCTACGAGCCCGATTTTGACGGTTACAACAGGTGGTTGGTATTCTGTAGCCGTTCGGTCTGGTTGCTGCACTGGAAGAGATTCTGTTTTCGTAAATATAATTCCAACTCCTGTTTCTGCATTTACCTCTTCAGTAAACGATTTTAATGTTGACTTTAGCGACCAAAGCACAGGTGTTACTGGAACCTATACATATGATTTCGGTGATGGAAACACAAGCAGTTTGCAAAATCCAACCCACAATTACGCCGCACCCGGTTCCTACACCGTTTGTTTAACTGTCACTAGCAATGGTTGCGTTGATTCAGTTTGTCACGTTGTCAATGTGACTTGTACTATGCCAGTTATTAATTTCTCTTATACTATTGGTAATGGAGGATTGGCCACATTTACGAATAGCACAAGCCCTTCGGCGGATAATTACACTTGGGATTTCGGCGATGGATCAACTAGTAATCTTGAAAACCCGACTCATGTCTATACAGCATCCGGCAATTATACAGTTTGCTTACAAATTTCAGACTCTTGCGGAAACGATACGACTTGTATAGGAATCTCCGTTATTGCAAATTTGTCAACCCAAGAATTGTTTGGGGCTAATTTTACTTTATCACCGAATCCAACACAAAACTTTGTCCTAGTTTCTGCTCAAAATTTAGCTGACCAAATTTGGAATTTGCAATTAGTAAATGGAATCGGTCAGGAGTTTTGGGGAAAAGAAATATCCGGCACAACCATTCAAGAAACAGTGCCAATGGAAAACTTGGCAAGTGGAATATATTTCCTTCGCATACAATCTGAAGGTAGAGTTATGGATTATAAGTTAGTCAAAGAATAATCACAGATTCCCCATACTCGTTTTTGTTGCTTTTTTACCATCGCATTTGCGACCAGAATATTTACTGGATGCACATTGCGCGCACAATAACGCTAAGCTTAAGGCACAAAGGGAAATTTTAATAAATCGTTGCATTCTGATTGTATTTTAGGTTTTACTTACCGGTACAACGCATTTTCATTACTAAAATTGTATAATCTTGAATCTGCCAGCACAGAATTTACAAAACATTTTCACCATAAAACATGACCTATATTCTGTTTTTTACCCTTTCTTCTTTCGACATTTATAGTAGAAAGGATGGGGGCATCAATCCTTTCAAGAGGCTAGATTCTTGCACGGTGCACGAATCAGTAAAACAGATAAATTATTAATTCATTTCGATATGAAAAAAAGAGCACCAATTTCAAAAATTATGTCAACGGACATTCTAACAGTTAACCAAACTCAAACTTTGAAAGAAGTAAATGAAATACTAAAAAACAAACATGTTCGCCACGTGCCAGTAGTTTCGGGTAAAAAAGTAATTGGCATGTTGTCATCCACAGATATTCAAAAAATTAGTTTCATAAACACAGTTGATGGCGACGAATTGACAACAGGAATGTTTGATGTTTTAACAATAGAACAGGTAATGTCGAAAGACTTGAAAACGATGCAACAAGATGAACTAATTTATGACGCGGCTGTCATGTTGGCAAATAACGATTTCCACGCCATTCCAGTTTTAGAAGGAGAAGATTTGGTTGGAATCGTAACATCAACCGACTTATTGAAATATTTGGTTGATCAATATTAAAACCATCATTACTACTACTACTAACCCACAGAAGCAAATTTTCTGTGGGTTTTTTTATATACAGAAAAAGGACAACCCTGGATTTTGGGATTTCCAAGATGACCAGGATTTCTGTCTTGCACAGCTTAAAAACCCTTATTTATAATCTTGGCCTTCTGTTAATCTAATTAATCTTGGTTCAAAAAAAACCGCGATTCTATGGATTATACGATTCCCGTGATTTCAGTTGGTGGGTTAAATGGATTTCACTTTCTAAAAATCGTGGCCATACGTCAATCTAATTAATCCTGGTTTTTTTCTCTTAGTAGCTGTAGCTATAGGCGCTGGAAATAATAATCTATTTATTTTTTCGTTATTCTAGAAAATAAAACCCTATGAAATATCAAATCTCCATTCTATTTCTGTGTTTTTCTTGTACGGTATTGGCACAAGATTCCAGAACAAACGATCGGTTAAAATTAGGAACCGAAATTTCAACTACCTTTTCTGTTTTAGACGAAAATGGTATCACACCCTTTCTTACTTTAAAGAAAAAACGACATCAATTTGCTATTGGCCCGCGCTTCGTTTATTCTAGTTTCGATGATTATGAAATTCGAAACAAAGACAATCAAGTGTATACAATAGACGCCAATTATCGATATTACGCATCGAGTCAACCAACTAAAATCCGACCATATATTCAGTTTTCATTGGAATATCAATACGGAAGAAAATACGGCGAATCATTTTATGATTCAGAATCCCCAAACCAAACAACAATTGGGCAATCATTTCCAAATTCATTTAACCTTGGAATAGAGTCCACTCGTCACTACTTAAATATGTACACCAATTTAGGATTTGAGCTGGCATTGTCAGAGCATGTTTTTATAGCTAATTCTATTGGTCTAGGTTTGCAAACTGCACAAAAAACTTCCCGTTATACGGATGTTGATCAAGGCGAAATTGTTTATCGTTCTGCAACGAATTTATCTGTACAAAAAGGAATTGGTTGGATGGTAAATGTTGGTCTCGGCTTCAGGTTTTAAATATTGACCACATTTTGTGTAATGCCAGAAATTAAAGGGCTAAACTATTCTGGAGTTTCCCACAAGAAACCTTCAGATTCAGGAATAAAAGTGGTAGATATCAACTTTGTCTATAAAGACCATTTATGCCGTGATTTGGTACAGAATGAGGTGAGAAAGGTGAATTAGTATTACTAATTACGTTCCTAGGAATTATCAAGCAAATGCAATACTTAATGACCAAAATGTTTAGCGTAAAATTCTCTACCTTTGCACGATGGTAAAATTATTCTGGTTTATGCTCTTTAACTTGCTGACTTTTTCAGCTTGGGCGACGCATAACCGTTCAGGAGAAATTACCTACCGACACATTGGCGGAAACACCTATGAATTTACCATAACCACTTGCACTAAACTAGACAGCGAAGCCAATAAGGACAAGCTCGGAATTAAATACGGTGATGGGAATACTGACACTTTGCTCCGAGTAGAATTTTATGATTACCCATCAACGAATACCAAGAAAAATATTTATCGCGGAAATCACACCTATACAGGGCCAGGGACGTATTTAATTACGATGGAAGACCCGAATAGGAACGCGAATGTGCTTAACATTAATAATTCTGTTTCTACTGTATTCTGCATACAAACGAAATTGATTATTTCGCCGTTTTTAGGCACACCTAACAATTCATTACAATTCGATGATTGTCCATGCCCAGAAAACGCCTGTACTAACCAGTCTTGGGTTTATAATTTAGGCGCCTTTGATCCTGATGGCGACAGTTTGAGTTATGCTATCATTCCATGCAAGGGAACAGATTGTTTGGATTTGGCTATCCCCGGAGCTTTTCAATTTCCGCAAGATGTGGGAGGCGGAGTTATGACGATTGATCCATTTTTTGGGACAATAACTTGGACTTCTCCTACAATTCAAGGCGAATACAATTTTGCCATAAAAGTGACGGAATTTAGAGGAGGAGCGCAAATTGGATACGTCATTCGCGACATGCAAGTAACTGTAAAAGGTAGTTGTGGAAATGCCGCACCGAGTATTTCTTCTTTCGAGGATACCTGCGTTCAAGTAGATAGCACTATCGTAAAAATTCTTACTGCTACAGATAGCCCGGCTTCTCCTGGAGATGTTCCTGTTTTATCTTGGGATTATTTCGGTCAAGGATTTAATTTGGCTGTTTCGCCAGCAACTTTTATTTCAACTTCGCCAGCTGGAAATCCAATTTCAGGACAGTTTGAATGGACGCCAGGTTGCGCTGCAGTTAGCGAAACGCCTTACCTCTTTACTTTCGAAGCTTCTGATAATGGCCCAACTGTTTCACTTAAAAGTTTGCGTTCCGTTCGGATTCGAGTAAATGGTCCGCCCGTTCAAAATTTACAAATTTCGGCGAATTTAAGTGCCGCGAATTTATCGTGGGATATGGCCGATTGTCCAAATGTTATTGGCTACAATATCTATAGAAAAAACGATAGCACTTATTCTGCAAACACCTGCTGCGGAGCAAAAGAACCCTTAAATCTTGGATATAAATTGATTGGGAAACGAATGGCAAATGATTCCATATCATTTACAGATTTTGGTCCTTTGGTTTCAGGAAATAAATACTGTTATACCGTAACCGCAGTCTACCCAAACGGCGCCGAAAGCTGCATGGTTCCTCCAGTATGTGTGAATTTGCCATTTGATTTACCTATAATAACGAACGTTTCTGTCGATAGCACAGACTTCGATTTTGGAATAGATTCCATACGCTGGACGCACCCACAAGAACTAGATACACTTTTGTACACTGGTCCATACCAATATCGATTGTACAGCGGAGAAGAATTTGCTTCACCGAATACTTTGGTTTATTCTTCGGCTATCTCTTCGAGTTTATTTTCGCTCGATACTTTTTTCGTGGATAGCAATATTCGAACAACGGCTTTTCAATATCAATACCAAGTGGAATTGATGAATAATGGGGTTGCAGTAGGTCGAAGTGCTATTGCTCCTTCAATCTATATAAAACCCACTCCTGTCGATAATGGCGTGCAGTTGAATTGGGAAGATTTGACTCCTTGGAATAATTTCGAATATCAGATTTACAAATCACCAGCCATTGGGCAACCATTTGTTCTCATCGCAACTGTCGACACCAACTTTTTCGCTGAATACAATTTGGTGAATGGAATTGAGCAATGCTATAAAGTTAGAAGTGTTGGCCGTTACTCGCTAAACACTCTTCCTGATACTTTGTACAATTGGTCGCAATACATTTGTTCTACGCCTTCGGATTTTACTCCACCTTGCGCACCAGGAACAGTTTCCATCGTTCCTAATTGTGAAACATTGACCAACCTCATCACCTGGAGTAATCCTAACAATTCCTGTTCAGACGATGTGGTCGCTTATCAATTGTATTATGCTCCTAACAGTGAAGGACCATTTGAACTGATTCAAACTATCAATTCGGATATAGATACCTCGTATTTGTACCAATCCACAAATTCGATTGCAGGTTGTTATTACGTTACGGCTTCAGATTCTGTTATTTACAATAATGTAAGTATTCCTTCAGAAGTTGTTTGTGTTGACAATTGTGAGCCGGTTTATACCTTGCCAAACGTATTTACACCAAATGGTGATGGCCCAAATGATTTATACCATCCATTATTACCTTACAAATTTATTTCTCACGTCGATTTTCGTGTTTTCAATCGCTGGGGAGACCAAGTGTACTTTTCCGAAGATCCTATGATTATGTGGAATGGATTTGACCAGAAGAAAAACATTTTACTGACCGAAGGTGTTTATTTCTACGTTTGCAAGGTATACGCGATAAAACTAGAAGAAACAGAACCCTTTGAATTACAAGGATTTATTCATTTGATTTACGACAAATAATGTTTACAGGAATTATAGAAACTATGGGAACTATTGAAGCTATAGTTCACGAACAAGACAATATTCATTTTACGGTGCAATCACCAATAACCCACGAATTAAAAATTGACCAAAGTGTTGCGCACAATGGTTGTTGTTTAACTGTTGTTTCTCTTGATGCTGACAAATACGTTGTTACAGCGATTCAGGAGACATTGGATAAAACCAATCTTGGAGAATGGAAAGTGGGCACAAAAGTGAACCTGGAGCGTTGTATGGTCATGAATGGTCGTTTGGATGGACACATTGTTCAAGGACACGTGGATACAACTGCAACATGCGTAAATGTTGAAGATCAAAATGGAAGTTGGAAGTATACTTTTCGATACGATGGAAGTTCACCAACGGTAGAAAAAGGATCAATAACGGTTAATGGAACCAGTCTAACAGTCGTTGATTCAAAAGAAAATGAGTTTTCAGTTTGTATTATACCTTACACTTACGAGCACACTAGTTTTCATCAATTAAAAATTGGCGACAAAATCAATTTGGAGTTCGATATTATTGGGAAGTATGTGGCGAAACTAATGAGAGTGTAAAGTGAAGAGTTAGAAAGTGTAAAGTGGATTTACTTTAAAACTTTCCCCTCAAGTACTTTCCACTTCACTGACTACCACTTCTTATATTTTCTCGCCAATTTCTTTTTCAATCGTTTGATAACCGTTTCTTTTGAGCTGATATTTCCACAACGAATCAAGGCCGTTTTTACCATTACATCATTTCGGAAAATGAAAAACTCAAATGTTACAGAAGTTGCTTCATCACGATAAAGGGAGAAAAGAGTCCCATAATCTAAAGCAATATCCAAGCTGTCGTTTTTATTAGTTTTTTTGAATCGACTGTCGTATCCACGAACCGAAACCAACATATAAGTATCTAAGCCTTTTGCTTTAACAGCAGCTCGCATTTCTGGGCCAATTAAATCTTCTGGTCTTGCTCCTTGCTTCAATACGTTGATTGAAGGAACGGCACGCACATTCATTTCAGCAAAAAACTCCGTCAGGGCGATTTCAAGCATAAAGCGCTCGTCTGCTTTGTCCATTTGACCAACAATCAAGGCGTTTGTTAAATTCAGTTTCTGTTTCTGCCCGAATGTCGTTGAAACGACAAACAATAAAGCGATTAGGATAATTTTTTTCATATTAAAAAATTTCTTTTGCAATTGATTTCACTTGACTTGAATTCGACATTGTATAATAGTGAATACAAGGCACACCATATTCTTTTAATTCTTTCGACTGTTGAATTCCCCATTCAATTCCAACCTGTTCCACAGATTTATTGTCCTTGCATTTCATCAATTCTTTGGACAAAGCCTCAGGCAAATCGATGTGAAAAAACTTGGGAAGAAAAGAAATATGGTTTAATGATTTAATAGGTTTCAATCCAGGAATAATTGGAACAGTAATGCCTATTGCTCGGCAAGAATCGACGAAATCATAGAATTTCTGATTATCAAAAAACATTTGGGTTGTGATGTACTCAGCTCCCGCCTCTACTTTGCCTTTCAAATACTGCAAATCAGTTGAAAGATTCATGGCTTCAAAATGCTTTTCAGGATATCCTGCAGCGCCTATACAAAAGTCAGTGGGTTCCAAGTCTACATCATCCAGCATATAGTGGCCCTCATTCATGTCGGTAATCTGACGTATCAATTCTACAGCATATTGATGTCCTTTGGGATCCGGTCTAAAAACACTTTCTGTTTTTATAGAATCTCCTCGCAAAGCCAAAACATTATCAATTCCCAAAAACTGTAAATCGATCAAGGCATTCTCCGTTTCTTCTTTTGAAAAGCCTCCACAAATCAAGTGAGGAACTGCGTCCACTTCATACTTGTTCATAATGGCAGCACAAATTCCAACCGTTCCTGGTCGCTTGCGAATTGCTATTTTTTCCAACAAACCATTTTCCCGTTCCTTGTAAACAAACTCTTCTCTGTGATAAGTAACATTCACAAATTTTGGTTTGAACTCCATCATTGGATCAATGCCATCAAAAATAGATTGAATGCTTTTTCCTTTTAACGGAGGTAAAATTTCAAATGAGAAAAGCGTTTCTTTCGCTTCTTTTATATGTTGGGTAACTTTCATAATTTCTTGAGAGGTTAAATATACAGCTAATTAAAAGTCTATGAATTGCCTTTTTGCTGTGTCCACCAAAATTCTGTTAAATGAAGATCTTTTTCTGTCGTAATTTTTAAATTCTCTTCGTTGCCTGGAAACAAGAAAAGTGTAAATCCAGCAGCTTCAAAAACGGATGCATCATCTGTAAAACTATCCGTAAAATTTACTTCGTAAGCGTTTAAGATTTCATTTTTTCGAAAACACTGAGGTGTTTGTATTATCTTATATTCAGCTCTATTCACAGCATGGTTTTTATCGCCTTCAACACAACGTAAAGAATCAACAAGGCCAAGAAATGGAATTGCTCCCAAATGACCTTCAAGTGCGTCATATCCTCGCTGCAATGTTTCGTTAGAAACCAAAGGACGGACGCCATCATGGATCATGATTTTTTCACCCAAACATTTTGCCAAAGCATTTTTTATCGAATGAAAACGCTCTTGTCCACCATCGACAATTTCATGAATAATGGTGAAATCATATTGTTCAATCAATTTCATCCATTCCGATTTCCATTCTGAAGGAAGCGTAACGATGATTTGAGCATTTGGTGCGAAGGAATAAAAAGTTTGAATTGTTCGCATCAATACAGGGAACCCTGAAAGTAAGCGAAACTGTTTGGGATAGTTTCCACCCATTCGTTTCCCAATACCTCCAGCTGTAATTATTACGCTTAAATCCTTCATGTGTATAAATAAAAAAAGGTCATTAGCCAGAGACCAACAACCTTCAATTTCTTTTTTACGAACTTAAAATAGTTTTCCTTCTTCTTTTGCTTTTTTGGTCATTTTCATTTGAAGATTTAACCAGTAGAATAACCCTACAAAACCAAGAACGATGCATGCATAATTAAAAACATTTCCTATCATCTCTAATGGCAAGAAACCAATATTATTCATGAAATCACCAATTGCGTAAAAAATAGTTGAAGAACTCATTTGTTTAATTTTTGTGCTACAAAGTAAATAAAAATATTTTAAAGAAAGCGTGCAATTGCCCAAATTTATTGCCAACTGCACTCAGATTTGTAACTTTGGTTTCTTCGATTTGAGATTATGATAAATTACAACCCAAAAAGCTGGTTCAAATTAATTTTCGCAATCCATAAAAGCGACACACTGCGAATTCTATGGAAAGAGTTGATTTATATAGGTGTTTTCACCTTGCTCATTGATTTTGTAGTGATGCATTTTTTTCCTGAAGAAGCTGTTTTAGACAAACTAATATCCGTCTATTCATTGATCGGATTTGTCATCTCTTTATTGCTTGTATTCCGCACCAACACTGCCTATGATCGTTGGTGGGAAGGACGCAGAAAATGGGGAGAAATGGTGAACGACACGCGAAATTTAGCCTCTAAATTATCTGTTCTCCTAACTTCAGAAGAGGATAAAGACTTTTTTAAACGAATGATTCCCAACTTCGTATTTGCGAGCAAAGAACACTTGAGAAAAGGAGTAGATTTGCAAACCTTAAAATTGACGGTTTCAGAATTAGATTCTATTCGTTCGAAAAACCATATTCCACTGGCTATTTCCAATTTAATGTTCAACCGAATCATCCAACTTCGCGAAAAAGGGGTTTTAAACGGTGATGACATTTTCATTTTGGATAAGAATTTGAATGCCTTAATGGATAGTATAGGAGCTTGCGAACGAATAAAAAACACACCCATTCCCTATTCCTACTCTTTGTTTATCAAAAAATTCATTTTCATTTATGTAACCACCTTGCCATTGGCATTCGTCACAACTTTCGGTTATTGGTCAGCGTTGATCGCGACTTTTGTATTCTACGTACTGGTAAGTATGGAAGTTCTAGCCGAAGAAATCGAAGACCCATTTGGAACCGATGATAATGATTTGCCAACAGATCAACTTTGCGAGCGAATTGAGGCGAATGTTGTGGAGGTTTTGGGGCGATATTCCCAAAAAACAGATAATTTAAATTGAATTCTTAAACATTTTGTCAATTTGTTCCTTAATATGGACTAAACAATTTATCATGAAAATACTATTATTAACACTTGTCCTTACTTTCTCATTTTGGGGAATGAGTCAAAAATTAGATTCCGTTTCTTATGAAATAGACGGAGAATCTTTTACAGCCTATTATGCGCTGCCTAAAAAAGTAAACAACAAGACCAAAACTATATTAATCGTTCACGAATGGTGGGGTTTGAATGAATATCCCAAAACGCGAGCAATTCAATTGGCTAAAGAAGGAATGATTGGTTTCTGTATAGATATGTATGGTACAGGCAAAATAGCCACAGGCCCAAAAGAGGCACAGACTATGGCCACACCGTTTTATCAAAACCCTGAAAAAGCGTACAAACATTTTATGGCTGGGATGAAGGAAGCTTTGAAAATAAAAGGTGTAAATGAATCAAAAATAGCTGCAATCGGTTACTGTTTCGGTGGATCCATGGTTCTCAATGCTGCCAAAAAAGGAGCACCTATTGATGCAGCAATCAGTTTTCATGGTGGATTGGCTGGAGCGCCAATTGAACCGAACACCAAAGTTCCAGCTATTTTAGTTTGCAACGGAGCCATAGATAAATTTGTACCTGAAACAGACATAGAGAACTTCAAAGCTGACATGGAAAAGAACAAAATTAATTTCCTGTTCATCAATTACCCAGAATCTACACACGCCTTCACCAATCCAGGCTCAACGTCTACAGGTTTAAAATTTGAAATGCCAATAGCTTACAACGAAGCTGCTGACAAGAAAAGTTGGAAAGACTTTAAGAAGTTTGTGAAGGGGAATGTGAAGTAAAGAAGATTGCAGAAACCATATTTCAACGTTCTGAAAAACACATGAATCCGAATTGGATTATGAGCATGCATTATTGACTTAAATTCTTTATTTGGTTTTAATTCTATCGATTTTGCAGTCTTTTTTATTCTTCAGGATTTACTTTTAAATCTAGTTTTCGAATATAGTCTGTTTGTGGTATAGCAACAACACAAATCAAACTATAAATCACAGAAAAGCCTCGACAAATCGAGGCTTTTCTATATAATTATTCTGGACCTAACTATTTAGGCATTACTACTGTATCGATTACGTGAATTACGCCATTGCTACCCATAACGTCTGTCATAACAATTTCGCTGTAATTTCCATTCAAATCTTTCAACCAAATTTTTCCGTCTTTTTCAAGAACCGTTAAGACTTGGCCATTTAAAGCTTTCAATTCTACTTTGCCTTTTCCTTTCTTAAGAGCGGCAACAACATCCGTTGCTGTTATTTTGCCAGCCACAACATGGTAGGTTAAAATATTCGCTAATGCTTTTTTGTTTTCTGTTTCAAGCAAAGAACTTAATGTCGCTGCATCAACTTTGGCGAAAGCATCATTCGTTGGAGCAAAAACGGTAAAAGGACCATCACCTTGCAAAGCACTAACCAAATCTGCGGCTTTCAATGCGGTTACTAGCGTTGAAAAATTTTCATTCCCAATAGCAACATCTACTATTGTTTCTTGGGCTGTGACATTTTTCGTAAACATGAAGGTTGACACAATTGTTAAAATAAAGATTATTTTTTTCATAATTTAAAATTTTAGAATTCAAATAATAAACGCTTCGTGTGTTTTTTTGTTTAACCTTTTAACATAAAATAATTTGGCTTATCAATTCCGAAAACAAACTACTCTAACTTTCTTCTTTTATTATTTGATTCCTTTCTCTCTAATTCATTTTTTGGATAAATTCCGTAAATAGAAGCTAATAAAACGAGGCATCAGCCTATAAAGGTGGTGAGATTTCAAAAAAGTTGTGAAGAAAAGGCGATTCTGTCAACCCCAGTTATATTATTCGTTTTCTAATCAAATAAACATAGGTTGTCGCGGATTTCAGTCACACACTTACCTTGGATTTATAACGTGCATTGGTGGCAAATAAAGTAGTTTATTGCGACGAAAACTTTGACCAACATGAAGTATTTTGAGATTTGTTGAAATAAAGCAAGTTGAAAGTAAAGAAACTCATCGACTATATTCTTATTGCGCCTTACCAAAGGCAAGGCAAACATTTATCCCTTATTACGATAAACATCTTAAAATTAAACAAAACCATTAACGCGTTTGTTTATCAGTTTAGTAACAATGTTAAATCTAAATGTATGATGAAATTTATATTAGTTTGGTATCCCGTGATATTGGCATTTTTGTGCCTATTGTATTCGGTGGGATATGGTTTGTTGGGCATGACTGAAGAGGCGCAATATTCTGCTCATTGGCCAGGCACAATATTGCTTTTTGCAATAGCGATAAGACAAAGAAGAAAGTCATGAGTATCGGCTTCTTCTTAATTGGCGGGATAATATTTTCGACCTATATAGCGCTTACCTTCTGGAACATTTACACCTCTAATAAAAAGCAGAAAGAGGAAAATGACAGAAACCCAAAAGCTCGTATTTGAGGTGTTTAGGTTTGAATTAAAAGTCAATCTAAACTCAATTGAAAAATCCCTATTGCACAATTATTTTATAACTGTGCAATATGATCTAGAGGTTTAATCATTAACATAGATGAACCTTTTTCTGGAACTTAAAAATTTGAAGTCGTTTTTGTATATTGGCTAAACTTCCTTTAGATATTTCTTTTTTATCAAAGACCAAATTCAGAAAAATAATTACTCGCCTCAAGTTATAACTGTATTCTAAAATTCATTCCCTAATTTTAGTCTTATACCTTCTTGCTAAATATTACCTGAGGCCCATTTAGAGGTCTGATTAACAAAGCTTCCCAAAAATAAAAAAGTCCAACATTTCTGTTGACTTTTGCTCTTCTCCCGATAACTATCGGGATGGGCTTGAACCAACTCCGATAGCTATCGGAGTCTGATTAAAAGTCAGCCCTAAATCTATTTTTAAGTCCTTCGGACATTTCTGGAAACTTTTTTAAGTTTTCGATGTACTTACTACTTTTCATTTTCTTAATATGCTTCTCTATCGATAAACCTTGTTTTTCTGATTGGCAGGCAATCGTAAAATAAACTATCCAATCACTTGCTTTTGATGTAAACTTTCTGCTTTCAGCATTTTCATGAAACCCTAAACGCACATCTAAATTTGTTGTAAATCCTATATAATAGCGATTCATTTTCTTAGAATGAAGTATATAAACTTGATTTTTCATGGTAGTAGTTACTTTCTAAAACCAAAAAAGTCCAACATTTCTGCTGGACTTTTGCTCTTCCTCTTGGGCTCGAACCAAGGACCCTCTGATTAACAGTCAGATGCTCTAACCAACTGAGCTAAGGAAGAATTTAGACTCTCATTTCTGAAAGCGAGTGCAAATATAAGTAAAGAAAATTTACAGCCAAATCAATTTGAAGGAAAATAGTGTAATTTTTACTTTTTTTCTTCTAATTCATTATCGCGGAAGGCAGATGGAATCAAATCGGGTAAGATTTTTAATATGATTGGCAATATGATTGCGCCCCCTGGCAACATGAATATCGCTAGCGCAGGCACCGATTTCGCTAAATCCAAGAACTGCGTTTTTACCAATTCTTTTTCTGCCTTGGACAGATCCTCTTTCCTCGATTTGGTAATTAAATAAACCAGGTCTTTACTTTCTTTTAATTCCCTTGCCAATTTTTCCTTATTCCTTCCCAATATTTTAACCCAGCGTTTCGAAAGGTTTCCATAAAGTTTCTCATACGATGAAGCACTGCTCAATAACTCCTCTTTATCGCTATGCTGCAAAACAAAGTTTTCTATTAATGCTAAAGAATAATTGACTTCTTTTTTAGGTATTTCGAGAAATTGGCAAAGATTTTCAAAAACAGGATATTCTTCTGGGACTAACTCTTGATTCACGAATATTGTTAATGCTGAAATATCCAATAAAAACCGTCGGAAGAGCCAATTTTGATGGACAATCGTTGTGAAATCTTCTAGTTTAGCGCCTTTAACAAATCGTGCTTTTGCATGAGCTCTATGTTGCTGATCTAAATTAGATGAGTCTAGAAATGCCTTAAACATTGCCTTTTCGCTATCGGTAATTTTGTTATCTGAAAAGGCCGCCATCGAAAGTGCAACCAAAGCATTGTCTGCTAGATCGCTATATTGCGAAAGCGTTTCTTCCTTTTTGCGAAGAAATTCTCTATAAAGAATAACATCTAAGTAAATAAAGGCATTTGACAGGTAGTTCACCCAATATTTACTGTCTGTAACTTTGTATTTAACGTTTAAGCGACCACTTAAAATGCTTTCCAACCGTTCATCTGGCGATTCAGACATGAACAAACGAAATACTTTAGAAATAACTGGGGAAGTATGTCCTTCATAAAACTTCAATAGAGAGGATTTAAAATCCTCTGGATTCAAGGTATTCCCTTTATTTTCATTATGATAAATCAACAAAAGGGCTTCGAGAAGGAGTAATTTCAACTTCTCCGATTTTGTCCATTTGCTTTCATCTAAGTTTTTAGCAAACAACATTTCGGCTGATACCCCAAAAATAATCCCCGTTCGTAATAGGCTGAAATGTATCATTTCCCTTTCACTAAATCCTCTAGGAACGGTTAAATTCAAGCTAAAATGCTCATTTTCAAGCATTTCAAAGTATTTATTAATCCAACCTTTTGACCCTGGGGCTATCATTATAGGAAATTATTTGGGCAAAAATACGACAAGTTTATGTTAAATCTTTCCAGCTAAAACACAAACTTTTTTTTCTCTGAATATTGACCCTCCATCAGGTCTAAAAGCTTCGAAAAACAAGATGTATTGTCCAATGCTAGCTTTTTGTCCATCATCGTTCAAACCATCCCATGTAAACAATCCTTCGGTTGCTAAATATTCATTCTCTTTTAATTTTCGAACTACACGACCTAAATCGTCATAAATCGTAATTGTTGCTAAAACATCGTTTTCGTTCATTTTGTAACGAATTTGTAGCACATCCTCATATCCATCGTTGTCTGGGGAAAAGACTTTATTGGTCAAAGTAAATTCACCCGACGAAACAACTGGTACAAATTGAGAGTTCTCTCTTCCTGGCGTTCCGAACTGAACAGATTCTGCCGCTGTATGCCAGTTATCCGACAATTGGCTTGGATCTTCAGCGTTGATTCGCTCCAGTGATTTTCCTTTGTCGCTGTCCAATAAAGCAAAGTGCCAATCAGCAGAATAACCCACTCGGTCTAGAACTGTAGAACCAGAAAGCACAATAACATTTCCATCAGCTGTATTATAACTTGGCAAATCGCTTTTTACAAATCGGCCAATTCCATGACTTGGATAATTCTGTTTTACGTTCGTTGTATCTTTTGAAACAACAACATATTCACCTGGCAAAAGGATAAAATGTTTTGCTATCGTCTTTTTATTGGCAATAGTGTCACCTGCTATATTGGCAAATTGCCAACCAAAAAGATCCAACACTTTGTTTGACCGATTGTACAATTCAACATAATCGCTTCCGCCAGTTAATGGGTTGAATAATATTTCATTGATTACGACATCATTCGTTACTGGATTATCGGGAAGAATAAAGCTAGATGATAAATTCGCTAAATTTCCAGCACAATCCTCCACATTTTGAAGTATGAAATTGTACACTTGAGAAACCTCAAAATTCGGAGAAAAAGTCATAGTCATTTCCAAAGGTTGCGCGATAAGAATCGTTCGACTCGTTTCTGTCAAATTTGGTTGAACAGAAAAAATTGCATTTGCCAAGGAAAGGGAATCTACCGGTTCGTCGAAAACCAATTTTAGAACATTTGGCGCTTCCGCAAAAACAGATTCAAAGCTTGGTGCTTGCGTGTCTGGAGCATTTGAATAAACAGAGTTTTGCAAGCCTGGTGTTCCTCCAGTTGAGCTATTGCTCGCAATCCAATTTTTTGTTGAAGAACAAGGTAATGTTGGGTTTATTCTTTCCAAAGTATAACCTCCTGCTTTTTTAACGTCGTTTTGATACCAATCATCCGTATAGGAAATCTTATCTAAAACAACACCATTGCTATCTTTCAAAACAACATCATCTGAAGCATTATTCAAACTTGGAAATGAACTCACGGCAACCGAGCCAGGATAATCTAAAACGGATGAACTAGCGCATAAAATGGTATATTCTCCAGGACCCAGAATTTTCAATCCTATTGTTCCATCAGCACTTGCATCGCCTATTTTCCACTTATTCAGATTAAAATATTTGTTGCTTCTATTGTAAACTTCTATAAATTCTAATTCAGGCAAACCGACTACTGGCGATGGATCCGGAAAAAATTCATTGATTAAAACATCTCCTGGCAAAGGTTGGTCTGTCAATACAAATTGTCCTGTCAAATTCGCGGAATTTCCAGCGCAATCTTCAATAGGTTGAAGCGTAAAATTGTAAACCGTTGAGTTTGCAAAGTTTGGGGTAAACAGCATTGTCATTTCAACCGGTTGACTCGCTGAAATAGTTCGACTCAGTTCAGTTAATGCCGGTGATACACTGAACACAGAATTTGCCAATGAAAGCGAATCAAGCGGCTCTGAAAATTTTAAATTCAATGAGTTCGGGGTATTTGCAACGACTCCAATTAAGCTAGGCGGATTTGTATCAGGAGCATTTGAAAACACAGAGTTTTGAGCGTTCGGTGTTCCTCCGTTTGTGGCATTACTTGCAATCCAATTTTGCGAAGATGAACAAGTTAAAAGCGGATTGATTCTTTCCAAAGTATAGCCACCAAGTTTTTTTACCTCATCTTGATACCAAGCATCCGTATAGGTTAAAAAATCTAAAACAACGCCGTTGCTATCTTTCAGCACAACGTTATCTCCGGCATTGTTTAAGCTTGGAAAACTTGTTACACCGACTGAACCTGGAAATGAAACAACCGAAGATGTCGCGCACAACACACGATATTCACCAGGCGCAAGAATGGAAGAAGCAATCGTTCCGTCGGATGTAGCATCGCCAATTTTCCATTTGTAAATATTTAAAAACTTATTACTTCTATTGTAAATTTCCACAAACTCTAATTCTGGCAAACCAACAGTCGGTGTAGGATCAGGAAAAAACTCATTGATAATAACATCTCCAGGTGATGGGGCAACAGGAATGATGTAGGTGAAAACTACACTTTGAGCTATAGAATCATTTCCTGACAAATCTTGAATATTATACGCTGTCAATGAATAGGTATTTCCGTTTAACATCGGCAATGCTGTCGTTAAATGCACCAATTTTGGGTTAATTGCATCTAAAACAGCTGTGCTAATACTATTGAAAGGAGGCAAATCATAATTATTCGGATCCTCTGCAATCGCCTGGTTTAAAGGCTCATTGAAAAGAGCATCGACTGTACTTACGCTTAATGGAGTTGCTGATAATAAAACCGGAGCAGCAACATCAACAACTATATTTCCAACAAATACATCATCTAGGAAAAACTTGTTTGCGTTGGAGGAAGTATAAACACATTGCCATGAAAAATACGTTCCTACTAAATTTTGAGCATCTGTTCCCGAACCTTCAAAGGTATAATTTGTTCCTCCCGCTGGATCTGTATACAAAGACCAAAGTCCAGTTGCATCTCTAGTAACTCTTACACCAAAATTGAATGAATTCGCTATTTGACCTGAGGCACCCGAACAAATTAATGTCGAAACTCCGCCAACTTGCTTAAATAATTTAACTGCATCTACGGATAGCGCTTCGCCAAACTGCAAATAAAAACCATCTGGATTTGTCGTTGGGTTGACATTGTTTGAAAGTAAATATGCACGTCCGAAGTTGCTCGTTGAAGGCGAAAAAGTCATTTTCACGCGCATTCGCCATTCTTTATTATCCAAGGTGGTTAAAGAATGTGGAGTAGACAAATAGGAAGTTGCCGCAACACTCAAGTTTGTCTGCAATTCGAAACTTGGGTTTACAAAATAATCAGTCGTAGTTCCTAACCAAGCTGGATTTGTAGTAAAGTCTCCATCCGAAAAGTCATCTACAAGTTGAGAAAATCCTACGGAAATAAAGAAGAGTTGTGAAATTAGTAAAAGTGTCTTCATGTATGCTTTCTTCGCGTGAGTAAATATAGTAATTTTGCGACGACACATCAATATTAAGTTTTTATGAAAGTCGCAGTTGTAGGGGCAACAGGAATGGTTGGCCAGGTTATGTTGAAAGTTTTAGCGGAGCACAATTTCCCAATTACTGAATTAATTCCAGTTGCTTCGGAAAAATCAGTTGGTAAAAGCCTTTCTTACGAAGGAAAAGAATATCAAATCGTGAGTATGACTGATGCTGTTGCTGCAAAGTGCGATTTGGCAATCTTTTCTGCTGGTGGTGATACATCATTAGAATGGGCCCCAAAATTTGCTGAAGTTGGAACAACAGTAATCGACAATAGCTCTGCATGGAGAATGGATCCAGACAAAAAATTGGTCGTTCCAGAAATCAATGGAAATGAGCTGACTGCAAATGACAAGATTATTGCCAACCCGAATTGTTCTACGATTCAATTGTTGATGGTTTTAGCGCCTCTACACAAAAAATACAAGATAAAACGTGTACTTGTTTCAACCTATCAATCCATTACCGGAACGGGCGTAAAAGCTGTTCAACAGTTGGAAAATGAGCGAAACGGTGTTGACGGAGAAATGGCCTATAATTACCCAATCGATAAAAACTGTATTCCTCATTGCGATTCATTCATGGACAATGGTTACACAAAAGAGGAAATGAAATTATCGAATGAAACGAAGAAAATATTGGATCCTGCAATTCGCCTAAGCGCTACTGCTGTTAGAGTTCCTGTCGTTGGCGGACATTCGGAAGCGGTGAACATAGAGTTCGATAACGAATTCGATTTGAATGAGGTAAAAGCACTTCTGGAAGGCACTTCTGGAGTTACTTTGCAAGACAATGTTGCAGAAAACATTTACCCTATGCCTCGATTTGCAGAAGGTAAAAATGACGTTTTTGTTGGCAGAATTCGCCGAGATGAAAGTCAGGACAACACTATGAACTTGTGGATCGTTGCCGATAACTTGAGAAAAGGTGCTGCAACAAATGCTGTTCAAATTGGACAGATGTTGATTGCGAAAGGACTTTTGTAATTACCTCCAGAATTTCATTCTTGAAGTAAGAACAGATTCCCGATAATCGTCTAATTTCTCGTTGTAATTGTTATTCAAAAATTTGGTCAACAATTTATAGGTTCCCTTGCCTTGTTTGTAATCCATTTCTTCACCAAAAATTGGCATTCCGGCAAGGAAATATATCGTTTTCGATTCACAAACCAGAGGACTCATTTCCTCTTTCAGTAAGATAGGATCTATCAGCATCAAGTGGTTTTGCTTCATCGTTTCAGAAAGTGATTTATAATCTGAATAACACTGAATGGAATGTCCAGGACCATACCATAAATTTTTCTCAACCACGTGATTTACCAGTTTTTCTAACCAAAGTACAGGCCAATTTAGGTTTGGATTGTCTATTTCCTTTAGATCCCAATATCGCGGTATGCAAAAAAACAATTCATTGTATTCCCTGCCCTGATATCGCTCGTGAACGGGCATTTTGTAATTTGATAATCCGTGGGTAAGTAGCACACTTATTGGGTTATTGTTTTGCTCCAATTGTACGTGAAGAATTTCCAAGTTTTCGCTTACTTGCTTGAAAACAGTAATGTTCTCTGCTCCGAATCTTGCTTTTAATTCTTCTAACATATTTTTAGTTTATCAATTGGGTCAAAGCATTCCAAAAATCTTTCGATGAATTGAGACAACCTTGTTCAACCATTTGGTGAATTTCTAACTCTCTCAAAGTAGCATATCCCTTTTCACTTTTGAACAAATCCAAATCAGAAAATTGATTGATTAGTGCTTCATGGATAGATTCAGGTGTACTCAAATTTACTTTCTTTCCTGTTTTTGGTAAAATTGAAATCAACTTAATCGTATCTGGTGTGCAATGAAAAACCAAACAAGAGTTTTCGCTTCTGAACTCAAGGTACTCAATTTTTTGATAAACTTTTTCCAGGACAAGATCTGAAAAAAGTTCAACCAATTCTGTTGCTTTTTCTAGGTTAGATTCATTCATTTCCAACCATTCTTCATTGGTCACACCGTTTGAAATCATGAAATGCTTGAAGTCTTCGTCAAAAATTTCTCTTTCCTCCTTGGTGAGTAATCTATATTTCATGCTGCAAAGTTACCCAATCGTATGAAATAAAGCCTAATCCACAGTGCTTTCCCTAAACGAATAATCTTATTTTTGTACCGATGATGGAACAAAAAGGAATTGCCATACTTGGCTCTACGGGATCAATTGGAACTCAATCACTTGAAGTTATTGAAGCCTATCCAGAATATTTTGATTTACGAGTGCTTACGGCAAATTCCAATGCCGATTTGTTAATAGCGCAGGCTAAAAAGCACCAACCTCAGGCTGTTGTAATTGTTGATGAAAGCAAATACGATTATGTAAAACAAGCTTTGTGGGACGATGATATCGTTGTTTATGCTGGAGAAAAATCGTTGTCGGAAGTCGTAACATTTAACGAAGTTGATACTGTATTAACTGCTCTTGTTGGTTATGCCGGATTGAAACCAACTTTAGCAGCTATTCAAGCTAAGAAAACTATCGCTTTGGCCAATAAAGAAACCTTAGTGGTAGCTGGTGAATTAGTTACTCGCGAGGCTAGAGAAAATGGAGTAAATATTTATCCTGTAGATTCTGAACATTCAGCAATTTTTCAATGTTTGGTTGGAGAATTTCACAATAAAATTGAGAAAATTTATTTGACCGCATCAGGCGGTCCATTCCGCGGTTGGACGAAAGAACAATTGCAAACAGTTACAAAAGCTCAGGCTTTGAAGCATCCAAACTGGGAAATGGGCGCTAAAATTACAATCGATTCTGCTTCATTGATGAACAAAGGATTGGAGGTGATTGAAGCAAAATGGTTGTTCAATTTGAAACCGGAACAAATTGATGTTATTGTTCATCCGCAATCCATCGTTCACTCATTGGTTCAATTTGAAGATGGAAGTATGAAAGCACAAATGGGTTTGCCGGATATGAAATTGCCTATTCAATTTGCGTTAACTTTTCCAGATCGTTTGAAAACAGATTTTCCTCGTTTCAACTTTATGGATTATCCTGAATTGACTTTTGAGAAACCAGACAAAGAAACATTCTTGAATTTGAACCTAGCTTACGATGCTATGAACATGGAAGGAACAGCGGCGTGTTCACTCAATGCTTCAAATGAAGTCGTTGTGGATGCTTTTTTGAAAGAAAAAATTGGCTTTTTAGACATTGCCAAAATAAATCAATTCGTGTTGAATGAAAGCAAAAACATACTAAAACCAGTTTACGAAGACTTTGTTGAGATTGATCGTTTAGCCAGAGAACTTGCCCTTACCCAAATCAAATCTTAATGAAATTAACCTTCTTTTTCATTCTTGCTTTTGTTGTTGGAGCCTGTGTTTATCAAATTCCCGATGATGATATTTCAATTGGCAATAAAAAAGTAAGTTTAATTCTAGATAGTGCTCAAGTGCATCGTTTAGCTTCTCTTCCATTGAAATGTTTAGACCAAGAATATCCAAATAAATTGGGCCAAGTACTAAACAGTGCTGAAGATCTAAAAAGTCCTTCCACTCTTCATCCTGCATTCTTTGGTTGTTTTGATTGGCATAGCTCCGTTCATGGTCATTGGATGCTTGTGCGCTTGATTCGAGATTTTCCTGAAATGGAACAAAAAGACATTCGCGAAAAATTAAGCCAACGCTTAACCGCCGAAAACATAAATGCCGAAGTTGCCTATTTCGAATCCAAATACAACGGTTCTTTTGAAAGAACATACGGTTGGGCTTGGTTGCTGAAACTGCACGGATCGCTGCTCACTTTCGATGATAGTTTGGGGAAACAATTGAGCCAAAATGTGCAACCTCTGGCTGACCTTGTGGTAAAACAATTCTCGGATTTTTTACCAAAATTGAGTCACCCTTTGCGCTCCGGAGAGCATATAAATACCGCCTTTGGACTTTCAATGGCATATGAATATGCCGTGCGAACCAAAAACGAAAAATTCAAAAAATTAATTGAAGAACGAGCTCGTTTTTTTTATTTGAATGATGAAGATGCGGATTTGAGCTATGAACCAAGTGGATTCGATTTTCTAAGCCCGATATTTGAAGAAATTCACTTGATGAATATGGTTCTTCCAAAAAAGGAATTCACGAAATGGTTGTATCGTTTCATGCCTAGTTTATTGAATCCTAGGTTTGAACTTAAACCATTGGTTGTAACTGATAGAAGCGATGGCAAATTAGTGCATTTAGATGGCTTGAATCTGAGTCGTGCTTGGTGTATGTATGCAATTGCAAGAAGTGATAAGAGATTGACCCATTTGCGTGGTATTGCTGATGCTCACCTCAAAAGTTCATTGCCTTCTATTGTAGATGGAGATTACATGGGCGAACATTGGCTAGCTTCTTTTGCACTTTATGCTTTGTTGGAGCGGAAGATTAAGTAAACAAAAAAAGAGGCGACCTTTCGATCACCTCTTTTAAATACTTTTTACTTGTGTTTATTTCAAGCCCAATTTTCTTTTAATGTCTTTTTGGATCCCGTCTTTATGCAAGTAAATATTGATCGTTTTCAAATTGAAATAATTCTCTGAAACATATAAATATCCTTTAGGATAATTGCTTGTTCCCCAAGAGTTTTTAACCAATAAATATTTTGTTCCGTTGTCTTCTTTATAGATTCCAACGATGTGCATTCCATGGTCATCAGTCGTTGTTTTATTGTCGTAACCTTCTTGACGTAATTCTGGCGTAACTTTTACTTCTTTCACCGGTTGTGTAAATGCATTTGAAACTTTGTCTGCACCGCCATCGGAGAAGTTTTTGTTGTCCTTTCCAATCACATCAATTGTCGATACGTCTTCAGGAACAATTCCCAAACCATTCTTAAAGCTGAATCCTTTTTCAGAAACATCTGCTCCCCAAGCGACTGTATATCCTTCTTTTAAAGCGTTTTCAACCACAGTCATCATGTCTGGAAGTGGAACGTTATAACTTTCACCCCAAGCCCAGTTGTCTGGAATTTCCAACATGCATCTTTTATAGTCTTCGTATTGCATGAAAGAAGTTAGCGATACATAATCGTCCATGTTCATTCCTAAAGACGAAGCATACGACTTCGGTGTATATTTCTTTCCTTCGTACATGAATTCTTTTGGATCTGGACCCAAATAGGCATCCAAAATTCCGTTTATTGCTGGTTTCCAATTTGAAGTTAATGCCGTTCCTCTTGCGCCATCCTTGGATTTTAAAACGCCAGACATTGCTCCATCTATTACATTAAACAATTCAGCATGATTGTGTGCCTCTGCCCCGTTGACCAAACCTGTATAAACAGATTCTGGAACGATTCCATATTTACGAATCACGAAAGGAATGTCATGAAAAGCTCCTCCTTCTGAGAAATTGATTTTTCCATCCATTCGCAAGTACTTTTCAGCTTTGCTTTCATACGCTTTACGCGCGATGTACATTTCTGATAATAATGCCGGGTTCTTATTGCCCATTCGCATCAATTCTGATTCGAAAAACGATAAAGCCGAAAAGCTCCAACATGTTCCAGTGTAACCTTGACTTTGAACCGGTGTTGCGTCTAGATGCGCAATTTTAGTGAATTTATATTGTGAATTCTCTGCATTTTTTATTGTTCCTGTGTTCCCAAATTGGGCGAACAAACCTCCTGAGATAATGAGCGCTATGCCCAATAATTGATGTTTTTTCATAGTTTTTTGTAAACTTTTTGATGTTATATGAAACAAAAGATGTACCAATATACAATTGGTATTTTTATTTAAGCTTCGTAAAGATAATGATTTGAAAAGAGAATTCTATTATTTCAGAATCCAACCTTTGTATCCAGCAGCTTCTGCTTTTTCAGCTATGGCCTCCATTTCAAGAATGTTTTCAGAACCTCCAGCGCTTACTCTGTTCAATCCGCCTTTCCTATCAGCAATTTTGGCGCCTGTCATTCCTTTAGATCGTAACGTTTCAACCATAGATTGAGCATTTTCAAGACTTGAGTATGCTCCAACAATGTATTGTGGACCGGAAGCTTTTGCCTCATTCACTACTTTCTTTTCAGCGGGGGATGCTTGAAAAACTTCTTCTATTAAATTTTCTACTTCTGGGACTTCCTTGGTTTTCGGTTCTGCTTTTTTAAGCTCTTCAACCTCAACTTTTTCAGTTTTAATATTAACTGGAATGAATAAATCGTCATCGAATTTGTACGAATAAACGTCAACTTTTCCTTTTAATGTCTCAACAGTTTCTTCTAAGGTTTTCTCTTTCTTTTCTTTGGATTCTGGAAATGAAAATGTCTTTTGCTGATAAACACCTTCGCCAGAATGATACATTGGGTTGAAATCTTTATAGGAAATCATTCCCGACTCCAAAACATTGGTTTGCATTGGAATCCAATACGTATAGAAAGCGAATGGTAAAAGCGCCGCCGCTGCAGCATATTTCCAAATTTGTCTTCTGTTAGACTTCGGTTCTTCATTCAACTCGATAACCTTAGCTGCGGGTTGAGGTACAACTGGCGAAATTGGAATTTCTCTTGGTGAAAAGTCTATTTTTTCTTCTTCGACAACAGGCAGTGGAATGTGCACTTTTTCTGGTCGGTGCTGATATTCTGCTATTTTAACTTCTTCTTCTGTTATGAAATGAACTTTGTTCAAACCATAAGACTGGAGCAAAAGATTAAAGAAACGATCTTGTTCGAAGCTTATGTTTCTTTCGGCATCTAGATAAAGATGACCAATTTTGTCTATGCTTACTCGCTGACCTTCTTGCAAACGTGAATGCCAATCAACAACATGGCTTGTAAGCAACTTTTCAGCTTCATTGTAATTCATCCCTCCTTCAACAGAAAGATGTGAAATCAAGAGCCCATCGTTGTTAATCAATTGGCGATTAAAAAGAATTGATTTTCGAGGTGGAGTAATCACACCAGAATTCATATCAATAACAGCACCTGTCGATTGAGCAATAAACCCACCGAAAGCTGGAACGACCACACAATTGTGTCGTAACAATAAATCTACTATTGCTTCTTCTAATTTCATTTGTTACAAAGGTAAAGAATTCCTCTACCTTCTACAAGTTACGGGAAATAGCCTTATATGTTACAAAAATGGAAGTACTTTTTCAACGTCGGCTGGAACATCAATGTTGGGAGTTTCTATTTTCGTTTCCATAACACGAATAGAATAACCATAGTATAACCATCTTAACTGTTCCAACGATTCAACTTGTTCAAGCTGAGTTTTCTCTAAAGAAACCAACTCCATCAACGTTTTACTGCGATATGCATACAAGCCAATGTGGCGCATAAATGGAAAATTCTCTTTTAACGATTCACTGCTATTATTTGTGTTCGGTATTGGGCTGCGAGAAAAATAAAGCGCATCTCCAGATACATTTGTCACGAGTTTGATTCGATTTGGATTATTGAAATCATCAGCTGAAACATCTTTGATTCCTAGTGTAGCAATGTTGACGTTTTCGTCTTTAAATGCTTGTAAAAGCTCATCTATCTGTTGCGAAGAAACAAGCGGTTCGTCTCCTTGAATATTTATTACAACATCAAATTCTGAATGACGAGAGAGTATTTCTCCACATCTATCCGTTCCACTTGGGTGAGATTTATCTGTTAATTCAACCTTTCCTCCAAATGAAAGAACCTCATCTACAATGCGCTGATCATCCGTTGCAACAATGACTTCGGTCAATAAATTGCTGCGTTTTGCTCCTTCATAAACGCGTTGAATCATCGTTTTGCCTTTAAGGTCGATTAACGGTTTTCCTGGGAAACGTGAGGATTCAAAACGAGCCGGAATAACACCCAATACTTTCATTTACAAAGTTTTAATAGGAAAATTAAAAATTTTCTCCTGAGGCAAAATAAGTCATATTTATTCGTAAATTTAAGTAACTAATGAAAATAAATAGTGAATACTAATCAATTACAACTACAAATTGCCTTGACATTTCTGCAAGGTATAGGCTCGATTCGAGCTCGACTTTTGTTATCCAAAATTCCAGATATTAACTGTCTTTTTTCCTATTCCCTGCATGAGCTCCAACATGCAACTGGTTTATCAAAAAAGATATTGAAACAAATGAATCGTGAAGAAGCCTTGATTCAAGCAGAAAAGCAATTGGGGTTTATTGAAAGAAACAACTTGAAAACTTTTTTCATCCAAAGTCCGGATTACCCTCGTAGACTAAAACAATGTGAAGATGCGCCGATGATTCTTTATGGACAAGGCAACCTAGATTTGAATCCATTGAGAGCAGTTGCCATTGTTGGAACAAGAAATGCAACGGAATACGGTCGTGAAGTTTGTGAGAAATTGATTCTCTCCTTGGTTGGCAAAAACGTTTTAGTCGTCAGTGGAATGGCGTATGGGATAGATATTTGTGTTCACCAACTTTGTGTAAAACACAATGTGCCAACAATTGGTGTTTTAGGACATGGTTTGGATAGACTTTACCCGAGCGCACACAAGAATACAGCAAATAAAATGCTCAATACCGGTGGATTACTCACTGAGTTTTTACCTGGAACACTTCCCGACAGAGAGAATTTTCCCATGCGTAACCGCATAGTTGCTGGTATGTGTGATGCGACCATTGTTGTTGAAAGTAAAAACAAAGGAGGTTCGCTAATAACTGCCGACTTAGCGAACGATTACAGCCGCGATGTGTTTGCTGTGCCCGGCAATGTAGGTCAAATGTATTCTGAAGGCTGTAATCAGCTTATTTCGGCATCAAAGGCTCATCTTTACCTGAGCCCAGAACAATTTCTCAAATGGATGGACTGGGGCGACAACAAAAAGGCAGCGAAAGCACAAAGGCAGTTGTTTTCAAACTTGTCAATTGATGAAAAAACGATGGTCGATCTTTTACAACTAGAAGGCGAACAACACATGGATGCTTTAGCGTACAAAAGTAAAATGCCTATCTCGAAGACAAGCGTAGTTTTGTTTCAACTAGAAATGAATGGTTTGGTTAAAGCTTTGCCAGGAAAGAAGTATGTTTTGGTGGCTTGAATCAAGTTTTTATCTCCCAAAGTTAAATCCAACTCCAAACTGCCATGATAAATCATAACGACAAGGCATATTATTAATAGCATACTTCTGTTTATAATAGGAGTGTGCATTATTACCATCTACATCTTTTGCCCCAAGGTAAATTGTTCCTAAAAAATTAATATTGCTATAAAAAGTAAGCCATGTTTTCGGATTGTATTCAATGCCAACTCTACCGTTTGCTCCAAAATCATGACGATAATAACCATTGAATGTTGCTTCGTAACCCCAACCTGCCCAGTTATTAGCAATTAATATGGATTCCAGTCCCCATCGATAATTACCACCAATACCAAATGTAAAATCTAATTTGCTGCTTAAATTTAATTTTCGTGAATAAGTTACATTTACTGTTTTGAGTTGTCTAACATATAGAATAGGCTTCCCATTGTAGTTTAAAGGTAAATGATTTAAATACCCAGCATTAAAAAACATGTATTCAATTGAAAGTGCTGATTTTTTATTTAAAACTCTTTGATAGCTAATTCCCCTAGAATCATTTAACACACCGTGAAATACATTAGATAGGATTGCGCGTGTTTGAATTCTTTTCGATTGGTTAATTGGCTCTGAGTTAACAATTGGAGTCCCATCAAAAAACGCATGAAAGAGTCCAGATTGTAATGATATTCTATTTTTATTTTGACCAAAGATGATACTTGGGGTGCATACGCAAAGTATTAAAATAGTTATTACCGTAATCCTCATTTTAGGAAAAAATTACCTGCTGTATTTTCATAATTCAGGCAAGTTTTGGTTACTTAATCAGATTGGTTCGTATTCTCACAAAAATAAAAACATTCTCGGAATTGAAGAGAAATAAAAAAGCCGTCTCAAAACTGAAACGGCTTTCTTATGATATAAATATTTCTTAACGTCTTACTCCTATTTTCAAGAAACGACGATTATCCACAACACCTGCTTTTTCGATTAGGGCCGCTTTTGCAAGATTTCCTGCACTTTGGCGATTCGTTTTAAGCAATGCTTCTGCTTCTGTTTTGTAGTTTGATGTTGCCGGTGCTTTCTTCGTTTTATCAACTCGAACAACGTACACACCCGTTTTTCCTTTTAATGGAACCAATTTCTGTCCGTCTTTGACACCACTGAAAACTGCTCCAATAATTTCTGGTTCAAAACCAGCATCGCCCATTTGAGGTTGAGAGAAAGTAACTTCTGCCTTACCCATTTGAGAACCAACTTTTTTGGCCAAAGCATCCATTGAACCTCCTCCAGACATTGAAGCGATGAAACGTTTTGCTTTTTTCTCTTCAATTACTTTCGCTTTTATTGAAGTTTCAATGTCCTCAAAAGTAGGTACTCCTTTTTCTTTAACAGAAGAAATCATTGCAATCACATAACGATCTTTGTCTTTAATTGGCGAGCTGCAAAGTGTTCCTGCAACAACATCATCTTCGTAAGCCAACTTGATGATTTTGTCTTCACCAAATGTTGAGTTAAATCCGTAAACGACAGGTTTGTTTTCAGTAATAACTATTGGGCGAACAACATATCCTTGTTTCGCTGCCAAAGTATCAAATACTGCAACTTTTCCTTTCAAATCGTTTTTCGCTTTCATTCGAGAATCCAATTTGTACAATAAGTCGTAAACTTTCGTTTCTGTTTCAGAACTTGTTTCAGGACTAGGTGTCAACATTTTTTGAACAACTGCAAGAATTGGGAATCTCACTGGTGTTCTTTCCATTGCTTCCATAATGTGGAAACCATAATCCGTTTGAACTACTCCAATTGATCCAATTGGTTTATTAGCAGCAAAATCAGAAAATTCAGGGACCATTTCGTAATCCATGAAGTTTTCATAAACTCCACCTGTTTCTTTTGAACCTGGATCTTCAGAGAAACGAGAAACATATTCTGCAAAATTGTCTTTGTTGATGAAGGCCAACAAACTATCTGCTGTTTTTCTAACAACAGCAACTTTAGCTGAATCTGCTTTAGGCGCAGCCAATAATAAATGACGTGCTTTCAATAAGTTTGAATTAAACCCTAAAACTTTCGCGATTTTCACTGTTCCGTTATCATCGTAAGGCCCTACAATTTGTCCAACACTTGCCGATTTAAACACAGTATCCATAGCAACTGGATAAGTAAATCTTGCTTTTTCAGAACCTTCTGGTTTGAATGTAGCTTGGCTATTGCCTGCATAAAATTTGAATTCTGAATTCTTCATAACAAATAATGAATCATTTTTTGTTGATCCAAACTTCGTTTTAAGGTCAGACATCATCGTTGTGAATTTTCTTACATCTTCTTGAGATGGTTCAATTTTCACATCAAAATAACGAACCTCACGACTAGCAAATTTATTCTCATAAATTTTGTCGTTTTTATGCTCATCGTAGTATTTCTGCAAGTCCGCATCAGAAACTTTAATCTTGTCATCCTCTAAATCAGTGTAACGCTTACCAACAAATGTTATGCTTTTCACTTCTTTTTGAGCCAAGTAATCCTCTTCTGCCTCAACTTTAGTTACATATACTCCTTGTTCCAAAAGAGAGAAATATTTCTCTTGTTTTCTTTTGTCTGTGTAGTATTTTTTACTCTCTTCCCATGCGTCGCGATCTTTCGCTTCTTTGGAAGTTTCCATTTGCTCGATACGCTGTTGCAATAATTTCGCATTGAAAAGACCTGTTGCAGAATCTGTGAAGTTTTGAGCTAAATCTGGCATAACTTCAAAACCGTCACGACCAAAAAGGTAAGCATCAAACTCAGCTTTACCAACGTTCAATCCCAAAGCATCAATTTCTTTGTTGATGATAGTAGACTCTACAATAAAGTTCCAAGCTTTATCATTTGACGCTTCTTGATCCTTTGCAGTGTACTCTTTTTGTTGTTGTTGCGCGTTGTTTTTGTCTTGCTCAATAAAATTTTGAGCCGCTTCTTCGAATTTTTCGTATTCCACTCGCTCGCCATCAACCATTCCATAACCTACCAAGTCTCCAGTACCTCCTGAAAAACTTTTCCAGTCACCCAAAATAAATGCAAGTAATGCTATCCCGATGATAATCACCAGAAGCGCAGATTTTTCGCGTATTTTTCCTATTAATGCCATTTGTTGTAAAAATTAAGGGTGCGAATATAATTAGATGAATTGACTTTAAAAAATTTACAAGCAAGTTTCCTAGTATTTATAGGAATTCTCTTTTATTTGAGTAAAAAATCAAGGCTCATTTTGCATTCTTTTTTCACCTAAATGCTACCTCAATTTTTCTTTATCCACTTTCCAACGTGGATAAAACCTCATGTGTCCACTCCTTGACACCCTTATTTAATGCGAATTTTGACTAAAATTATTACAAGTCTTATGAAAAACAGCCTTTTGATTTTAATCTTTGGTGTTATTCTTTTTGCCTGTGTTCCAGCGAAAAAGTACAACGATCTTTTAGAGAAAGAAAAAATTTGTGCTGGAGAATTGGAGAAATACAAAAATTCTTCCATCAACTTCGAAGGTAAGGCTGCTGATTTACAATCCAAATATGCCGTTATGACTAAGGAAGTAGCTAGTCTAAGGGCTGATACAACCAAATTAGGTCAGGATTTCAGATTACTCCAAGTTGAATACAACAAAATGACAACCCAAAATCAAGCATTGGAAAAAATGTTTGATAATTACCGTAAATCCGGTGAAAAAACCACTGCTAGTTTACAGTTGGATTTAGAGGCTAAAAATTTAGAATTACAACGAAAACAAGAAGTGCTTTCGACGCTTGAAAAAGACTTAGCACAAAAAGAGGCTTTATTAGCGGAGCGCGAAGCGAGAGTCAATGAACTTGAAGAAGCGATCGCCAGAAAAGATAAAGCTCAAACAGAATTAAAAACGCGTGTTCAAAAAGCACTAATAGGCTTTGAAAATAAAGGTTTGACAGTCGTTCAGAAAAATGGCAAAATCTACGTTAGCCTTGAAGCGAAGCTGCTGTTTGCCTCTGGAAGTACGACCGTTGAATCGGAAGGTAAAAAAGCACTAATCGAATTGGCAAAAGTTCTTCAAAATGAAAAGGACTTAGAAATTATAGTAGAAGGTCACACCGATACTGACAAGTTAACTAGCGCAACAAGTCCTAAAAACAATTGGGAACTATCTGTACTTCGAGCAACATCGGTAGTGGAGATTATGCTAGCAAGCTCGAGCATGGACCCTAAAAAATTAATGCCCGCTGGACGATCTCAATACTTACCTGTAGATCCTAATGACAAAGCAAAGAACAGAAGAATCGAGATTATTATCTCACCGAATTTAAACGAACTTTTCGACATTATTTCAAAGTAATATCTCCGAATATCAACTAGAATAAAAAACCCTTTGTTATTTCCTTAGCAAAGGGTTTTTTATGGAATCCAAGTTCCGCTGATTCTTGTATTTTTGTAGAAATGTCGACTAAAGCCGAAAAATTGGAATTGCAATTGCAAACGCTCCCCGAAAATCCGGGTGTGTACCAATATTTCGATAAAAACGACACTATTATCTACGTTGGAAAGGCTAAGAATCTTAAAAATAGGGTAAAGTCCTATTTCGTAAAAAATCAAGAATACGCGAAAACGAGAATTCTCGTCCGTCAAATTGTTCGCTTGGAATACATCATCGTAGACACTGAGTTGGATGCATTGCTTTTGGAGAACAACCTCATTAAAAAATACAAGCCGAAATACAATATAGAACTCAAGGATGACAAAACCTATCCTTGGATATGCATAAAGAAAGAGCCTTTTCCCAGAGTATTCCCAACTCGTCAAATGATAAAAGATGGTTCAAAATATTTAGGTCCTTACCCGAATGTGAAAGCCATGCACACCCTTTTGAAATTGATAAAAGAAGCTTTCCCCTTGAGGACTTGCGCTTTAGATTTGAAAGCAAAAAAGATAGAAGAACAAAAATACAAAGTTTGCCTAGAATATCATATTGGGAACTGCAAAGGTCCATGCATTGGGGAAGAGCCAAAAGATCAATACGATGATTACATAAAACAAATCGAAAACATTCTCGGGGGTAACATTTCTCCGGTTGTGAAAGGCTTGAAAGCAAAAATGGCCAAACTTTCGGCTGAATATGCTTTTGAAGAAGCGCATTTGGTCAAATCTCAACTGGACCTTTTGGAAAATTATCAGTCTAAATCGGCAGTAGTTTCACAAACCATTACTCAATGTGATGTAATTACTGTCCTTCAAGATGAGCGCTCTGCTTTTGTTAATTATCTCGTAATCAAAAGTGGGGCAATTATTCATGGTTTCACTGTTGAAGTTAAAAAGAAATTAGACGAAGAACTATCTGATATTATTGGGTTTGCATTACCTGAATTAAGAGAAAAATTTAATAGCCTTTCCAAAGAAGTTTTGATTCAGGAAGAAATGGATATTGAATACAAAGATTTGACCTTTTTTGTTCCGCAGCGTGGTGATAAAAAGCAGTTAATCGACCTTTCTCTAAGAAATGCCACTTATTATAGAATTGAGAAACTAAAGCAAGAAAAAATTGTTTCACCTGAAAAGCATCAAGATAGGATATTAGCCCAGATTCAAAAAGACTTTCGTGTTCCAACTTTGCCCGTTCACATAGAATGTTTTGACAACAGTAACATTCAAGGAACCAACCCTGTTTCTGCCTGTGTTGTTTTCCGCAATGCCAAACCAGCCAAAAATGATTACCGTCATTTCAATATAAAAACAGTTATTGGACCAGATGATTTCGCATCAATGTACGAAGCAGTAACTAGACGTTACAAACGCATGCTGGAAGAAAACCAATCGTTGCCACAACTTATTGTAATTGATGGTGGTAAAGGACAATTAAGCGCTTCACTTAAAGCTTTAGAAGATCTAGGTTTACGCGGAAAAATCGTTATCGTAGGAATTGCGAAACGTTTGGAAGAAATATTCTTTCCCGGCGATCAATACCCGATTTACATAGATAAACGTTCTGAAAGCTTGAAGGTCATTCAGCATATGCGAAATGAAGCTCACCGATTTGGCATAACCCATCACAGGAATCGTCGTTCGAAAGAAGCGCTTCAATCTGAAGTTTTGAATATTCCAGGAATAGGGCCAAAAACTCAGCAAGCCCTTTTCCAACACTTCAAATCCGTAAACGGAATTAAAAAAGCGAGCGAAGAGGAATTAAATAACGAAATTGGCACAGCAAAGGGTAAAATCGTCTTTATGCATTTCAATTCTTAGTTATTCACCGTACTTTTCTTGATAAATTGACATTTGCTACTTTAAAATCGGCACAATCTTGGTTTACCTTTGCACTATGCGTGGTATAGCTATTGTATTTTGTTTATTAATCCTTGCGTTCGGAACCGGTTTGCGAAAGACTTCAACGATAACTATAATTATCGATGCGGGTCATGGCGGAAAAGATCCTGGTCATTTGAGCCATTCCAAAGCCCACAAATCTGAAAAAGAAATTAATCTATTAATTGCCAACTATTTAGGCGGATACATTGAGCAATATTTGAACAATGTAAAAGTCATTTACACCCGGACAGATGATAAATTTCTTTCCTTAGATGAACGTGTTGATTTGGCAAACAACAACTCCGTTGATTATTTCATTAGCGTCCATTGTAATGGAAACCCGAAAAAAACAATTCGCGGTACAGAAAGTCATGTTCACGATTTTTCAGCTAAAAAGTCCTATTCTTTTGCAAAAGAAATCGAAAAGCAATTTTCAACTAGGGCGGGAAGAACTTCACGAGGTGTAAAAAACAATGACGATAGAGCTCACTCGATTCAAGTTTTAAAATTCACATCTATGACCAGCGTTTTGGTTGAATGTGGTTTTCTAACAAACGCTTCCGAGGCGAATTACCTAAATAGTACACATGGACAGGAAATTCTTGCTTCTGCCATATTTAGGGCATTTCGAACATCCGCTGAAACGCATTATCCGCACGTCAATTTGTCAAAAGATGAGAAAAAAGGCAATTACACCATTCAACTCATGTCATCTAAAACATGGATTGATACGGATGACACAAACTTTAAACGTCTGAAGTTAGATATATCCCGAACTGAATTAAACACCACCAAAGCATACAAATACATTTATTTCGCTGGAGACTTTTCAACAAAGGGCGAAGCACAAGAAGCGCTCAAAACCGTTCAGAAAAAAGGCTATCCCGATGCATTAATCGTTCAAAAAGCCAAATAAACAAAATCCTATAGAAAACCGTTGATATCTTAATTAGGTAAAATTGAATTTTCAATTAACTTTGCGACAATCAAAAAAACCGTTATTTCCTATTGGTTTTAATTAATATAAAATGGATACAAATAAAACAAGATATTCTGACGACGAACTAGCCGACTTCAAAGAATTAATAAATAAGAAACTTACTGAGGCTAAAGAAGATTATAATCTTTTGAAAGGGTCATTGTCAAATAGTGACAACCATGGTACTGATGATACTGGCCGCACTTTCAATATGATGGAGGATGGTTCTGAAACGCTTTCAAGAGAAGAGGTTGCTCAATTAGCTGCTCGTCAAGAAAAGTTTATCCAGAGTTTACAGAGCGCTTTGATTCGTATTGAAAACAAAACTTATGGTATTTGTCGCGCAACTGGTAAGTTGATTCGCAAGGAAAGATTGAAATTGGTTCCTCACGCTACCTTGAGTATTGAAGCAAAAAATGCACAAGACAAATAGTTCCTTTCGGAAACAATTTTTTCTAATCCTTTCTATTATTCTAATAGTATTGGTGCTAGATCAGTGCCTCAAAATCTACATTAAATCAAATTTTTCTCCAGGCGAAATTCGACCTATTGCAGGAAATTGGTTCATCCTTGAATATATTGAAAATCAAGGAATGGCTTTTGGAACTTCTTTTGGTTCAGCAATTTGGCATAAACTTGCACTAAGCATCTTTAGAATATTTGCAATTATCGGAATCACATATTATTGGATTACTCAAGCAAAAAGAGGGGCTCGAATTGAATTTCAAATTGCATTGGGATTTATACTTGCTGGCGCAACAGGAAACTTAATTGATTCCATGTTTTATGATTACATTTTCCCGTACGATCCTTGTATGCCATTTAATCACCTGAGCGGTTCAGGCGTGACCGTTGATTGTGGGATTTTTGGTGAAACGGAGACAAAGCACAAAGGATTTCTTTTAGGTAATGTGGTCGACATGTTTAAATTTCATGCCTATTGGCCACAATGGATACCATGGATAGGAGGAGGCGAAGTCTTTCCTGCTATTTGGAACTTAGCTGATGGTTCGATTACTGTTGGTGTGTTTATGGTGTTCCTTCGACAAAAAACGTATTTCCCAAAGGTTAATAAAACTACTCCAGAAATAGTAAGTCCCGTTTCCAAAGAAGAAAATATAAACGAAGAAATAGATTAGTTTATTCTTCAAGAATATTCTTTACCCTTCCAACTTCCCCAGACTCCAATTGAACTTTTATCCCATGTGGATGATTTGGTGATTTAGTAAGAATTCTTTTTACTATTCCATCTGTTAATTCACCTGTACGTTGATGGTGTTTTTGTACAATTTCCACTTCAATCCCTATTTGAATGTTTGATCTTTTGGAGCCTTCTTCCATGATTATATAGTCTGTTTAAGAACAAAGATAAGCGAACAAAATAAAGCCTCAATTCAAAACTGAACTGAGGCTCTAAACAAAACAAGTAAGTAGTATATTAGTTTAGGTTTACTTGTTTCGTTCTAACGGTTTCGTTTATTAAATAGTAGGGTTTTCCGTTTATTGTTTGTCCATCATATTTAATCGCTGTAATCTAAACAAAGCCTGAACCTGTTCCTAATCCGCTTAAATCTGAAGCGCTAAACGTATGAGATGACGTATTTCCTGCTTTTAGTATTATTTTGCTTCCTGATGGGCCGTAAACAGCATAATAAATGGAATCTGCATTGCTTACTCCGTTACAAGTTAAGTCATATGAAGAGCTTACAGTAACATCTCCTGATGAAATGCTCTGAACTGTTCCGAAACCTTGATTTGCCGTAGCTGTGAAACTTGGCCAAGTTCCTCCAGATGCTGTCCAAACGACCGAAGAACCAGTATAATCTATTCCTGTAACATCTGTTGTTGAAGGTGTGTAAACGTAGCTGTTGTTGCTATTTAACGTTAAAGTCTTACTGTTCCCAGAAGTAACAGTAAGTGTCCCAGCAGGAAGGTTAGTAGCGCCACCATCTTGACTAAATATGGCTACACCTGTTCCCAACTCCGTGTCTATATTTCCAATAGGTGTAGAAGTTGTTGTAACTGTTTTAATACCAACCAAAACCCCAAATTCTCCTGTATAAGTCGGCAAAATAGGAGTTGGTGAAGCTGCCGTTGCTACTGCATAAGTGCAAGAGCCATCATCTTTGTCAGCTTTGTCATTGTAATTTTCTGCTAATGGATCCGTGCAGCCTTGCTTCTTACAGGATACTACTCCTATAGCTAATACGTTAAAAATTAATAAAATACGTTTCATAATGTGTGTTTTTGTTCACACAAAATAATAAAAAATATATACATTTTACTATACGGAATTTGGCGTATTCACATAAAAAAACCTCTTGCCTTGCGACAAGAGGAATTATATTTGGAGTGTGTATTTTTAATCGTTTTATATAAGCGAATTCTTAGCTCCCACACATTTAGCTGCGCTGGATATCCGAAAGCTCACAGCCATCCGCTGTCGCTTCTGCCTCTTAGCTTCCGCACATCTCACAATCGTCTGGATTGTCGATTGAGCATGCGATTGCTGCCGCTTCCAAAGCTGCTTTTTCTGCCTTTTCTGCTTCTTCTGGTGTTTCTTGCACCATGTTTTTGTCTACAGTAAACTTAATTGCATCTGTTGCTGCTTTCGTTCTTAAGTAGTACATTCCTGTTTTCAATCCTTTCTCCCAACCGTAGAAGTGCATTGAAGTCAATTTCCCGAAGTTTGCATTTTCCATGAAAATGTTCAACGATTGAGATTGACAAATATATGCTCCACGATCAGCTGCTTGATCTACAATTGCTTTTCCTGAAATTTCCCAAGCCGTTTTGTACAAGTCTTTCAGATCTTGAGGAATATTGTTGATATTCTGAACCGAACCATTCGTAGACATCAATGTTTGGCGCATTTCTTTCGTCCACAAACCTTCTTTTACTAAGTCTTTCAAAAGGTGTTTGTTCACTACGATAAATTCTCCTGAAAGCACTCGTCGAGTATAAACGTTTGATGTGTATGGCTCGAAACATTCGTTGTTTCCAAGGATTTGAGCTGTAGAAGCCGTTGGCATTGGTGCTAACAATAATGAATTACGAACTCCGTGCTCCATTACTTCTTCCTTCAACACATCCCATTCCCAACGATCAGATGGAGTAACTCCCCACATATCAAATTGGAAAATACCTTTAGAAACAGGTGAACCTTCATATGTTTCGTAAGCTCCTTCCGCTTTCGCTAAATCTTTTGAAGCCGTCATTGCAGCATAATACAATGTCTCAAAAATCTCTCTATTCAATGCGCGAGCATCTTCAGACTCAAACGGCATCCGCATCATGATAAATGCATCAGCCAAACCTTGTACACCAATTCCAATTGGACGGTGACGCATGTTTGAATTTCTTGCTTCTTCTACTGGGTAGTAGTTTACATCAATAATTCTGTTCAAGTTGATTGTTGCTTGATACGTTACTTCGAACAATTTATCATGATCGAAAGTTCCATCTTCAGCAACATATTTCGGCAAAGCGATAGATGCTAAATTACAAACTGCAATTTCGTCTGGCGCTGTGTATTCCATAATCTCAGTACACAAGTTAGAGGACTTGATAGTACCCAAGTTTTGTTGGTTTGATTTGCTATTAGCAGCATCTTTGTACAACATGTATGGTGTGCCAGTCTCAATTTGTGATTCCAAAATTTTGAACCATAAATCTTGCGCTTTGATTGTTTTTCTTCCTTTTCCTTCTGCTTCGTATTTTGTGTACAATGCTTCAAATTCAGCACTATGTGTATCAGAAAGACCTGGACATTCGTGAGGACACATCAAAGTCCATACTCCGTTTTCTTTCACACGTTTCATGAACAAATCTGGAATCCAAAGTGCATAGAATAAATCTCTTGCTCTGTTTTCTTCTTTTCCGTGGTTCTTTTTCAAGTCTAAGAATTCGAAAACATCTGCATGCCACGGTTCAATGTAAATAGCGAAAGAACCTTTTCTTTTTCCTCCACCTTGATCAACGTAACGAGCTGTATCGTTAAATACACGCAACATTGGAATAATTCCATTTGATGTTCCGTTAGTTCCTTTGATATAGGATCCTGTAGCACGAATATCGTGGATAGACAAACCTATTCCTCCTGCAGATTGCGAAATTTTCGCGCAAGACTGAAGTGTTTGGTAGATTCCTTCGATACTGTCTTCCTTCATAGTCAAAAGAAAGCAAGATGACATTTGTGGTTTTGGCGTTCCTGAGTTGAACAATGTTGGCGTAGCATGTGTAAACCATCCTTCAGACATCAAATTGTACGTTTTGATAGCCGACTGAACATCATTTTTGTGAATTCCAACAGAAACACGCATCAACATTTGTTGTGGACGCTCTGCAATTTGTCCGTTTAATTTCAATAAGTATGAACGAGATAAGGTTTTGAACCCAAAAAAATCATAACGAAAATCTCTATCATAGATAATACTTGAATCCAACAACTCTTTGTTTTCCATTATAATCTGGTAAACATCTTCAGCAAGTAAACTTGCCGGTTGATTTGTTTTTGGATCGATATAGTTGTAAAGATCTTCCATTGTTTCTGAGAAGTTCTTCTTCGTATCCTTGTGCAAGTTAGAAATTGCAATTCTTGAAGCAAGCAAAGCATAATCAGGATGATCCATTGTTTTTGCTGCCGCAACTTCTGCCGCCAAATTATCCAAATCTGTTGTGGTCACACCATCATAGATGCCTTCAATTACCTTCATGGCAACTGCCTCCGCAGACACTAATGGATCTAATCCATAACACATTTTAATGATGCGTGCTGTTATTTTGTCAAATTTAACTGGCTCTTTCCGGCCGTCTCTTTTTACTACGTACATAGTTCTTGTGTGTGTTTTGGGTTTTATAATTTTATTTAAAAGTCTTCGTCGATTGAGAATGTTTGAGATGAGTCACCCATAACACCTGCTTTTTGGTATTCTGCAACTCGTTTTTCGAAGAAATTTGTCTTTCCTTGAATAGATATCATATCCATGAAGTCAAATGGATTCACAGCATTGTATTCTTTTTCTACTCCTAATTCGTTTAACAAACGGTCTGCAACGAACTCAATATATTGACCCATTGACTCACTGTTCATACCTATCAAACGAACAGGTAGTGCATCCGTTACGAACTCTTTTTCAATTTCAACAGCATCCAAGATGATTTCTTTGATCTGCTCTTTCGTCATTTTGTTTTTAACGTGGTCGTTATACAACAAACATGCGAAATCACAGTGTAAACCTTCATCTCGCGAAATCAACTCATTTGAGAAAGCCAATCCTGGCATCAATCCTCTTTTCTTCAACCAGAAAATAGAGCAAAAAGAACCTGAGAAGAAAATTCCTTCAACAGCTGCAAAAGCAACTAATCTTTCAGCAAAAGATCCTTTTTCGATCCAACGTAATGCCCAGTCTGCTTTTTTCTTAACGCAGTCTAATGTTTCAATTGCATTAAACAAATGATTTTTTTCAGCGGTATCTCTTATGTATGTATCGATCAACAAGGAGTACGTTTCTGAGTGAACGTTTTCCATTGCAATTTGAAAACCATAAAAGAATTTCGCTTCAGTATATTGTACTTCACTTAAGAAGTTTTCGGCCAAATTTTCATTAACGATACCGTCAGAAGCAGCAAAAAATGCCAAAACATGCTTAATGAAGTGTTTTTCATCATCATTCAACTTGCTTTCCCAATCTACTAGATCGGCAGCCAAATCGATTTCCTCTGCTGTCCAAAAACTTGCTTCCGCACGTTTGTAAAACGACCAGATGTCATCATGTTGAATAGGAAAAAGAACAAATCTGTTCTTGTTTTCTTCTAAAATTGGTTCGTTTTGTACTGCCATGCCTTTATTTTTTTATTAAGCCGAAAATCGGCGAAGTTATTTTTTCTTTTTTAGTAGTGTTTCGTTAAATATTTGCTTTCCGAAAGACCATTTTATGTACGTATAAAACTTCGTTTTCTAACTTTTCTTTCGGCTTACAAAAATTGCGATTTAATTCTCTTCTCACAAGTTAAAGAAATCCACAAGTCCTTATCTTTATTAACATTCAGGCCCCAATCCCTTTGTTATCCATTCCTTACCTCAATATTAACAGAGTCGCAAAAATTATCCACATACACCAGTATTTTTATGTCGATAAATATTTTAATTCTTACGAATGCTTTAAACCACTAGGGAAATTGACCAGCCATAAAAATAATTCGTTTTTTTCCCTTTGTCAAGTTGAAATTTTTGATATTTTAAACAACGAAAAGTGAATAGAATTTTGATATTCAAGCGAAAATCAATGAGTAGTAGACTTTCAAGAATTTTAACAGATAATATTAAACAGTCTAAAGAAAGTTTGGCTCATTTGTTGTTCCCAGAAATCTGTTTGATATGCGAAGGAGAACTTTCAAAAAGCACGAAAAACATTTGTTCATTTTGCCTCGAAAATCTTCCTATAACACATTTCTCAGAAAACAACGATCAGAGTCCTGTGGCCCAACTCTTTTGGGGAAGAGTAAAAATAGAAAACGTTTATGCTTGGCTGACATATCAAAGTGAAACTGCGGCTCAGTCGCTCCTTCACAATATAAAATACAAAGACAAACCCCAACTGGCGGTAACATTGGGTGAAAAACTTGGCGAGCAATTAAGCAAATTTGACTGGGCAAAAGATATTGATGCGTTTATTCCCGTACCCATTCATCCTAAAAAACGATTTATTCGTGGCTACAACCAAAGTGAAGAATTGTGCAAGGGAATTTCTTCCATTCTAAATATTCAAACTGACAACCATTTCATTCAAAGAAGTCTTCACACAGAAAGTCAAACCAAAAAAGGCCGTTTCGGTCGTTGGGACAATATTGAAGGCGCTTTTCGGAAAACAGATGTCGTTCGGGAATACATACACATAGCAATTGTAGACGATGTTATAACAACAGGCGCCACATTGGAAAAGATTGTTCTGCAAATCCACAAAAAAAATCCCGACCTTCGCATTAGTCTTATTTCACTAGCTTTTGCACAATAAATGAAACATTATTTAATTATCGGCGGAGGAATTGCCGGAACTTGCGCTGCACATCAATTTTTGGAACGTGAATGTAAAGTTACTTTAGTGGATTCGAACGAAAACCATAGTTCTCGTGTTGCCGCAGGTCAAATAAATCCTATTGTTTTTCGACGTATGACCAAGAGTTGGCGAGTAGATGACTTTTTACCTTACGCTCGAAAATTTTATGAAGAACTTGAAGCAGCTTCAGGGTTAAAACTAATAATGGACAAACCTATTCGTCGCCTTTTCGCTCATGAACAAGAACGTGATGAATGGATGAAACGTCAAGAAAAACCTGAGTTTTCTTCTTACTTAAAAACATTGACCGAAGAAGACATGACCTTTTCTCATGCGAAAAACATTTGTGGTTCGGGGTTAGTGAAACATAGCTTCTATGTCAATTCTGAGAATTTCCTTCAAGCAATGAAGGATTCTATTCAATCTCATGATAACGGAAACTGGCTGCGAGAAAAAGTCAATTATGAAGAAATTTATCCGACAACCTCATCCTGGAAAAATCAAAAGTATGACGGAATACTGTTTTGCGATGGTTATTTAAACATGCACAATCCCTATTTCAATTTCATACAAGTTGATCAAACAAAAGGTGAAGTGCTGACTGTAGAATCTGATATCTATTCCGAAGAATCTTTAAACAGAAGATGTTTTGTTTTGCCGCAAGAAAATGGTCAGTTTCGCGTTGGTTCAACTTACGAGTGGGATTGTCCAGATTTAACACCTACAGAAAAAGCCAGAATTGAAATTGAAGAAAATTTAAAGTCATTGGTTGAAAATGATTTTAAAGTTGTTGACCATGTTGTCGGAATTCGTCCAACAACAAAAGATCGACGACCAGCTATGGGCAAGCATCCTGACATTGATGGATTTTATCTTTTCAACGGTTTAGGAGCGAAAGGATATTTGCTTGCGCCGCTTTTGGGAAAGGAAATGGTTGACTTCATTCTTGATAAAAAACCATTGCACGAAGAACAAGATCTGCGGAGATATTGTTAATGTTTCCAAATAGCTTGTAAGGAAAACCATACATGAGAATCAAATCCTTAACTTTGCAGAATCAAATTAAACATTAATAAAAATTCAATAATATGTATCCAGCAGAAATGGTAGCGCCAATGAAAGAAGATCTTACATCAGTAGGGTTTAATTCATTGACTAGTGCAGAAGATGTAGATAATACAATTAAAAATAGTGAAGGAACCTTGTTGGTTGTTGTAAATTCCGTTTGTGGATGTGCAGCAGGAAACATGCGTCCAGGAGTAAAAATGTCGGTAACAGGCGATAAAAAACCATCAAAATTAACAACTGTTTTTGCAGGTGTTGATGGAGAAGCGGTTGCTCAAGCGAGGAAATATTTCTTGCCTTACCCTCCAAGTTCACCTTCTATCGCTTTGTTTAAAGATGGCCAATTGGTTCACTTTTTAGAGCGTCACCACATTGAAGGCGGAACAGCTCAAATGATTTCTGACAATTTGCAAGAAGCGTATAAGCAGTTTTGTTAAGAGGAAAACTTTAAATTGAAAAACCCGCTCTAGAATATAGAGTGGGTTTTTTTGTACAATTAAAAAGCCCAATAATTAGGGTGCTTTGGGTAATCTCTTTCCTAATTTGAGACAAAATTTGTCCCGATAATTAAAGTAATTAGTTTAACTGACATATTTTCTATTTCCCTTAAGACATCCCCATCCCCTCAAAAAATTGTTGCAAAAAAGCGCAACCCTTTCGAATTACGCTTTCTTAACAAAATTATTTTTTCATAGATCAAACAAATGCTTGTTCTGCGACTTTGTTTTATTCTAATTTCTGAACCCAAACTGTTGGGTATTTCGACATTCGTTTTATTCTTTCAACCATTGCTGGGTCTCTTTCTGGATCGAACAAAACATATACTTCGCGAACATTAAGTTTCGTATTGTATATAATTTTTGTCGTTGGATTGCCCTCTGCAATACTTTTGTCTTTCCATTTGTATGCGTTCTCCTTCACTCCAAATGCTCCTATAACAACGTAGAATCCTTTTGGTGGTTGATTTCCGTTTTCATCTTCGAAATCTTCGGCCTTAGCCGTTCGATAAGTTCCGCGAACAGATTCCGCTGTTGGTTCTGATCCATCATAAGGAGCTCCGTTTGCACCCAAAGCTTTCAATTTCACCATTTCTTCTTGGTTCTTTTTCAGCTCTTCTCTAGCTTTTTTCAATTCGGCATTTACTTTTGCCTCCATCATTTTCAAGCTATCAATCTCTTCTTGCTGCAATTCAGATTCATCCTTCAACTCCTGATCTGCAGCTTCCATTTTCTTATTCCATTCTTTTTGCTCTTTCCATTTATCTCCGAAATTATACGTTAATAAAATCTCTGAAGATCTTTTAGAATAGTCATTTACAACGCCTGTAGTAAAGTTGTGAGCATATCCAGCGGTAATGCTTTTGTAACGAACTCCTACGCTCACGCCAAATGCGTATGTGCTATGATATGTCAAACCAAACCATCCTAATTTTTCAGATTCAAGCACAAGGTTTCCGTCCCATTGAATTGGAGCACCTTTCACGCTTCTTACAACAGCCATAGGATAAACTTTTATTCCTTTGGATGAGTTAATCATGAAGTCATATTTCAACGATCCGCGGTAATGTTGAATTGTATTTACATTCAATGTCTGACCGGAGTTCGTTGTAATTGTAGGATTGTTACCCAACATTTGAGGAATGGCAAAACCAGCTTGTAGCCCCTTCCATTCAAACCCTAAACCGAAATCTGCGTTGAAAACAGTTCTATTGACACGAGGGCCAAATAAAATTGGGTCTAATTCATTTACAACTTTAGCCTTGTCAAAATCAATGTTTTGATTTTGAATACCAAAGGCCAGTCCAAAGCTAAACCTTGAATCATCGCCCGTTTTGATTTTATAGGAATAATTCACCATGGCACTTGTGCTCGATAAAATATCCGTTTGATCCTGGTAAGCGATAATCCCTAATCCCATTTTACCACTTGCTATTTGACCATCAACTGATAAATAACTTGTTTGAGGGCTTCCTTGAACGCCAGTAAACATACTTCTGTGTGATACTGCGGCTTTTGCATACTCGGATTGACCTGTAAAAGCAGGATTAATCGTTATCATGTTTTGATAATACTGAGTACTCAAGGCCAATTGTTGAGCGTCTGCGTGATTAGCAACTCCCAAAAACAAAAGGATAGTAAATATATTGATCTTTCTCATGGTCTTTCTCTTATTTCTCATTTCTAAGAATTGTTACTGCACCTTTCAAGACTTGACTTGTAGATGAGAACTTTAATAAATAATAATAGGTAGCTTCTGGTAATTTCTTCCCTTCAAATGTTCCGTCCCAAGTGTTATCATAAGCTGGGTTTTCGTAAACAACTTGACCCTCTCGGTTTATAACTGTTACAGAGGTACCTGGGAATAAATCTAAATTTGGTATAACCCAAGTGTCATTGAATCCATCTCCATTTGGTGAAAATAAGTTCGGAATGAATAATTCTATATCTGTTAAAACAGTTAACGTAACAGGCAAACTTGATGTACATCCATAATCATCTGTTACAGTTACTGTATAAGTTGTTGTTTCCGTTGGTGTCGCAACAGGATCAAAAATGATTGGGTTCGATAAAGTACCATTCGGTGTCCAAACGTAGCTTGTCAAGTTGTCTCCAATTGCAAACAAATCAACACTTTGACCTAAATTGATGGTTGTATCTGGTCCAGCAATAAAATTTTCAATTCCTCCTGAAACTGTAATATAACCTACAGCCAATGAATTCCCACAAGGCCCTGAAAATTGTAAAGAATAATGGAATGAGCCAATAGCTGAAGGTGTTCCAGAAATAACTAATAAGTTTGGTGCTCCCGCTACATAAGTGCTTATAACACCAGTCGGTAAATCTAAAACTAAAACAGGGCCTCCAACGATATAGGCTATAGAAACTATTCCTGTGTTTAAGCAAACCAATTGGTCGTTCGTGTAAGGGTCTGAAACCAATAATAATTGCGCTGTTTGCACTTCTATTGTTCCAGTTATTGTATCATTTGGACAAAATGAGCCTGAAACTACCATGGTGTATGTATACGTGCCAGGGGCAGCAGGTGTTCCTGTTATTTGTAATGTGTCATTATAAAAAGTATCAACCACACCAGGCGGTAAACCAGTCACCACAGCGGTATCTGCACCACTTGATAATAAATACATTATGGTATCAATTGAGTTTCCATTATTATCACATAAAACTTGACTATCCGAACCAACTGCCGAGAGCAATTGTAGTCCCAATGAGTCGTCTACAGTTATTAAACCATAAACAGAATCTGCAGGACACGCACCACCCGTGGTGAAAATAGTGTACGCATATATTCCAGGAGAGCTCGCTGTGTCAGAGACAATAACCGTATCCCCTTGGATAGTAACGTTAACTCCAGTAGGTAAATTAATTCCTATTGCTCCTGTTGCACTTCCACTAAATAGATACCAAATACTATCTATTGCCGAGTTTATACACAATTGTTGCGTGTCAGAAATTGGATTGAAAAGCGCTTGTATTAAAGGGAAAGTGTCAACAGTTATTTGACCTAAAAGAGTTATGTTACCACAAGCAGAACCCGTCGTTGTAACTGAAAAAGGAAAAACTCCAATTTGTGTAGATGAACCTGTAATAGTTAAAACATTCCCAACTAAGTTTCCAGTAATACCAGCAGGTAAACCTGAAGCAATAGCTCCTGTTGCACTTCCGCCTACTGTATATTCAATGTCAACAATAGATGATCCAGTACAAATCGCTTGAAAATCAGTTAAAGGTCCTGAAGTTAGGTTTAAGGTTGGTCCAGCAGTTATTGTAATTGATCCACTCGCCGAAGCAGGACCACACGAACCTCCTATTGTTGTAATGGTATAAAAAACAGTTCCGATTTGACTCGATGCCCCGGAAATAGTAAATAATCCTGGTAAAAATGTTCCTGTCATTCCAGGCGGCAAGGTATCTACTGTAGCACCAGTGAAACCTGTACCTAAAATGTAAACTATGTCAATAATTGGATCATTCACGCAGACTGTTTGGTTATCTGTTCCAAATGGAGAAGCCAAAGTAATGTAAGGATCAACATTAATAACGCCTCCGTCTGTTGCTGGTGGACATACACTGCCTGAAGTTGCAACAGTAAATGGAAATGGCCCTGCAACCAATGGTGTTCCAGAAATTGTTAATACACCTCCAGCAAAAGAACTTATCATACCCGGCGGTAAGCCAGATACTGTTGCCCCGGTTGCTGTTCCACCAATAGTATAAGTAATTGTATCTGCTATGGTATTAACACATACAACTTGATTTGGGTTACCTGAGGTAAGAGATATTGTCGGTTGTGCATCAACGGTGATAGTTCCATTTACCGTTATTGGCGCACATGAATTTAATGTTGTAGTAAAACTATAATTGTACACGCCCGCTGCAAATGGCGTTCCAGTAATGGTTACTGTTCCCCCACTAGAATCAGCAACAACTGAACCTGTAACTCCAGGAGGTAAACCAGAGAAAACTGCTCCTTGTGCTCCAACTAAAGTATATTGAATCGTATCCAATGGATCACCAATACACAAGGTTTGGTTATCTGTACCTGAAGCAGTAATTAGTGTTGAGGTTGCCGCAGCAATAACCGTTATATAAGAAATTTTAGTCTCAGTATCACTCGTTAAGTTGGCTGCAACCGCCACCAAGATTACCGGAAATGTCCCTACATTATTATATGTAATCAAAGGGCTCACTAATATGGACGTTTGCCCACCACTTCCATCGGGAAATGTCCAGTTGTAATTAACGGAGCCTGTAGATAAATTCGTGAACTGTACTGAGCCTCCAACACAAATGGTAGTTGGAGATGCAGTAAAGTCTGCGTTTGGTTGCGAAAACCCAGCGAATGCTGTAAGCACAAATAGTAAAAGTATAAGCAGATTTTTATTTTTCATAATCCGTATTTTCATTGGTGTTTTTGGGTCAAAGGTATATTTTTGTAAAACAAGAAACATCAAATTTTACTTGATCTTTCTTGTTTTACAACTACTCGTAAAGCTATAGTACGAGTTTCGCGCTGATAAGGTTGCGCTTTTTGTTAAGAATTCCATTTCTTTTTCAGAATCTAACTGGTTTTTAGGCTTATCTCACTTCCCAATGCAAAACTTAGCAAAAATATTCGCCAACAAATCATCTTCAGAAATTTGACCTGTTATCGTGCCTAGGTGATACATTGCTTGGCGTAAATCCAAAGCAACAAAATCTCCGGTTACATTTGTTTCCAATGCAAATTTTGCTTTCTCCAAATCTTCTTTGGTTTTTAACAAAGCATTATAATGTCGGACGTTCGAAACAATCGTTTCATTGACGATATCGAAGTCAGAAATAACTGTTGAAACTAGAATTTCTTTCAGTTCATCTATACCCTCTCCTTTTTTAGCGCTAATTGAAACAAATGGAAAATCGTTTATTTCAGTTGATTTTTGCGATAAATCACTCTTATTGCCAACTATTATTATCTTTTTCTCAGGGTGAGAAGCGCGAATCTCTTTTGACCAATTGATAACTTCTTCGAGATTGTTTTCAATTGAAATGTCGGCCAAACACATAACAATACTTGCTTGAACAATCTTTGCTCTGGACCTTTCAATTCCCATAGCCTCAATCGTTTCCGCTCCTTCGCGAATTCCTGCTGTGTCAATTAAACGAAATTGAATTCCATCGATGGTTAATTCTTCCTCTATTACATCACGCGTTGTACCGGCTATATCGCTAACAATTGCTCTGTCTTCGCCCAAAAGCTGATTTAACAATGTGCTTTTTCCAGTATTCGGTGCACCAACAATAGCAACAGGAACGCCATTTTTTATTGCGTTTCCAAGTTCAAACGATTGAGCAAGTCTTGTAATGTATTTGATTACGTCGTCCACCAATTGATTGAGCTCTTTTCTGTCAGCAAATTCAACATCTTCTTCAGCAAAGTCGAGTTCTAACTCAACTAAAGAAGCAAAATGGATTAATTTTTCTCGTAAATCTTTCAATTCGTTTGAGAAGCCTCCTTTTAATTGTTTCAAGGCAATGTTGTGCGCATTTCGGGATTGCGAGGCAATCAAATCGGCAACCGCTTCAGCTTGGGATAAATCCATTTTACCATTGGCAAAAGCACGCATGGTGAATTCTCCAGGTTCGGCAATTCGTGCGCCATTATTCAAAAGTGTTTCCAAAATTTTCTTTTGGATGAATGGTGAGGCATGACATGAAATTTCGACACTTTCTTCGCCCGTAAAACTTTTTCCATGATCAAAAACCGTTAAAAGCACTTCATCAATTAACTCATCCTGAATGGATACAAAATTTCCAAAATGACAGGTATGTGATTTTTTAGTTAGTAAATCCTTGGAAAAACATCGATTCGCAATTTCTTTGGAATCGGCCCCGGAAAGGCGGATGATAGCAATGGCACCAACGCCATTTGGGGTTGCTAATGCGCAGATTGTATCTTGGGTATTTATCATTAAGGAACAAAGGTATAACAAGAAATCAGCTCTTCCTGCTTTTCCAAAGAAAAATGAGCTGTATTACCAAACCAATCGCAAAGTAGGTAAATTCAATTTTTACATATCTCTTTCCAAAAACTAGGAAAAAGACAAGATAAAAGAAGCAATGTCAAGATGAACCCTATAAATTGAAAAATCTGCAAACTACTAAACGAGGTTATCTTATCAAAATCTATCGATAGATAAATAAACAACGCGTATAGAAACGTTATTAAAAAAGAAATAAAAACAAGAGCAAAAGAGAAACTGAAAACAAATTCACCGCCAAAAATTCTAGGAACCATTAGGCTTCCTAGAATTAAAGAAAAAAACCATGGATAAGCAAATCCATTGGTTAAAATTCGTTTTTTATCCATTTCACCACCCGTGTTTGATTAAATCTCTTCTTTTTTCGGCAAAGCCTTAAACCGCCAAAACGCCTGTACGCAGAGACCGGTTAGAAAATATGGGTAAACCACCCAAAATAAATCTGACAAAAACCGTTCGTCCGCGAAATAAATTACAACTGCAGAAATAAAATGGATGACTTGAAAGGACCAAAAATTATTTAAAACAGTCGTCATGAAAATCAATATTGCAATTGCAGGAACCGAACAAATTGCAGCTAATAAGCTTAAAACTAGCGCAACCGAAGGATCTTCCGAAATCACTATTGCCAAAACGAAACCTGTTATTAAAGTTATCAACCAAGCCAGAAGCATTTGCTGCGGCTTCATACGCGTTTAGCTTTAAAAAACTCTTGTATTAATTCTGCACATTCTTTTGCCAATATACCATTCGTAACAACCGTTTTTGGATGGTACAAACCTTCCTTTATTCTGCCTGCACCTCGTTTTTCGTCTCGAGCGGCATAAATCACTTTGTCGATTTGTGACCAATACAAAGCTCCCGCGCACATCACACATGGTTCGAGAGTCACATACATGGTACAATTGGTTAAATATTTCGCTCCTAAAAACTCAGAAGCTGCAGTAATTGCTTGAACTTCTGCGTGGGCTGTAACATCATGAAGTCGTTCCGTCAGGTTGTGAGCACGAGCAATAATCTGATTGTTCGCTACGATAACCGCTCCAACTGGCACCTCGTCCAAATCATAGGCTTTTTTAGCTTCTAACAAAGCTTGCTTCATGAAATATTCGTCATTATAAGGGCTTATCATCGTCGTTGTTTTTCACAAATTTACTTTTTTCTCTCTTTACTCTTTACTTTCATTATTTTTGAAAGAAAAACTAATGTTGCCAAATCTCAAAGCCAAAGACCTTATATATATATGTGCTCCAGCCAAGGCAATCGATGAACAAAGCATCATTTTTTCTAAAGATCACCTTGAATCTGCTGGATTTACTGTTGAACTGAGCGAGCACGTTTTAGGTACAGATAATTATTTTTCTGGCACATTAGAAGAACGACTTCATGATTTACAGAAAGGATTAGATCATACTCAAGCGAAAGCGATTTTATGCGCTCGTGGCGGTTATGGTTGTATTCAACTTATCGAGAAACTCGATTGGACGGAATTTAAGAAGAACCCCAAATGGCTAATTGGATTTAGTGATATTACCGTGCTTCATTTGGTTCTCTCAAAAATGGGAATACCTTCCTTACATGCAAGTATGCCTTTGAATTTTGCAAAAAACACAACTCTTTCACTTTCTACTTTAAAGTCAGCCATAACTGGAAATAGCTTTGAAATCACGGCTCCTGTTCACTCTTCCAACCGGCTCGGAAACACTAAAAACAGAATTGTTGGCGGGAATTTAGCAATCGTTCACGCGATGCTGAGCTATAGCGGTTCAGATTTTTTCAAGGATAAAATTCTTTTCATCGAAGATGTTGGTGAACATTTGTATCAAATCGATAGAATGTTTTATGGATTAAAATATTTAGGCGTTCTGAAAAATATTTCAGGACTAATAATTGGAGCTTTCACGAGCATTTCTGATACTGATTCTCCTTTCGGTAAAACGTTGGAAGAACTAATTTTGGATCATGTCAAAGATTCGGGTGTCCCCGTTGGTTTCGGCTTTCCGTGTGGTCATCAAGACGACAATCAAGCAATAATAATGGGTGGTTTGTGTGAATTTAGTGTGACGCAAAATGGCTCACGTTTGCTTCAACAACAAAAAGAAGCGCTATCTTGAATCATTCTAAATAAGAACCAATTCCAAAATAGATTGTTCAATCTATTAAATTTGCAACTCTAAAGACTTTTTATTATAAAATATGAGCAAATCCGCAATATTGTCATCCTCTATCGCAAAGAAATATTGGATGTCGTTAACAGGTTTATTTTTATGCCTTTTCTTGGTTGGGCATTTACTTGGAAATCTTCAATTAATAATGAAAACTGGTGAGGAAGGTCAACGTGCTTTTAACGAGTACGCCTATTTCATGACGCACAACCCGTTGATAAAAGTGATGTCTTATTTGACATACTTCTCCATTATTTTTCATGCCATTGATGGAATTTTATTGACCATCCAAAATAAAAAGGCACGACCACAGAAATATGCCAACAACAAACCATCAACGAATTCATCGTTGCCATCTCGATACATGGCAATTTTAGGAACTTTGGTTTTAGTGTTTATTTCAACACACATGGCTAGTTTTTGGTGGAAAATGAAATACTCTTCAGATCCTCTTCCATTGCACAAGGTGTATATACAGGATAAGGAAAATGGAGGTAATGCAGAAGCACTTTATCTAACACAAAGCGGCAATTTCTTCCCAGTGTCAGCATTTGAAGACAATGAGCAACAGCCCGCACAAATGATGATTAAAAACGGGATCGAATTCTACAATAAGCAAGTTGACATCAAAATGGGCGAAGGATATAAGGATCTTCACGGTTTGGTTATGAGCTTTTTCGGTAAGCGCAAAGAAGGATTTGACTCTAACCCATATGCTGGTTTGGCTGTAGCGTTTTATGTTTTAAGTATGGGCATTTTAGCATTTCACTTATGGCATGGGTTTGCATCTGGATTCCAGTCACTCGGATTGAGAAGTAAAAAATATGTACAAGGAATAACAATGTTTGGAAAAGCATTCGCCATCATTGTTCCTGCTCTTTTCGCTCTTATTCCAATCATTATTTATTTGTTTTAACATAAAATCATAAACAACATGTCTGTTTTAGATTCAAAAATACCTGTAGGATCCATTGATAGAAAATGGTCTGATTATAAAAATAAAATTAGATTGGTTAACCCTGCAAATAAGCGCGGGATTGATGTAATCGTTGTTGGAACTGGGTTAGCCGGTGGTTCTGCCGCTGCTTCTTTAGCTGAACTTGGCTACAACGTAAAAGCATATTGTTTTCAAGATTCTCCAAGAAGAGCACACTCTATTGCTGCTCAAGGTGGAATTAATGCTGCAAAAAACTACCAAGGCGACGGCGACTCTGTTTTCCGTTTGTTTTATGACACAGTAAAAGGTGGTGATTACCGCTCGCGAGAAGCAAACGTTCATCGTTTAGCAGAAGTGTCAGCTAGTATCATTGACCAATGTGTAATGCAAGGCGTTCCTTTTGCTCGTGATTACGGCGGACTTTTGGACAACCGTTCTTTCGGTGGAGTTTTAGTTTCTAGAACTTTTTATGCCAAAGGACAAACTGGACAGCAATTACTTTTGGGTGCATACTCTGCTATGTCTCGTCAAATAGGTAAAGGGAAAATTAAAATGTACCATCGCCACGAAATGATGGAATTAGTTGTCGTTGATGGAAAAGCAAGAGGTATAATTGCTCGTAACTCAGTTACTGGTGAACTTGAAAAACATTCAGCTCACGCGGTAGTTATCGCTTCTGGAGGTTACGGAAATGTTTTCTTCTTGTCTACTAACGCAATGGGTTCTAACGTTTCTGCAAACTGGAAAATTCATAAAAAAGGGGCTTATTTTGCAAACCCATGTTTCACTCAAATTCACCCTACTTGTATTCCTGTTTCTGGCGAGAACCAATCTAAATTGACTTTAATGTCTGAATCATTGAGAAATGACGGACGTATTTGGGTTCCTAAAAACATTGAAGACGTTGAGGCAATTCGAAAAGGGACGAAAAAACCAACTGACTTAAGCGAAGAAGAACGCGATTACTATTTGGAACGTCGTTACCCTTCTTTCGGAAATCTAGTTCCGCGTGACGTTGCTTCGCGCGCAGCCAAAGAAAGATGTGATGCTGGTTATGGCGTAAATGCTACCGGAGAAGCTGTTTATTTAGATTTTGCTGCTGCAATAGAGCGTTACGGACAAGAACAAGTATACGTTCAACATGTTGAAAACGCAACTGCAGAGGATGTTTATAGACTTGGAAGACAAGTTGTAGAATCGAAATACGGGAATTTATTTCAAATGTATTACAAGATTACAGACGATAATCCATACGAAACTCCTATGAAAATATACCCAGCGGTGCATTACACTATGGGTGGTGTTTGGGTTGATTATAATTTGATGAGCACTATTCCTGGTTGTTTCGTTGCTGGAGAGGCAAATTTCTCTGATCACGGTGCAAATCGTTTGGGAGCTTCTGCTCTAATGCAAGGATTGGCTGATGGGTATTTCGTTTTACCATATACTATCGGGGATTACTTAGCTGATGATATTCGTACAGGAAAAATTCCAACGGATACACCTGAGTTTGATGAGGCTGAAAAAGCTGTTCGTTTTCAATTGGAGAAATTCATCAACAACAAAGGAACGAAGTCAGTTGACTATTTCCACAAGCGTTTAGGAAAAGTAATGTGGGACAAAGTTGGTATGGCAAGAAATGCTGAAGGTTTAAATGAAGCCATTTCAGAAATTCAAGCTATTCGTGCCGATTTCCATGCAAACGTTCGCGTTCCTGGAACAATGAATGAATTAAATCCTGAACTTGAAAAAGCATGTAGAGTTGCTGATTTCTTAGAATTGGGTGAGCTAATGGCAATCGACGCATTGAATAGAAACGAATCTTGTGGAGGTCACTTCCGCGAGGAATCTCAAACACCAGAAGGTGAAGCCTTGCGTGATGACGATAATTTCGCATACGTTGCTGCTTGGGAATACAGTGGTGATGCAACAGCTCCTAAGTTAAACAAAGAAGATTTGGTATTTGAAAATATTAAGTTGGTTCAAAGAAGTTATAAATAAGAGAGACAAAAAGACATAAGATGTCAGATTCTAGACTTAAGTCTATCGTCTAAAATCTTATGTCTAAGGTCTAATTAAAAAGAAAATATGAAACTGAATTTAAAAATTTGGAGACAAAACGGACCAAATGACAAAGGTCAAATGGTTAACTACCCAATAGATGGTGTTGAAGGCGATATGTCATTTTTAGAAATGATGGACATGTTGAACGACCAATTGATTGAGTCGGGAGAAAGTCCAGTTGCCTTTGATCATGATTGTCGCGAAGGAATTTGCGGAATGTGTTCAATGTATATTAACGGAGAAGCTCATGGTCCTGATCGTGGGGTTACTACTTGTCAATTGCACATGCGTAAATTTAGCGATGGTGAAACAATATATATCGAACCGTGGAGAGCAAAAGCTTTTCCAGTAATTAAAGATTTGGTTGTAGATCGTAGCGCTTTCGACAGAATTATGTCGGCTGGTGGTTTCGTTTCAGTAAATACTTCTGGCAATACTGTTGACGCCAACGCTATTCCAATTCCTAAACAAGATGCAGACGACGCATTCGAAGCTGCAACATGTATTGGATGCGGGGCTTGCGTAGCAACATGTAAAAATGCTTCTGCAATGTTATTTGTATCTGCAAAAGTTTCTCAATTGGCCTTGTTGCCACAGGGACAAGTTGAAGCGAAAGACCGTGTATTAAATATGGTTAAAACAATGGACGAAGAAGGTTTTGGAAATTGCACGAATACAGGAGCTTGTGAAGTAGAATGTCCAAAAGGAATTTCTTTGGAAAATATTGCTAGAATGAACCGAGAATTCTTAAAGGCTGCAGTAACAAAATAATATTCAAAGCATAAAAGAAATGAAATCTCTTTGCGAAAGCTTAGAGATTTTTTGTTTTAACCAACTAAATTTGTGTAACTTTCGTCTTAGTTATTAAGTAATACTTAAATATTTGTTAAATTTATTCCCAAAAAACAATTTTGTTATGAAAAAAATTTTACTTAGCGTACTTGCCTTAGCGGCATTTACATTTAGCGTTCAATCGCAAGTTATCTGCAGGGTAACATCTCCTGCATCAATTTTAGGCAACCAGCCTTTTACGTGGGTTGACAGCTGGGGAGGAACTCCAGATTTCAACACTGTAGGTGTTTGGGTTGAAGACACTTTAGCAATCGCTGAAGATGGAACTCCAGGAAACAGTACAACAACTATCGTTCACCCACTTAGTCAAGAAGGTTGTTCAACCTTTACTAATCCAGGTGCAATTGCAGGGAAAATCGCTGTTGTTTACAGAGGTACGTGTGCATTCGTTTTGAAAGCATTAAATGCTCAAGCTGCAGGAGCAGTTGCAATTATCATTATCAATAGAGATCCAGACCCGATTGCAATGGGTGGTGCTGATCCAACAGTTACTATTCCAGTTGTTATGGTAGGAAGTGGCCCAGGTCAAACTATCACAAACACAATGGGAGCAGGTGTTGTAACAGCGTTCTTAGGAAACAAAATTGGTATTTTGGCTAATGACCTTACAATCCAACAGCCAACAACATTGGTTTCTAAAAGTTCAGGTGTATTATCTCAATTGGCTCAAAATGGTACTGATTTCAATTTTGACCTTGGTACAAGAATCTACAACTTTGGAGCAAATGCTGCAACAGGAATAACTGTAAATGCAAAAGTTTACAACCCATCAAATACTGTAGTTTATGACGAAACAGTAACTGGAATGAGTATTGCTTCAACTGACAGTGTTGATGTATTCCCGGGAGCAGCAAACTCTCTTCCAAACTTCAGTTTAAGTTCTTATCCAATGGGTGAGTATACATTAGAGTACACAGTTACATCTGATTCAACAGATTTATCTTTGGAAGATAACGTTATGACATCTAATTTCGTAGTAAACGACAAAGTTTTCACTTACGCTAGACTTGATGCTGCTACAAACATTCCAATTAGCACTTCTGGAACTCGTTCTTCAACTTATACTTCGTCTTATTCAGCTTGTAACTTTATGCAACACCCAAATGCTAGTTTAGTTGGTGCAGAAGGAGTTTGGTTTTCAACAAGCACAAACAGAGTATTGAATCCTTCTGTATTAGGAGACGAAATTCTTATTTCTGTAATTAAATGGGATGATCCATTAGATGGTCTTGCTTCAGCAGGTTCTTTTTCTTCAGTATCATACATAAGCACTGGTTCTTACACATATACTGATAACCTTCAAGATTCAATGGTTTATGCTCAGTTTGATATCCCTGTATTATTTACAGATGATGACAAATACTTAGTATGTGCTCAAGTTTTAACTGACAGTACTTTCATGGGAGTTGATGCTGGTGTTGATTATACATTCAACCAAGACAATTACTTATTGCCAATTATGGTTTCTGAAGTGGATAACGCTTTTAACCAAATTGCATATGGCCCAGAAACTATTTTCTCTTTAGGAGTTCAAGTTTTTGATGCTGCTACAATTTCTGTTGATAAAATTGACAAATTAATTGTTAATGCATATCCAAACCCAATGAATGACAAACTTAACATTCGTTTGAATGCAGAAGGTGTTATTAACGTTGTGGTAACTGATTTAGCTGGTAAAGTGGTTTCTAATACAAACCCAACATTGGTTAATGGTTTTACCCAATTAAACACTAACGACTTCGCTCCAGGAATGTACGTTGCTAACATTACATCTAGCAATGGAACATCTACGAAAGTAAGTGTAGTTAAAAAATAATTAGAATTCATTTTCTGAAATTAAGGGTGGTGCTTTTGCACTGCCCTTTTTTGTTTACGGAAAGTTTGTCCGGCCGCGCAGGTTCAGATTCGTGGAATTTGTTTATTTATCTTCTCTTGTCAATAGAGGCGAATGGAGAGTTATCAAGTTCGTGTAAGTAATAATATACATAAACATTGTTTTAATCACATCAGGTATAAGCGCTAAAGAAGCTTAATGAGCTCCTATCCAATATAATCAATGTGTTCAAAATCAATTCATGGAGCGAACCTATGGATAGTGAAATTTACCGATAAGCAAAAAAAGGCGCAACTTAAAAATAAGTTGCGCCTTTTTATAGATCCTAGCAGGGTTAAAAGTTTAAAGTCAATCCAAAGGTCAATGGATATACTTCCGTTGTTTTATCAGTGTCAAAAAGGGGTAAAACGCTATAGTTAACAAAAGCTCCAAAGTCTCCGTATCCAACTCGTCCCGTTAAATCAAGTTTAAATGGATTTAAGGCATAGGTTCCTTTAACAATTTCCTTAAACTGGTCTCCATCGATTTTACCAACTCTTTTCACTCTAGAAGATAAACGAACGCCTCCAATTACTCCGGCAGCCAAATAAACGCCTTTATCATTATTTTTATTTGTGTTGAATTCCAACATCAAAGGAATTTGAAGATATGCCGCTCTAAGCTTGTTTTTTGTATAGTCTTGCGGAGAAACGACACCAACGATTGTATCAACCGAATCCATTAGAATATAATTATTATTAAATGCGAACTGATTAAAGTTAAATCCTATTCCCGTTGTAAGACCAACATAGTTTTGAATAATCTTCAATTTTTTCTCTGCAATATTCAGGTTAAAGTAAATTGAGTGTGCCGGGTCGTTCTCCCAATATTTGTATCCTGGAAATTTCGCGCTTCCTGATCCGTTCGTCATAACGTTGAACCCGAAATCCAATCCAGCCCAGTGAGCTTCGTTATGACCTTTTGGTTCTTTTGGCGCAGCATCTATCGTATCGTTCTTAGATACTAATATAACTTCTACCTTTTTCATATTAAACCGCGTAGTGTCGGATTCTTCTTTTGGAGTCTTTGGTGTTTCAGGTGTCTCCGGTACTTCTTGCGCAAAAATTCCAGTTGAGAATACTAATGCGCTAATTAAGAATATATTTTTCATGTTTTTCTGTTTTATTTCCTGTAAGACTGTTAGCCAACCAAAAAGTTACAATTCAACATAAACTTTTTACAAATCAATAGTATTTGCTGCATTTTTTATTTTCCAAATTATCTCTATCTTAGTAGAGAAAGAAATAACACTATGGGAAAATTCAGCATTAAAACCGGAAAAAACGGAGATTTATACTTTAATTTAAAAGCAGGGAACGGTCAGATAATTTTGGCAAGTCAAGGTTACTCATCTAAAAGTGCATGTGAAAATGGTATTGAATCCGTAAGAACAAACTCAGCAGACGACGCTCGATTTGAAAGAAATGAAGCCAAAAACGGTCAACATTATTTCAATTTGAAAGCAACGAATGGCCAAGTAATTGGTAAAAGTGAAATGTACACAACAAAAGATGCTATGGAAAATGGTATCGCCAGTGTTGGGAAAAATGCTCCTGATGCTTCTGTTGTCGTTGAAGACTAGTTTCTTTTCTGTCTTGAAACATTAATCGTTCTAACAAAGTTGTTGGAACGATTTTTTTTGATTTAGACTTCGCTATGAAGAAGGGTCATTCCCAATTATCTAAGAAGTCATCCAAACTTCTTCTGTCTTTTTTATTAGGTTTACCCTCACCATATTGGCGATAAGTTGATTGCGCAGCTTGATATAGTTTAAACTTCTCTAATTCTTCAATTGGCGTTATATCCGTGATACAATCCTTTACCAAAGGAGCGCCTACTCTCTTTTCTATAATACCAATTACTTTGTAGGAAAAAGTCGCCGTATTTTTTGAAATTGAGATTACATCTCTAACATTAACATCTTTAGACGGCTTGACTTGCGCTCCATTGAGCTTCACTTTGCCTTTAGATACCCACTCAGAAGAAATGGATCTTGTTTTCGCTAAACGAACACACCAAACGTATTTATCTATTCTCAATTTCTTCTCGCGTCTTTTTAGGTAAACTTTCTAAAATTAAATCATATGAATGATCAATAAGTTCTAGGATAAAACTATCCTCAAGGGAATCGATAGTGGATACTGTGTTCCATAAACGCTTATTCATATGATATCCTGGGATAATTTCCGAATATTGTTCTCTTAGCTCAATTGCTCTTTCAGGATCACATTTAAGGTTAATGCTTGAAAAGCTATTAATATCTGTCAAGGCAAACATCTTATTTCCCACCTTAAATACAAGGGTATTAATGTCAAAAGGCAGATGTTCTGTAACACCTGCCTTTTGTAAACAATATTCTCTGTACTCTTCTAAAGTCATATTTTAATGTAACCCCGGAGCATTGTCATAATGACCTAGGTTGTATAACATTCTAGCGTGCTCGCGCAAAGCAATACCAAATGTCTTAAAACTATTGTAAGGGATGTTGTATTCTTTCGCCGTTTCACTAACGATCTTCGAAATATCTGGATAATGAACGTGACAAATGTTTGGAAACAAATGATGTTCAACTTGGTAATTCAAACCACCAACATACCATGAGAAAAATTTTGCTCCTGGTGCAAAATTCGACGTATTGTACATTTGACTTACCGCCCAATCCGCATCGATATTTCCAGATACATCCGGAGCTGGATAATTGCTTGAAGGCACACAATGAGCAGGTTGGAAAATAATTCCTAACCAAACACCACAAATAAAGTGCATTGTAAAAAAGCCTGCTAGAATAACCCAAGGAGAAATGCTTGAAAAATACAAGGGTAGCCCAACGATTATTCCAACATATAGGACTTTCGAAATAATAAGCCCAATCAATGCCTTATTATAAGTCATGCCTTGTGTTTTAAGCAAATCCATTCTTTTATATCTTTCCAATTGCTTGAAGTCTTTAGTCGTAAACCAAAGAATTGTCATCATTCCATATAAAAACCAAGCATACAAATGCTGGAATTTATGTGCAGACCTTCTTTCCTTGTGAGGAGAAAAGCGCATTACTTTTCCTGGATCAATATCCTCATCTATTCCGTCAACATTGGTAAAGGTATGATGCAGAACATTGTGTTGGATTCTCCAATTCATCCCGCTTCCGCCTATAGCTAGAATAATTAAACCCACCCATTTATTGACATTGTCATTTTTAGAATAGGCTCCATGATTTGCATCATGCATCACCGATAAACCGATGCCAGCCATTCCAAACCCCATGATTACCCAAGCTAAATATCCTAAAAGATTTGAATCTATAACTGTAACTATAAGGGCAAAAGGAATGAAATACATTGAAAACATAATAATGGTTTTAGTAACCATTTTAGCATTTCCATGTCTTGATTTTCCTGTAGTTTTAAAATAATCCATAACCCTGGATCTGAGAGTTTTATAAAACTCCTCATTATGGTTTTCTGAAAATTTTATTTCAGAATAATGTAAATTCGTTGTACTCATACGGTTGCAAAGTTAATCTATTATTACTCATGGCGAACCACATATTAACAAATACAAACAGATTTTGTGCTTAAATGGTAAAAAAAACACAAACAAAATCACTCTATTTTCACTTTGATTAGTTATGACTTTCAATAACTTTGTCACACAAATCTTTTTCAATGGATAATAAATCAAATAAACCGTATTGTGTTGATATTTATAATCGTAAACGATTAAAAACCTTGGCTGTTAATGTCGGGCCTGTTGGTATTGGAGGTGAAAACCCCATTCGTTTACAATCGATGACAACCACTAATACGATGGATACAGATTTATCAATTCAACAATCGGCACGTATGATTGATGCTGGTTGCGAACTAGTGAGATTAACAGCTCCAAGTAAAAATGAAGCTTATAACTTAAAAAACATCCGCGAAGGCTTGCAAAAACTTGGATATAAAGCGCCGCTTGTAGCTGATATTCACTTCACACCAAATGCAGCTGAAATTGCAGCTGAAATAGTTGAAAAAGTTCGAGTCAACCCAGGGAATTATGCCGATAAAAAGAAGTTCGAGGATATTATTTACACCGATGAGGCCTATTCTTCCGAACTTGAAAGAATTGAATTAAAATTTACACCATTAGTTCTTCTCTGTAAAGAGAAAAAAACAGCCATGCGAATTGGTACAAATCACGGATCACTTTCCGATCGTATATTATCGAGATATGGCGATACACCGCTTGGAATGGTAGAATCCGCTATGGAATTTATCCGTATTTGTGAAAAACACGACTATCATGAATTAGTAATTTCCATGAAAGCGAGTAATACCGTTGTTATGGTGCAAGCCTATCGTCTATTAGCCGCAACAATGTTAGAAAATGGACGTTGCTATCCTTTGCATTTAGGAGTTACTGAAGCTGGTGATGGTGAAGATGGTCGAATCAAATCTGCCGTAGGCATAGGTGCTCTTTTGGAAGACGGCTTAGGTGATACTATACGTGTTTCACTTACGGAGGAACCCGAATTTGAAATTCCCGTTGCTCGAAAATTGGCCGAAAAATATAAGAACCAAAATAACATTCACATTATAAATTATAATTCGGCGCTAACGTATTCACCATATTATTACGAAAAGCATCACGGTATAGAACACCACAATATTGGTGGCTCCCATGTTCCAGTAGTTTTCGCAGATCTTAGTGGAAAGGACGCTATAAAGCCTGCTAATTTTTTTGGGTTTGGTTATACCTATTCCATCGAATTGGACAAATGGAATTTGATGGACCAAGCCGCCGATTACGTTTATATTGGAGAAAATGAAATAAACTTTGAGGTTCCTGGCACCCTTGGTGTTGTTGTAGATTACAATAAATGGTTGTCGCATTATCAAAATAAAAGCGGTTATTACCCCTTGACTTCTGAGCTTATAGATGTTCCTGGAAATTATTTCTTTCAACCAAAGGGTGAATTTATAGTGTCCGAAGATCTTAAAAATCATCCTAATGCCATCTTTATTTTAACGACCAAGTATGACAATAAAACTCAAGTTTTTCGCAAAATTATCAATGAATTAGCGAATTATGGGTTAAAAAATCCTATTATACTTCGTTACGAATATGATTTAGCCGATGAAGAAACGTTTCAATTATACAGTTCTAGCGATGCTGGAAGCATACTGATTGATGGTTTCGGTGAAGGTTTGTGGATTACAGCTAACCAACCTATCAAAACAATTAACGCAACTTCTTTTGGAATTCTTCAAGCTACACGAACGAGAATTTCTAAAACGGAATACATTTCTTGTCCTTCTTGCGGAAGGACCTTATTTGATCTACAAGAAACAACAGCCAAAATTCGAAAACGAACGTCTCACTTAAAAGGTTTGAAAATTGGTATTATGGGATGTATAGTAAATGGCCCCGGAGAAATGGCAGACGCTGACTACGGTTATGTAGGAACTGGCCCTGGAAAAATAAATCTATACAAAGAAAAAACTGTTGTTGCCAAAAACATTCCAGAAGAAGAAGCTGTTGAGGCTTTAGTAGAATTAATAAGAAAAAATGGTGATTGGATAGAGGCTAAAGACTAATTGTTTTATTCTATTCTGTTGAATATCAGATATTCAAACTATATTAACTAAACAAAAGATCTAATCTTAAAAAACACTTGTTCTATTGCGCTATCTCGAGTTGGGGCCCTATATGTCCTTTGAAAAACGCAATTAGGGCGAGAAATCGACTAAAACAGCCCTGTTGTCGTCCAAAAAAGTGTTTCACGTGAAACTAACGACCCAAATGAATTAAAATCACAGAAATGTCACTTGGAGATACGCCACTCACTCGACTTGCTTGACCAATTGTAGCAGGTCTTATTTTTGTCAACTTCTCTCTAGACTCAAAACTCATGCTTTCCATTTTCAGGTAATCGAAATGATCTGGTATCAATAAATTCTCTAAACGATTTTGTTTATCAGCCATTTCTTGTTCTCTCGCCAGGTAACCTTCGTACTTCACTAAAATTTCCGCTTGTTCAACAGAGTCAGCATGAATACTATTCATGACAGAAGCCTTTTCTTTTACTGCTGGACTCATTTCAAAAATGTCGTCCATCGACACATGCGGCCTAGTCAACAGTTGATTTATTTTGACTTGCTGACTAATCGGAGAGCTTTCGCGACTTTCTAATACTGGATTCGCTAGTTCAGGAGGTATGCCTTCGCTTCGCAAAAAACCAATCATTTCTTGTGTAGCTTTAACTTTTAGATTAACCTTTTCAAGCATGTCATCTCCAATCATGCCCAAAGAGTGCGCTAATGGAGTTAAACGCACATCGGCATTATCCTGGCGCAACAACAATCTATATTCAGCACGACTTGTAAACATTCGATATGGTTCCTGCGTTCCTTTCGTTATTAAGTCATCTATTAAGACGCCAATATAAGCTTGATCCCTTCCTAAAATAAATGGCGCCTTTTCTTGAACTTTGAGTGCGGCATTTGAACCGGCCATCAATCCCTGGCATCCTGCTTCTTCGTAACCCGTGGTTCCATTAATTTGTCCTGCAAAATAAAGACCCTCGACAAGCTTTGTTTCTAAAGTATGTTTCAATTGTGTTGGCGGGAAATAATCGTATTCAATAGCGTAACCCGGCCTAAACATTTTCGCTTTTTCGAACCCTGGTATTGCTTGCATTGCTTTCAACTGAACTTCTTCTGGCAAACTAGTACTAAATCCATTCACATAAATCTCAACAGTATTCCAACCTTCTGGTTCAACAAAAATTTGATGTCTATCTTTATCAGCAAATCGATTAATCTTATCTTCTATACTAGGACAATATCTAGGTCCAGTACTTTTAATCGCTCCATTAAACATCGGCGATTTGTCGAAACCAGTTCGAAGCAAATCATGTGTTTCGATATTAGTATATGTTATCCAGCAATTTCGTTGTTCAGTTAAAGGAGAAGTATTAGTGTAACTAAACTTGCTCGGTTTAGTGTCTCCAGGTTGAACTTCCATTTTAGAATAATCCAAAGAACGACCATCAACTCTTGGGGGTGTGCCTGTTTTCATTCTACCGGCTTCGAAACCCAACTTCACCAAATCCGCTGTAATTCCCGTTGCAGCCTTTTCGCCCACACGCCCACCGCCGAATTGCTTTTCGCCAATGTGAATTAAACCATTCAAAAAAGTGCCATTCGTCAAAACAACAGACTTCGCTCGAATGTCTATTCCCATTGCGGTCTTTACACCAACAACTTTTCCCTGCTCCACAATCAAACCAGTTGCCATGTCTTGCCAAAAATCAACATTCAGATTTCTTTCCAAAAGAAGTCTCCACTCTTCTGCAAACTTCATTCGGTCATTCTGTGTTCTCGGAGACCACATCGCCGGTCCTTTTGAAAGATTCAACATACGGAATTGAATAGCACTCAGGTCAGACACGATTCCCGAACCGCCTCCCAAGGCATCAATTTCCCGAACAATCTGTCCCTTTGCAACACCACCCATTGCTGGATTGCAACTCATTTGAGCAATCGTATTCATGTTCATCGTAACAAGTAACACGGAGGCGCCAAGGCGTCCAGCAGCATCCGCCGCTTCACAACCTGCATGACCACCACCAATTACAACAACATCATATTCTTTCAACATATCTTTTGTTTCACGTGGAACAAAATTACTCCTACTAAACAGAGTAACCAAGCATAAAAAAAGGTTTCACGTGAAACCTTCTCTTTTCCCTAAATAAAAATCCTCTTTTATCCTCATTTGGACGACCTCATCGTCCGTCTTATCACCATAACCACATAGGTGTAAAACCCCATGAATAATTACTCGGTCGAGCTCCGCTTCAAACCCAACACCTAATGATTTAGCGTTGTCTTTTACACGGTCCACACTAATAAATAAGTCACCACTTAAAACCTCTTCCTCACAGTAATCAAACGTAATAATGTCAGTGAAATAATCATGGCCAAGGTGTTTAACATTCATATCCAAAAGCTCATCATCGGAACAGAAAACTACAGCTAACTCACCTAAACTAAAACCTTCATTCCTCACAGAAAAAGATATCCAATTTTCGAGCTGCTCTTGATTTATTCCAAATGGTGTCAAGGACAACCAATCGATGCTAAGCATTACGTTTAAAATAAATCGCTACTTCGCGACCTTCATTTTCAAACTCAACTTCGTCGGCTAGATGTCGCATAAGATAAATTCCTCTGCCGTTTTCTTTCTCTATATTCTCCGGAGCTGTTGGGTCAGTAACACTATTAAAGTCAAATCCTGGACCTTGATCTTTGACCACAAAACAAAGCTCTTCTTTATTCTGTGCTACCTTCACATAGACCTCTTTAGATCCATCTCCGCTATTGCCATGAACAACTGCATTGTTGAATGCTTCTGTTACGGCAATCAAAACATTCCCATAATTGTCTTCGCTTACGCCAGTCGTGTTACAAATTCGATCTATTAAACCCTCGACATTTGGTAGATGGTCAAAATCTGATGGTACACCAATTTCTTCTAGAACAGTAAATCCTTCTTTCATAAATCCTGTTATCACATTGCCAAATTGAAATACTGATTAGCCTTATCCTTATAGTATTTTCTAAACACAGGATCAACCGAACGCATTAATTCAACTTGCTTCAATTTTTCCTTGTTATACTCTTCAAAACGAATTTGGTTACCAAAACCTCTATCTTTTCCTGATTGAGATTCTCTTTTCTCTTCGAAACCCCTCTCCATGAGTGCCTTTTCACTTTCCAACAATCTTGTAAGTATTTCCTTTTGGCGGGTTATCAATTGTGACGAAAAGTTCTTATTCAATAGATCCCTTTCCTGCTTGTCTAATTCATTTATCAACGGATTCAATCCATTTCCTTGGCCTTTACCTTCTTTATTAAGCTCATCTCGCAGCTGCTCTAATCGCTGACGAATCGCAGATTGCTCAGCAGCCATTTTAGAAATTTGTTTGTTTCCCATGCCAGGCATTGGATCTCCTTCTGATCCTCCAGGACTTTGACCTCCCGGTGAATCTCCCGGTTTTTTCCCTCCTGGGCTCTTTCCTTTCTCCATGGCTTCCAACTGCTTTTTAAGCATTTGCTTCATATCAGACATGCCGGGTTTACCAACACCGGGTTTAGGCTTACCTTTGCCACCAGGTTTATCACAACTTCCGGAACCGGGCTTGCTTTCACGAGCGGCTTTCTGCATACTTTCTAAACTTTCATTAAGCAAGAGTGCCAAATTATTATAGCTAGTCATGACATACTGCTGGTGTTGACCCATTTCATTCTTTCTATGCTCATCGATATCTTCTAAACTCAAAGAATGATTCTTTTTTATTTCATTTAACTCAGCATCCACAAATGATGCAATTTTAGGTTGTCTTTTAGCCAAAGCCTCTAATGAATCCCTGACCATTTTCGTATCGTCAATAATCGAACGTTGCTTGCGACCATGCAATTTATAATTCGGGTCACTATCAATCACCTTGGCAAACTTTTTCATTACACTCTCCTGATCGAAAGACAAAGTCATAAGGTTTTTCAAAATTCTTCTCAACATCACAATGTCCTCACCTTCTTGTTCAGCATTTGCCTCTTCTTGCATCTTATTTAAATCCTCCGCAAGTTTTTCTAAATCTTCGGCAGATTGTTGTTGCTTCTCACCAGCTTTACTTTTCTTGTTTTTATCAAGACCCTCTGAAGCGTCTTTCATTTCCTCTGTAATCTTCTCTTTGTCCTCTTTCTTTTCATCCAAATTCATCGGTCGCTCCAATTCATCATTCAGCTTTTTCAACTGTTCCAAATCGTCTTTGATGTCCTCAAACTTCTTGTTTAGTTCATCTTGTTTTTCTTTTCCTTTTTCACTGTTCAATTTATCTTTCTCAAGTTCGTCCTTTAGTTTTCTTTGTTCATCAGCCAAATCCTTCAACTCCTTTTCAATATCATCAATCTTCTCATTCACCTGAAGTTTTTTAAGCATTTCAAGGCTCCTATCTAATTGCTTATTTCTGTCCTCAGCATTTTGATCCAATTTATTTAACTCATTCTGGATTTGATCTTTATTCTGGGCTTTCATCAACTCTTCAAGTTTCTTCAGCAACTCCATCATTTCATCATCCATCAACTCCTTCATCAACTCTTCAATCTGCGCTTGCTTTTCAAGCAATAAAGGGTCCATCTCTGACAATTGGTCTTTCTCTTGAACACTCTTCTCCATATTTTGCTGAAGGTTCTGAAGCGATTTGTTTAACTCCATTTGATCGGCCTTGAGCTTATCTAATTGGTTTTTAGCCTTCCAATCAATTGATTTACTGTTCATTACATCCTTTTTCAGACGTTCCACATTCTTTTGGAACTCTTTTGCTTTATTTAGCAAAGCCGCAAGATCTTCTTTGGTTTGTTCTTGGTCTTTTTCACGGTCTTCGTTCAGTTCCTCTAAAGTAGGTAGTTGGTATGTAAACATTTGACTGCGAGAAGTTTTACTTCCATTCACTCCGTCATTGTCGCCGACTACGAAATAATATTCTATTCTATCTTCTATTTGAAGTTTTTCACGTCTGAAATCCACTCCAAAATCAAAAGGGAGATCAGTTCCCTTTGGAGACAAAACTGATAATCTTTCTTCTCGTGTTTTACCATCTTTATTTATTACTTTATAAACAAAGGTCAGAGCACTAAGTCCATAGTCATCTGATATATTACCAGAAAAGAAACGTAACCCGTCACTTACTGTATCCTTTACCTCTTTAACTATTATAGACGGAAAAGCATCCCGAATGGAGATAATAGACATTTTCGTTGAGTCTATTTTGCCAGACTGTTTATTCTCCAATTTCACTTTTAGAGATAAATCATTTCTTATGGTTCGTTTAAGCTTAAAGCCATCTGTCGTGAATATTTCACTCTTGCTGCCGTCATTAACTGTGACTTTCTTAGTGTTCTTTGTTAAGAAAGACCATTCAATTAATGTACCCTCCGGAACATTCAAGTCTCCAGAATTCTGAACAACTTCATCCTTTCTGCCCAAATAACTTGGGTAATGGATTTTTGCTTCTAACTTGCCAATGGTCGATTTTGGGAGGATATTAATTGAAAACTCTTCGGATTTAAACCCGTTCGCTTCAAAGTAGAAGGAAACATTATCAGATAACTTTGCCAGCGTATATTCTGCCTCGTTCTTCGTTTTCCAATTCATCAAAAACTTGCCTTGTTCCGAAACCAAATACACTTTGTCCGGGATAGCTGAACCAATAATTTTAACATCTACGGGTGCATCCTCTCCTTCTTCGATAATCAATTTATTATTCTGCAAAAGGAATTTGAACGGTGCTTCAGGAACAAATTCTTTATTATAGTTTACCACCCTTTCTGTTCCCTGAGTCAGTATTTTTGGAGCAATGACAGCTATTCCTAGCAAGATAATAAACAGAGGGATCAACCATTTCGCGTGCTTTCTGTTACTTGATAAATCTATGGCGTCACCAAAATTAAACACACCCAAAGCATTAGAGCGCTGAACAACACTTGCGCGAATAAGTTCAAAATTTCCTTCGTTACCCGTTTCATTCAACTGAAGTGTATTAACCAATCGGTCTGATATTTGAGGAAAGAAAGAACCTATAATACTAGCCGCTTGATTTCTATTAATTCTTTTACCAAATGAGCTCAGCTTTATTAAGGAGGTCAAAAGATACCTGCCGAATATATATAGGTTCACACCGATAAATCCGAAAAATAACACGCCACGAACATAAGAGTTAAATCGCCCTATGTATTCCAAAAAAGTAACCAAAAGGAATGAACCCAACAAAACACCGATAAAAAGGATAAGACCTTTTATGATTTCGTTCTTATAATATTTTCGAATAAACGAATCAATTTGTTGAATCAAACGATCGAATGCAGACATAGTAAAACTGGTATGAACCTACTAAGATAGAACAATGGATAGTAAAAATGGTACAACTTTAAAATAATTAACAATCTATAGTAGGAAGCCCTTCTAGGTGAAAAGCTTATCTTTGCGGAAAATTACTCAGCATGTCAAATAAAGTTCGCGTAAGATTCGCTCCCTCACCAACTGGTCCCTTACACATCGGTGGTGTTAGAACTGCGCTTTACAATTATCTTTTCGCTAAAAGCAATAACGGTACTTTCCTTATACGTATTGAGGATACCGACCAAAACCGTTTCGTTCCTGGTGCACAAGAATACATCATGGAAAGTTTGGCTTGGGCAGGCATTATACCTACCGAAGGACCAGGTTTGGGTGGAGAATATGGTCCATATATTCAGTCGGAAAGACAAGAAATGTACAGACCATACGCTGATAAGTTAATCGTAAGTGAAAATGCTTATTATGCCTTTGATACTTCTGAAGAGCTCACAACTATGCGTGACAACACAAAAAATGCAGGAATGCCGAACTGGCAATACAATAGCATTACACGTTCATCGATGGTTAATTCATTGACATTGCCAAGTGAAGAAGTTCAGCGCCGATTAGAGGCTGGTGACCCTTATGTTATTCGTATGAAAATGCCTCGCAATCAAGATGTTCGTTTTGAAGATATGATACGCGGGTGGGTTGTTGTAAATACAAACAACTTGGATGATAAAGTTCTTTTCAAAAGCGATGGAATGCCAACCTATCATTTGGCAAATATCGTTGATGACCACACAATGAAGATTTCACACGTTATTCGTGGTGAAGAGTGGTTGCCATCCGCTCCATTGCATGTTTTATTGTATCAAGCTTTTGAATGGGACGCTCCTCAATTTGCCCATTTACCATTAATACTTCGTCCTGATGGAAAAGGAAAACTTTCCAAAAGAGACGGAGATCGTTTAGGTTTCCCCGTATTTCCTTTAAATTGGACAACAGCAGATGGTGAATTATTTTCTGGATACAGAGAAGCTGGCTATTTGCCAGAAGCATTCATAAACATGCTTGCATTCTTAGGGTGGAATCCTGGAACTCCGCAAGAGATTTTCTCTTTGGAAGAGCTTGTTGCTTCATTTTCATTTGATAGAGTTTCTAAATCGGGAGCTAAATTCGACGCAGATAAAACACGTTGGTTCCAACAACAATACTTGAAAGCTCTGGATAATAGCATTATAGGACAAGAGCTTCTTTCACATTATCCTACAGTTTCTTTAGGTCGACTAATAGAGGTGGCACGGTTGATGAAAGAGCGCGCGGTTTTCGTGTCGGATATCGTAACCGAAGGAGACTACTTAATCAATAAACCTTCAGAATTCGACGAACAAACCGTATCTAAAAAATGGAAAGAAGAAAGTGCTGGTATAATGAAAGAATGGTTAGCAATACTTTCATCACTTTCAGATTTCACAACTGACAATATTGAAAAAGCATTCAAAACATTTTTGGAAGAAAAAGGATTGGGCTTTGGCGCAGCAATGCCTCAATTCAGACTTCTATTGACTGGAAAAGGTATGGGGCCAGGCATTTTTGAAATTGCTTCATTTTTAGGAAAAGAGGAATGTATAGAAAGAATGGAAACAGGTTTAAGTGAATTGAATTAGCCGTATGAAAAACACTATCGAGGTTAACGATATAAAGATATATGCCTACCATGGTTGTTTGGCTGAGGAAGGAAAAATTGGTGGAAATTATAGTGTAAACGTTTCAATTACCACTGACTTTTCTCTTTCAACACAAACCGACGACTTAGCTGATACTGTTGATTATGTTATGATTAACCGTATTGTTGAAGAAGAAATGCTCATCCGATCTAAATTGATCGAACATGTTGGTCAACGGATTGTAAATAGACTAAAAAAAGAAGTTTCGCGCATAGTATCTTTGAAAGTAAAGGTTATTAAACATTCTCCTCCCATTGATGGAGATGTAGCAAACGTTGCAATTATCATTGAAGAAACACTTGTTTAAGTAGATTTTTCATATATTTGCACCCACAAAAAAGGTCCTGTGGCCGAGCGGCTAGGCAAAGGTCTGCAAAACCTTGTACAGCGGTTCGAATCCGCTCGGGACCTCCAACTGAGAGAAAAACCCTTGATTTATATCGAGGGTTTTTTCGTTTAATCCCTTTTTAAAAACAAAAAACCCTGATGCACTAAGCAACAGGGTTTTTAGTCAGTTCATAGTTGTTGTAGTTATCGTATTTCTAAAGTCTTGTGCTGTTGAACAGGGTTTCCTGATTCGTCTTCAGCAGTTATAAAATATAAATAGGTTCCGTTTGGTACTTTTTCTCCACCCAAACTTCTTCCGTCCCATTTTGCATTCGGATCAGTTGAACTAAAAACGACATTGTTTTTCGAATTTAAAACCACCAGTTGGTAATTATACATTCCTGAAGATTGAACAAAAAACTCATCATTAACACCATCACCGTTTGGTGTAAAAATGTTTGGTAAGTTGATGAACTTAGCTGTAATCAATGGCTGATCAGATTTTTCTTCTTCAACTTTTTTGGTTTCTACAATAGGCTCAATTGTTGGCTTAGATTCTGAAACGGTGGGTTTTTCTTGAGGTTTAACAACAGGAGTGAACTCTGCTGGTTTTTTCATAGAAAGAATTGATTCCGGTGCCATAGGCGTAACTAGTTCTGTTACTGGTTGAACTATTTGATCATTCGAAATCTTTTGTGTTGAGCTTGTAGTTTCCTTCTTATTTGTAATATCTTGTTTTGAAATGTTCGTCGATTTGTTTTCTTTTTTAACATTCGGCTCAACAGTTGGAGAAACAACCATATTGTTCTTTTCTTTAGAAATTTCAGAAGTATCTGCCGTTTCTATTTTGTTCTCCGTTTTTTCTTCTTGAGAATTAGTAATCGCGAAATAAGTTATAGCAACAGTCGAAGCTGCCACAGCAATAATACCGGCGATTTTAGCAAGACCCAACCCCCCAACAACACCTGCGGTACCTGCGCCAATTTGAGAACTTATTCCTTGCCAAACTTGAGGGTTAACTTCAGAGCTATGCTCTCTAAGTTTCCCTGCTATTTCGTCTATAAATTTATCATTTGCCATATTGCAACTTTTCTAAACTATTCATTAAGTGTGTCCGAGCCCTTTTAAATTGCGACTTAGACGTGTTTTCAGCTATTTCTAACCTTTCTGCAATTTCACGGTGACTATATCCCTCAACTGCAAACAGGTTAAAAACTGTTCTATATCCTGGAGGCATCTGTTCAACGATTTTCATCAAATCAGCAGCTTCCATTCTTTCTAATATATAATCGTTGTTCTCTAGTCGATAATCTACATCGTCCATCGGAACATCGTATTTCGTTTTTTTATTCTTTCTTAATTGGTCCAAACAAGTATTTACAAATATTCGTCTTACCCAACCATCAAAAGACCCTTCGTTGTTATAATCCTTTAGATTGCTAAATAATTTAACAAAACTAATCTGACAAACATCTTCTGCTTCCTCCTTGTTACCAAGATATCTGATACAGATAGACAACATTTTTGGGGCCAAACTATCAAACAAACGTCGCTGTGCTACGGCTTCTCCTCGAATACATTTTCGTATTAAGCTTTCTCTATCCATTGTTATACAGCATACTTATGACCACAAAATTGACAAAAAGGTTGCACAAAAGAGAAATAAATGCTGTAAAAAAGTTATTTTTACTTTTTTCGTAATTGGCCTTAATGAAGTTTTTTACCCATTTTCTCTTATTGTTTTTTTGTATAACTAGTTTCACCGTTAATGCAACGCCACAATTAAAATACGGTGATTGGATAGGAAAACTTCAACTAAATAATTCCACAGAATTACCTTTTAGAATGGAAATAAACCCATTCAAAGAAACGTACTCGCTGAATATAAAAAACGGTGAAGAAATCATTCAACTTAATTTTAAGCAATACAAAGGTGACACCCTTGTGTATTCTTTTCCAGAATTTGATTCTGATTTGTACCTGCTAGTTACATCGACGAAAACGATTTCCGGTTATTGGCACAACAAAAACAAAAAAGGACGATATATCATTCCACTAACTGCTCACTTTTGCAAGGGTTTATTGTTTGAATGCAAAGCAACACGAGAAAAATCAAAAGAAAATATACCCCGAAAATGGAAAACAACATTTGAACCGCACTCAGAAGACATGTTTGCAGCAATTGGGTTATTCGATCAAAATGACAATAAATTATCTGGAACATTTCTGACAGAAACGGGTGATTTTCGCTTTTTAGATGGAAATATTTTTGGAGAAAAACTCTATTTGTCCTGCTTTGATGGATCTCACGCTTTTCTTTTTACAGCAGATTTAAAGAATGACACTTTGCTTGGTGAATTCTTTTCAGGGACGCATTACAAAACAACTTGGGTTGCTAATCCTGATGAAAACTATGAATTAAAAGATCCGAATGAGTTAACATTTGTGGTCAATAATGACAAGCTAACTTTCGATTTTAATGATATTGATCAACAAGCATTTCATTACCCAAATGAAAACTATAAAAGCAAAGTCACGATAATTCAAATTATGGGTTCTTGGTGTCCGAATTGTATGGATGAAACCCATTATTTTATGGATTTATACAAAAAATACCATGACCAAGGTTTAGAAATAATTCTAATTGGTTACGAAACTGGAGCTGATGAAACTGAATATGCCGAAAAACTAAAACGTCTGCAGTCAAGACATTCCATTCCATTTACTATGTTGATTGGTGGTGCTGCCAATAAAAACAAAGCTGCCGCAGATTTTTCAATGTTGAATCACATTATTTCTTTTCCAACATCTATATTCGTGGATAGAAAAGGAAACATAGAAAATGTTCACACCGGTTTTACAGGTCCAAGCACAGGACAGTATTACAATGAATACATGACAGAGACGGAAAACCTAATTAAAGAATTGCTAAAGAATTAAGAGCAAGCAATTTTGTTCACCCGATTCGCGTGACGACCACCTTCAAATTCCGTAGCTAAGAACAAATCCACCATTTCAATAGCTTCAGCCACAGAAACAAATCTTGCTGGTAATGCAATAATATTAGCATCATTGTGCTGACGAGCTAATGAAGCTAATTCAGGTTTCCAACAAAGTGCCGAACGAATTCCTGCATGTTTGTTTGCTGTCATATTAATTCCATTTCCTGACCCACAAATCAATATGCCCAGCATTCCTTTATTCTCTTCAACTTTTGATGCTACTGGATGACCGAAATCTGGATAATCGATACTGTCTGTAGAATAACAACCGAAATCCTCCATTTCATAGCCTTTCGCTGTTAAATGTTTCTTGATTTCTTGCTTCATTTCAAATCCTGCGTGATCGCATCCAATTGGAATAATTTTGCTCATTTTGCTCCTTTTTTTACAAAGTTACCTTTATTCACAATACCCGCAAGTTTCAAACAAATGGAGTTTTTCACAAAAGTTAAAGTACTGAACAGTATTAGTTTTTAAATTAAACATACAAACAGTAAATGTGAACTTTGTGTGAATAAAGTACTAACAAGTACTAACGGAATTATCTAGGAATATCAAATTATTATTCCAAACCAAAGTTCAGTTGAATTGTGCAAGGAAAGTTTTGGTGATTTGTTGTAAAGTTTCCCACCATCATTTTAGACCAATTGTTTATTTAAATCGCACTTTTTTACAAACATTGCACTTCTCAACAACAATGTTAATAACGTAGAAAGATTCCTTAAAATCAAAAGATTCTGTAACTTGGTCGTGTTCATAAAGAGGTTCATTAAAATGATAAGTCATATTTCAAATCTTTTTCTCGAAAGTTTTCGAACATATTAACAGCCCTAATAAACCATAATAAATTCTTTAAGTTTAAAATATTTAATATTCTTTATTATCAAAATCATTTTTACATACCTCATTTGTTTTCTGACGATTCATTTTGTATCTTCTCAAAACGACACGACTCAGGTCTTCAAAACGTACACGTATCCATCTGGAAATAAGTCTTCTGAAGGATCTTTTAAAAACGGAAAACCATACGGAACCTGGACAAATTTTTTCGAAAAAGGTCAAATCAGCAGCACGGGAAAATGGAATGAAAAAGGTCTCGATTCCGTTTGGACTTTTTACGATAACGAAGGTAAAATTTTGCGTTCCATTTCTTACGAACGAAATTTAAAAAATGGTGAGTACAAAGTTTTCGATTCATTGGAACTAATTCAATTTTTAGGATTCTATATTGACGATACTTTGCAAGGAACATTTAAACGCTATTTGAATGGAAAATTAATAGAAGAAGGAAATTACAAAGACGGACTTATTGACGGAAAATTTAAAGAGTTTGATCCAGAAAACGGTAATTTAATTTCACTCACAGATTTTAAAGATGGAAAAGAAGGTGATGGTATTGATATTAATCGAACTGTTGATGGAAAGAAAAATGGTCTCTGGCAAAAATACGATGACAAAGGAAATTTGATTCAACAGGAGGTATACTTGAATGGCGTTTTGGTAACGAATGAAAACAACGGAATACCATTTAATTTTGAGAAGGAATATTATCCCAATGGTCAACTGAAAACTCAGTATATGCTGAAAAACGGTTATAAAAATGGTATTCAAACGAATTATGATTCACTTGGGAGGCAATTAGCGGCCTTTTCTCATCGAAATGACACATTGCTAGCCAAAGGTTGGTTTAATAGCGACGGCACAAAGGATAGTTTATGGGAAAATTATTCGCCTGACGGTAAAATTAGTTTCAAAGGAAGTTACAAAGACGGTAAAAAAGACGGTTTGTGGATATACTATTTCGCTGATGGAAATGTGGAGCAAAAAGGACGTTACAGAGAAGATTTACCCAACGGAGAATGGGTTTGGTATTATCCTAATGGTCAAATTCGTCGACAAGAAAATTTCTACAAAGGTAAATACGAAGGAGAAGTAAAAGATTTTGACGAAGATGGGAATTTAACTCAAGATAGAAATTACGCTTTCAATACCCAAGAGGGAAAATCTTACTATTTTATTGGCGACCACGAAGAAAAGGGTGAAATGCAAAACGGTTTGCGCGAAGGAAAGTGGACGTATTATTTCAACGGCAAGAAAAAAGCTTTTGTTGGCAAATTTAAAGATGGTTTTCCAGAGGGCAAACACAAATATTGGTTTGGCAATGGCAGAAGAGCTTATGTGATGAAATATAAAAACGGAAAGCTACACGGCAAAATGATTGAGTACATAGAAACCGGTGGCGTGAACCATGTTTACATTTATAAAAATGGTCGTATTAAAACGATTGATGGTGAAGAAATTATTGAGAGGAAGATTACTCGTTAGTCCACAATCAACTCTAAATCAATCTGGCGTTTACGAAGGTGAACTTCATAAATTCGCACAGTAACCTTATCACCAATATTGTACGATTTCTTCGTTTTTCCACCAACAATTTGGAATTTATCCGCATCAAAAGAGAAACGATCGCCAGGAATATCTTGCATCGCAACCATACCTTCACATTGGTTTTCGTCCATTTTCACATACAAACCATGTTCAGCAATTCCAGAAACGGTTCCTTCAAATTCTTCACCAACTTTATCTTGAACAAATAAAACCTGGAAGTATTTCGTTGACTCACGTTCAGCTTCAGTTGCTTTACGCTCCATTCTAGAAATACGTTTACAGATGTCATTTAAATCTTTTCCGTAACGGTGTTTTTTCGTTGTTAATTCTTCTTGCAGAATTCTATGAACCACTAAATCGGCATAACGACGTATAGGAGAAGTGAAGTGGGTATAATATTCAAATGCTAATCCGTAGTGACCAATATTATCCATTTCATACGTGGCTTTTGCCATGGAACGAATCGCCATATTTTGGATCAAATTATACTCGTTTTTGTAGCGAATATCATCCAACAAAGCGTTGATTTTTTTTGAAATTTCATCTGGGTGATTGTAGTCAATTTCGTAACCAAACTTCTTAATAAACAAGTTGAACAATTGAATTTTAGCTGGATCTGGATTGTCGTGGACACGGTAAACAAAAGGAATTTTGTCTTCACCTTTTTTAGGTTTACCCATGAATTCTGCCACTTTTCTGTTGGCCAAAAGCATGAATTCCTCTATTAATTTATTCGCATCTTTCGATACTTTTATAACCAAACTTTCGGGATAACCCTTGTCATCCAATTTGAATCGAACCTCTTGTGATTCGATAGCCATTGCTCCTGCTTTTAAACGTTTTCCACGCAAGATTTTAGCTATTTTATCGAAGAGTAAAATTTCACTTTTAAAATCACCATCAGCTCCTTCGATGATTTCTTGCGCGTCTTCGTACGCAAATCGCTTATCGGAATGAATAACTGTTTTACCGAACCATTCTTTATATACTTTTCCTTCTTCGTCCATTTCAAAAACGGCGGAGAAAGTGAATTTATCTTCGTTTGGTCGCAAACTACATGCCATATTTGAAAGTTGTTCCGGTAACATTGGAATTACTCGATCAACCAAATAAACAGAGTTGGAACGTTTTAAAGCTTCCACATCCATTGCCATTCCTGGACGAACATAATGACTAACATCCGCAATATGAACACCAATTTCCCAGCGACCGTTTTCTAATTTTTGTATTGAAAGCGCATCATCAAAATCTTTCGCATCAACAGGGTCGATGGTGAAAGTCGTTATTTTTCTAAAATCTCGGCGCTTCGCAATTTCCTTTTCATCCAAGTCCATTGTTACCACTTCCGATTCAGAAAGAACTTCATTTGGAAAAACGTAATCGATACCATGATTGCAGAGTATGCTAATCATTTCACTATCGTTCGGATTGGAACCACTTAAAATTTCAAGTACTTCCCCGTAAGGATTATCGGCAGATTTAGGCCAAACAGTGATTTTAACTAATGCTCTATCTTTATCTTTTGCGCCTTTGAGTTTTTCTTTAGGAATGTAAATATCTGTTCCAACACGTGCGTTATCAGGAATTAGAAAAGCAAATTTTTCATGCATTTCTAAAGTTCCGACAAATTGCGTTCGTTCACGTTCTACAACTTCAATTATTTTTCCTTCCCAACGTCCAGCACCTTGTTTAATAACTTGAACTTTCACCAAATCACCGGCCAGCGATTGATTTACATTTTGTGGAGCGATATAAACGTCGCCATCATTTTCTTCTATACTAACGAATCCTGCGCCGCGAGTTGTCAAATCTAAATAACCAACAACAAAATTCCCAGAATTATTCAATTGAAAAGTTCCGTGACCAGTTGCTTTCAAATAACCATCCTTGCTCAATTCTTGCAAGATATCATACGCTAATTTTCGCAAAGCATTTTCACGAATATCGAGCGCAATACAAACATCTTTATGTGAGAAGTCGCCATTGCTATTTTTCTCATAAAACCGTCTTACAAGATTTTCTAGGCTGTGTTTAAATTTTTTAGGTTGTTTTTTTTTGTGTTTTGACATGTTTTATTTTTGTAAGAAAAGTGTTCTTTTCTTGAAGATTCGGCTAAATTAAGATTTATTAATAGGCTAAGCTCTAGTTATTCATTACGTCTTTGTTAACTTTGTTAAAATACAAAAAATACAACATGAACGCACGAGTAGAAAAAGCAATTAATGAACAAATTATAAAAGAGAGTTCTTCATCCCAATTTTATTTAGCCATGGCTTCGTGGTCTGAAAACAATGGATTGAACGGAACCGCCCAGTTCATGTATCAGCATTCTGACGAGGAGCGTTTTCACATGTTGAAATTGATCAAGTTCATAAACGAAAGAGGAGGAAAAGCAATTGTACCAGCAATTGAGCAACCACCAGTTGAATTTAAAAATCTTGAAAACGTTTTTGAATTGTTATTGGAACACGAAATCATGGTAACCAATAGCATCAATGAAGTTGTTGATATTTGTCTTCAAGAGAAGGATTATTCTACACACAATTTCATGCAGTGGTATGTTGCTGAACAATTGGAAGAGGAAGCTTTGGCGCGAACAGTACTAGATAAGCTACGCTTGATAGGTGGAGATAAAGGCGGCATGTATATGTTCGATAGAGATTTGGAAAACTCTGCAATTAAAGGTGTTCCGTCAAATACAACTCCAGCCAATTAATATACAATCTTTGTAATTCATAAAAATGTGTTACTTTGTAAAAAATCCCTTCACGGATGATGCGAAGTAGACTTTTTGTTGTTTTCTTACTTTTTTTCTGTGCTATAGGTTCGGCACAGACAGGTTATCGATTTCGGAATTTTACCATCACCAACGGACTTTCTCAAAGTTCTGTTACCACTATTCAACAAGACTTCACCAATGCACTTTGGATAGGCACTCAAGACGGGTTAAACAAATTTGATGGATACGAATTCGAGGTTTTTAACTCCGATGATACCGAAGGATTAGAAAATGAGTTTATTAAATGCTCAGCCAAAACCAAAGATGGTAAACTGTGGTTTGGTACGAACAACGGATTAACCGTTTACAATCCATATACTGAATCTTTTAAAACATACGGTTTAGGAGCAAATTTACCCATGCAAATAGAAGCGATTTCCATCGATGAAGATGAGAAGTTATGGCTTGCAACCTCTTCACACGGCATACAATTGTTCAATTCCGAAACGCGAAAATTTGAAGGATTTAAGCGCAGAAATGAGTTACAAAATGTGCAGCACATTTTGGTGTTAAATCAATACAAAGTATTGGTAAACACAGCAGATTATGGGGTTCAATTGTGGAATCCTTATACCAACAAATTAAAGTCAATCGCTTTCCCGGAAGGAACTGATTATCCGCAAGTAAATAGGATAATCGACATGGGAAAAAACAGAATTTTTCTAGCGACAAATCAAGGCATTTTTCAGTATGATGCGAGGATGGAAATTTTGCGAGAAAGCTTTCCAGAATTGAAAAGCACTTTCGGTGAAGTTGATGTTACAGATTTGTACACAGAAAAAGGAACCTGGTATTTTACTTCGGGAAACGCAGGGCTCTTCACCATAAGAAATGATGGAAGTGTTTTTAATAGTTCACAAGATATTTACCAAAAACACGCTCTTTTATTTAATGAAATCAATACAATCTTCAGGGACCAATCGGGAACTTTTTGGGTCGGAACCGAAAGGGGTTTAAGCAATTTTGACGCGAGTAATCAGGGCTTTTATAGCGTTGGACCGGTTGCAAATTTAAAGCAGGGGTTGCCCAGCGCAAGCGTTTGGTGTTTTGGAGAAGATCCAACAGGAGAATTTTTGTTTATCGGTACGGACAATGCTTTATCTCGTTACGATAGAAGATCAGGAGTATACAGCCATTTTTACAGAAATCAATCCGAAGGGAAAAAGGGAGAAAAAGTTGAATCGACAATATATTCGATGTATGTCATTGACCAAAATCGAGTTTTGGTTGGTTGTCCAGATGGTTTGTTCGAATTGAGAATTAAGTCAGCAACGAACTACCAATATATTCCTCTTTTTACTAGCGCGAATAATCCATCCAATTTGTCCTATATATACTCTTTGGTTTATTGGCGAGACGACAAATTGTTTTTAGGAACCAAGGGAGGCGTTGTTCTTTATGACATGAAGACAAAAGGCAGTCAGCTCTTTCTAAGCGATTCTAAAAACAGATCAAATACTATAATAGCAGGCGTTTGCAGGTTTGTTTATAAAGACATAAACGGAAAAATGTGGTTTACCACAAGTGGTGGAGGCCTAAATTATCTGCGAGAAACATCAGAAGGCTTAGCAATTGTTCCTTATGAAAGGAACGATATTTTGGCTCGTTATAGTAAGGACTATTTTACAAGTATTTTGCACACTTCATCTGATGAGTATTGGATAGGGACAGTTGGTTCTGGAGTGATTCTTCACAACATGCGAACACGGAAAACTGAAGTGTTTGATAAAAGCAAAGGCTTACCAAATAATTTGATTTACGGAATACTTTCAGACAGAAATGGAAGAATGTGGATGAGTACAAACCGAGGTTTATGTTGCCTAGATCCAACAACAAAAAAGACACAAAACTATACGGAGGTTGATGGGTTAATGTCGAACGAAATGAACCTTGGAGCGTTCATGAATTCGATATCTGAAAATTTATATTTCGGGGGAATTTATGGTTTTAATTATTTCGACCCGGTCAACTTGACACACAATAATCAAAACATTAATGTTACATTTTCAAAGATAAAATTGGACGGAGATTGGTTGCATCCGGTTGCTGATAATGCAATTTTATCTAAGTCGATGTCTTTGATGAAAGAATTGAAGTTGGGTCACGACCAAAGAAGTTTCACCATTCGTTTTCAAGCTTCTGATGTTTCTAATCCTGAATTAATAAACTTCAAGTATATATTAGAGGGCAGTGACGAGCAAGAAATTTTCTTGGGAACAGATAATGAAATCCACTTTAATGCCTTGGCATATGGCAGTTATGTTTTAAAAGTTTATGCGAAAAAAGGGATAGGTGATTGGTCAAAAGAACCTGCTATTTTGAACTTGGAATTAAGACCTCCATTTTGGTTGAGTTGGTGGTTTTTTGTTGTCTGTGGTGTGATTTTCGCTTTGCTTATTGCTTTTTATATCCGTTTCCGACTTAACTCAGAGAGAAGAGAACAAGTGCTTTTGGAAATAAAAATTAATGAGCGAACGAGTGAAATTCGTGAACAAAGCAAGAAAATTGAGAAGCAGAAACTTCAAATTGAGGAAGAACGAAATAAAGTTGTTGAAAAACAGCGTTTGCTTCAAATTGAAAAAGACAAATCCGAGAAGCTTCTTGTAAATATAATACCTAGCGATACACTTGAGGAACTAAAACGCAAAGGAAAAGCGAAGGCGAGGGCTTACAAAAAAGTGAGTGTAATCTTTTCAGATTTTGTCGGTTTTACAAAAATATCAGACGCACTGAAACCAACCGAATTGGTAGAGAAGCTGGACTTTTTCTTTACCAAATTCGATGAGATAATTGAAAAGAACAATTTGGAAAAAATTAAAACCATTGGTGACGCCTATATGGCTGCTGGCGGTGTGCCTGTTAGGAATAATTCAAATCCAATTGAGGCTTGTTTGGCGGGACTTCAAATTCAGGATTTCGTCACCCAGCACAAAAAAGAATCGACAGAAAAAGGTGAGGAAAGTTGGGATTTGCGGTTGGGAATAAATACAGGAGAAGTTACCGCAGGAGTAATTGGAACAAAGAAATTCGCGTATGATATTTGGGGTGCATCTGTAAATAAGGCCCAACGAATGGAGATTCTTGGTGAGCCTGGTAAAGTTACAATTACGGGGAATACGTACCGTTTTATTAGCGCTTTTTTCGACACAACATTCAAAGGAAAAGTTCAATCGAAAAGTAGAGGGTTGATTGAAATGTATACGGTTGATCGAATAAAACCAGAATTGTCTATTGATGGTAAAGGAATTGAGCCAAATGAAAACTTTAAAAAGGTATTAAACCTTCATATATATAGTAGTATTAACTACTTCAAAGCAGAGCGTAAAATCATGAAAATTCTTGAGGAGGAATTAGACTTGAATCTTTATTACCACTGCTTAGAACACACTAGTGATGTTGTGCGTGCTGCTGAGTCAATTGCTATTCAAGAAGGCGTTACCGATGAAGCGTTGTTTTTACTCAAATCAGCTGCGACTTATCACGATGCGGGTTTTGTAAAGGTTTATGACGATAACGAGGTAATTGGCGCTGAAATGGCAGCAGAGATTTTACCTGAATATGGATATACTCCAGAGCAAGTTGCTATTGTAAAAGAGTTAATTTTCGTAACGAGGATTCCGCATAAGCCAAAGAATCATTTGGAAAAAATTATGTGTGATGCAGATTTAGATTATCTCGGCAGAAACGATTTCCATCAAATTTCAGAACGTCTTTGTCGCGAGTTAATGGAAAGAGGTAAAATAAAAGATCACCGTCACTGGGACGAGGTTCAAGTTGGTTTCTTCAAATTACACAAATACTTTACAGAGACCTCAAAAAATTTGAGAAACGCTAAAAAGAAGCAAAATCTAAAAGAGATTAAGGACCGACTAGAAAAAAACCAATACAGCGATTAAGTAAATAAAACGCTTGTTCCGTATGGCGAGTCAATAGGGTTTACAATCAACGTAGGAATCTTAGATTCATTATTGATGATATAGTGTTCATGATTTGAAGTAAGCGTCCCAAAAAGGTTGTTCTTGTTCAAGTTCATAATAGCAATCAAATCTGAGTTGGTCTCAACAGCATATTTAACTACGGATTTATCAAAACCAGAAGGACTTACCGTTTTAAGCGTCATTTCTATCTTGCGTTCTGAGAAGAACTTAGTAGCGAATTGAACATTGGCTTGCGCTTGATGTTTTAAAAATTCGTCAGTTTCCTCTGGAGTTATTACATGAACTTTGGATTTGAAATACATTGCTAAATCAGCAACGATAGCTAGCTTTTGTTTCGTTTCTTTATTTAAATCTAAAGGAACTACAATGTTGTCATAGCCATTTTCTTTCAGTTCACCTGTTTGAACAATTATAAATGGAACAGTAGAGTTTGTAACAACCTTCAGCGCATTTGAGCCCGTTACGTGTTGCCATCCATGTGTTCCATGCGTTCCCATAAAGATTAATTCAGCATGGTTTTCCGCGGCAAACTCTCCAATATCTTCAAAAATGTTTCCCACACGAACTTTTGGTTCAATTGTCAAACCTCCAGCATAAGGAGCAATGTGTTTCATTAACTTTTTCTCAGCCTCATAAATATCCTTTTGTCTTGAAACAACGTGCAAAACAAACACTTGAGCTTTAAGAAACTTAGCTGTAGTTACAGCGTGTTGCAGTGCAAAGTCCGCAACTGGAGAAAAATCGTGAGGAACGATAAATGTTTTCATATTAGGAGAATGATTTTGCGCTAATTTAAGAAAATCTTCTTTATAAAACAGCAAAGAAGAAACAGGTGTTTATTATGCTTTAACTAGGAAGTGTAAATAAAATAATCTTAACTTTGAATTGAGCTCAAAACCCATTTTAATGCCAATTATAGGTAAATTAATAAAAAAGACAAACGAAATTTCATACAAGCGTTCCTTGAATAAAGGGAAGCAATATTACCATCAGGTAATTACCTTGGTAAAGTTGCTTGAAAAAGCTCGGAACACAAAGTTTGGTAAAGAATATAACTTTAAAAACATCCTTTCGGAAGATGAAGCCGTAGATGCATTTCAAACAAATGTACCGATAACAGAATACAATGAATTCTATGAAAACTGGCTGAAAGACTGTATTGAAGGAAAACGAGACATAGTTTGGCCAGGCAGAATACGGCATTATGCGTTAACTTCAGGAACGACAGGTTCGCCAAGTAAAAGAGTTCCTATTACTATTCAGACGATTCGATCTTTTCAAAAAACCTCAATGAAACAATTGTCTACGCTGCATGAGTTGGATTTGCCAGAAGCGTTTTATGAAGCAAGTATTTTGGTTATCGGAGGCTCTACGAAGTTGACAAAAAAGGAAACTCATATTGAAGGTGATTTGAGCGGAATACTAAAAAAATATACTTCACCAGTTGTTACCCCTTTTACAAAACCAGGAGAGAAAATCACTCGTCTAAAGGATTGGAATGAAAAACTAGAGCTCATGGTTGAAAAGGCTCCTGAGTGGAACATAGGAACGTTAGCAGGAGTGCCAAGTTGGTGTATTCTATTAATGGAAAAAATTATTGAGCGCTACAACCTTGAAACGATACATGACATTTGGCCGAATTTCCATGTTTATATGCACGGCGGAGTGTTTATGGCGCCATATGTTTCTAGATTAAAAAAAGTATTGGGTCAAGAAGTGCACTGTCTGGACACCTATTTATCGAGTGAAGGATACTTTGCTTATCAAGCCGCACCAGATAGAAAAGGAATGGAGTTGCTACTTTATAATGGAATATTCTTCGAATTCGTTCCATTTAACTCAGACTACTTCAATGAAGACGGAACCCTTCAAAATCAGCATCAAGCCATGGCCTTAAATGAGGTTGAAGAAGGAGTGGATTATGCTTTGGTAATTTCCACAAACGCAGGTCTTTGGAGATATATGATAGGTGACTTGGTGAGGTTTGTCGACAAAGAACGTTTTGAAATAATCATTACAGGACGAATAAAGCAATTTGTTAGTCTGGTTGGCGAACATTTGTCTTTAGGCAATATCAATACTGCTATAAATGAAACGGGTAAGGATTACAACACCGATTTCACCGAGTTTTGTTTATTTGCTCATGAAACAGAATTGCGGCACTATTGGTTCATTGGAGCTGATAAAGTGGGTTTAGATTCGAAAGAAGTAATGTCACGACTAGATAAAAAAATCTGTGAGTTAAACGACGATTATGCATCAAGCAGAAAGTACAATTTGAAAGATCCCGTTTTGAAAATTATACCAACGAAAGCGTTTTACGGCTATTTGGAATCTATTGGAAAATTAGGGGCACAGAATAAGTTTCCAAGAGTGATGATTCCTACTCAAGCAGAAAAATGGTTGAACTATTTGACTGACAAAGGATACATTTAATTTCCGTCAAAAGCAGCGGTGTTTTTCATCTTCATACGGTATTTTATAACTGCATTGAGCACAACTATTGCCACGATAATAGCGGCACCGATATAGAACTTATTCGAAAGTTGAGCATTTTCATTCAGGATGGCAATGGCTAGAAAAATGGTGTAAACAGGTTCCATATTTATACTCAAAGAAACGGTGAACGCGCCCAAACGTTTTACCAAATCCACAACCACAAGAAAAGCAAAAGAAGTACAGACAATACCTAAGAACAATAGCCACAAGAAGTCAGAAGTAGTCATAACAAAGAGAGAAGCGTTCAACCGGCCTTCGAATCCTAAAAGGATACTTAAGAAGACAACGGCTATTCCGAACTCATAAAAACTTATCGTTTGAGATGAAGTTTCTTGTACCAATTTTGCATTGAAAACAGAAAACAAAGCAGCCATTAACGCAGAGGTCAATCCTAAAAACAGCGCTGTGTAATCTGTAGCACTGAAATCACCAGAAACATAAATTAACGCACAAATAATTAAAATTCCGGATATGAATTCTGAGATAAGAAACCGGCGTTTCATAATCAAAGGTTCGAGCCACGTAACGTGTAAAGTTGTGGTTGATAAACACAGAATTCCAAGAGAAGCAGTTGATAACTGTATGCTTTTATAAAACAAAATCCAATGCAAGGAAACTAAAACGCCTACACCTAAAATTGTGTAAAGCTGTTTTCTGGAATGGACTTTAAAATTCCACTTTTTGAACTTGAGATAAATCCCTAAGGCAATGAAAGCTATGACAACTCTCCACCATACAATCGATAAACTTTCTAAGTGAATTAGTTTACCAAGAATACCCGTGAATCCCCAGATAAAAATAATTATATGGAGTAGAAGATGGTACCGAAAATTTTCGAACATATAGAACGATTATTTCAGAGATTTAAGTTTCATTTCAACAGATTCAACTACGGATTTTTGCTTTGCAATTGCATCTCGTTTGTCGCTTTGATCTTTTATGTTTTGTTGGATTTTTGATTTCGCATCCTCGATTTTTTTCTCGTAATCCTTGATAGAGCTTTCGTAATCCTCTTTGTCTTTAACTAAATTGCGTTCATCTTTTTCCAAACTAGAAAGCACTTTTCCTTGTTCTTTGCTTTCTTCCTCTATCTGTTCTTTAGCAATTTTTAATGCCAACAAGCGCAGTTTTTCTGCCAAAGCTTCATACTGCATTTTATGTTCAGAACGGTTTAAATAAGCGCCACCAAAATCAATCGCTACTGCAAATGAAAGATCATCTTTTTTCGAGTCAATCACTTTCACTTTTGCATCAAAAGGCTTAATTCCTATTGCATTAATAGTTCCTTGTTCAACAGTCATTTCTCCTTTAGAAGAGTCATATTTTCCGCTCCAATCTTTCAGCTCACTTTTCAGCGCTTTTTCCAAGGTTTTTTCGTCCACGAAGGGAACATTAACAACAATAGCATTGAATCGTCCATCTCTAAAAGAGACTGTACTTTCTTCTGCTTTCACGGTTTGAGAAAATGCGGCAAAGGAAGATAAACTAATTAGGGTGAGAAATAAAGTTCGCATATATGAGATATTTGATGTTTCTGTAAAAATAATGAATTCCCTGATAAGCCTAAGGAAAAGAAAATAGTTAATTTTAGGCATGCTTTTCAAAGATGTAGTTGGACAAGAAGAAGTGAAGAGCCGGATGATTCACGAAATCAATTCGGAGAAAATCAGTCACGCCCAACTTTTTTTAGGTCAAACGGGTTACGGAAGTTTTGCCCTTGCCCTTGCTTATATTCAGTATTTATTTTGTGAAAACAAAACAAAAACGGATGCCTGTGGTGTATGTCCAAATTGTCAGAAAAATAATCATTTGGCCCATCCTGATGTTCATTTTGTGTTTCCAACAGTTCAAAGCATTTCCAAAACGTCGGACCCAATGCTCAAAGAATGGCGTGAGATGGTTGGGAAATCGCCTTATTTTAATCTAAATGATTGGATAAATTTTACAGATGATAAAGGGCGAAGACCGATAATTGGAACGGAAGAAAGCAAGGAATTGCTTCACAAATTATCCTTGATGTCCTACGAAGGCGGGTACAAAGTGGTTGTTATTTGGATGGCTGAAGAAATGAACACTGCTTTTTCTAATAAAATCTTGAAAACACTCGAGGAGCCGAGCGCAAAGACTCTATTAATCCTCGTTGCAGAAAAAGGAGATTACCTTTTACCAACGATTTTATCGAGAACACAAATCCGGAAAATACCGAGGCTTTCTTTTCCTGAAGTAGTGGAGTTTGTTCAAAAAAACAGCTCATTGCCCTTGCATGAAATAGAAAGTTTGGTGGCGAGAACTGAGGGTGATGTTTGTGACATTCAAGCTCATTTAGCACATGTAGATTCAGAATCGGGAAATAGAGAATTGTTCATAGAAATGATGCGTAGTTCCTTTAAAAAGAACGTCGTAGAAATGATGGATTGGGCCGACAAAATTGCAGGAATAGGCCGCGAACAACAGAAAATATTCTTAGAATACGCCATTCACATGTGTCGCCAAAGCATATTAAAAAATTACACCGACGATCAATTGACAAGAGTTTCCAATGAAGAAGCAGCTTTTTTAAAGAATTTCGCGAAGTTCATTACGGGAAATAACATTGTAGATTTCATGAAAATCTTCAGCGATGCGCATTACCACATAGAGCGAAACGCTAACCCAAAAATATTGTTTACCCATCTAACTTTTCGAGCGATGAGGTTTATACATTTTGCTTGATGGGTATATATTGCGGATGACGGATTTTTTGTTCGAACCATCAAATTTAAAGAGTGAATAAATCAGCCAAAATATTATTCGTTTGTTCAGCAAATAAAGAACGTTCAAAGACAGCTGATGAATATTTTTCGTTGAAATATGATCGTGATGATTATCAGTTTGATTCGGCTGGGACGAATTTAAAAACATGTTTTCAAGAGGGAACAAATCCGTTGACAGAAGAATTGGTTCTTTGGGCTGATATTATTTTTGCAATGGAGAAGAAGCACAAAACATTTATTTCATCAATCACAAAAGAGAAATGTGATTCAAAAATAAAAACGCTAAATATTCCAGATCGATTTAAATATTACCAAAAGGAATTGATAGAATTGTTGGAGGAGAAAATGGAGCCATATTTGTAAGGAAAAGTATAGAAACGCAAATGATAAAGTTCGCACCGGATATTACTATTTATAATTTTGAAGAATCGAATGATATTCTAAATGAGGTAATTTGGGTCTTTTCAAAAAACTTAAAGGGTGTTTCAACAACTAAACACAGGTTTACAATTCATGTAATTCGAGATAATTCAGATGAATGGGTTTCTTTAGATGGGAGTATAAAATCAGTTGGGGTAAAGGTCTCGATTAAGACTTTTTCAAATTTACCATTAGTTGAAAAAAAACTATTTCTCCTAGATTTAATAACCTCTTGTTTTTTGAAAGTCGCTCAGGAATTAAACTGGAATACAGAATCTATATTAAAAGCGAAAGAAGATTCATTGAATCAAAATCTTTTATTTGAATATAATTCAAAGCCAATCTGGAATTTATCTAAAGATAAAAGTGCGTCGGTAGAGATTATTTTGAACAAAACAAAGGTATCAATTTATGTCACCTTGGTTCAAAAAGGGAAAACGGACGCGATAAGAAAGCATTTAATTGACACGGTTTTTTGGCAGGTTTCAGATTATAATTATTTTAAAAAACCTAAATGGTTTGATGATTTCAATTTTGGTTTTGAATTCGAAAACGCCTTAACAATAAGTGTTTCTATTGATGAGGCAGGAAGCATTTGGAGTAAGTCAAAATCAAAATTAGATGATTACAACAAATACAGGCTTTTGTTTAATGAGAATTTCAGTCAAAAAGAATTGGCAAGGTTGGCAAATTGGTAACGGAGTTCCCTTTATACAAACCCAAACAATTCAATACCTCAAAATATCATCCAAGCCCTGCTTAATGGCTTTAAGTTCGTTGTCTTTAATTTTCCCTAGTTGTTTTGTCAATCTATCTTTGGATACTGACCGAATATGAAACGTTAGTATTTCTGAAGGGTTTTCTAGTTTATTTTCTTTGTTAGGTTGAAGCACAACATTTCCTTTGTAGTTTTTAATTTTGCTTGTTAAAGGACAGCAAATAACAATAGGAAGATATTCGTTTAATAGATTTCCGCTCAAAATTACTACAGGTCGATGCCCTGCTTGTTCGCTTCCTTTGGAAGGGTTGAGATTGGCATACCAGATTTCGCCCTGTTTCATTCTTCTAATTTTTTGCAATAATCTTCCATGCCTTCTTCAGCAATGGAAAGAATTTCTTCATCGTTTGCCAATTGACGGTAAGAACGAACATATTCCGCGCGGGTCAATTGATCTAAATAAATTCGAAGGGCCTTTTCAATTAACTTGTTTTTTGGCAATGACAAAGCTTTTGCTTTTTCGTTTAGACTTTTTAAAAGATCATCAGGAAGTGTGCTTGTGAATGTGCTCATTTGTAAATTATATTTATGATATACAAATATAAAACATATTTACAATTTAAAAAACGTTTTCATTCTTACAAATCTCACTAATTCTACAAATCTTCGTCCCACCAAAAATCCAAGGTCATCAGCGTTCTAATATTTACGTCACATAAAATCTTCTATTATCTTTGTTTCTCCAAATCAAATTGAAATGAAAGAAAAACGCGACGAACTAATCGAAAGAAGAAAAAACTCTGTTCTTGGTGGAGGTGAAGACCGGATTGCAAAACAGCATAAAGGAGGTAAACTTACGGCGCGTGAAAGAATTACCTTATTACTCGATGAAAACTCATTCCAAGAAACAGGCATGTTTATCGAACATCGTTCTACATATTTTGGTTTGGACAAAGTTCACTATCCTGGCGATGGAGTTGTAACGGGTTTTGGAACAGTTCACGGACGTTTGGTCTATGTTTTTTCGCAAGATTTTACAGTATTAGGCGGTTCCCTTTCCGAAACACATGCCGATAAGATTTGTAAAGTAATGGATTTGGCCATGAAAAACGGCGCTCCATTAATAGGTTTAAACGATTCAGGAGGTGCTCGAATTCAAGAAGGAGTAGTTTCCTTGGCTGGTTATGCTGATATATTCTATAGAAATACAAGAGCTTCAGGAGTTATTCCTCAGATTTCCGTAATCATGGGACCTTGCGCTGGTGGAGCGGTTTATTCTCCAGCTTTGACGGATTTTATTTTCATGGTTGAGGAAACATCGTACATGTTCGTAACAGGACCAAACGTTGTGAAAACGGTTACGCACGAAGAAGTAACATCCGAAGATTTGGGTGGAGCGAAATCACATGCAGAGAAAAGTGGAGTGAATCATTTTACGGCAAGCAATGATGTAGAATGTTTGAAAAAGGTTCGTGATTTGATAACGTACATGCCACAAAATGCGAAAGAGTTGGCTCCCAAACCTAGTGTATTTGAGTTTAGTGAGAATAAATTTGAAACGATAAAAAACATCATTCCAGATAACGCAAATGTTCCTTACGATATTCGTAAAGTGATAGATTGTGTCATAGATGACGAAAGTTTCCGCGAAGTTCAAGAAGATTTTGCGAAAAACATCGTTGTTGGCTTTGCACGACTAGAAGGAAGAACTTTAGGAATTGTTGCGAATCAACCAGCAGCATTGGCTGGAGTTTTGGATATCGATTCATCCAGAAAAGGAGCACGATTTGTTCGTTTCTGTGATGCATTCAACATTCCACTTTTGGTATTTGAAGATGTTCCAGGATTCTTACCAGGAACAGATCAAGAATGGAGAGGAATTATTACGCACGGTGCGAAATTGTTGTACGCATTTTCAGAAGCTACCGTTCCAAGAATTACGGTTATTACTAGAAAAGCATACGGCGGAGCATTTGATGTAATGAACTCTAAAAACATTGGAGCAGATTTAAATTACGCGTGGCCAACGGCAGAAATTGCAGTTATGGGAGCGAAAGGTGCAGCAGAAATTATTTTCAAAAGAGAAATTTCTGAAGCAGCCGATCCAGCGGCGAAACTATTAGAAAAAGAGGCTGAGTACGCAGAGAAGTTTGCGAATCCATACAGAGCAGCGGAAAGAGGTTTTGTGGACGATGTAATTCTTCCAGAAGAAACTCGACCAAGATTAATCGCAGCATTCAAATCTTTAGAGAATAAAAACGAAAGTTTGCCTTGGAAGAAGCACGGGAATATTCCTCTTTAAGTTACAAGTTAAAAAGTTGCGAGTTTCAAGTTCTGTGCGCAGAAAAATTCCTACGATACTTACACACAGAACTTGAAACTTAGCTTTTGCGTAGCAAACAACTTGTAACTAATATGACTGCACTTCAAACCTATATCTCTTCTTATTTCGGAATAACGAACGATGACTTGATCAAGGTCGAAAAACTGTTCAAACCTGCGACATTAGAGAAAGGTGAATACTTCACAAAAATTGGTCAGTATTGCGACAAGTTGAGTTTCGTTGAATCCGGCTATGTGCGCATATTTGCCGATTCAGCAGATAAAGAAGTTACCCAATGGATTTCTTCGCAAGGTTATTTTTTAACCGATTTGTCGAGTTTCATTTTTCAACAACCAGCCAAGCGCAACATGCAAGCCTTAACAGATTGTCGCTTGTACACGATTCGCAAAGAAGATTACAAGCACTTGATAGAATTGGTTCCCAATTGGCCGGAAATGGAAAAGAAATTCATCGCGGGTTGTTTCGTTTATTTAGAGGATAGAATTTTCAGTCATTTGTCATTAAGTGCAGAGGAGCGTTACGATAAATTGTTCTCTGAAAACAAGGAACTGTTCAACCAAGTTCCTTTGCAATATATCGCTTCAATGTTGGGCATGTCGCCTGAAACCTTCAGTAGAATTCGCGCCAAACGAATTTCTTGATATTTGTCAAGAGGAGGAGATTGAATAAGCCTCAACTTTGTGTTCAACTAAATAAAGAACATGAAAAAAGAAATTACAACCAGTATTGAGATTAACGCAAGTGCGGAAATAGTTTGGAACGTTTTAACCGATTTTGAGAAATATCCTGAATGGAATCCGTTTATTCATTTCATAAAAGGCGAGCCAATTGTCGGACAAACCGTCCACGCGAAAATTCAAAACATGAATTTCAAACCAAAAGTTTTGGTGTTTGATAAAAACAGAGAATTCAAATGGATTGGAAAATTATTGTTCAAAGGACTTTTTGATGGTGAACATCGTTTCTTTTTGACTGAAAATTCAAATGGAACAACCACATTAATGCAAAGCGAGAAATTTAGTGGTGTTTTAGTTAAACTATTTTCTAAAAAACTAGAAAAAGAAACGTATGCGGGTTTTATAGAGATGAACGAAGCGCTTAAGGAACGAAGTGAAAAATCAGCCAGTCATTGATGGAAAAACAAACAGAAATAATAAAATTCACCAATTCGCCAATTCGCCAATTTGGGAATTGGTCAATTGACCAAGAAGCTTTTTTATAAGAACGATTTCCTTTCCAAAGTAAAACATGATATCTTTATAAAAAGCCAAAACAAATAATGCAAACCAATCTTTTTCAAGAAACTTCAAAAGTAAAAACAGATAAGTCCAAGGATTTTATGGGACATTTCGAACTTTTAAAGTTTGAAAAAGAAGATATAAAAGCATTAAATTATTCCTTTAAACAAACGCCTTTTGGCGAAGCAATTATTGCTAGTTTGAAAAAAGGAATTTACTATTTAGCATTTGTATCAAGTTGGCGAGAAGGTTTAATTGACCTTTCAGGTTCGTTTCCCAATATTGATTTTACTGAAGAAAATGATGAACAACACGAAGAAGTTTTAAAAATCATCGCAGGAATAAAACCGAAAAAGAAGATTAAACTTTTCGTTTCAGGAACTGATTTTCAAATAGAGGTTTGGCAAGAATTACTCAAAACACCATTTGGTAAAACTACGACTTATGGAGAAATTGCCAAGACATTAAATCTCCCAATCGGTGCCTCAAGAGCGATAGGAACCGCTGTTGGCAAAAACCCAATTGCTTATTTAATTCCTTGTCATCGTGTTATTCAATTGTCGGGAAAACTTGGCGGATATCGATGGGGAATTGAAAGGAAAAAGGAAATTTTGACTTTTGAGAGCAACGGTTAATTAGTTACAAGTTTCAAGTTGTTTTGCTGCGCAAAAGGCAAAGTTGCAAGTTCTGTGTGCATATTGTGTTTGAAGAACTTCGCATAATTCAAGCAAATTTCAGAGCGACCAAAACTTGCAACTTGAAGAGCGTTTCGAAGAAACCGCTCAACTTGTAACTTGCAACTAATCTCAACTTTTCCTCAACCACCTAGGCAACAAAAAAGCCCCAATAAACAAATATGGAAAATAAGAAATCAAACGCCAAATAACGGCCATTGCAACCAACAACATACTTGACGCAGCGAAGGTTGACAGTAATTCGCCAAAAGCATATTCGGCTACGCCACTTGCTCCAGGCGTTGGACTAACAAGCATGAAGAGCCAAAGAACCAATTGCTTGCCCAAGAGGAGGAAATGTTGAGTTATAGAAAGCTGAATGAAAGCTTGTAAAATTGCGTTGATGACCAAATATCTAGAAATCCAAGAACCGCAAGTACTCAAAAATGCTTTAACCCAAAATGAAAAAGGTTCACCTTTTAATTCTCCAGAAGTGGTGTAAATCTCCTCTCCCGTTTGCATGGCTTTTTCTCGCCAACGTTTTAAAAGGGGAAATTTGAAAATGAAGCCAAGCACTGTTTTCGCTAAACTTGGGAAGAGAAATATACTTGCATATAAGAATGAACAAACGCCAAAAATAAGTGCAAATCCTGTCCAAAAAATGGCTTGTACACTTCCCGAACCAGAAACATTTTCTGGAAACAAGACACTTTGATCGATGACCAAAAACACCAATGGAATCATCAATAAGTAAAAGAGATTATCTAAGAAAGCGGTTATGACAACAATAGCCGTTGCTCGACCCAATGCAATTTTTTCTTTCGTCAAAATAAACATGGCAACAGCTGCGCCACCGACAACACCAGGAGTTAACGCTGAAGCAAATTCCCAAAGCAAAATCACATTAAAAGAGCGTTTCCACGACAATTCATTTTTGGTCAAAACACGAATTCTGATCATGTAAAACACATCGCGACCAACCATAAAAACGATAGCGATAAATAGCCAAAACCAAACGTGAAATCCAAAATCAATCGATTTTATAACCGTTGAAACTGTTTCTAAATTGTAATTGCCGGCATCAGATAATATAAATTCCGCTTTTTCATGAATATCGACTACACCGTTTTTATTGGCATCGAGCCATGTGTATTCTCCTTTTCCATTTTCTGAAGGAATGAAAGTCGTTTGATTCACACTTCGATAAATCATCCAGACAGCGATGGACAAACCAATAACAATAGGAATAATAATTTTCCAGCCAGAAAGCGATTTTTCTAAAGGATTATTCCGTGTCGCCATTTTCGGCTTTTTTAAGAACAACTTCTAAATCCCAATTCGCACGAACTTTTTGTGTTTCAGTGAAAACCTCAACGAATTCCGGTTGAATTTTCATGTCCCGATTCCCAACATCCCAGCGCCCGTTTTCATTTTCATCGTAAATAAAACGGAAAGAATATTCACCCGGTTTTAAATTAATAAATTGGTGTTTCCTTTGAGATTTATTCATTGGAACCGATTCTATGAGTTGCTTTCCTAAAAGGATTTCAAGGATAACAGATTCACTAAACTCTGAAATATCCACGTCAAGATTTCCAACTTCTTTTGAAGACAAACAGATTATTTTTAGTTTCAAAGTGTCGGCGTTCGCCCCATTCAATCCAACGATTGCTCCCGGCAAAAAAATCAAATTCGCGGAACTTACATTTTCTCTATCGAAATTCATTTCTATCCTACTTCCAAGAGAATTTAAACTTCGAATGATGAGCTTGGAACTATCTTTCGCATCTTCGACTAATATTAAAGGAGCGACTAAACTATTTATTTCAGATGAAGAAATAAGAGAAATAGGAAGCTTTGGCAAAATGGTATTGGTCTTTTCAAACGAAAGAGAAATCGTCTGTTTTTTTTCCTTTTGCGTTACACGAAGGGAAGAAGTATCAGTCCAACTAGTTGAATTCACGATTAAAGTATAAAGACTCGTGTCGCTCGTTTCGAAAGGTATTAATAGAGAATCGCTCTTGAAATAAACAGCTTTGTCAGCTGAAACAGAAACATCATTTATATTGAAAGAAGCATTTTCCAACGATCGATTTGAGGCAATAATGAATGAACCAGGTGGGTTAAATTTTAAGCTAGTTATTTTAGGTTTTTGCTGCGGCGTATACGAACGCATAGGAACAGAATCTGTTGTGTTTTCAGTTAACAACAAAGCATCATTTTTATACGCAAAAGGTTCGTCCGCTTGATGTTTCAAGTCTTTGCTTTTGTCAAAAAATGCGGCAACATCATATTTTCCTGCTTTAAGGTAAGACAAAGTAGCCATTCCTTTTGCATCCGTTTGTGTGAAATAAGTTGGTCGAATTGTGTCTGAAAACTGCTCGTATAAACCAACGATAAATCCTTTTTGAGGTTCGTTAGTGAATGCATCTCTAACTAAAAACTGAGCCGTCAAACTATCGATGTAAGTTCCAGTTGAGAAAACAAAAGTCATCAAGGAATCGTTACTTTCTTTTGTATCTTGAACAGTTCCGTTTAAATAAAAAGCATAAGTCGTATTTGGTGATAAATCTTCTTCCCAAGAAAGAACCAGAGATTTCTTCTTGATTTTAGCAATAGGTTTTATGTTTGGTGGAACAACAATTATCGTCTCACTGGGATTTTTGAGTTTAATAAATTCATCAAATGGAATGATGATTTCTTTTCCGTTGAAAGAAGTCGTCGCATTTTTTGGAACCATTTTGTCCATGTCGGGTTTTGGAGCAAATTCATCTTTCGCGCCACCGCCCAACACACCAACCTGAGCGCAGGAGCTAAGTAAAAAAAGGACTAAAACAATTCCGAAACGCATAGAGCTAATTCTTCAAGATAAGTTTGATCAACAGCATCGAAATCATTTAATTTATCACTGTCGACATCTAAAATAGCAACAACTTCGCCATTCACACGAATTGGGACAACAATTTCACTTTTTGAAGCCGAGCTACAGGCGATATGTCCGGGAAATAAATCTACATCTGGAACCAAAATAGTTTCATTCTTTTCCCAAGAGGTCCCACAGACACCTTTTCCTAGACGAATACGTGTGCAAGCAATCGGTCCTTGAAATGGTCCAAGAACCAATTCATCCTCTTTTACGAAGTAAAAACCAACCCAGAAAAAACCGAAAGTTTCGCGCAGAGCAGAAACAACATTTGCCGTGTTTGCAATAAGGTCTGGTTCACCAGAAATCAGTGCTTTAATTTGCGGAATAAGCGTTTTATAAGTCTCCTCCTTGTCGCCTTTCGTAATAATTAGTTCTTCTGCCATTGTGAGAACAAAAATCGCATTTTTTTGAAGACAATTGATATTTTTCCTTATCTTCAAGTAACAACTTAAACGAATATGCTAGAAAAAATACCTGTTGAGAAGATCCTTTTTTTGGATATAGAAACAGCACCACAAGTTTATAAGTACAATGAATTGGATGAGGACACCAAGCATTTATTTGAATTAAAAACGCGTTTTCAAAAAACGGAGGATAAAGAATATGACACAATTTGGGACGAAAGAGGCGGAATTTTCGCTGAATTTGGCAAAATAGTGTGCATTTCTGTTGGTTTTGTTCATGAAACGAGAACAGGGAGAGAAATCCGAATGAAGAGTTTTGCGCATGACGATGAAGAGACATTGCTGGTTCAATTCAATAAATTAATGGAAGACAACGGTTCTCGTTTTCCAATTTTATGTGGACACAATGCAAAAGAATTTGACTTCCCTTATATGTGCCGAAGAATGCTGATCAATGGAATAAAAATTCCGCCGATTTTGGATTTAGCTGGAAAGAAACCTTGGGAAATCCCCCATTTGGATACAATGGAATTATGGAAATTTGGTGATTTTAAGGCGTATACTTCTTTGGCCTTGCTTTGTCATGTGTTTAAAATTCCAACACCGAAAGATGATATTTCTGGAGCAGACGTCGCGAGAGTGTATTATGAGGAAAAAGATTTGGACAGAATTAAACTATATTGCGAAAAAGATGTTGTAGCCTTAATACAACTCTTCCTCCGAATGAAAGGTGAAAACCTTGTGGAAGAAGGAGACATAGTTTTTTCAGCATGACAGAAAACACCTTTACGACAGTAAACTTTTATCAAATAGATGGACTTTGGTCGCGTTTTAGGGCTTTTAGTTTAATGGGAATTTCCAAATTTCGAAAAGTCAAAGGCGATGGAATGTTGGTTGGAAAGCTATTGGGCACAGGAGCTGGCTTAGGCTTTTCACGCAAACCGAACTGGGGGCAATATGCTTTACTTGGCGTTTGGAAAGATGAAAACGCAGCAAAAAAGTTTTTCGAAACGAATTTCTTTCACAATCGATTTAAAAAATTAGCTCACAAGCAAGTCGTTCTAGAAATGGAACCGTTTCAGTCTCGTGGAATTTGGGATGGAAAAAATCCTTATCCGAATATTCCGGCTCAGGCAGAGAGTGAAGGGCAGGTTGCCATTTTAACAAGAGCGAAATTGAAACTGAAAAACATTCCCAGTTTTTGGAAACACGTGGATCCAGTTAATGAAAGTTTAAAAAACTCCAAAGGAAGGTTGTTTTCCGCAGGAATGGGCGAGTGGCATTTCTCTCATCCTATAACATTTAGCGTTTGGGAAAACATAGATCATGCGAAAGAGTTTGCCTATACTCAAAGGTTTCATGCCGAAGCCATAAAAGGAGCAAGAGATGGCGGATGGTTTAAGGAAGATATGTTTGTACGGTTTACAATATTAAAATTAGAATTATAAAACAAAAAAGGCGATCATCAGACCGCCTTCAAATTCTTTTATAGAAACTTCTTATTGGATAAAAACAGTTTCTTCGCTAGTTACTTCTTCAACTACTTTGATAATTCCGCTTCCAGTCTCAGTTCCAAGAGAAGCTGAAATATTCAATACAGCAACTCCAGCTTGACCTTTTTGGTAAAGATCATTTAGGTTGAATATTGCTTCGCCTGCAGCGTTACTTTTCGTTGTATCACCAACATTTACTTTTCCTTGCTGACCTTCAGAAGACTGTCCGTAAAGAACAACTCTTGCTCCAGAAACCAAAGCTTGTGCAGAATTACGGATGTAAATCTTAGCGATAGTATCTTTCTTTTTATTGCAACTTAACGATGTTACAATCCCAAGACCGAACAACAAGGCAACTAGTAAAAATGAATATTTTTTCATAATAATTTTTTTATTGGAAATTAACTGTTTTCACAGATGTGTTGTGAACTCTAACTCTGAAACCAGCTGCTTCACCGTATTCTATTCCTTTTTTAACGATAATGTCAAAAACACCAACTGGATTTTCTTCTCCAGCTTGAGAGAAATAATCATCCATTGGGAATTGGGCAAAACCAGAGGAGTTCGTCAACAATGTATCAACATAATATGAAGTAGTTGTAGCATTTTCAAGATCACCGATAATGATAACCTTAGCTCCTTCTACTAATTGATCATTCGCACTGCGTACGTATACTTTTGCGAATGACGGATCCTTATTTTTACAAGATTGTAAAAAACCAATTGACAACGCCATAAGGCCGATTATCATTGATGTATAAAACGATTTTTTCATTTTTTATTTTAAATCAGTGCGACCAAAGATAAACTATTTTTTAAAATTCCATTAGAGAATGCCAATTTCCTCAAAATCTTTAACTTCGCAAACATTACTTCTTGTTGGTTAAAACAATTAACAGCAACGAAAAGTTACAGGTATAACGAAGAAAATGTCACTTGGCGGTGTCAAAACGATAAAATGAAGGAAAAAATTGCAAAAATTCGGGAGAAAATGAGTGCCGAGGCTGTAAAAAGTCATGAAGCGCTAGAAGCATTTCGAATAGCCTATTTAGGAACCAAAGGTGTAATGAAGCAACTTTTTGGTGATTTAAAAGAAGTGGCAAACGAACAGAAGAAAGAAGCAGGTCAACTATTGAATCAATTGCGTATGGACCTTGAGGCGCTTTATGAAAAGCACAAAGAAGGTCTTTCGGAATCTGAAGAGGAAGGAAGCAAGCTGGACTTGAGTCGACCTGCGGAAGCGGTTAATATTGGTTCGCGACACCCTTTGAGCTTGGTGCGAAGTGAAATAATAGAGATTTTTGCACGTATTGGGTACAATGTTTCTGAAGGTCCGGAAATTGAAGATGATTGGCACAATTTTTCAGCGCTTAATTTTCCACCAGAACATCCTGCTCGGGATATGCAGGACACATTCTTTATCGAGAAAGGTGAAGAAGAAATAGCTTTGCGGACGCACACATCATCTGTTCAAGTTCGTGTTATGGAAAATCAAAAACCACCAATACGAACAATTTCACCGGGAAGAGTTTATCGAAATGAGGCAATTTCAGCCAGAGCGCATTGCTTTTTCCATCAAATTGAAGGATTGTATATTGACAAAAAAGTATCCTTCGCAGATTTGAAACAAACACTTTTGTATTTTGCTCAAGAGTTATTTGGTGAGAAAGCACAAATTCGCTTGCGACCATCTTATTTTCCATTTACCGAACCTTCAGCTGAAGTTGATGTTTCTTGCACAATATGTAACAGCAAAGGATGCAACGTATGTAAGTACACGGGTTGGCTGGAAATATTAGGCTGTGGAATGGTAGATCCGAACGTACTGGAAGCATCGGGAATAGATTCAAAAGAATACAGTGGTTTTGCCTTTGGAATGGGAGTAGAAAGAATTGCTCAATTGAAATACAAAGTCAACGATCTGCGTTTGTATAGTGAAAATGATATCAGATTTTTAAAACAATTTACAGCAGGATAATATGGGTTGGTTTTCATCAAAAGAAGAAAATAAAAAGGTTGTAATACCGAATGTTAGTTGGAAAAATCTTTCCAATTTAAAACAATTGGATGAGGTACTAGAAAACCGTTCAGGTGAAAAGCACCTTCTTTTCAAACATAGTACTCGTTGTGGAGTTTCGGCAATGGTGAAAAAACAGTTTGAAAATGAATGGCCAGCTGAGCAAAAAGAAATAGTAGTTTGGTATTTGGACTTATTGAACCATAGAGATATTTCCAATGCAATTGCTGAAAAAACGGGCGTTTTTCATCAGTCTCCTCAAGCAATAGCAGTAATAAACGGCGAGGTTGTTTATGACGCTTCTCACAGTCAAATAAGTGCGCGAAGCATTATAAAGTCCTTCAAAAAATGAAAAAGTACATAGTTATAGGTTTAATCGTTGCCGTAATTGCAGCAATGGTGATTGTGCCTATGCTGAATCGAAATGGCTCCGGAAATTCGGAAATTGATACGCCGGCTGAATTTACATTTGCAGAAAATTTAGCCACGAAATGGAACGATGTTATTCCAGTTTCTTTTGAGGTAAAAAATGAAGATGTCGAAAAAGTAGAATTGTTTTACAACGATAGTTTGTTTCAAACTTGGCTAAAGCCAGAGGGTAAAGTGACTTTTCAGTTTAACGCAGGTTTTTACGGTTTGGGAACAAAGTCTATTAGCTTGATTTCCACTTTGAGCAATGGTGAAACCTATAGCGATGATCGACTGGTTAGAATCGTATCGGATATAAAACCGGAAGTTTGGACTGTTTCTATTAGCAATACTTACCCACACAATAAAGCCAATTTCACGCAAGGTTTGGAGTGGAGTAACGGCTTGTTGTATGAATCAACGGGTGACCCAAGTAAGCAAGGTCAAACAAAATTAGGAACCATTGAACTTAACACAGGAAATTACACGAAGAAAATTGGACTTGACGCCAACTATTTCGGAGAGGGAATCACTATTTTGAACGACAAAATTTATCAAATTACCTATACTGAAGGAAAGTGTTTCGTTTACGATAAGAATACTTTAACACTTTTGAAAGACATGATTTATCAAGGCGAAGGTTGGGGATTGTGTAACGATGGTAAATATTTGTACATGTCAGACGGTTCGGAAAGACTAACAAAAAGAAACCCTGCTGATTTTTCAATTATTGAAACCGTTGAAGTAAGTGATCAAAATGGACCAATCCGCAATATTAATGAATTGGAGTTTGTTGACGGACTAATCTATGCGAACGTTTGGCAAACCAATGCAGTAATTGTTATCCAACCTGAAACAGGAAAAGTTCTCGCTACTATTAACGCGTCAAAACTAGCACCATTAGGCCAAAGTGGAGGAGACGTCCTTAACGGAATTGCTTATTCTCCAGCAAACAAAAAGTTCTATATGACGGGCAAATATTGGAGCAAAATATTTGAGGTGACTTTTGACAAGCCGGTGTTATAGAAAAGTAAATACTCTAAGAGCCTTTTTACATTACTTCATCCATCGCTTCACAAAACTTTTCGATAGCAATATCTAAAACCTCTTTCGTGTGCGCTTGAGAAATAAATCCAACTTCATAACCGCTTGGTCCAATATAAATTCCTCTATTTAAAAGAGCACTAAATAATTTTTTGAAGCCTGTCATGTCGCCATTGATACGGGCACTCTCACGTATTGTTGTTTTCCCGTCAAAAGACAACCAGAATATAGATCCGATACTTACAATTTGAAAATCAAAACCTTTGTTTTTAGCATGTTGATTAATTGCATTAACAAAGTACAAGGTTCTTTCTTCTTGACCTTCATAAAAACCAGGCTTCACACATTCTTGCAATTGGGCAAGCCCGGCAGCCATCGCAACGGGGTTCCCGCTCAAAGTTCCCGCTTGATAAACAGGTCCGTCAGGGGAAATCATCGCCATAATTTCAGCACTTGCACCAAAAGCGCCGACAGGCAAACCGCCACCAATAATTTTTCCGTAGGTAATAATATCTGGTTTAATGTTATAAAGACCTGCTGCACCTGTAAAACCAACTCTAAACCCGGAAATCACCTCGTCAAAATGCAACAATACTTTGTATTCTGTGCACAATTCACGAAGCTCAAGTAAAAAGGTTTTTTCTTGTAATAGCAGACCATTGTTGGCTGGGATTGGTTCAATAACAACGCTCGCCAATTCATGCGCATGTTCAACAAAACATTTGCGAAGTGCGTCAATATCATTTAACGGAAGAACGAGTGTTTGCTTGGCTAAAAGTTCAGGAACACCTGCCGAAGATGAGGTTCCTAAAGTCGCCAAACCACTTCCTGCACTTACCAAAGTAGCGTCAAGGTGTCCGTGGTAGCAACCCTCGAATTTTAGGATTTTATCTTTTCCTGTATAACCACGAGCCAAGCGGATTGCGCTCATTACCGCTTCTGTTCCAGAAGAAACAAATCTTATTTTGTCAATGAATCGGTTGTTGTTAAGGATTAGTTCAGCAAGATCGCTTTCCAATTTCGTTGGGGCGCCAAAGCTGGTTCCATTTTCCATGGCTCCAACCACAGCTTGAAAGACTTTTTCATTTCTATGGCCCAAAATCAGCGGCCCCCAAGAGCAACAAAAATCGATGAATTCATTACCATCTTCATCCCAAATATTAACACCTTTTCCTTTTTTCATAAAAAGGGGAGCGCCGTCTACGGATTTAAAAGCCCGCACAGGCGAATTTACCCCTCCGGGAAAATAGGTTTTGGCTGTTTCAAATAGTTTTTCGGAATTGGTTCTTTTGATTTTTGCAATCATCTCGATGTTGTTTTTATTCGGTGCAAAGGTACTTTTTTTGGGTATAACAACGGAGCGGCAAAATAAGTTTTAGTTTGTAAATAGGAAACACCAAAAATTTAAGGATTATGCATAATGCATAAAGAAACCCATAAATAATAATGAATCAAGGAAGTCATGAAAAACCCTACATTTTTCAGTAGGCCTTTGTCAAAAAAAAACAATTGTTAATATTTGAAAATCAATACATTAAATATAAATAAATCAAATAAATTTATTGTGTTGATATAAAAAGAAAAAGTACATTTGTTCGATGAAAATGATGCTCAAGGTGGTTTTTGCTCTCTGGATATTTGCAGCCTACTGCGGTGTTCAAGGTAAGCTTCAGAGCTCAACATTTCATAACGACAATATAAATGGTATTCTTCAAGAAAGCCATACAATTAAGGTTGCGAAGCTCGCAATACTGGTCCCTGAAATTGGTGAAACAACCACAACCTCTTTTTCCGCTAAGGACCAGCTTGAATCCAGACAAAAATTTAAACATATTCCAGTTACCTATATCTTTAATTTAAAAAACCTACAATTTTTTTACAATCAATATTTGGTTCAATGGATTAATGCTTTAGTGCTATCTAATCATCTCAACATCATTTATCCGTTTAGTTCTTTTTGGTAAACTTATTTTTCTGCCGGAAAAATTTGGGCTATTTATAGCCTCGTTCTAGTTTAACAAATAAATAAATAAATGGAAATCTCAAACATTGTTTTAAGCATTATGTTGGCGTCAGTTTGCCTGTTAATGGCTGAGCTGATTTATTTTAAACGCAAACAAATATCAAAAATCATGGTCAAGCAGTTGTCTCAAATTGCTGATCAATTTGACTGTTCAATAGATGAATTCGAAATAGGTAAAGACATTATTGTTGGTATGGATAAAACCAAAATCATGATGTTTGTTGTTAAAAGAAGAATTAACGAATTCGAATCATACCACATTAATCTAAGTGAATCTAAGGGTTGTAGGGTTTTAGGCCATGGAACAAAAACAGTAAAAAAGAATAAAGAAGAAAAGCAAATTGAACGCTTGGATTTGGAATTTGAATCAAAAGATCCCTGCGTGAAAAAACAAACGATTAATTTTTATGATTTCGACGAAACTACTTCATTGAATGGTGAATTAGAGTTGATTCGAAAATGGGGTAAAATTGCCAAGGAAGCAATAAAGAATCTAAAAAACAACTCTACTATAAATCTAATCTTAAACGAATCTATTCATTAGGTTCGTTTTTCAAAAAAATAAAAAATGAATACGTTAATTTTATATTTAGGGTTTTTATTTTCTGCCTACGCGGTCATAGGAAATGATGTCATACAAACTTTAGGAACGTTTATAGCGGCCAATAAAAAAAGACCATGGTTAATACTATGGGGTTATGCTTCCACGATTTTAGTTTGCACTCTTCTTTACGGATGGTATTTTTATAATGGAGATGTGACCTTTAATCGCCTGGATACAATCCCGTTGCCGGAGGAAATAAAATGGTGGTATTTATTAGCGCCACTTTCGTTGCTGTTATTGACACGATTTGGTTTGCCTGTAAGCACAACCTTTTTGATTTTAAGCATTTTCTCTCAGCAAGCAATGGTGGAAAAGATGTTGCTAAAATCTATCTATGGGTATGGTGTAGCAATTGTTTCTAGTTTTATTATTTATTTATTACTGACCAGAAAATTTGAGTCGCCAGAGTCATTGAATGAAATAAACGAATCGAAGCGGAAAAGGCAATGGGAAATTGCACAATGGTTATCCACAGGGTTTTTATGGTCGCAATGGTTAATTCAAGATTTCGCTAATATCTTTGTGTTTTTACCAAGAAAAATGACTTTAGTCGAACTAATGATTTCAATTTTGGTTTTGCTACTAATCATGGCCTATATTTTCCAAAAGAAAGGGGGAAGAATACAAGGAATTGTTGACAAAAAAGTCAATTCTGGAAACATTAGGTCAGCGACATTTATTGATTTAACTTATGGAGTTATTTTATATACGTATGGAAATTTAAATTCGGTTCCCATGAGCACAACATGGGCCTTTATCGGTGTTTTGGCTGGCAGAGAATTGGCGATAAAATATGTATTAAATAAAAAGGAATTAAAAAAAGTATTCAGACCATTATCAATTGATTTGTCCAAAGTTTTTTTGGGTTTAGGAATAAGCGTATTCATCGTTTTTGTGATTCAATGGATGAATGGTAGCAGTTGAATTGAATTGACTAATTACACAAATCAAAATAGCTAAATCACGGAATGTATGAAGCAAAACATTTAAATTAGCTAAAAATCCCTTCGATGATAATACCCCATCTGTCGTCACTAATTGCCCAATTTGAATATTACAAACAATTGGGGGAAAAGACTTTTACTCAGCTAGAAGATGAAAATTTATTTCATCAAATCAACGAGGAAAGCAACTCAATAGCGACAATTGTTAAGCATTTGCATGGAAACATGATGTCCCGTTGGACGGACTTTTTGACTACTGACGGAGAAAAAGAATGGCGAAAACGGGAAGAAGAATTTGATAACGATATTTCAACTCGCGACCAAATGATGGAGGTTTGGGACGAAGGTTGGGCTTGTGTTTTGTCGGCGCTGAATGGATTGACAGAGGAAGACTTGGATAGAGAAATTTTTATTAGAAACCAAGGACATACTGTTGCAGAAGCAATTTATAGACAGTTGGCACATTATCCCTACCACGTTGGACAAATTGTATTCCTAGGCAAAGTATTTACAGGAGAAAAATGGGACTATTTATCCATTTCAAAAGGAAAAACAAAAGAGTACAACGCCGAAAAATTTGCTCAACCGAAAGTGAAAAAGCATTTCACGGATGAGTTTTTAAAAGACGATGAAGAATGAAAATAACCCTACAAATAAGTGTTTTCATACTTCTCATTATGAGTTGTAAAGAAAACGTTGAAACGGCAAAAAGCATCGAAAAAATTGAAATTCCGCCACAAAAAGAGGCAAAACCTGAAGAAAACGAGAAAAAATACGAGAAAATCATTAAAACGGATTATTGTTGGAAAGGCAAGATTCAGGGTAAAATTCCAGTGTTCTTACATTTTCAAATTGAAGATTCAGTTGTTGTGGGAGAAATTAAATATTTGAACACAAAACAGCAACTGCCGATTAAATTGATTGGTCGACAAATGGAAGGTGGTGTTTTGCGGATTCAAGAGTTTGAAAAATCAGGAAATGTTTCAGGAATAATTACTGGTGTAATTCATGGAACTGAATTCAAAGGAGAATGGTTTTCACCGAAATTAAGAAAAGATTTACCCATTGCTTTACAAAAACAAGACACGATAATCCCATCAAAGAATTTAGTTGGCAATATCGCAGATTGTTACGGAGAATACAGATATCAATTCAGTGAAGGAGGATCATCAGGAGGCTTTACTTTGACCAAAAAAGGAAACAAATCAATATTCGATATAGGTTGTTTTACAGCAGCTCCAGCGCACAACATGGCAATTATTGAAGAAACCGAAGTGGATTTGGAGAATAATCAAATCAACTATATTATCCCAGAGGAAGAAACCTGCAATTTCAAGGTTAAGTTTTACAAGGGTTTTGCCATTATTAATTACACAAATGGCGATTGTTTAAATGGGTACTTTGGTCACAATGCACATGTGGATGGTGTGTTTTTAAAGATTAAATAAATGATTAAACAACGTCTCGTAATTCTTTCAGACCTTTGGGGAAAACAAAATAACGATTGGGTAGGCTTCTATTTTAATCGATTGAATGATCATTTTAATTGTATTTACTACGATGTCAGAGAACTCGCCAGCATCAAAGAAATCAATCTTTCCGAAGAAGAAATCCACGAAAAATTTGTGAATGGCGGAATTGAAAAAGCTGTCGAAAATCTAATAGAAAAGGAGAAAAAACAGATAATTGTTTTGGCTTTTAGTGTGGGCGGAACAATTGCTTGGAAAGCGGCGTTAAAAGGTTTGCCGTTAACAAACATGATTGCTATTTCATCTACGCGCTTGCGAAAAGAATACCAAAAACCACCCTACAAAATTCAACTTCATTTTGGTGATCAAGATCTTAATCGACCAACGGATGAATGGTTTGAAGAATTAGAAATTTTCCCAGAAATCCATTTTGGAAAAGAGCATGAAATGTTCAAAGAGGAAAACTTTGCAAATCAGATTTGCACACAGCTCTTCTCGGACTTTTTTATTAAATGACATTCGGATAAGCTTTTGTCCAACTAGGATTCAGAAGAATAGTTAATTTTCTCCTAATTTAAATACAAGGAATCGAATTTCGGTTTACATTTGGTTCGTGAAAGGAATCTATAAGCTAGTCGGTGTATTTTTGTTTTTGTCGCTTTATTTAAGCGCAATAGCTCCGACATTTGCGACAAAAGAGAAATCCTTTGATCAGTCAGAAAACTCATTTAAGCAGAAAGAATATCAATTATCAGTTTCTTCTAATGAATCAGTTTTTTCGCCTGTCGAGAGTGTATCCGACAATTTTCAAAACACATTTTCACCAGTTGTTAAGAAGTTAAGTCATGAATATCTCCTTGGGAACCACCTTCGTTTATCCAAAGAGAATTCAAAATTCAAACAATACATTGAATCTTGGCATAATCAATTGATTATTTCCAAAAATACGGATCAACTGTATCCTCAACATACTTTCGGGTAATCTATTTTCATTTTTCAGTTGACAAATAGTCGACAACAATTTAGTTTAAACGAGGCATTTATAGAATGTGCTCTCGGCAAGTTAATTTATTTTAATAAATAGGAAAAATGGATTTAGGAACTTTAATAACAGGCCTTGTAATGTTAGGTTTGTGTGCATTACCATTTGTGTTAATGCACTTTAATAGAAAAAAAATAAAAGATCAAATGTTGTTTTCAATCTCAAAAATGATATCACATGAAAACGGCAAACTGACAGATTTTGAATTTACTACTCACGCAATAATTGGATTAGATGAAAACCAAAGCAAAGTGTTTATGTATCGTAAACACAAAGACAGGGAGACAAGAGAGCTAGTAAAGTTGACTGATTTTCAACGATGCCAGATTGAAAAAACATACGCGAAAGGAAAAAGCTCTTCAGAAGACAATCCAGAAATAGAGCGAGTTGATTTGAAATTCATTCCAAAGGTAAATACGAAAGATTCAATTTTATTCGAGTTTTACAATTCAAATGAGAACTTAAATCTTGGAGAAGAACTTGGATTTGCAAAAAACTGGGAAGTAAAAATTAATAAACAAATGCAACACACTGCCAATAATCAGGCGTGATGAGAAAAAGCGCAGCAAATTTTTGTTGCGCTTTTTCTTTTTTTGTAAACAGAAGCAATGTTGGTTTATGAGAAACCTGTAAATTGTCTAAAAATTAATTTGCATGAAAGTTCTATTACTCCTCTTTTTCACATCAAGCTTTGTTGTTTTTGGTCAAACACTAGAGTATTCTATTGGTAAAATCCATCAATTAGAATCTGGCATTCTGAATGAATCTAGAAGAGTAAATGTTCATCTCCCGCTTAACTTTTCTCAGGATTCTACTTATCCAGTTCTTTATGTGCTGGATGGTTCGGCTCATGAAGACTTTCTTCATATTGTCGGTCTTGTACAGTTTTTTCAATTACAATTTGTGATGCCCGATTTCATCGTCGTTGGGATAGAAAATGTGGATAGAAAGCGAGACTTTACCTTTTATCCAAAGGACACGAGTCTTCTTGCAGATATTCCTGCAGCTGGGCATTCGGATAAGTTTATTCAATTCATTGAAACGGAACTGCAACCTTTTATTGAATCTAACTATAAAACGAATGAAACAAAATATATCATTGGTCAATCGCTTGGCGGACTCTTAGCAGGTGAAATTTTAATAAAAAAGCCAGAACTGTTTTCACATTATTTTATTGTAAGTCCGAGTTTTTGGTGGGACGATGAGGTATTGTTGAAAGTCGCTCCAGATTTATTTTCGAAACAAGAAATTCCAAGAGAGTTTGTTTACATTGCCGTGGGAGTCGATGAGCATATTATCATGCGTCGAGATGCAAAAAAATTGGCAAAGCTTTTGAAAAAATCAGGAAGTGTAACGAAGCAGCTGGAGTTCAATAAATTAAAAAATGAAGATCATGCAACAGTTCTTCATAATGCTATTTATCAAGGCTTAGAAATTTTGTATCCCGCTATAAAGTATTAAATATCGTTAGTCGTTTTAATGAAACAGAGAATTTTTCAGAAATGGCAGGAAGAGACATATTCGCCATCTTTAATTTTGACACGAAATAAAAACCTTCCAACTAGAAGGTTTTTTTGTTTGTACCTGCATGGGCGAGAAGTAGGAGTTGGATTATTTTTTCTTGCTGATAACACTATCGAGAATCCATTTAAATACCGTTAATTCAGAAATCACACCGATTAGAAAAATAATTGCTGTGATCACTCCAAATATTCGAGTAGGCTGAAAGCTACTAACGGTAAAAATTAGAAAAGAAATGCACAGCAAGGCAGCCGTGGATATTACGCTAAATTTTAACTCCTCCAGGGGTTCATTCAGCCAAAGCCTGCGATAAATAATGTGAATCGTGTCATCATCTAAAAGCCCCAATCCAATAATCAGCGTTAATGAGGTCAGCAAATTGATATCGATCTTTAAGAAATAGAATAGGAGAACAATAAATCCTAGTGGGATTAAATTGGGCAATAAGCTCAATATTGCTAGTTTAACTGATCGGGTGAGCAATAAGAGTATGATGAAAATTCCAAATCCAGATAAGAGCAAGGAGTTAAGAATGGCTGTCGACATGGATCGATCCACTTCATCAAACATGATGTGCTTGCTTGCGGTGGAGACTTTTATGTTTTCAGGCACTTTCATATTTTTGAGCCAAGCGACAAATGCTGCGGTTTGGTCAACGTTTTCTAATTGAACCTCTATCAAGTATACGTCAAATTCGTGATTGTAGTATGGATTCTGCTCGCCCAGATTACCAAATAAGTTTATTTTAAATCCAGCTTTGGATTCAAAATAATATTCTTGAGCACTAGAGGTGACAGATTTGGTCCATTTGGACTTTCGAAGTTTTGAAGAAGTTTCTCGAGCGAAATTATACACCTTACTTCTTGTTGATATCGTTTTATCATCGACTTCGTTGCTTACAAGAACGTTCACGGTATAAGGCGTAAAATAATTCTTTTTCAGATAGTTATAATCCTTTTTCACTTGTGAACCCAAAGGGAAATATATATCAGGATTAGTTTTCAACTTCAAAGATGGAATGACAAACAGAGAGGCGACTGCAACGATTCCCATTACATAAGTAATGGGGCGTTTATATTTATTCAAGAAATTGGCTATCGATTCAATACCCTTGTCCCGTAAATTTGTCGTTCTACACCGAAAAAGCAAGAGAGGTGAGGCAATAAAAGTGATTAAAAACTCAATCATAAGTCCTACGGCCGTCACCAGGCCTAATTCTTTTACAAATTGTGATTGGCTGAAAAAATAAAATGATAAAAAAGCAAAGGCTGTTGTGAGGGATGAAAAGAAGGAAGGGAGTATGTACTTTTTATAGATTAATTTATTTCGTTCAAGGTCATCTGTCACATCACAAAATTTATGTGTCCCTGAGAGTAGATGAATCGAATCACTTAAGACCAGTATTAATATTACTGGCAGTGCGGTGAGAGAAATCACATTCATCTTATAATTTAGGAGGCTAAACACCAATATGGCCGAACACATGACCAATGAAATCAGCACCATCATGTATAAGATGGACACGACACTCCTAAATGTGACAAGTAAATAAAGAATAAATAAAGTTAGAATAAGAATGGTTATTAGCGTGATGTCAAAACTTATGTTTTTTTCAATGGATTTGTTGAGGTGTAATTCACTGATAATTCGAATGTTCATGTCCGACTTGGAGTGGGACTTAGCTAGGTCATCCAATTTATTCAAGTCCATTGAATAGTTTTCATTGACAGATAGGACACAAATGAAACTTTTTCCATCTCGAGCAATTAATTGATCCAGAAGTGGAACCTCACGAGCTTGTCTGTAAAAATCAGATAGCTTATCCGTTTGCTTGTCCCAAAAGCGAATCATTGTTTTGTAGAACTTGACGGGACTGACAAATTCTGCATCGGGATGCAACTCTTGGATTTCTTTGGAAAAGCTATTTACCTGGTTAAATATCTTTTTACGATCATCGGATTTAGGTTCGATAATGAAATAATACTTTTGAGCATTATTGAATAAGGAGTCTGTGAGCTGGAGTCTCCTGAATTCTGAATTGCTCTTGTCATCCAGTCCATCCAAGTTTCCATTGTATCCTGGAAGTTCAAAAGTCGCCAATAGAACTGTCAGCAAAATAACTAGAAACGTAAATAGAATCTTTCTGCGTTTAACGATAAATTCAACGAGAGTATCCATGGGAGTATCATTTTTCAGCCGACAATTGGTTGAACGGGTAATTTGACGCTGCAGTTTCAGTCAAAGTAAGGACTGTTTGGTAAATTTATTATAATAATTCGTACTTTGTGAATCAATACAGGTTCATTTAAACAAATTCAAACCCAGCAATATGAAAGTCTTATTATTATTAACAGCTCTTTTGGGCTGCACGATTTCTTTAGGTCAAACCGTTCCGGATAGTTTGTCTGTAAAAAAGTACTGGGAACCAATTTTAAAAGAAAGCAAGCTTGCAACCTATTTCAGCGGAATGTGGGAGTCTTTGGGAATTACCATTGAAGAAACAGGTGAGAAAATTACCGTGCTTCACCAAAAAGATCATTTCGATTTGGTAAATGGAGTAAATGAGGATGGCGTTGATTATTCTATTACCATAAAATTGTTCGACGTTAGAAATATGGCAAGTCATGGTCAAGATGGAGGAATAAACGCCGATGAATCATTTAAAATTATGAAAACTTTGTTCACCCCATTTGTTCAGGCTTCGTTGAAACATCCAATGATGAATAAGTCGGGTCAAATGAGATTGGCTGGTATTGAAAATCACGTTCATGTATACCTAAGGGGGCCAAATGAAGGTCAAGTAGCCACGCACACAATGATCTTTATCAATAAAAGATGGGTTGTAATGGAAGGAATTCATGGGGATGCAAAACGAGTTTTTAACATGACCGTAGATCAAGCAATTGAATATCAGAAAGCAGCCTTTGATGCAAAGAAAAAAGATACGCGCAAAAGCTGGAAAAAATACAAGTTGTGGTATTTGAAATGGAGAAAGACTGTATCTTAATAAAAGAGAAATAAAATTCCTCAATAATTGAATTTGTGAAATCCGCAAGTAGTCGAAAGGGTTTTGCGGATTTCAATTTACTTTATTCACTTATGCCAAGTAAATTTGTTCTAAAATTGAAAGCTATGGAACGGTTGAAAAGAAATTCTTTGGTTGTGCAAGATAAATTGCTTAGTGAAAATAACACGATAGAGATTGTCGTTGATAATGAAAAACGGGTTCCTCAAGTTGGACAGTATAGTAAAGCAGGTCAACAATTACGTGTCGACTTTATTAAAGACACAACAGAGGTTTCACTTGAACATTTATCTAATCAAGTAGAATTTGAGGACAATAAGCAGCTAAAAGGAAATATCGAGAATTTTATCGGTATGTCACAATTACCCACAGGAATTATAGGGCCAATTGTTATCGATGGACAGAATGCCAAAGGATCCTTTTATGCGCCTTTAGCAACATCTGAGGGCACTTTGGTCGCATCCTACGCGAGAGGCGCTAGAGCATGCAGGCAATCTGGAGAAATTAGTGCCATTTGTTTGAAGGAAGGTGTTCAACGCTCACCCATTTTTAAATTTGCAAATCTTAAGCAGGTTTTCCAATTCACAAAATGGATTGAACAGGAGCAAAGCAAATTCAATTCAATTGTTCAACAAACCAGTAATTACGCTGAATTAATAAAGGTTGAATTAAATGTGGAGGGGAATCAAGTGATTATAAACCTTGAATACACAACTGGAGATGCTTCTGGGCAAAATATGGTGACGTTTGCCAGTCAGGCGTTATGCGAATATATTTTAGCCAATTGTCCAGTCGAACCAGAATATTGGTTCCTCGAAAGCAATTACTCGGGAGATAAAAAAGCTACTGTTTTATCCTTTACCTCTGTCAGAGGAAGAAAGGTTTCAGCTGAAATTACGCTAAAAAAGGAAGTGGTTCGAGATACTTTAAAAACGACACCTGAGTTAATGTTTACATATTGGCAAACCTCTTTTATGGGGGCGTCAAAATGCGGAGCAATTGGTGCTCAAGGACATTTCGCAAATGGACTTGCTGCAATTTTTATAGCATGTGGTCAAGACGTGGCATGTGTATCAGAAGCATCTGTTGGAATTACTCGAATGGAAGTTGATGGGAATGGTGATTTGTATTGTACCGTAACCCTTCCAAACCTTATTGTTGGAACGGTCGGTGGCGGAACTTCATTGCCAACGCAAAAAGAATGTCTTGAAATTATGGATTGTTATGGCACAGGTAAGGCAAAAAAATTCGCTGAAATATGCGGCGCTTTATGTTTGGCAGGAGAAATTTCAATTATTGCTGCATTATCAGCTGGTCATTTTGCAGCTGCACATGAAAAGCACGGTAGAGTGTGATGGAAAATAATTTACCATACTTAAAGCGACTTTGCATTTATCAGAAAGAGCGCTTCCCTATAATAATTACTCTAATTGCTACGTTGGCCTTTACATTCTCGGCAATTTCATATTCGAGATTGAGCCGCGGTGCTGAAGGATTTGTTGCTTGGGATACGTATCTAATTGGATGCTTTGCGGCCTTTACACTTTTCTTTTTAGTGCGTGTTTTTGATGAATTTAAAGACAAAGAGGACGATGCTATAAACAGAAAATATCTACCCGTTCCGAGAGGATTAATCAAATTGAAGGAACTACGTGTATTAGGAATCGCTATTGTAGTCGTTCAAGTAGCCGTAATTACTATTTTTCAGACGAAAATGCTTTATATTTATCTTGTGGTGCTGGCATTTTTGTGCCTCATGGGAGTAGAGTTTTTTGTTCCTAAATTTTTAAAACCAAGGCAAATAATATACATCACTTCACACTTGTTCATATTTCCTTTACTGGATTTGTATTCAAGTGGATTGGATTGGTTACTAGCTGGACAGCAACCACATGTTGGTTTGGTGTTTTTCTTCATAGTGTCTTATCTGGATGGGCTTTTAGTTGAGTTCGGCAGGAAAATGCGAGCGCCGGAAGATGAAGAAGAAAACGTAGTGTCCTATACGGGAATGTGGGGTGTGAAAGGAGCAATTTCAGTCTGGGTATCCACACTTTTTGTCACTTTGATTTTTGCCATCCTCGCTGCTCAATATGCGGGTTATGGAAAAATAGCGTTCATAGTTCTAGGTTCATTAGCGTTTATCACTTTGATTCCAGCTATCTTGTTTTTGAAAAACCCGAACAAGAAAACAGCTAAGGGAATGGAGCATATTTCGGGTATTTGGACAGTTGGAATGTATTTATCGCTAGGTGGAATCCCAATGCTCATGAATTTCATTAACGGATGAAAAATTTGAAAAACGAATCTGAACCTTCAATACATGAAGTGGGTGGTAAAGCCTTTAACTTGATCAAGCTGAAAAAACTGGGATTCCCTATTCCAGAGTTTGTTGTTTTGAAACAATCTGAGCTGTTTAAGCATATTCGAGAGCATCAATTCACCGAAGAATCGGCTTCAAATCTTCAAAAAACTATAGAAACTATTCACATCACAGATGAGGTATTTGAATTTATAAATCAGTCATTTGACGATGCGAGGAAGAAAAAGTACGCCGTTCGTTCTTCTGCTGTGAACGAAGATGGAGGTGAATTCTCATTTGCTGGCCAATACGAATCTTTCTTATATGTCAAATTTGAGGACCTTCCTAAATTCGTTAAAAAGGTATGGAGTTCTAATTTTTCTGAACGAGTAATTTCGTATCATAAGAGCAACAATATTGAAAGGCAAAAGGGTATCGCGGTAATCATTCAAGAAATGATTGATCCTGACGTGTCGGGAGTTGCTTTCGGGATCAACCCAAATACGGGAGAGGCAGGAAGTAAGGTGATAAACTCGGTGTATGGAGTTGGGGAGGGCATTGTTTCGGGAGCATTGAATGCTGATTCATTCATTATCAGCGCTACAAAAACAGAATCCATAATCGTTGAAAAAGATCAATTGGCACAGATGGACGCTTCTGGAAAGGTTAAACTCGTTGACGTACCAGAGGAATTAAAAAATCAGGCATCACTTACAGAAAAAAACATTCTAGAGCTTTCGAAGCTACTAGATACTTTGAACCCCATTATGGGAGGCGCACAGGATATTGAGTTTGCGTTTAAAAATGAGAAGCTTTACCTTTTACAAAGCAGACCAATTACAGCTGTATATAGCGATATTAAACAAAATGAAAATCGTTCGAATAGAATAATTTGGGACAACAGTAACATCGTTGAATCTTATCCAGGCGTCACGACTCCATTGACATTTTCTTACATTCTAAATGCGTATAGTCAAGTCTACGAGCAGCTTGCAGATATCTTTGGGGTAAGTAAAAAGAAAATAAGAGCGAACAAATATACCTTCGAACATATGATTGGGTTGATTAATGGTCGGGTGTATTACAATCTTTTTTCTTGGTACCGCATGCTCACGCTTTTCCCCGGTTATAAGCTGAATGCACGTTTCATGGAGAATATGATGGGAGTAAAAGAGAGGTTTGATCTTCCTAAAGAAGACAGTTCATCAAAGTTTGGTGCGCTGTTGCGAACGTTATGGATGGTCGTGAAGATACTCAAGCACATGTTCACGATTAAAAGTCAAACAAAGCGCTATTTAAAGGATGTGAAACGCACAATTTCAGAATTCAAAGAACTCGATTTAGAAGAAATGTCTGCCTATGATACTATGATCAGGTGGAAAGAGATTGAAGCTTATCTCACCTCTCGTTGGAAAGCACCTATCCTAACGGATAGCTTTGCTTTATATAATTTCGGCAAACTGCAGCAAATGATAGAGCGAGGTAAATTCAGCGACAACCCAAACTTACACAACGATCTTTTATGTGGATCTAAGGATATTATTTCGGTTGAGCCAATCCATAGAACATTTGATTTGGCAACGATTGCGAGCGAAAATGAAGCGCTGAGAGAACTGATTTGTAATACGAGTTCGAGTGAAATATTGAAGAGATTTAGAAAGGGAGAGTATCAAGAATTCTACGCTAAATTTAAAGCCTATATAGAAGATTTTGGTGACCGCTGTGTTGGTGAATTAAAACTTGAAACTATATCTTTCAAAGAAGACCCAAGTCTCTATATTGATTTTGTTAAATCTTTGGTAACACAAGGCGTGACACGAAAGTCGGCTTCTTCTAACGTAGATATCGATATACGCGCTAAGGCAGAAGAAGAAGTAAGAAAGACTTTTCGATTCAGACCGATTAAAAGAATGATGTTCAATCGACGGTTAAAAAACACGAGATTTCTTGTTTCGAATAGAGAGAATTTGAGGTATGAACGGACCCGCGTTTTTGGTTTGACCAGAGAAATGTTTTCCCATATCGGCAAAGAATTTGAAAAGGCAGGAGTTATCGACAATTATAGAGACATCTACTACTTAACCATGCAAGAAATGTTCGGTGCAATTGAGGGCAGTATTGTTGATACGGATCTAAAAGCGTTGACTTCCATGCGCAAAAAGGAATATCAAAAATACGAAGAAATGGAAGCGCCATCTGAACGATTTACAACGCATGGTGCGGTTCATTTAAACAATGATTTCTTTGATACGTCATTACAGCAAGAGTTTGATGGAGAGTTAAAAGGAATAGGCTGTTGTCCAGGAATTGTAAGGGCAAGGGTTCAAGTTGTTAAGCATCCCAAAGATGTTTCGGGATTGAATGGAGATATTTTGGTGACTTCCAGCACGGATCCAGGTTGGGTAACCTTATTTCCTACAGCCTCGGCGATTATTGTTGAACGAGGGAGTCTGTTGAGCCACTCTGCAATTGTTTCAAGAGAAATGGGTATTCCTTGTATTGTTGGCGTTACAGGATTATTGAAAACATTGAAAACAGGTGATTGGATTGAAATGAACGGGAGTTCCGGCCAAATTAAAATACTTGAAAATGAAGAATGATCATCTTGAAAATGTAGACTTCGATTTCATTCGTTATTCTAATTGCTGGGAGGATGTTGATCTTCTACTTGAATCTTTTGAATTAAATGAGAAATCAAAAGTAATTTCAATTGCTTCTGGCGGTGATAATTGCTTTTCATTAGCGGCACAAGCACCAGAATACGTCGTTGCGGTGGATGTAAGCGAGGTTCAGTTATTTCTTGTCGAATTAAAAATGGCTGCCATAAAAAGTTTTGATCGAGAAACCTATATGGGTTTTGTTGGTTTTGATCCTGACGAAAATAGACTAGAACGCTACAGGCAATTGACATCTAAATTAACAACCAAAGCTCAGACTTATTGGGACGGCAATCAGAGGGCTATTGATGAAGGGATTATTCATTTCGGCAAGTTTGAACGATATTTTCAGCTCTTTAAAAAGAATTTTTTAGAGAAAGTACACACGCAGGATGTTGTGGATGGTTTGTTTGCGCCAAAAACAGAAAAAGATCAAATTTATTTCTATAACGAATACTGGTTCGATCCACGTTGGAAAGAAATGCACTCCATTTTTTTTGGAACAGAAATGCTGGGAGAGAAAGGGCGCGACCCTGAGTTCATGAAACAAATTAAAGGTTCTGTTTCAGAAACAATTTTAAAAAGAGAAGTAGAACATCTGAAATCTATATATTGTCAAACGAACCCGTTTTTGTTTTATATTTTGAACAATAAATTTGACGAAAATCATCTACCCCATTATGTGCGATCGGAAAACTACCATCTCGTCAAAGAAAATATGGATAGAATTATTTTGAAACAAGGCCTAATGGGTAAAGTTGCGCAAGACTTTAAAGGCGCCACCCATTATAATCTATCTAATATTTTTGAATACATGGATATGGAGCACTTTGAATCGGAAGGAAAAGCCATTATTCAGTCAGCTGCAAAACAGGCAAAATTGGGGTATTGGAATTTTATGATGGATAGAAATTTAGCGGATCAACTGAAGGAGTATTTGATTTATGAAAAAGAGCTAAGTGAAAAGCTATCCGCAAAAGATAAAGGGTATTTCTACAGTCGATTTATTGTAAACAAAGTAATCTAATGCTAAATCAAATAGAGATAACAGCCATCTATTCAGGCGCATTTTTGTGCTTGTTTGTTCTTGGTGATATACTGTATCATTACCTGAAACTTAAAGTTGAAGTAACACGCAAGTTTGTGCACGTCTTTACGGGCTTGATTTGTTTTACTTTTCCCTTATTCATAACAGCGCACTGGTCTGTGCTCTTTCTAACAATAAGTTTCGGTTTGATTTTAATTTTAAGTATACGCTTTAACTTGTTGAAATCAATTAATGCGGTAGACCGCAAAACAGTGGGGTCCTATCTGTTTCCAGTCTCCATTTATGTGATGTATTTATTTTATGCCCTTCTTGGGCGCGGTAGCTCAGACGCCACCAGTGTTGTTTGGGAATCAGCACGTGATTTAAAAGGAATTCTATCGGACAAAGCTGGAATGTATTATTTCTTGCCGCTTTTAGTGTTTAGTATTTCAGATCCACTAGCGGCTATTGTGGGGCAGAGATGGCCATATGGGAAATTTTCGGGAAAAAAGGATAGCAAAACATTGGTCGGTTCTTTAGCCTTTTTTGGATCATCACTTTTCGTTACAATACTATTTACGGTTCATCAATTCTCAAGCCTGAGTTATGCCATATTAATCGCTTTACTTATATCTTTGGCAACAACTATTGCAGAAGGAGTATCTCAAAGGGGATTTGACAACTTGTTGGTTCCCTTGGCAGCTATTCTTGTCTTGGTATTTTTTATTTGAAATGAGTATGTCCCAAAAGATTGTAGAGCTGCATATTGATCAACTCGATACTTTTTATAAAGTAGGAGCAAATGTTCGGGAAAGAAACAATGCGTTTGAGTTGCCATGGTCAGAAACGAAGGACATCGATGTTTTTTTTAATGAGAATAGTGCTCCATATAAATTATTTACGGTAAGCAATGAACAAGGAGAAGGACGAATAGCCGCCTATCAGTTTGAGGACAAACCAGAATCTGGATATCTAGGTTGGTACGAATGTGATCCAGATGATGATCTTGCAAATGAACTTTTGAGTGAAAGTAAAGCTTGGTTAATTTCTTTAGGGGTGACATCCATTTCAGGGCCAATGAATGGTTCCTCTTGGGGAGCTTTTAGGTTTAATACAATTGCTGAAAAACCGCTTTTTGCAACAGAACCCTATCAACCTCTTTATTATGTGAAACACTGGGAGAAAGCGGGCTTTAATCACGACGTCATTTATGAGACTCATATAATTCCAAAAGAAATCTCAAGACCAATGCCGTATTGGAAAGTGAGACTTTTAGCTTTTTTCATTGGTGTGAAATTCAACAAGTGGCCAAAAAACTTAATTCAGAATGAAGCTAAATTGAGTGATATACATGCCTTCTTTCATGAGTGCTTTGGCGATAATCCTCTGTACAGACCAGTTACATTCGACCGCTACAAAGAAATTACGGTCAATTTAGAGTCGATTCTTGACTTTGATCATTCTTACTTAGTAACGGATAAAAAAGGGAAACCAGTTTCTGTACTGATCTCCTATAAAGACGTTTATCATAAAATGTACCTGGAAGGTAGGCTGAACGACGAGGTGCATAATACACATACTTTGTACATGAAAACGATAGCGACCGCTAAGGCCTGGAGGGGTAAACACATTAGCAGGGTTCTTGTTAATTTTGGATTCGTACAAGCCTATAAAAACGGCTATTCTGAAGTAGTGTTTGGCACCATGATGGCTGAGAATAAATCCGCGCAGTATTCAAAATCATTCTTTAAAGCAGAGGCACATCGAAGTTATAGCTTTATGAAAATTGAAATATGATAAAAGACCATCATGCAGCATTCAACGACATTGTTCATTCTTTGGATTTTAACCACGACAAAATTGCATTAATAGACAAAGAAGGCATTGAATACACGTATGGAGAATTCAAACAAATGATCACTGGAACAAGAGCTCATCTAGAGAGTTTAGGAGTTCGGAAGGGATCAAAAGTTTTGGTATTTATCACTATGTCAGCAGAACTATATGCTGTCTTAGAGGCATTGTTTTCGTTGGGTGCAGTTACAATTTTTCTTGACCCCTGGATGAAAGGAAGAAGGATGGAAAGTATTATTCGGGATATTAAGCCTGATTTACTCATTTTAAATAAAAAGGCTTCAAAATACAGTTGGTTGCTGGTTTCAACTTGGTTTCTCAAGAAGTGGAAAATTAATTCACTTCCTAAAAATACAGACCAATGGAAAATTGAAGAGGTGAAGGATGATGATACTGCTTTGATTACATTTACGACAGGTTCTACTGGAAAACCGAAAGGTGCAAATCGAACTTACTCTTTTATTGATGCGCAGGCGCAGGCTTTAAAAGCTAAGTTAATTGGCGAAAATTTAGAGCAAAATATTGATTACACAAACCTGCCTATCGTTGCACTTGCAGGGTTTGCAATTGGAAATACGGTGATTATTCCGAAGATCAACTTGATGAAAATAAATAAGGCCAATTCCAAAGAGATGATTGAACATATTCATGCAAGTAGAGTTTCTCGATTGATTGTTTCCCCTTCTTTGCTCAAGGTCATTTTGGAAGGTATAAAGTCACATGGACAAGGAGCGATAAAGCATATTGTGACAGGAGGAGCACCAATATCCTATAGATTGATTCAAGAATGTAATGTACATTCAGAAATATTTTTTGAATCCATGTATGGATCTACAGAAGTAGAACCTATAAGTGGTGCCGCTATGAAGGAGATTTATCAAGCCCAGTATAATCCACTCAAAGGGCTATATGTTGGGGCTCCGGATGCTTTGACTAAAGTTGTTGTTTTAAAACCTAGCCAAAATAATGTGGATGCCCAGTATTTCTCTGAATTCCAATTGCCTTCAGGGAGTATTGGAGAAATTATTGTTGCTGGAGATCATGTCAACAAGAATTATTACAAGAACCCTAAAGCATTCGCAAGATATAAGATTATAGATTTTCAAGGTGAAGTTTGGCACAGAACGGGGGACATAGGATATGTTGAAGATAATATCATTTACCTTGTTGGCCGTGAAAATCGAATTATGAAAAAAGGGGAGGAGTATTTTTATCCTTTTCCAATCGAACAATTCATCCAAATGGAATATGATGTTGAAGATATTGGCTATCTTCAAAATAAATCAGGAGAATTTGTACTTTACATTGGCTCGGGTATGGGTCTGGACAAACAGAAAGTGAAGGACAAAATAGTGAGTGTGGGTTATCCAATTGATCGCATTATAGCTCAAAGCAATCCTTTACCGAGAGACCCAAGGCATAAAAGTAAATTACTCGTTGAAGAACTCATTTAAATGAATAGACCACCGCAACTTAAAGGTTCGCCGATTACAGGACACTATGGACAGTTTAAAAAAGATCCTATTAAACTGCTTTTACGGGCGTCAAATGAACTAGGTGATATATTCGTACTAAAGGCTTTTAGTAAGTCCATCTATTTTGTAAACCATCCTGATTTAATAGAGTATGTGTCGCAGACAAATTATGAGAATTACATAAAAACTCCAGCAACCCCTCTAAGGAGAATACTTGGAGACAGCATATTTACAACAGATGGAGAGGAGTGGTTGCAAAAAAGGCGCCTGTATCAGCCAGCGTTAAACAACACAGCTATTAAGCAGTATTTTTCATTGGTTCGAGAGAGTACTGCGGAGATGATGGAAGATATATCCACGGAGACAGCGCTGCACTCTGCGGTGAATGCAACACGTTTAATGACCAACGTTACTATTTCGGTTCTGGGAAAAACTCTATTCGGATCGAAACTTGACTTTGGACAGAACATTTATGGGGATATTGCCACCATAATGGAGTGGATTAGCGATCGCAGATTGCGTCATCCCTTTGTCGTACCAATATCTTGGCCTACAGCGAGTAATAAAAGGTTTTTAGCGGCGGTAAAAAGTATGGATCAAATGATTTATCGAATTATTGATGAAAAGAAGATAAGTGATCAAAATCCGCACGATCTACTCTCACGATTTATGAATCCTGAAGAAGGCAGTCTTAAGTTGAGTCCCAAGTCGCTTCGGGATGAAGTTATGACGATCTTCATGGCGGGTCATGAGACTTCGGCCAACGTTTTGAATTGGACATTTTATAGCTTAGCTCGACACGCAGAGGTCCAAGAGAAAGTGTTTCAGGAAATAATAAGCATCGAAAATGGACCGTTGGTATACGATGATTTACATGCTTTGACGTATACGTCTCAGGTCCTGCAAGAGACTATGCGGATGTACCCACCAGTATGGCATTTCGGGAGAGTAACCCGTGAAGCAGACAAAGTTGGAGGCTATGATATTCCGGCTGGAACTGCGTTGAGAATAAGCCCACTTACGATTCATAACCGACCAGAATATTGGAAAAACCCTGAGAAATTTGATCCTTCTCGATTTGATAACCCGCAGGCAATCAAAGCATTTACTCACATTCCTTTTGGTGCTGGTCCTCGACTTTGTGCCGGAAGAAATTTTGCAATGATGGAAATGTTACTGATTATCACGGAAGTTGTGAAGACGTACAGATTGAGTTACGAAGGAGAGCCAGTTCAAATGTCACCGATGATTACTTTGCGTTCAAAAGGAGATATTTCATTGGTAATGGAAAAAAGATAAGGTCAATTATTTTTATCAAATATGATTACCGACTGCTATAAATTAGAGCAATAGTGGAGCGAAAATCTATGATTGGAATGATATGGCAATTTAGTTCGCTCTGGAGGTGGTCTTAAGCCAAACGGCTCCTTTCGGCATCAAAGTAATTTTCGGGTCAACGTCAAAATCATGTTCCTTACCCATTGAAATTTGAAACCTTAATACCATTTGGAAAACAGTCATCACAATTTCCATATTACTGATGTGGTTCCCCATACACATGCGTGGTCCCACACCATACGGCAGATAACTTGGATTGTCTTTTTCAGTATTTAAAAATCTATCTGGATTGAATTGATCTGGATTCTCCCAATAATCTTCATCTCTGTGCGCATTATATATACAGATTAGGAAATTGGTGTTTTTGGGAATCCGCACACCATCAATCTCATCCTCTTCTTCACATTTTCTTGTGATTACCCATGCCGGAGGGTAGATGCGCAACGATTCCTTTACAACAGCATTCAATAATTCGTTTTTCAACACAGAAGCCGTGTCATTTGGATCAATTGATTTTATCGACCCAAACAACCTTTCCTGAATTTCGGTATGTCTCGATAATAATAAAAGTGTCCAAACGAGAGCACTACCAGTAGTTTCAAACCCCGTCGCATAAAGTGTAATGAATTCATCTCGTAATTGCAGATCCGACATTCCTAAACCATCTTCATCCTTTGCATGAACGACCATTGAATAGATAGTTTCGTCATTTTGCTTCTTTTTCTCTTCGATAATCTCATATATTAAAGTGTCCATTTCTTTCTTCGACTCATGAAAATGCAAATGACGACGAGTAGGAATCCACATGGGAAGCTTAAGTATTGATAGATTTCTCTTCAGCACAAAGTCGTATTCACGTTCAATGATAGGTAATAATTTGGACTGGTAACGGTTTGCACAATCCCCACCTAGCATAATTTTCGAAATGACACTTAAGGAGAACAAAATCATTTCATTTTTGGCTTCGAAAAACTCTCCGGCATCTTCTTTCAATTTAAGATTAGCACACAATTCAATTGCTTGGGTGTTGATTTCTGAAGCGATAGTATTTATATGTTCTTTCGTAAAACCGGGTTTAATCAGTTTTCTGTTTCGTTTCCATTCATCTCCTGAACTTGTCAATATGCCGTTTCCCAGCATCAATCTAAATCCGTCATATGCAGTGCCTTTGGAGTAACTTCTCCAGTTCTTTTGTAAAATATGTCGAATATTTTCATGATCAGAAACGACTGCAAACTTTATGGGAGCATCAACGCGGTATAACTTTCCTGTATCTTTGTGATGTTTATTGAGAAACCCCAAAGGATCTTGTCCTATTTTTAGTATGGCCAACCATGGAAAACTGTACTTTACAACTTTTAATTTATCGGCCATATAAAAATGATTATTCTGAAAGAGATTGCTAATTTTACTAATGACCAATTTAAACATTATTAATCAGGAAATTGATGAATTTGTACATTAATAAAATTGCCATAGTCACGGGCGCGGCTTCTGGAATAGGAAAAGCAATCAGTGGAAAGTTAATTGATAATGGATGTAAGGTTCATATGCTTGATATCAATAAAGAACAATTGAAAAAATCTGCATCCGACCTTGGGAGTTCTGCGGTTCCACATCCATTGGATGTTACAGACTACAGTGCATTCAAAGAAGTTATTTCCGCAATTGTCACATCAGATTTAAGAATTGATTTTGTTTTTAATAACGCGGGAATAGCCTATGCAGGTGAAATGACAGGATACTCAATCGAAGCATGGAATAAAATATTGGACGTAAACGTGCGAGGAATTGTGAATAGTGTTCAACTCATTTACCCGATTATGAAAGAAAAACAGTCGGGGCGCATTATAAACACATCCTCTCTTGCTGGTCTTATCCCATCCGGATTAATGGTTCCATATGCAACATCAAAACATGCCGTTATGGGCTTGACGCGAAGTTTAAAAGTGGAGGCTCAATTGTTTAACGTTCATGTTCATGTTCTCTGCCCAGGATCAGTGGAGACAAAATTGCTTGACAACTCTCATCCTGAAGATATGCCAGAAAGAGCAAGAATTGGCACACGGGACTACCTAACTAAGATTACTGGAAAACCCGTTTCTGCCGACGATTTTGCGGTTTTTGTTTTAAAAGAAATAGCAAAGAACAAAGAGGTCATTTTTTACCCTAAAAAAGTGAAAGAAATCTGGAACTTTAGTCGTTTCTTTCCTAAGAAATTGTCTAGGTACGCAAGAAAAGCTGTTCAGGAAGAAATGAATTTGTCCAACAACTAAGGGGATAGTTTTTATAAAATTATTTCAGGGTGTAAATAGGCGGATGGCAGACAGCGAGAATCGCTTTGAATTTATTTTAGACTAGACTTAGTCAAGAATGCTTAATTTAGAATCATGGATAAGCAAATACCTAAAATTTCAACCCTAGAAGCTGTTTTTGATATTCGTGAGATGTTAAAGAGTCCCATTGTCGTATTTGAAAAATACCGAAAAAAGATGGGGCCTACATTCAAGTTTCGATTTGGAATTAAAAGTACAATCGTAACGGCTGACCCTGAAATGATAAAATATGTATTGAAGGATAATAATGAGAATTACCATAAATCACACATTCAAACCAAATACTTAGTTGAATTTCAAGGAGTAGGTTTGAACAATAGTCATGGTGACTATTGGTTGAGTCAGCGAAAACACTTGAGCATGGGCTTCACCCCAGGGAGGTTGGCAGAAACATTACCCTCTCAATTAAATACCTTGAATGAATTTATGAGTGAATTCGAAATAGCCATTAAAAGTGATTCAGTAGACATGCATAGACAAATGGAGAAGTTTACAATCCGCTCAGTTGGAAGGTCACTATTTGGAAGTCAGATGAAAGTGGCGGATTATGATAGATTTGCAGCCGCCATTCTAGAAATTCAGCAATACATATTAAAAAAAATAGTTCAACCCTACCTTAAGCCTTGGTTTATTATTAGTGGTAAGGATAAAAAATATCATAAAATACGAGAAGAAGGCGATCAATTAATCATGGAGTACTTGAAGGAAAGAAGAAAAACTTTAGGGGAAGGAAATGACATCCTAGAAATGATTATGACAACCCCTTACAAAGGGACAAATGAATGCATGAGCGATGAGAAAATTAGGATTGAGATATTGCAATTAATGGTTGCTGGAAATGAGACTTCATCCACTGCCGCAACATGGGCTTTTTACGTTATGGCCAAACATCCCGAATGCATTTCTAAAATAAGAGAAGAGATTGAAAATGTGTTTGGTGATGCGCCAATTGATTATCAAAAAATACACCAATTAACGTATACAATTTCCGTTTTGGATGAAGCAATGCGACTTTACCCTCCTTTCTGGATGATTGATCGCGAAGCCCAGAAGGATGATGAATTCAAAGGTATAAAGATTCCAAAAGGTACTACCGTGGTCACTTATATTTATGGAGCCCATTACAATGAAGAACATTGGAAAAACCCTGAAAAATTTGATCCGTCTAGATTTAACAATGCAGATAGTGATAAAAATCATCCGTTTTCTCACATTCCATTTGGCGGGGGACCAAGAGTTTGCATAGGACAGAATATGGCAAAAACGCAAATCCTTCTTGTAATAAGTGCCATTGTGCGTAAATATGATTTTTCTTTGGTAGATAACACCGAAGTAGGAATGCAGGCAATGATGTTAATAAAACCAGATGGACCTGTTAACATGCGCTTTAAGCAAATTTGAGTAATATAATCCAAACGAGGTACGTTGCCCTATATTAAATCGGAACCTAGGATAGTATTGTTTATCTTTAAACCAAGATTAAGGGTGCAAAAAAATGAGCGTAAAAGAACTATATCAATATGAACTCAATCTTGAAAAAAGATGGAGAAAAAGGAAATGGCTCATTCCCTTTATTAGCATTACAACAGCTATTGGTCTTCTTTTTTGTATTTGGGTAACCTTATATTACTTTGAGAAGGGATATTGGTGGACAGTGGTATTGGCGGGTCTTTTTTCGCATTCTTTCTTTATTGTAGCACTTCATGATGCAGCCCATAAATCAATCACTAGAACTAAAGCTGACAGATGGATTATGAATGTGGCGGCAGGTTTTTTATTATTACCCTTTTTTGGTGAAGCTTTCAGAAACTCACATTTAATTCATCATGGCAATTCCAATTCAGAATACGACCCCTTATGGCATGAGGACAAGCAATATTTATTCAAAAAACATAGATTCTTCTATATTATTTGTGAACTTGTTCCTCTTGTCTTCACTGCCTATTTAGCTTTTCGGTCCAGCAAGAAACGAAAAAAGGCAGTATACAAAATTAAAGGTCCAGGGATTAATTATTGGTTCATATTATTGGCTAGCGGCATATCAGTGGCTGTCATTTTTTGGTTCAAGCCAAATATTTGGTTCGTAGTAGGAATGATTTTTTCCCTAAACTTTTTCGCAAAACTTCGTCATTGGTGTGAACATTTAGGTACAGATCCCGGAGGGTCTAACAATACTTTCTGGTACCCTTTGGGAATGGGGATTGGGAATCATGATACGCATCACTTTGCAGCGCACATATCTTGGCCAGTATTGACAATCGGACTTTTAAAAAGGAATAAAAATTCAAATCCTTTATACGCGTTTTGGGGGGTACTCCTCAAGAATGACTTCGTTCACTATACAGAAGAAGGAAATAGAATAAATAAAAAGTAAATCATTTTATGTGCTCAAGTGATCGTAGAATCTGTAAACGAAAAAAGCGCACCTTTCGATGCGCTTTTCTTTGAAAATAGATTTGTATTTACTTCTTGATGAATGAAATTGTTTCGATAGAGTTCGCATTTGAAATCGTCACAAAATAATTACCAGAAATTAAGGATGAAACATCCAAAGCGCCTGATGCCTTATTTTGACTTAAAACAACTTTACCCATAAGATCTTTTACAACCACATCTACAGGAGAGTTATCGGATCCTTGTATCGTTAAGTTGTTCTCCGCTGGATTTGGGTATACAGAGAATATTTTCTTTTCTTGCTCAGAAATACTTAATCCAGATCCTAATGGCAACGGAATTAATGCACCACCAGCTGGAAGTGCTACCCATAAACCAAATGCAGGTCCGTTTGAGTTTACAGCGGGATTTAAAAATCCGGATGCAACTACAACTAGAGCGGCGTCTGTTAATCCTAATGTCAATAATGGTGCGCTATATGCAGCAACAGTTACTGTATTGTTTTGGTCTTGAACGTTAAGTGTGTAATCTGCTGTTGGCAATTCCAAATATCCAGCAAAATCTCCGTAAGACGCATCATTTACGATGTTTCCAGCTGTTGATTCAACAACATCAACAGTTGGTGCGTCTGTTGACCCATGGCATACCAAAACATCCGTATTTCCAGCTGTTGCAGCAGCTTCTCTTCCTAATGCATAAATATCTAAGTCGAATGCTTGCATGGGCATGTAACCAGTTGCACTTACGATTCCGTTTGCAACAACAACATAAGTTTCACCAGTCGTTAAGGTTAATGGAAATGTTGCGATACTTTGAGAAGACATAGTACTTGAACTTGGCGCTACACCAATTGTAAACTGTGTACCTGCAGGAGCATCAATGAAAGGAGATGCCGTTCTGAAAGCAAAGTCGTCAATCAAAAGAGTGTTGTCTAACCAAATGTCTACGGTAGATGCTGCAGCGTCAGCTGAGTTATGAATTACCTGCACACGTGCAGTTTGCGAAAAAACTGATGTATTAAAATACAAAGCGAATAATAAAATAAATAGTCTAAAATGTTTCATAATAATTAATTTTTGTTTAACGTTTGATTGAAATAGTTAAACAAAAAACAGAGAAAGGAGCGAAAAGGTTGGCCTGCAAGCAGTTAAAATAAGTTATCAAAAGCAAATTATATTTCTTGTCAAACAAGATTTAGCACATATTTAACTTTAAATCAATAGTTTAAAACAGTTTCAAGGACGCGGAAAATAATTTCAAATTTATCTGAAATAATAAGATTTTGCTCCGTTAAATAAACCTTTAAAATTATATGTTTAAGTGGATTTATAATGGTTTTCATCCCAAACCAGTCAAAACCATTATTTTTGCTTAAAACAAAACCCAAATGCAAAACTTCGAATACTCGCTTGAATTTGCGAGAAAAATGGACCAGCAAGATCCATTGCGATCCTTTAGAGATAAATTTTATTTCCCAAGTTTCACAAAAGGAGCACCCGTTTATTATACTGGAAATTCGTTGGGTTTACAGCCCAAAACAACCGGTTCTTACATTCAGGAAGAATTAGACGCTTGGCAGAAATATGGAGTAGAAGGTCACTTTTTGGCGAAAAAACCATGGGTTTCCTATCACGAGTTTTTGACATCGAAGGCAGCAAAAATAGTTGGAGCGAAAGACGAAGAAGTTGTAATAACACATTCATTAACAACCAATTTACACTTGTTGATGGTGTCTTTTTATAGACCTAAAGGGGAAAGAACAAAAATTTTATGTGAAGGAAAAGCATTTCCTAGTGACCAATATGCTTTGCAATCTCAAGTGAAATTTCATGAATTGGATGTCAAAGAAAATCTAATTGAGATGTTCCCAAGAGATGGCGAACACAATTTGCGTGAAGAGGATGTAATTGCTAAAATCAATGAATTAGGCGACACATTAGCATTAGTAATGATAGGAGGCGTAAACTACTACACGGGTCAAAAATTTGATATGAAAACAATTACCGCTGCTGGTCATGCAGTGGGTTCAGTTGTAGGTTGGGATTTGGCGCACGCTGCCGGAAACGTCGAGTTGAAACTTAACGAATGGGGAGTTGATTTTGCTGCTTGGTGTACGTACAAGTACATGAATTCTTCACCAGGCGGAGTTTCAGGAATGTTCGTTCACGAAAAACACGCATACAATCCAGATTTACCAAGATTCGCTGGCTGGTGGGGACACAACAAAGAACGTCGCTTTTTAATGGAACCACAATTCGACCCAATGCGAGGAGCTGAAGGTTGGCAGTTGAGTAATGCCCCTGTTCTGGGAATGGCGGCTCACTTGGCGAGTTTAGATATTTTCGAAGAAGCAGGAATGGATAAAATCTTTGCAAAAAGAGATTTAATGACTGCTTATGTTGAATTTATAATCGATGAAATAACCAAAAAATACGGCGACAAATGTTCGTTTGAAATAATAACACCAAGAGACAAAACAAAACGTGGTGCGCAGTTGTCTATCTTATTGCACGGAATGGGTAAAACACTTTTCGACAAAATGTGGGAAGCAGGTGTAATCGCTGATTGGAGAGAACCAAACGTAATACGTATTGGTCCAGCGCCTTTGTACAATTCGTTTGAAGATGCTTATCGTTTTGGCCAAATATTAGAACAATCAATTACGAATTGAAAATTTCGTAATTTTAAAGGATGGATATACAGATACTCATAAAAGCCAAATACGTCGGTGAATTAGATAATTCCATGGCCTATTCAACGATTGGATTTCAAACGATAGCCGTTTTGGTTGGTGGAATCGTTTTGTGGCGAGTTAGCAATATGGTCCATCAACGTAAATTAAAACAAAGAGGTCAAAAAGAGCACTTTAAAACACGCTTTTCGGAGCATTTGAAAAACCGATAATAATTTATTTCCTCCTTTGGAGGGGTTCGAGGGGGAGGACAACCTTAAAGTTTAGAAATACACAAATGAAGAAAATAGCAATCGTTGGAGCAGGTTTAGTAGGAAGTTTACAAGCCATATTAATGGCAAAAAAGGGTCATCAAGTTCAAGTTTTAGAGAACCGTCCAGACAGAAGAAAATCTGAATTCATTGGAGGTCGTTCTATTAACTTGGCTTTGTCTGATAGAGGTTGGAAAGCTTTGGATTTGGCCGGAGTTTCGGATAAAATCCGCAAAATAGCCTTGCCGATGTATCGTCGTTGCATGCATGATTTGCAAGGAAATTTGACTTACCAACCATATGGGCTGGACAATGAAGCAATCTATTCGGTATCGAGAGGATTGTTGAATCAGACATTAATGAACGAAGCGGAGCATTATCCAAACATTGAGTATTTGTTCGATTTGAAATGCAAAGACGTTGATTTGCGGGACAATACAGTAGTAATGCAAAACCTAGAAAAGGAAGTTGAAACATTCAAATTCGACAAACTTTTTGCTTGTGATGGAGCTTTTTCCGCTATCCGAGGAAGAATGCAAAGAACTACAGGATTCAATTACCAACAAAGTTATTTGGGTCACGGTTACAAAGAATTGGAAATTCCAGCTAACGCAGATGGAACGCATCAAATTGAAAATGACTGTCTGCACATTTGGCCTCGTGGTGAATTTATGATGATTGCTTTACCGAACATAGATGGAAGTTTTACACTAACATTATTCATGACCATGGAAGGAGAAGTTTCATTTAATGCTTTGGATTCGGACAAGAAGATAATGGATTTTTTCCAAGAGAAATTCGCCGATGCAATTCCTTTAATTCCTGAGTTGTTGAAAGATTATAATCAAAATCCAGTTGGAAATTTGATGACCGTAAAATGTGATCCATGGCAATACAACGACAATATTTTATTGTTGGGAGATGCGGCTCACGCTATTGTTCCTTTCTACGGACAAGGAATGAACGCCGGGTTCCAAGATTGCACCGTTTTCAATGAAATGTATGAGGAAAGAGGTGGAGACTGGACGAATTTAATGAAAGATTTTTCTGACAAACACTACAAAAACGGGCAAGCGATTGCAGATCTGGCGTTATACAATTATATTGAAATGCGTGATAAAACTGCCGACCCTGATTTTTTGTTGCGTAAGAAAATTGAAGCGAAATTCACAAAATTGCATCCAGACTTGTGGTTACCACTTTATTCGAGGGTAACGTTCTCTCAAATGCCATACGCGGAAGCTTTGGAACAAGGCAATAGGCAACGTGCAATAATGGATCAAGTGATGGAAATTCCTGATATTCATAACATTTGGGATGATTCTCTCGTTATAGAGAAGATAAAAGACTTGTTACACAAAGAAAAAGCTCATGCATAAAATACTCCTTGTTTCCCTTGTACTCTCCATTACAGGCGGAATCTTAGCTCAGTCAAAGAATTTACGACCAGGAAGTGCTAAAAAACGAAGCCAAGTTTTTGGTGGCGCCCAAGATTTTGGAAACTATCAACCGCGTGGACTTCAATTTTCATTCGGTCCTACTTATACATTAACAAGTGGGAAAAACGAAACCATTAAACCTGATTCTCTCTACAATGGACAGCGTTTTCGTTATATGCAAGATCCAGCTGGACGATTAGGAATAGCTCTTGATGTTGGAATGGCTCATTTTCCTATGAAAACACCATGGTTAAAAATTGCGGGAAAACCATTTCGAATTCTTTCTTATTGGGACTGGGGGCTTGGTATTAAACTCTATGGCGGAAAAGAAACAACGCTTGTTGAGTATACTGACGCAACAGGAACAAATGTGATTTCTTCTGAAACAGGAGTTGGTAAATTTTACAACACATACGCAAGTGCGCATATCACAGGTCACAAGATATTTTATTTTGGGCCAAAATACTTTTTAGACATGGGTTTAGGCATCAATGGAGATTATAGAATTGTTCAAGGCAGCCAATTGTATGATGGTGTTCATTTTACAGAAAACCAACGTTTTCAAAAGAACTTAGCGGTTCAATTGCATTACGATTTAGGCCTCGGAATTAAATTAAAAAGAGGTTCCTATTTCATCCCAACACTTTCTACTCCAGTGCTTGGTTTTTACGAATGGAACGGGGGAACGCCAGCAATTAAATGGTTTTCATCTGATTATTGGCCAATCACGCTTAAAGCGAAATTTATTTTCTTGTTTAAAGAAAAGTCGAATGGTTGCAATACAGGTTCAGAGGAAGATCGTAAGAAGAATAAGGAATACATGCAAAATAATTAGTCGATGAAAAAGATATTTCACTTAAGCTCTTGCTCAACAAACCAACGAATTCTGAAAGAAATCAATCCGGGAAAAGATGTTGATTTGCAGGACATCAAGGAACAAAACATCGACGCAGAAACCTTGGATTGGATCAAAGAAAAAGCAGGATCTTACGAAGCATTGTTTTCCAAAAGAGCAATGAAATACCGTGGTTTAGGTTTAGACAAAATGAACTTAACTGAAGAGGATTACCGCAAATACATGTTGGAAGAATATACCTTTTTAAAACGTCCTTTTATGATCAATGGAGATGAGGTTTTCATCGGAAATGCAAAGAAGGATGTTGAAGCGGCCGCAGCATCTTTTAATAAGTGAGAGGAGCCACGAATACACGAATTATCACGAATAAAACTCGTTAGATAATTGGTTGTCAAATTACAAGCCCACAGTAATGTGCATTAGTGCATTCGTGACAAGAAGTCATAAACAATGAAAATAGAAAACCTTCGTGCGCACCTCGCTTTATTTTTAGTTAACACTTTTTACGGCGCCAATCACGTTATTGCGAAGGGAATAATGCCCAATATTTTAACACCGAACGTTTTCATTTTGTTGAGAGTAGCAGGTGCAACAGCTTTGTTTTGGTTGATCCGGTTGTTTTCTAAAACAAGAGAAAAAATTGACCGAAAAGATTTCCCAAGATTAGTAGCTTGTGGACTTTTCGGTGTAGCAACAAACCAGTTGTTTTTCTTTCACGGGTTGAATTTATCTTCGGCAATTAATTCGGGAATCATCATGACTTTGAATCCAATTATGGTTGTGGTTTTATCCTATTTTCTTTTAAAAGAAGCCATAACAACCTACAGAGTAGCGGGAATTATGTTAGGAGCAACGGGCGCAATTCTTTTGACGATTTCAAGTAGTTCCAAAAGTGCAGAATTGGCTCTCGGAGATTTATTCCTATTAATTAATGCAGCAAGTTATGCCGTCTTTTTAGTTATTGCGAAACCATTAATGTCAAAATATCGACCATTAACTGTTATTACTTACACCTTCTTATTTGGCTTGTTGTTCGTCATGTTATTCCCCTTTACCTTTATAGATGTTGCTAAAACAGATTTCTCACTTTTAACAGGTGTGGTTCTAGGCAAAGTATTATATGTGATTATTGGGGTTACATTTCTAGCTTATCTTTTAACTGTTTATGCTTTAAGTAAGGTGAGTCCATCTGTTTCCAGTGCGTATATATATCTGCAACCTGTTCTGGTTATTTTCTTCGCTCTACTTTTTGCTTATATAGGATTTACGGAAGACTACACGCATACCATTACCTCTCAAAAGATTTTCTTTATGGTGTTGATCTTTGTAGGAGTTTATATTACCAGCTTGAAAAAAAGAGTATAACCGCTGACAACACAGAGAATCACGCAGTGAGCAAAGAGATTTTCGAGTTGACTGAACAATAACCCATGTCTTGGCATTCTTTGCGAAACACTTTGCGTCCTCAGCGGTAAAAAATCACTAAATTTGCCCAAAAAATAAGTCTATGTTACAATCCATGACCGGTTTCGGGAAAGCCACAGGAAGTTTTCAAGGAAAAAAAGTGACCATTGAAATCCGTGCGCTTAACAGTAAAACCTTGGATTTAAACGTCCGAATCCCTAGTATATACAGACCAATTGAGTCTGATATGCGAAAAATTCTCATGAAAGAATTGGAACGAGGAAAAGTAGACGTAAATGTCAATATCGACGATTCAGGAGATGCCAAAAGCGTTTCTGTCAATAAGTCATTAGCAAAAGCTTATTACGAAGATTTGAAATCCGTTAATGATTCAATAGGTGAGAAGAGTGTAGATTATTTAGCGATGATTATGCGAATGCCTGATGTTTTGGTTAGCGAGCGAGAAGACTTACCGGAAGGAGAAAAGGCATTTTTATTGGAGCTACTGAATGAAGCTTGTGTTGCCTTGAATGATTTTAGAGGTCAAGAGGGCGAAGCTCTTCAAAAGGAATTTACGGAGAGAATAGAAGATATTGCTAGACTTTTAGTTGCAATTGAGCCTTACGAAAATGTACGAGTAGAAACAATACGAGCCAAACTTGAGAAACAATTGGAAGAAATTTCTGAAGGTAAATTTGATGAACACCGTTTGGAGCAAGAACTGATTTTTTATGTTGAAAAATTTGATGTTGCTGAGGAAAAAATGCGATTGACAAATCACTTAGAATACTTCTTGGAAACAATGAAAACAGAACGAACGGGTCGTAAGTTAGGTTTCATCACACAAGAAATTGGACGAGAAATAAATACACTTGGAAGCAAAAGCAACCAAGCAGATATGCAGAAGATTGTTGTGGAAATGAAAGACAATCTTGAAAAAATGAAGGAACAAGTTTTAAATACATTATAGAATAAAATGGAATCTCAGCAAGGCAAATGTGTAATATTTTCAGCTCCTTCGGGTGCGGGTAAAACGACGATTGTTCACGCTTTATTGAAAAAAATTCCAGTCTTATCTTTTTCTGTTTCTGCATGTAGTAGAGATCCGCGACCAAATGAAATTGACGGAAAAGACTATCATTTTCTTGGAGTCGCGGGATTTCAGCAAGCAATTTTAAATGAAGAGTTGATTGAGTGGGAAGAGGTTTATACAAACAATTACTACGGAACACTGCGCAAGGAAATTGAAAGAATTTGGTCCGAAGGTAAAACAGTAATTTTTGATGTAGATGTTATCGGCGGTTTGAATTTGAAGAAAATGTTTGGTGATAATGCACTGGCCATATTTGTTCAACCACCGAGCATCGACGAATTGGAAAAACGTTTACGTCACAGAAGCACGGAAACTGAAGATAAGATCAACCAGCGAATGAGCAAGGCAAGAACTGAATTGGCAAAAGCAACTGAGTTTGATATAGTTTTGATAAACGATAACCTAGACCAAGCTATATTAACGGCTAGTGGAATAGTTGATCATTTTATAAAATCATGAACGTAGGACTGTATTTTGGCTCTTTCAACCCAATTCACGTTGGACATTTGATTATTGCCCAATACATGATTCAGCGCGATGAAATAGATGCAGTTTGGTTCGTAGTTTCGCCTCATAATCCTTTAAAAAAGAAGAACACTTTACTAGAAGATTATCATCGTTTGGCTATAGTAAAAATTGCAATTGAAGACGAGCCAAGATTCAAGGCAGAAGATATAGAATTCAAAATGCCGCAACCAAGTTATACCATCGACACTTTAACTTTTTTAAAAGAAAAATACCCTGAGCATAAATTCAATTTGTTGATGGGTGAAGACAATTTGCGTGGATTCCACAAATGGAAAAACTTTGAAAGAATTTTAGAGAATCATAAAATTTACGTTTATCCTAGGTTCGAAGAAGAACCAATTGAACATCAGTTTAAGAATCATTCATCGGTAGTTTTTTGTGAAGATGTGCCGATAATGAAAATCTCAGCCAGCTATATCCGCGAATTAATCCACAACGGAAGATCAGCCCGATTTTTGTTATCTGACAAGGTGTTTAAGTACGTAGATGAAATGAATTTTTACAAGTAACTAATCGCCTTCATAATGAAAAAGGCAAACTTCGGCTCCATTTATTTCAACCCGTTCTTGTAATCTCATTCCTGGATATTTTGAAATAAGCGAATATTGAACATCCAACTCAATTGGTCCGGCGTAATTGTCCCACAAAATATAGGTTCCTTTTTCGAAATGATATTTGGGATTCACCAAAATTTCTCGAGAAAGCACAAGAGTTGAGGGTTTACCTTTTTTCAAAGGATTTCTTCCAAGTAATTCAGCGAAGTAGATATTACTTGTTATTAATGGAGAATGAGTCGTTACAATTGGAAAAGTTGCTTTGTAAATTTCTTGAATGGATTCTTCCATAGGTTGAATCGACTTTTTCAAGAAAGGACTAAAACACAATTGAATAATCATCCCAAAACAAAGTATATAACCAAGAAAATTGAAGGGCATTTTTTTCAAGAAAGAATATTGACTGAAAAAATAAAGCGAAACAATAAGAAAAGAAGGTAAAGCTTGAGTGGCAATACGAGTTAAACCCATAGAACCATGCGTGCCATTTCCCCAAAAATAGCTGTGTGAAATCAGAATTCCGAAAAAAGTGCCGAAACTGATCAAAACAAGCCCAAAAAGTTTGAAATCGACCTTTTTTGAGCGAAAATGAATGAAAATCATGGGAATTGAAGCTAAAAACAGGAACAGACCATGATTTCCCATATAGTTTTTATAACTCATTAAATAATGCAAATAATCTCCGGAACCATAAAGGCTATTTGCAGGATCATATGGAGATTTAGTGAAATACCAGAAAATATCATTGAGAAAAATCCAGCCAAGAACAGCGTAAACAAGAAAAGGCAAACTTAAAACAAAAATGGCTTTCCACTGGCGGGCATAAATCAATAAGGGAAGAAAGAGCAAAACAGTTAACTGACCTTCACTGCGCTGAAAGAGAAGACATCCGACAACAAAAGCTGTCGACAAATAAGAGGAGCGCAACCAGAGCCAACTTCCAAATACCAGAAAAAATGAGAATAAAGGCTCTGTTAATCCAGCAGAAATAGTTCTTGTATAATCGTTGGTCAATAATAAAAATAAAGGAAAGCAAATTGCAAAACCTTTGTTAACGTTCAGTTTATTGAGAATAAGCCAACCAAAAACAGTAGTGCCGATGAAAACGAATAAATTAAAAAGAAACATTCCATCATAATCCATTTGCGCAAAAGGGCTAGTCAAAAGAGTGAACAAAGGTTTCCCCCAATGATCTAAAAAATAATGTGGATTTTCCCAGCTAGCTTGAGAAATGAAAAAATGAAGTAAGCCGTCACCAGTGTCTACTGGAGCAAGTAAAAGATTTTGGTTGTAAACTAACCATCCTAATGAAAACAGTAAGACCAAAAGGTGAGGAAAGAATGTTTTAATTTGAGGCATCATTCCATAATTTAGGAAGAGTTACTCGCTGCTCCACGATTTTCTTAACCTTCAAGCTGTATGCAGTTTTACCTGGGTTCCATATGTAAATTGAATATGGAACACCTTTTTTCACCGAAAACTGAAATTGCATAGAACGTTTGTGCAGGTCTGTAGCTTGATAGTCAGAATTGTCTTTTGGCACACAGACGAAGTGCGTGTTTTCTGCCCCAAAACAATCTACAGATAGACTGTAATTTTCATTAGAAGCCGGAAGTTCTAGAACTCCTTCAAATTCCTCAGCAGCATTTATATTTTTATCGGCAATGAGCGTTTTTTCTTCAACTTTACCCTTGCTAAGTAACTTAACTTCTTTGGGAACATATTGAAAAAGATACACACCATTTGCCTCTAAATTGCCGGGAATAATTTCTTGGTGACACAGTATTAAATTGGAATCAGCCATCATGTCCTTTAAAGGAATAGCCACTTCCAATGGTCCAAATTGACTATCCCAAACAATAACATCACCAAATTTCAATCGATTTTTATCCTTTAAAAATGCGGATCCAGAAAATTGCTGAAGTTGTTGGTTTTTCATTTTTAAGTTTGACTCCAATGCAAAAGCTAGGAGCGGATGATAGGCGAAAATGGTTTTATCGCTTAGAATCGCGTGGTTTTTTATATAAGTTCCAGTAGACAGGAGCGCATTGTTAATTCGACTTTCTCCCTTTTTTAAATAAGGTGTAGAGCAAAGCAGAACAATTATTAGTGCAGGAAAACTGAAGGTCCATATGGATTGTTTTTGCTTTTGAAAGAATGGGATTTGTCCGAGAAAATAGATGTTAATCAATAAGAAAGCGGGCAAACCTTGTGTTGCAATTCTGGTCAAACCCATGGAGCCATTTTGTCCAGAGCCGTAAAAATAACTGTGAGCAACTATGATTCCAAGAAAGATTCCATAGCCAATAACAATGAAGCCAAACAGCTTGAAATTGAACTTCTTTTGAAGGAAAAGAGAAGTCAAACCAACTAAACCTAAGATTGCAATTGCCAACCCTTGAACGCCAAGATAGGTTTTGTATTCTTTTATATAATGCCAATAAGAACCAATGCCATAAACGGAACTGTCCATTGAATAGGGAGATTGCGTGAAGTACCACCAAAAATCACCTAATGCGAAAAACCCAATTACCGCATAAATTAAAAAGGGAACAAATAGAAATAGAATTGACTTCCATTGTTTAGCAAGAAGTAATAAGCTAAAGGCGAATAAAACCATCAATTGACCTTCACTTCTAAGAAACAAAGTTGCTCCAGCGAAAAGTGCGAAAAGCAAGAATTTTTCTTCCAGCCAAGCCCAACAAGCGGCGACTACGAACAAGCCAAATAAGGGTTCAGTTAAGCCCCCGAGGATGTTATTGGCATAATCTGGAGTTAGCAACAGTAACAAAGGAAGCGCAAGTTGAAAGGGTAGAGGTGTATTGTATTTCTTTAAAATTTTCCAACTGATTAATACTGTTGAAATGAAAACGACCGTATTGAAAACCACTATTCCACCAAAACCGAATTGAGCAAAAGGACTACTTAAAAGTATAAAAAGAGGTTTTCCCCAATGATCGAGAAAATAGCCATGATCTTCCCAACTAGCTTGAGAGATGAAAAAATGCATTAGTCCATCGCCGCAATCAACAGGCGCAGATAAGGCAAGAAAATTATAGAGCAACCAACCCAATGAAAAGACCAAAGCGGCAAGATAAAGGGCGTTGTTTTTCGTCATTTTTAGAATTTCATTTCAGGAACATTGTCAGGAACAACTAGTTCACCTTCCGTTTTTGAAACAATTTCTTCAACAGAAACTCCAGGTGCTCTTTCAATCAAATGAAATTTTCCATCCTTAATTTCGAGAACAGCCAACTCTGTTACAACGCGTTTAACACAAGCAACTCCTGTCAAGGGTAAACTACACTGCTTTAGCATTTTCGATTCACCAGCGCGGTTTGTGTGCATCATGGCGACGATAATATTGTCTGCTGAAGCAACTAAATCCATAGCTCCACCCATTCCTTTCACCATTTTTCCAGGAATTTTCCAATTGGCGATGTCTCCATTTTGTGAAACTTCCATAGCGCCAAGAACGGTAAGTTGAACGTGCTGCCCACGAATCATAGCAAATGACGTAGCTGAATCAAAGAAAGAAGCACCTTTTTGAGCGGTAATTGTTTGTTTTCCAGCATTGATTAAATCGGCATCTTCTTCACCATCGATTGGAAAAGGTCCCATCCCGAGAATACCATTTTCCGACTGAAATTCAACTTCTATTCCTTCAGGAATATAGTTCGCCACCAAAGTTGGGATTCCAATTCCCAAATTTACGTACCATCCATTTCTAAGTTCTTGTGCGATGCGTTGTGCGATGCCGTTTTTATCTAGTGCCATATTTATTCAAGTGAGATTAATTCAAATTTACCATTTTTTACCGCAATTTTTTCTTTATTGATATTCCAAAGGTATACGCGAACTTCATAATCCTCCTTTTCGAAGCAATTAATAGGGTAATTATAGTTTAATAAAAAGTTCTTTTTTAATCCGTTTGACCAGTGTAACCCCCAGCCTTCATATATAACGGAATTACCATTTTTATCTAAAGTGGAATAGATAAAATTGAAATGAGGAACTTCTGCTGAGGTCGATGTTTGGCCTTCTACGTGTATTTGTAATTTTTTATTTCGTAGAGAATCTGGGATGTAGAAATTTCCAAAGGAAATATATTCTGCCTCCGTTTCATTAACCGTAAACGTACTATCAAAAACAACACTTTTTACAAAAGGTTTTTTTCGTCTATACGCTAGAAATCCGCTGTTTTCATCTTTTGTAAATAGAACATATTGATCCAATTCAGACTTTTTGTGTTGCAAAACTTCTCTCGTCAGGACAATGTCAGCTGCAGTATTGAATGATTTTAGATCGCTTACTGTGTTTTTTATTTCTTGTTTTCTGTCTTGCCATGCCCACGAAAGTCGCATTAGCGGATAAACAGAAATAGAAGATTTTGGATTCACTTCTTTAATAACTTCATTAAAAAACGAATCGGACATTCTATCCTGAGGAGAAAATACAGAGGTATTTAGGTTGATTTTAGTAATGAAAAGAATAGGGAAGACCAATAAGATTAATATTCCATAGGATGACCATTTCCAATTATTGAGAATATAGGCAAATAAGAGAATGGACAATGGAATTAAATACATTCCAACTCTATCTTCTGGATAGTTCACTCCTCGAAAATGAGCGAGAAATAGAATGGCGCCTATATGTCCGAAAAGAAACCAAGCAATTACAGTTTCGTTCTTTAAAAAAAAATCTAAAGTGCCTTTGCGTTTCCAGATATAGAGTAAGGTCGCGATTAATAAAATACCCATTAATAGTAATACCCATTTGAACCAATTTGCATCAAAAAAGAGGGTGTAATTCGTTATGGTTTTCCCCGTTACTTCCCAAAAACCTTCTAGAGATCCGTAATACAAAGCACCGCCTTCTCTTAATTTTTCAGCGAAATTTATGGCTGGCAATATGGATAAAACTAGAACTCCGTGGAAAGAAAGCAATGAGAAGTGAGTAATCTTTTTTATTTTCTTAAGGTTAAGAAGTTGAATTATAATCACAAAACCTATTGCTAAAACGCAGGAAAGTAAATAAGTCAAATTGGCGTAAACGGCGATTACTAAAAACAAATAAGCGATGAAAATTGAATAGGAAGAAAGAGTTTTGGTAAAACGAATAAGAAAAACAAGGGCCGCTAAAAAGAAAGCCAATGAAATACCGTAGCCTCTTGTGTAGGCAAAATAATCTAAAATGAATGGTATTCCTGCCAGAGCGACTAATAAAACACCTCGAAGAAGAGCCTTGTTTATCGGTTTCACCAGTTGATATAATGCCCAATAAAACAGAATAAAGGAAAGCAAATTTGGCAGTCGTAAAAAAAAGAAATTAGGGCCAAACCATAAATACAGTTGATGGGATAAAAAGCTGTTTAATAAGTGGTTATTAGCATCTAGCAGCGCTTCATCTCCCCAAAAAATACCAGTTTCTATGTAGTGGAAAAATGTTGCAACTTCATCATGAAGCGGCTCAACAAAGTAGGCTCTTAGAATTAAATAAATGAAAATAGCCAAGAATAAAAGCTTAGCGAATACGGAATATGCCGATTCGTTTATTCTTTTTGCTTGACTCATTTAAACCCTTGGTTTTACAGTTCGTTGCTCAATTCTTTTTTCGAATTTCTCTCCTTGAAAAATGCGTTGTACAAAGATACCAGGTGTGTGTATAAAGTTAGGGTCTAAATCTCCAGCCGGAACCAATTCTTCTACTTCGGCAACGGTGATTTTTCCTGCCATAGCCATCATAGGGTTAAAGTTTCTGGCAGTTGCTTTGAATATTAAATTTCCTTCGGTATCACCTTTCCAAGCTTTCACGATGGCAAAATCAGCAGTTAGTGCCGATTCTAGTATATGAGGTTTACCATTAAAAACACGCACTTCTTTTCCTTCAGCGACTTCAGTTCCAAATCCAGCAGGGGTAAAGAAAGCAGGAATTCCAGCACCACCAGCACGACATCTTTCTGCCAAACTACCTTGTGGAATAAGATCCACTTCTAGTTCACCTGACAGCATTTGTCTTTCAAACTCATCATTTTCGCCTACATAGGAGCTAATCATTTTTTTAATTTGCTTGTTTTGCAACAAGAGACCTAAACCAAAATCGTCAACACCGGCATTGTTTGAAATACAAGTCAAGTCTTTAACACCCAATTTAACCATTTGGGCAATTGAGTTTTCAGGAATTCCACAAAGACCAAACCCACCTAACATAAGGGTCATGCCATCCTTTAAACCAACCAATGCTTCTTCGACGTTTTTTACTGTTTTATTCATAATTAAAAAAATGGATTGTCCTCAGGGTTGATATCGGAATTATTTGGGCCATATAAATCGCCTCCACAAGAGAATTGTTCAGGATTATAATTCGCCGGTTTTTCAAATTCTGTTGTAGATAAGCCTATCTTCGAATCCTTGTAAACTTGATTCATATAATATCCATAAATCGGTAAGGCAACACTTGCACCTTGACCTATAGCCGTAGATCGGAATCGAACAGATCGGTCTTCTGCTCCAACCCAAACTCCAGTAACTAATTCAGGTGTAAATCCGACGAACCATCCATCTGAGTTACTTTGAGTTGTACCAGTTTTACCGGCCATAGGAGCTTTTATGTTTCCATAATCAACCGCTCTTCTCAGTCGATTTCCAGTTCCTTCATTAATAACGCCTTCTAGCATTTTAATCATGGTATAAGCAACGTTTTCATTCAAAACTTCACGAGAAACAGGTTTGGCGTTGTAGATAACGTTGCCGTTTCTATCTTCAATTCTGAATATTGTAGAAGGGGTGATAAATATTCCCTGATTCACAAACATTGCTTGTGCCGGAATCAATTGATACAATGATAAATCCATTGTTCCTAAACACATAGGCGGTGTAATATCGCGTTTTGCCAAATCAATATCAACGTCTTTTAAGAATTTTGCAATGTTTATCGTTCCAGCAACTGGCCCCATGCTCGACATAACAGCAACAGTCGTTGGATTTGATGATTGGGCTAAACCACTAGCCATTGAACCAGCAGCTTTTCCGCCTGGGCACCAGCTTCCAACACAATAATTTCCATTAAACACGGTGCAAGGTTTTGCCGTACCCATAGAAAGAGCGGTAGCATAAACGAAAGGTTTTATGGTCGATCCAACTTGGCGCGAGCCTTGTCGAACGTGGTCATAGGCAAAATGGTCAATATTAGTTCCACCAACCCAAGCTTTTACAAATCCGGTTTGTGGCTCAATTGACATCATACCACAGTGCAAGAAAGACTTGTAGTAGCGAATTGAATCATTCGGCGTCATGACCGTGTCTATATCCCCATTCCATGAAAAAACAGACATTTGAGCTGGTTCATTAAACTCTTTTTCAATTTCTTCGATTGATTTGCCTTGTTCTTTAGCTGCATGGTAACGTCCTGAAATTCGCCTAGCGCTTCTCATGATATTATTCACCGTTTCTTCTGAAATGGAATTACTGAAAGGGAAGTTTTTCAATCCTTTGTTGTTGCGATCAAATGCTGGCTGTAAATAATTTTTAATATGTTTTTCTACAGCTGCTTCAGCGTACTTTTGCATGGAAACATTAATCGTTGTATAGATTTTGAGACCATCATTATAGATGTTCCAAGGCTCACCATCTGGACGGCTATATTTTAAAGAGCCGTCAGGTTTAGTTTCTTGAAAAAGGTTCGTTAATTCTGCACGAATGGATTCACGAAAATAAGGAGCTAAACCTTCTTTATGATCAACTTTTTGATAACTCGTAACGATAGGTTTCATTTTTAACTCGTCGTATTCAGCTCGAGTTATAGTTGTTCTTAATGCCGGATTCTTTTCATTAGAATTTTTCAACCATTGGAAAAGCACTTGATTTCTTCGGTTAACTGCTCTTAGGCTATCATTCGATCTTTTATCCTGAATATCTATTTGTGCTACTGCAGACATTGAAATGCCTTTGTTCAATGCAACCGTTCTTCGATAATTTTTTACTTCAAAAGTGTGTGGATTGAAAAGTCCAGGGTTTTTGCACATCCCTACGAGTATTGCTGCCTCGTCTTTTGTTAAGTCAATAGGTGCTTTGTCGAAGTACACTTTTGCTGCGTTTTCAATTCCTACCGCGTTGTACAAGAAATCGAATTGATTCAGGTACATCGTAATTATTTCTTCCTTAGTATATCTTTTTTCTAAACGAGATGCGATAATATTTTCTTTCGCTTTTTCATTTACACGTCCAAGTAATCGAAACAGACGAAAAGATGATTCTGAAAGAGTCGCGCTTGCTCCAGCTTTTTTATCTCTTTTTTGCAGCGTAAACAACAATTTTGCTAATTGCTGCGTAATAGTTGATGCTCCACCAGCTCCACCAGCACTTGCAACTGCACGACCGATAGCTTTAAAGTCAACCCCAGAATGTTCCATAAAACGCTCATCCTCCGTTGAAATTAGGGCGTCTATAACAAATGGAGAGATTTCATTAAATTTCACGCTTGTTCGGTTAATTTTCCAGAAACGACCCAATTCAGTTTCTGCATCATCAGCGAAAACAACAGAAGCTAAAAGTTCCGGCGGATTGTCAAGCATGGCAACTGAAGGCATAGAGTCTTCAGGCTGAAAGAAAAGCAAAGCGAGAATTAAGAACAAAGGAAGCAATCCAAAAATCCATAGAATTCTTGAGTATTTCTTTTTCTTTTCCTCGGTTAAAGGAGCTTCTTTTTCCTTACCCTTTTTTGATGTTGTGCTCATAATAGAACCAAATATTTACTGTAAAAATAAAGAATATTCTTTATCCGCCGATTGCCCTTAGTAGAGAACGTCTCTTCTTTGACTATCAAGCTTTAAAAGGATGAATAGCAAAATTGAAAATGACATCATAGATGAGCCACCATAACTGAAGAAAGGTAAAGGAATTCCAATAACGGGGGCAAAACCGATATTCATTCCAATATTAATTGCGAAGTGATAGAATAGGATCATTCCAACCGCGTAGGCATATATTCTATAATATCTACTTCTTTGTCTTTCGGCAATTGTAATAATCCGCAAAAGCATATATATATACACAGTTATTAAAAATAGACTTCCAACAAATCCCCACTCTTCAGCAAAGGGACAGAAGATAAAGTCCGTTTCGCTCTCGGGAACGTGATTACTTTGAACGCTAGACAATGAGGCTTTAGTATATCCTTTACCAAAAGCACCTCCAGAACCAACTGCCGCCATTGCCCTATTTCTATTGTAATCGGCACCATCTTGATCTTCATTCAAACCTAAAACAAGTTCAATTCTGTCTTTTTGGTGAGGCGCTAAGCCTTGGAACATGAAATTGACAGACATGGCCAAAATAGATGATAAAGTAAAGGCGATTAAAACGACAATAATTGCCTGTTTTTTCTCTCGTCTGGAGGCCATTCTACTTAACAAATAGTAAACCAATCCACCAATAATTGCTAATGAGAATATAACCCCGACGATTCCGGGAACAGTAAGTCCGGGAATAAAAAACAGGTTGAATTGATTATTAGAAACCAAAAGAGTAATAACACAAAGAATTACGACGTAGAATAAAATAGGAATGAAGTGAGTTCCAATCCAAGTTTGTTTGAAGCGTACCCCAGGAATTAAATTTGTAATTTTTAATACGATAGGATCATAGCTCATACCTTCTCGGTACAATACAAAAAGGAAAGAAGTAAACACGATTAAGGTACCTGCATCTGGCTGTAAAATTACCAGTGTCATTGGGACGAGAATAATGGCATTTGAAATTAGAACAGTTTTCACATTTTGTGAGTTCATGTTGACATTGCTAACGTAACTTGACAACAATAAGGCGGTTCCAATTTTGGCAAACTCTGCGGGTTGTATACCAAAACTGCCAAATCCCAACCAAGCGTGCGCACCATTAATTGCAGGCATAAAGAGCACCAGCACAAGTAAAAAGAGAGTAAACAAGTAGATGGGAACGGCAAATTTTCTATAGATGGATGAATCTATCAGAAATACCAACAAACCAAGAAACAATGAAATGGAAACGAAGAATATTTGCTTACCATATTTTTGAGAAAAATCAAAAAAATTGGGGTGCTCAGGATTATAAGCCGTGGAATATACGGTCATTAATCCCATGGTAACAAGAATAATGTAGCACGCAAAAAGCGGCCAGTCCATATCTTGAGTTATTTTTTCGTTTGCTCTCATTCCATGTTCGAGAGTTTGGCATCAACAATACGCTTTTCTTTAGCGGCGTCAGTTATTTTGCCTGTGAGATATTGTTCTATCATTAAACTGGTTATTGGTGCAGCCCATGTACCACCAAAGCCTGCATTTTCTATAAAGACAGCAATGGCAATTTTTGGATTATCCATAGGTGCAAAACCAATAAAAACGGAGTGATCTTTTCCGTGTGGGTTTTGAACGGTTCCAGTTTTTCCACAAATAATGATATCCGTCATTCTTGCCTGTCGAGCTGTTCCGCCCGATTCATTAACAACGCGGCGCATTCCTTCAATAATTGGCGGAAAATATTTTGCGCTAACCTTCGTATATCTCTTTTTATCAAAACCGGGGAGCGGACCTGAATCACCAATTTCTTTAACGAAATGCGGAGTATAAAACCAACCTTTATTTGCGATGATGGCTGCCAAATTAGCCATTTGCAGAGGTGTTAAAGCAACTTCTCCTTGTCCAATGGAATTGGACCGGATAGTTGAAAATGCCCATTGGTGATGGCCGTACCACTTATCATAATAGGCAACATCTGGAATTCGTCCAGGTCGCTGACCAGTAATATCGGTTCCCAGTTTTTCACCTAGACCAAAACTGTGCATATATTGGGCCCAGATAGTCAAACCGATTTCAGCGTCCTCATATTGATTTGTTTTTTTGCCTTGTTGAATTATTCTTCGTGTTGCTTGATAAAAATATGGGTTGCAAGAGTACTGTACTGCTTTCATAATATCACTTGGAGGAGCGTGATTGTGGCAACCAACTAAACTTTTGTTACAAGCAAACCCTGTATTGACATCGATAACACCTTCTTCCAAAGCAATAAGTGCTTGAACGAGCTTGAAAATTGATCCAGGAGGATATTCTGAAGCCACAGGCCTAGGGTACAAAGGCTTGTTCGGATCCAAAACCAATTTAGGGTAATTGATACCGATATTTCTTTTTCCAACTAATAGATTGGGGTCATAACTAGGGGCAGACACCATGGTCAAAATTTCACCTGTTTTTGGATCAATAGCGACAATACACCCTTTTTTGTTTTGCATTAATTTTTCTCCGTATGCCTGTAACTCAATATCCAACCCCAATTTCATTGGCGCACTTTGTAATGCTGTTGTGTCATATTTACCATCAGCGAAAGATTCTAGCGCATTGTTTAAGGCAGTGGTAACAATGTATTTTATCCCTTTTTGTCCCCGCAATTCTTTCTCATAATAACGCTCTAGTCCAGCTCTGCCCATATTATCACCTGGGCGATAGTATGGTTCTTTCTCAATATCTTCTCGATTAACCTCTGCTAAATAACCTAGTATATTTGCTCCGCTGCGGTAAGGATATTTTCGCATACTGGTAACCTCTTCATAGAATCCCGGAAAGCGACCCAAATGCGGTGCGATTTCAGCAATCTCTTCGAGCGTCAACTCCTTCATAAAAGGATATGCTCTAACTTTTTGATAGTTCGACGTTCGTTTGTCGGTATGCCTGTTGTAAAACGTTCCTTCACCAACTCTAATTTGATAGAAACGATCTCTAACCTCAATTGGGGTCATGCCGACAAGTTTGGCAAATGCTACAGTGTCCAGGTCGACAATGTCTGCCTCAACCATCATCAAATTATAGTAAGTTTGATTAGAAACGACTTTTTTCCCGTTGCGATCAAAAATAACTCCTCTTGGCGGTGTTACTTCTTTTCTTTTCTCAGCAATTTCTTGTGCCCGGAGAGTCCAAGTATCATCGAGAACTTGCATGTAAAAAAGACGAAAAGCATAAAGTATACCTATGGCTACTATGAAGGTAATAATGACAATTTTTCTCGAATCGAAATTCATCGGTCTTTAGGCTTTTGAACAAAGATAATTTGTAGCCCGACACAAACCAAAAAGGAAACAATTGTGCTAAGAAAAGTTTTTTGAAGAATGTAAGAAAACTCTCCGAAGTTGGCAACTTCAAAAAGGAAGAACCAAAGGTGGTGCAACAATAGAAGTGAGCCAAAGGTTAATACAAACCAGGAAGTTCCTAGTGTATAAATATTCGCCTCTCGGTTCATTTCGTAATCTTCTTGTGAAGCAAACCGGGAAAATATCACTGGACGTAGATATGCGAATAAGAGAAGTGCAGAAGTATGAAGGCCAAAAGTGTTGCTTAGTGCATCGATACAAATTCCCATTACGAAGCTGATCAACAGAGTTAAGGATAAATTTAATTCGTAAGGCAACAAGAAAATGAATAAAGGATACGCCATAATCAATATTCCCCAGCCAATTTCTAGCTGATTGAGAATAAAGACTTGAACTAAAACAAGCAGCACAAAACGAACGATATGACTAAAAATATTATTCATCGTCCTGATCGTTTAGCATTACTGATTCCAATTGACTTTGCTCATTTTTTAGAATATTTTTTATCACGTAGACGTTTTGAATCTTTTTAAAATTTGTAGAAAGTAATATTTGAACATCCCATTGCGCGCGACCTTCAATAGGTAATACTTTATACACTTTTCCTACAGAAATACCTCTTGGGAAAACGCCACCGCCACCTCGAGTTATTACTTCTCCCCATTTTTTAACGGGCTGGTCGTTTGAAATACCTGAAAGATTGGCAAGTCGTGCATTACGAACAGTCCATTTCAAAAGGCCGAATGAACCGTCTTCGACGATCATTACGTCTATATTCGGGTTCGTTGACAACACAGATTTTACTAAAGAATAGTTCGTAGAAACTTTAAATACAACTCCAACAACTCCTTGATCGGAAATAACACCCATTCCTCGTTTAATGCCTTGTCGACTGCCAATATTTAGTGTTAGGTAATTATTGGCCTTATCATATGTTGAGTTAATTACGATTGCTTGCGTATAGCTATATTGGGTTTTGTAAAGTGTGTCATTGATTTTGACAGTGCCATACTGCAATCGGTGAAAACTTTCAGGAAGCTTTTCGCGCAATTGCTTGTTAGCCATGCTTAAGTCCCGATTGCTTTTTCCGAAATTGATGTATTTGGTAATGTCGTATTGCGCTTTCCACATGGTACCACCTACTTTGTTGGCAGTAGTCAGGTATTGCGAATTCGGGAAGGTAGAATACGTGAAATAAGTTGATAAAGCGACAAACTGTAAGGCAGCAAAAAGTAAGAAAATTTGGAATCGTCTAAAAAAGTCAAATAATTTTCTCATTTGTTACGGTGCGCTATGCTCACGGAAGATTAGTCTCTAATTAAGAACTGGAATCTGTGAATGTTTTTCAACGCAATACTTGTTCCACGCGCAACAGCTCTCAATGGATCTTCAGCAATGTGAACAGGCAATTTAGTTTTTGCAGAAATACGTTTGTCCAATCCACGAAGCATTGAACCACCACCAGCTAAATAAATTCCGGTTTTGTAAATATCAGCAGATAATTCTGGCGGAGTCATTTCCAATGCAGAAAGAATCGCCTCTTCTATTTTAGATATCGTTTTATCCAAAGCATGAGCCACTTCTGAGTAAGAAACAACAATTTCTTTTGGAATACCTGTCATTAAATCACGACCACGAACGGCGAAATCTGCAGGTGGGTTTTCTAATTCTGTTAAAGCAGAACCTACTTCAATTTTAATTTGTTCTGCAGTTCGTTCTCCAACCAAAATGTTGTGTTGACGACGCATGTATTCTTCAATATCAGATGAAAAATCATCACCTGCAATACGAATAGATTTATCACAAACAATACCACCCAAAGCAATGACAGCAATTTCTGTTGTTCCACCACCTATATCGATAATCATGTTACCCATTGGCTCTTCAACATCGATTCCAATTCCGATAGCAGCTGCCATAGGTTCGTGAATCAAGTACACTTCTTTTGCTCCAGCATGTTCTGCGCTATCCCGAACGGCTCTTTTCTCAACCTCAGTAATTCCAGAAGGAATACAAATCACCATTCTAAGAGAAGGGTTGAACAAACGTTTGCCAGGATTAATCATTTTGATAAATCCACGAATCATTTGCTCCGCACTTTGGAAATCGGCGATAACACCATCCTTTAATGGACGCACCGTTTCAATCAACTTGTGCGTTTTACCGTGCATTTGTTGCGCCTTCTTTCCAATAGCGACCACGCGGTTGCTTTGAATGTCTTTGGCAACAATAGAAGGTTCATCTACAACAACTTTGTCATTCATGATGATCAAGGTATTTGCCGTACCTAAGTCGATTGCGATTTCCTGAGTAAGAAAGCTAAATAATCCCATTTTGTTTTTTGTTCGCTCTAAGGTGAGTATATTATTCCATTATTATCCGTAAAAAACCTTAAAAAGTTTCATTTACAGACAATTTAATTTTTTAATGCTTGAAATGCCGGTTACCAGTCATTACCATTGCCATGTTATTTTCGTTACAATATGCAATGGATAAATCGTCTTTAATCGAACCTCCAGGTTGAATAACCGTATTAATTCCCACGTTGTGCGCAATTTCCACACAATCAGGGAAAGGGAAGAATGCATCAGAAGCCATAACCGCCCCATTCAAATCAAATTTAAAGGTTTTCGCCTTGTGTATTGCTTGATTTAAAGCGTCAACACGAGAAGTCTGACCTGTTCCACTTGCCAACAATTGTTTGTTTTTAGCTATAACTATTGTGTTTGACTTTGTATGTTTCACCAATTTGTTGGCAAATAATAAATCTTCAATTTCTTCTGCTGTTGGCGCTTTTGTGGTAATGGTTTGCAAATCGGTATTGCTTTCAGACAAAATATCTCTGTCCTGTTCCAAAACGCCATTCAGTATCGTTCTAAATTGTTTTGTCGGGAAATCAAATAGTTTTTGAACCAATAAAACTCGATTCTTTTTCGATTTCAAAAGGTCCAGTGCATCTGCGTCAAATTTTGGAGCAATTACAACCTCACAGAAAAGTGTATTTATCAATTCCGCCGTAGCCAAATCAATAGTTGTATTTGCAATTAAAATTCCACCAAAAGCGGAAACAGGATCCGCAGTCAAGGCAGCTTCGTAAGCTTCTTTCAACGTTGAACGAGTTGCTAAACCACAAGCATTGTTGTGTTTTAAAATAGCAAAAGTTGGCGCATCTTTTTGGAAATCGTGCATCAAATGAACAGCCGCATCTACATCCAACAAGTTATTGTACGACAACTCTTTACCGTGCAATTTATCAAACAAAGCATCCATGTCGCCATAGAAAACACCTTTTTGATGAGGGTTTTCACCGTAACGAAGTACAGAAGAATTCAAAACGCTTTGTTTGAAAAAGTCTTCGGAACCGTCGTCGAAATAGTTGAATATGTGTGTGTCGTAATGTGAACTTACGTTGAAAGATTGCATTGCGAAACGCTTTCTCTCTTCTAAAGTTGTTCCTGCATTTGCAGAATAGATTTCGAGGAACTCTGCGTATGATTTTTGGGAAGGAAGAATGACAACGTCTTTGTAGTTTTTTGCCGCTGCACGAATCAATGAAATTCCACCGATGTCGATTTTTTCAATAATGTCTTCATGACTTGCGCCTGAAGCAACTGTGGCTTCGAATGGATAAAGATCCACAATAACCAAATCAATTGGAGGAATATCGTAAGTATCAATTTGCGCTAAATCCTCGTCAAATCCTCGTCTGTGCAAAATTCCCCCAAAAATTTTAGGGTGTAAAGTTTTAACACGTCCTCCTAAAATTGAAGGGAAAGAAGTCAATTCTTCTACTGGGACAACTTCAATTCCTAAATCTTCAATGAATTTTTGTGTTCCACCTGTAGAAAATATTTCCACTTTATTTTTAGCAAGTTCCTGAACGATAGGAGCTAAACCAGTTTTGTCAAATACGGAAATAAGTGCGGATTTAATATTTTTAGGAGAATTCATGCATGGGGTTTTATTGGACTGCAAAATTATGGAGATTTTTTGACAAAAACGTTGGTTTTGAGTAGAATTGATAGAAGTTTTCGTTGATTGTTTATTTTTTTCGCAATTTTACTGAAAATAGGGAGGAAAACATGCGGAGAATTACCATTGTGGAGGATGAAACGAGTATAGCAGAAATGCTTCGCCTAAATCTCGAACTGGAAAATTTTGAGGTAATCGTTTTTAATCATGGCGGAGAAGCATTTAGGAATTTACCCGTTCTGATTTCGTCAGACTTATTGATTTTGGATGTAATGTTACCTGAGAAAACTGGTTTCGAGATTTTATCTGAAATAAGAAAAACGTCTCAAATTCCCGCAATCGTGTTATCGGCAAAAGGCAGCACACACGATAGAATTCATGGATTAAAATTGGGTGCAAATGATTATTTACCCAAACCTTTTGATTTAGAGGAACTGCTCTTACGGATTCAAAACCTGTTACCAGAGAAAAAACCGATCAAGCAAGAAATTGTCATAGGTTCGAAACAGGTGAACGTTGAAACCTTTGAAGTGAAAAGCAAGGATACGGATGAGGTAACCGAACTAACCAAGCGTGAAATTGAATTATTACAACTTTTCGAGGAGAAGTCTGGACTCGTAGTTTCACGAGAAGAAATTCTAGATAGGCTTTGGGGAGAAGATGTTTTCCCGACGAGCAGAACGATAGACAACTACATTTTGGCGTTCAGAAAAATATTTGAAGAAGACCCAAAACATCCTGTTTATTTTCATTCTATAAGAGGAGTTGGGTATAAGTTTACACCTTAAGTTAAGTCTTGTCGACCCTAAAATTCAAAGACCATTTTCTTTTAATCGAAAAATACCGAATTATAAAAACAGTTAACATTGATGCTGCCATACTTATTGCGAGATTGTCAGTTAATTTTGTTAACAGCAAAAACACCAACCCACCGGCTAAACAGGCACTTGCATAAATTTCTTTTCTAAAAATCAGTGGAATTTCAGCGCACAAAACGTCACGCAACACACCACCAAAAACGGCAGTGACAATTCCCATTAGCAAAGCAACTGGCACGTCTAAACCGATGTAAAGTGTTTTTTCCAGCCCGAGAACAGTAAAAAGTCCAATCCCAATTGTGTCAAAAACGAACATGCTTTTTTTCAATTTCATGATGCGATTTTTGAATAAGTAGGAACTTAAAATGGCGAAAAAAATGATGATTAAATAACTCTGGTTTTGCATCCAAGCAACGGGAGTTTCTCCGATCATAACGTCTCGTAATGTTCCGCCGCCAAGAGCAGTTACCATTCCAATTATTGACGCCCCAACAACATCAAAACCTTTGTCGATTGCGGTTAAAACCCCGCTTATGGCAAATACAAAGATTCCGATTCCATCTAGAATGGCGATGTAGTCCATATTGAATTATTTTTTTAAAATGTATATTTAGATTCGGCAAAATACAAAATATAAGGCATGAAAAACGCAATAGTAATTCTTGTTATTAGTGAAGTATTTAAATGAGAGTTTTGATTATATCATGACTATGCCTCCGAAATAACACATGAGAACAAATAGACAATAAAAAAGGCCCCTCAATTGAGGAGCCTTTATAAATTGAATTAACAAATATTATTCAATCACTATTTTCTTAATGATGTTTTGATCACCTGCAGTAATGCTTACAAAGTAAACACCAGCTTCAGCGTTGTTCAAATCAATTACCTCATTGTGTTGTCCTTCGATAGTACCCAAATTGCTTTCGTAAACGATAGCTCCAAGAATATTTTCGATACGGATATCAACATTTGAATTTGTGATTACATCCATTCCAATTGTGAATTCACCGTTAGATGGATTCGGGAATAATGTTACATTTCCATTAGCTAAGATCTCTTCTAAACCTAAGTTTGAAGAAACAACATTTTGAGTTGTTGTATTTGTACCACATTGATTTGTAACAGTTAATGTTACAACGAATGTTCCAACTGTTGCATAAACATGTGATGGGTTCATCATTGTTGATGTTCCTCCGTCTCCGAAGTCCCAAGCATATGTTGTATTACCTGAAACAGTTGATGTACTTGTCAATGCTACTGTCAAGAAAGAATTCACTTGTGTAAATGAAGCTATTGGAGTAGTCAATTCATTGATTACAACTGACTCAGAACCTGTTCCACATGCATCTGTGATGTTCAATGTATACGTTCCACCCGTTGTTACAACTAATGAATCGTTTGTTGAACCACCTGTCCAGCTATAAGTTGATGCTGGCATAGTTGAAGTCAACAATGCAGAACCACCAGAGCAAAACTGCATAGTGTCAGCAGCTAAGAATCCATTGTAAGATAAAGCAGACGCCGTAACTACGATTGTATCAAAAGCACTAGCACAAGCACCGATTACCGTTACTGTGTATGTTCCTGGTGTTGTTACCAACAAAGTATTTGTTGTATCACCAGTTGACCAAAGAACTTGATCAGCAGGAGCTCCAGCAGTTACAGAAACTGATTGACCTGTACAAACTAATGCATCTGGCCCTAAGAATCCTGATTGACCAAGTGGTGCAAATGCATCAGAACCGATGTCTGGAGTTGAAGCATCTCTTGGATGACCATCGATATCATCTGTAATAATGGCTAAAGGAGTTCCTTGACCATCCAACGAATCTAAACAAACGTGTAAGTCATAATCAGAGTAATACCCTGGGTTTACAGAAATACCATTTGCATCATGATTTGATGCTGTTTGCCAATCTGCGAATGTTGCAGTATTTGACGATCCGTAGTATCCTATTTGTGAACCATTTGTATAGTAATTGTTGTAATCTAAATCACTAACCGAGTAAACGCTATTAATATAAGCCGCATAACCAAGACCAAAGTTTGTGAAAGAATTATTTTTCAACGTGTTTGCCCCGCCTGAAGTAATGTATAAAGCTCTAGAAAAAGTACCGCCATCTACAACACTCACAGAGTTGTTATAAATATCGTGGTATCCACAAGTTGTAAAATACATACCATATGAACTTGATGTTGATCCTGTTGATCCAACAGTAATAGAGTTGTTAGCAACTAATGCTTTTCCTGCAGCAGAAGCATCACATTGACCGAAGAACATTCCGTATCTCCACTCACTACTTGAATTACTTTCCACAGAATTGTGCGTAAATACAGAAGCTCCGCCACCGTAATAAGAGTAAATACCATAGCGAGTCCCTGTGTAAGTTGTCTGCCCGTAAACACGGTTACCAGTTACAGTGACATTATTTGTATAATACAAACGTAAACCATAGTAATAGTTGTCTACAAATTCATTATTGATGAATTCATTCCCTTCTTGTTTTGAACTAGTACTAGCACCATAAATATATGCACCGTAGCTACCTCCAATAATTGAGTTACCCTCAAATCTATTGAAGTCATCATTTGAACCAGAACCACCATAAATTACACATTGGAGAGTCGTTGTAGAAGAATTAGCTTGAGTTTGAATATCACAATCATAAACTACGTTGTGATCAGAACCGCCAAGGATATCAAATACACGACCGTAAGTTGCTCCAGAGTTTCTAATCGTCATAGACTCAAAACGGAAGTAGTCAGCATCGTTCAATTGAATAACATAGTTATTTGTAGATCCTGCAGCTCCATAATCAATAATCACACTATCACGATGTCCAGCTTCAGATTTAAAAGTAATCGTGTTTGTTGAATCAGCACCGGTTACTTGACCTAAATCAAATTGATCAAAATAAGTTCCAGTTCTAATATCAAATGTTGTTGGACCACAAACACCTGCAAAATTTAATGCAGCAACTGCAGTTGGGAAATCTGCGAAATCAGGAGTTGTTCCTCCAATGGTATAAACACCGCTTAGACCAGTTAATAAACCGTTAAGTTCTGTTGTATCATTTCCAGCTCCAGAAGATGGTTCTATCGTCCCATTTGGGTTAGAAGACCATGCTTTCAAATCATTTCCAGCTACGTAAGCAGCAGTTCCTAAAAATACATCAATGGATTCACCATTTGCTAATGAACCTGTCCAGAAAGTTGCAGGTGTTTGCAAAACACCATTCCAAGACCAGCTTAAACTAGCACTTGTCAATGTGTCGGAACCAAAGTTTGTCAATGTAACGGTTACCGTGTCATTAAAGGCACAAGTAGGAATTGCTGGGTTTACAATTGCAGTAACACCTGCATCATAAGGGATTAAATCGAAAACAGTGAAATCATCTAAGGCCATATCACCATAAAAGCTAGAAGGATCTTCGTAACGAATACGAACCGTAGCTGAACCAGAAAAAGCACCTAGAGAAACAGTTTTTTCTTGCCAAAGGTCTAGATCGTCTGTCCATGAGGGAATAACATCTAATGTCCATGTTGTACCTCCATCAGTAGAAACATCTACATGCGCAGTTCCCATTGATTGACCATACATGTGGTACCAAAAGTTCACTTGGATATCATTTGTTCCAGTTAAATCAATAACAGGCATTAATAAATGCCAGTCAACTGAACCACTGCAAGGACTAGAAGATTCAGCATAAAGATATTTTCCAGTGCTAGAACCTGTTGTGTGGTCTACTGAAGGACCAGTACTACTAGAACTTGTTCCGTTTGCATCAACAGCAAAATCTCTTAGAGCAGTGGGTGCGTTTACCCAAAAATCTTGTAATGCACATGTTGAAGTACAGCTTCCACCGCAATTACCCCATGAGTCAAAGTCTTGAATATATGGGAATGAGTTAATAACTTGAGCGTTGACACTAGACGAGAAAAATAGACTCGTCAGGGCCAATGTCGCTGATAGTAATAATTTATTCATAAAATTGTTTTTGAATTATTTGTTAATTTATACAAAACTAAGGTATTAATCCTAAAGTTCCAAAAAAAATTTTTTTGGTAAGGAATTTGTAATTGAATTCGTGAAATTTCGAACAATATTCAATTAAATGGTTCGATAAACGACATAAAACGTGTTATTTTTGAAGAAACACGCAAATTTAAAAAGTGGGTATTTCCACAGTTGGTTGAACTCCTAAAATTGTTACAAATCATAATTCTCTTAAAAATCAACAAAATAAATTGCCCAACTGCAAAACATTATATTTTTGCATTAAGCATGAAAGAAGCAAAGCAAGAACGATACGATAGGGCTTATTTAAGAATGGCAGAACAATGGGCAGAATTATCTCATTGTGCTCGTAAAAAGGTAGGGGCAATAATTGTAAAGGACCAAATGATTATTTCAGACGGTTACAATGGCACCCCAGCAGGTTTCGACAATTGCTGTGAGGATGAGAATGGAGAAACGAATTGGTATGTGCTTCATGCTGAAGCCAACGCTATATTAAAAGTGGCCAAATCCACAAACAATTGCAAAGGCGCTACCTTATACTTAACTTTATCTCCTTGCAAGGATTGCAGTAAGCTAATCCTTCAGGCAGGAATCCGCAGAGTAGTATACGCCAAAGGATATAAAGACTGCTCGGGAATAGATTTTTTAAAAGAAGCGGGAATTGAATTAAAACATTTAGAGACCTTAGTTGATGGAGAATAATCCTAAAAATCATTACTTAATTCCCTTAGGCTTGGCACTTGCCGTAGCAGTTGGTTTGGGATTAGGTTTTTATCTAACCCCAAAAACAAATTATTCTTTCGCAGAGAAAAAGGGAGAGAAGTATCAGAAAATTCAAGATATACTTGAAGTCTTAGACAAGCGATACGTGGATGACGTGAATGGCGAAAAGTTATTCGAAGAAACCATATCTGACATGCTGCACAAGTTGGATCCCCACAGTAATTATATTGCCGCGCGAGACATGAAAGACGCGAAAGAATCCATTGAAGGAAAATTTGGTGGAATCGGTGTTCGTTTCATGATTTTACGAGATACAGTTTGTATTACACATGTTATAGAAGGATCACCATCTTTAAAAGCTGGGGCAAAAGCAGGTGATAAGATCTTAACGGTGAATGGCAAAAAAGTCGCAGGTGTGAAAATCTCCAACGACAAAGTAATGGAGAACCTGAAAGGTCTGGAAGGAACGACAGTAGAAGTAAAAGTGTTAAGAGGAAAGGATATAAAAAACCTTAGCATTACCAGAGGCTCAATTCCAATACCTTCTGTTACTGCAGCTTATATGATGAGCAACAGTGTTGGATTCATTCATATCGAATCATTTTCAGTAACAACTAGTTATGAGTTCAAAAAGGCTGCTATAGAATTGTTGCAGAAAGGCATGACCAAACTAATATTGGATTTACGAAATAACGGAGGAGGAGTTTTGTCAACAGCTGTTGAAATTGCAGATGAATTTCTTCCAAAAGGTATGGAGATTCTTGAAACAAGAGGAGAAAACTCACAAACCCAAAAATATTCATCTACAGGTGGAGGATTGTTGGAACGCATTAAGATTGATGTTTTAATCAACCAATATTCAGCTTCAGCTAGCGAGATTTTAGCAGGAGCCTTACAAGACAATGATCGTGCGACTATTTATGGTAGAAGAAGTTTTGGAAAAGGTTTGGTACAGGGCGATTTTAATCTTCGCGATGGCAGCAATTTACGTTTAACCGTTGCAAGATATTATACTCCTTCTGGCAGATGTATTCAAAAAGAATACAATGGCAACATGGAAGATTATTATAGCGATAATTACGATAGAATGATGAATGGTGAGTTATTCTCACCTGATAGCACCTTGTTCGTTGATTCATTGAAATTTAAAACGAGAAAGGGAAGAACCGTTTATGGCGGTGGCGGAATTATGCCCGATGTTTTTATACCGTTGGATACATCCGACAATGAAGAATATTATAACCGACTTCGTTTCTCAGGTGCTTTTCAAGCGTTTGCGTTTGATTTTGTAAGCGGTCGACGCAATGAATGGAAGTCTGCTAAAGAATTCAATAACACTATTAAGTTCCCAAGCAATACAATGAGAACTTTTGGAAATTTTGCTTCAGAGAATTTTGCAGTACCTTATTCTAGTGTTGGAATGGCGAAGAGCAAATCTGCAATCGAGAAAACATTGAAAGCAGAAATAGCTCGCCAAATTTGGCTAGAGGAAGGATATTTTGAAATACGAAATTTATCTGACCCAGAGGTGCAACGTGTGTTCAAGGAATTACTTAAATAGATTCTCTATTCTAGTATTTAATTAACCTGCTAGAATAAAACTGCCCGTCGATATTCGCGGAAAGCATATAAATTCCTTTTTTGACATCCGTGCCAGTTGAATTCTTACCATCCCAAACCCAGTTGTTGGTGTTTTGTACATCAGACCATTCGCGGATCAGTTTACCTTGGTAATCATAAATTCGAATGGATTTAGTCTTGTTAGCTAAATAGTCTGGCAAGGACATTTTAAACTCATCCGATGAAGGATTGGGATATACTTTAAGAACAGAATTGTTTTCTATTTGCGTTTCCTCTAAACCTGCTGTCATCAGCGCTTCCATATCATAATTTTCATCGCCTGCTTGATAGGCCATAAAATGGTAATACACTAAAAACATTTCATCCGAGGTGTTTAATCCTGCGCCAACAAATTGTGGAGGATTGTTCGGGTTGTGCGAATTAGACGTCGTATTGTTGTATCTTCCTTTTGCATGGACAGTGGAGCCTACAGGTAGTTTCTGGATATTTTTGAAAAAATAAAAATCCTGCCAATGGAAATCCCAATGTGGAATATCAATTAAAGGAATTGTGTCATTCGCGGAAGTTAGGCCATAGCTTTTGATACTTTCTCCAAGCAAGTGCATATGCGGGAAAGCGCTTAACACAGAAATGTCACTCGTTACGCCGGCTGAACCCTGAGGGTATTGTGCTGAAACATTTGTGAACTGATTCGCGGGCAAACCAAAGGTCCAGTTTTGAATCATCGGAGCAGCATAAACTTGCCTTATTCCAGTTTCGTTAACTGGGTAAAAATGGAAAATTACTTTTGTGCTATCCCACTCTCCATAAGAACCGACAGGGTAATGCATGGCAAATATTACACTCGAATTATTTGGAAAAGGTATTCCGAGTTTCATTGGGCTAACCGTTGGTAAAGTCATCGGAGTACTTCCAGGCGTATATCCCATGACCAAAGTGGCATTTGCCGAACTTGGAGCTGCACAATCACCACCTACGGTATCCGTTACACTTGTCGCTGTAGCATCAATATAAATTAAAGCGTGATGCACTATTTGGCGATTTCCTGGAATAATTTCTATTGATTTTATTACTCTATCATTCGCTAAACCTGAAGGTATTGCAAAGCAAACATAGTCGTCATTTCCGTTCAGAGCCTTACTCATGTAATTAGGAATTTGCAATGTTAAATCGCCGTTTCCTAAAATTGCTGCACTTGAATAAACAGGTGGAGCAGGTGTGCTGCTCGGGTTTCCTTCAGGAGCGCCAGCCGTAAGCCAATTCAAAACACTCGTTTTTTGAGCAGGAGTTAACTCTCTGTCATGAACATACTGTTGAAATGAATTATTTGGGGGCCAAGGTGGCATTCTGTCAAGGTTAACGGCATCATAAATCGCAGCCGCCATCGGACTAGCTTCTGCGTATGTAGTCAAAGAAAAAGGAGCAATACCATTTGGATTATGGCATTTCGTACATTTTTCGTAAAAAATATTAGCTATTTCACCACTCCAAGTTTGGGCTTGGTATGCAAATGAAAGAAAAGTAAGTGACAGTAAGATAATTGTTTTCATAAGGTCTTCAATTGGAGATATATGTGTGCAAGATACAGCTTTTTGTACAAATCCAAAAAGAGATAATAAAAAAAGGAAATTTGTGTAATTTTTAACTGGCACCAAGCTTTAAGTCTAGAATGATTATTTTTAGTGTTTTGATACAAAATATTTGATGGAGATAACTCAAGAAATTATAGAAAAGATTAAGGTTCTAAATGAGAAATATGCCTCAAGTGGTCAGGATTTAATGGCATACTTGGACGGACTATTATATCAGGATTACGTTAAATATTGGGATTATATTGAGCTGGATACTTTGTTGAGTTTACAGAAGCCAAGAACTAAATTTCCTGATGAAGAGATTTTTATAATTTATCATCAAATCACAGAATTGTATTTTAAACTTTCCTTGAATGAATTCAAGATGATTTCTTCAACTAAGGAGATTTCAGGAGATTTTTTCTTTGAGAGAGTAAGAAGAATCACACGTTATTTCAATGCTTTGATAGAAAGCTTTGAAATCATGGTCGATGGAATGGACAACAAAGAATTCATGAAATTCCGAATGGCTTTGCTTCCCGCAAGTGGTTTTCAATCTGCGCAATACCGAATGATAGAAATACATTCTACAGAAATCAAAAACCTAGTCGGAGTTGATAGACGAGATGCATTGAAAAATGAAAAGGACGTGCAAACTTTGTACGAAAATATCTATTGGAAAGAAGGAGCGAAAGACTTAGAAACTCAGAAAAAGACTTTAACTCTAATTCAATTTGAAGAACAATACGACAAGAAATTGGCAGAATACGCCAAAGATGTTCAGTCTTCAAATTTATTGGCAAAATATAATCAACTAAGCGAAGCGGATAAATCACGAGAAGATATTATCGAAGAACTGCGGAAACTTGATTTATGCGTGAATGTCAATTGGCCTCTTTCTCATTACAAATCTGCCGTTCGTTACTTACAAACTAAAGGTGGTGATGTAAACGCAACTGGCGGAACCAATTGGCAGAAATACCTTCCTCCGAGATTTCAAAAACGTATTTTCTTTCCGGCGCTATGGTCTAAAAATGAGGTGGAAAACTGGGGTAAAGCTTGGGTTGAAGAAGCAACAAACTAGTTTAATCCGCTATCCACGAATCATTTACCTTCATCAAAACCACAGCTTTCGGCTCAATAACAGGAGCAACATTCAAAAACGGATAAACAATCTTCGCCAAATACAATCCTTGTGGATGAGAAGCAATTGGTAATTGTTCGTTGTTCTTTAAGCTCAGCAAATTTTCAAATTCTTGAAGGCTAATTTCACCATTTCCAACTTGAATAATTCGTGCCATCAGGTTTCGAATCATTCCTCTTAAAAAGCGATTGGCCGTAATTTCAAAACAATACTGAGTGAAGTCCCCGTTGTGATATAAAGCTACATTTTGAATACCACAAATAGTAGAATCCACTAAAGCTGGCGTTTTGCAAAATGCGGCAAAATCAGTGTAATTTGGAATTAATTCCACAGCAGCTTTCATTTTGAGATATTCGAGTTCTTCTTTCTGATAAAGTGTGGAATGGGTGGCTAAATGAGCAACTTTTTTCGTGTGTAGAAAATAATTGTATGTCCGAGAATTTGCGTGATATCGAGCGTGATTTTTATCAGCAACAGGAATCAATTCATGGATAGAAATATCGTCAGGTAAATTTTTGTTCAAACGAAAAAGCAGATCAAATTCATTGTCGAAATCTGCATTGAAATGCGCAAAATATTGACTTGCATGAACACCCGAATCTGTTCGCCCACAGCCGTGAATTTTCGTTTCTTTTTTTAAAACTTTTGAAAGTTCTTGTTCAATGATTGCCTGAACGCCGACAACATCTTTTTGCATTTGCCAACCACGGTATTTTGTTCCGTCGTAGGATAAATGAAGGAAGAAACGGCTCATGATTTTAGTGCTACTAATAGCTGTGTCATGTCCTCGAATTCATAATCAGCCAATACTATTTTCGGATTAACCTCATGTGTTTTTTCAGGAATGGCAACAACCGTCATTCGAGCGGCTTTTCCGGCAATTATTCCCGTCAATGAATCTTCGATTACCAAGCATTTAGTTGGATTCACCTTTAAACTTTTGGCAACAGATAGATAGACAGCTGGATGAGGTTTTCCGTATTTTTCATGTTCAGCTGAGTGAACTGCATCAAAGTGATCTTCCAATTCTAAAACAGAAAGAACGGTATGGATCAACATTTCATACGAAGAAGTTCCCAAACCAATTTTCATATTTTTTTCTTTCAAAAAGGAAATGGTTTCAACTACTCCAGGCAAGGGCGCTCCGTTTTCGCGAATCAAGTCGACCATACGAGCAATTATTTTTGCTTCTACTTCTTCCACAGAATATTTTTCCCAAGGAACAACCGTAAACCAATAAGCAATTACTTCATCCAATCGTAAGCCAACGGTTTTTTGAAAGTCTTTTTTTGTCAAAGGACAACCCACTTCTTTGAACACAGCTTCCATTGCAATTTTCCACAAAGGTTCAGAATCGATTAGAACTCCATCCATGTCAAAAATTACCGCGTCGAAATCCTTAAGTTGAATCATTTTTTATTTTTCTTCTTTTTGGAAGGAACAATTACCGCTTTGGGAATTTCGTAAAGATAACCGCCGCCTAACGCTGTTTGCCGTTCGTCGGCAACTATCATTCTACCGTCTTTATTTACTGCGATGGCTTCTTTTTGGGTAATGGGTTTCATGTAAATTCTATGATCGAAAAGAAGCTGGTCGTTTTCAATTCGATAAACCATTAAGCGATTGTAGGTTGTTAAATAACAATAGTTCCCTTGAATATCTGCACCCGTAATCGCGTCTTGCCACCAACCCGATTTCCCAACATAAAATGTGCTCAAAAAGTTCGCCTCTTGATTTTTTTTGTTGGTTGCCAATGAGTAAATGTAGCTATTGCCATCCCAAGGTTCTGTTCGGCATTTGGTAAAAATATAAAGCGAATCTTTGTAAAAGCATAGCGCTTCTGCATCATAATGAAGGTCGTCGTCACTTGGCGGAAAAGCAGTTTGATTTGGGTAAGTGAACGAAATTTTTTCAGCATCTACTTCATCCTTTTTCAAAGCTTTTTTCAAAGAGACTTTATAAATACAAAGGTCTTTGCGCTTGTTGAGGTTATTTCCTATATCACCAATGTACAGGATGTCGTCACCATCATACGTGATATCTTCCCAATCTTCATTTTTCGCATTGTCGATTTTTACCTCGTGAAGGATTTTCCCCTCAAGGTTTAGAAAAAACAACTTTGGTGAATTTCCGCCGTCATTGTGCCCAACTACGACACTGTCGTTTATAAAGACCAAGCCTGAAATTTCTTTGAGTTTATCAGGAATAGTGCCAATTACGTTTTGACCAACAACTTGATTTACAACGCTAAGGAATAGGCTAATTAGAAGGGTTTTCATTTTTTTACAATTCTCACCACTTCAATTCTTCGGTCTGTTACCTCTTCAATGGTGAATGTAAAAGGGTCAACCTCAAGGACTGTTCCAGCTTCAGGGATGGATTCCAAGTGGTGCAAAACCAAGCCGCCAAGCGTTTCATAATCATCGGATTCAGGAATTTTAATACTGAAAGAATCATTTAAATAATCGATATCGGCTCTTCCTGAAAAACGCCATTCTTTAGGTCCAATTACTTCTTCCAACCAAGCTTCACTGTCGTGTTCGTCTTCTATGTCTCCGAAGATTTCTTCAATAACATCTTCGATTGTAATAATTCCGGCTGTACCACCATATTCGTCAACTACAACGGCTACATTTCCAGATTGTTTGGTAAACATTTCCAACAATTCTTTACCCGGAATAGCCTCAGGAACAAAAGCGATAGGAAGTAATATTTGTTTGATATTCTTTGGCATTTTGAACATTTCGTAGGAATGCACATAACCAATGATATTGTCAATATTTTCGCGGTAAACTAAAATTTTTGAAAGTCCCGTTTGAACGAAAGTTTGAAGCAGAGTAGAAATATCCATTTCCACGTCTATTGCTGTAATTTCCGTACGTGGAATCATGCAATCACGTGCTTTGAGGTTGGAAAAGTCTAATGCATTTTGAAGTATTTGCATTTCGTTTCCGAAATCTTCTTCTTCTTTTAATCTGTCATTTAAATCTTGCACATAGTGCGCTAAGTCAACTTTTGAAAAGACTTTTTCAGTTGTATCGTCTTCTGTTTTAAGCAATTTTAATATGAGGTTACTCAAGAACAAAATTATTTCAGTAGGAATAAATAGCGCCCAATAGATCAAATACATTGGCAAGGCTGCCAAGCGCAAAAATGAATTCGGGTTGATTTGGACCAACGCTTTTGGCAGGAATTCCGCAATGATTAAAACTAAAATAGTTGATATAATAGTCTGACAAAGAAGAATCAAGCTTTCTCGTTCAAGCCCCCAAGACATAAGAATATCGTCAAGAATGATTGCAGCAAAAATCCCGAAAAGAACCAACACGAAATTATTTCCAAGCAAAAGCATGGCGATGAATCGAGATTCGTTTTGATAGAAATTTCCGAGAACTCTTCCAACCAGAGTTCCTTTCGAACGATCTAGTTCAATCTTAAGTCGATTGGAAGAAATAAATGCGATTTCCATGCCTGAGAAAAAGGCAGAAAGAAGAAGCGTTAAAATAATTATAAGGTAATGGGAGTCCATGGGCCTGTTTCGAAGATAGCACTATTTTTCTCTGTCAACGACATCGAAACCTATATCTTTTCGATAATTGGCTTTTTCAAACTCTATGTGAGTTATGGACTCGTATGACTTGTCTAATGCTACTTCAAGGTTTTTACCGTAAGAAGTTACTGCTAAAACTCGACCACCAGTTGAAATGACTGCCGGTCCGTCTGCTTTGGTACCAGCATGGAAAACCATGGAATTGGCAATAGCATTCAAACCATAAATTTGTTTTCCTTTTTCGTAACTTTCCGGATATCCGCCACTAACCATCATAACTGTAGCAGCGCAACGATCGTCAAACTGAACGTCTCTTTCAGATAAAGTATTCGACTGAACACCTTCGAAAAGATCCAACAAATCAGATTTTAATCTTGGGATTACAACTTCTGTTTCTGGATCACCCATTCGACAGTTATATTCAATAACAAAAGGGTCACCTTTTACATTGATCAATCCAAAAAAGACAAAACCTTTGTATGGAATTTCTTCAGCCCGCAAACCCTTAATCGTTGGTATAATGACTTGATTTTTAACTTTATCCATGAAACCGGCATCACAAAAAGGAACGGGAGAAATAGCGCCCATTCCACCTGTATTCAATCCAGCATCACCTTCACCAATGCGTTTATAATCTTTGGCCTCTGGTAAAAGTTTATAGGAATCTCCGTCGGTAATAACAAAAACGGAGCATTCTAGTCCTTTCAAAAATTGTTCAACAACAACTTTTTCGCTTGCTTGACCAAACTTACCTTTTAGCATGTTTGTCAATTCTGTTTTTGCTTCTTCTAAATTATCAAGAATAAGCACCCCTTTTCCGGCAGCTAAACCATCTGCTTTTAAAACATACGGCGCTTTCATTTTACTTAAAAAGGCATGACCAGCTTCAAGTGTTTCTTTGGTGAAAGTTCCGTATTTAGCAGTTGGGATATTATGGCGAGCCATGAATTCTTTTGCAAAATCCTTACTTCCTTCCAATTGTGCTGCTGCTTTTTGCGGACCGATTACACCAACTTTAGCCAATTTTTCATTTGCTAAAAAGTAGTCGTGAATCCCAAGAACCAAAGGATCTTCTGGTCCAACAACAACCATGTCTATGTTTTCAGAGAGCACGAATTTTTCAATTGCCGGAAAATCGGTTGGTTGAATTGGAACATTTTGTCCGTGATTGCGTGTACCTGCATTTCCAGGAGCAATGAACAAAGCTTCCAAAATAGAACTTTGGGCAATTTTCCATGCCAAAGCGTGTTCTCTTCCGCCTGATCCCAATAATAAAACTCTCATATCTTTTGTTGCCTTAGCAGTAGTTTAATATCGATTCGAAAAATGCTTTTCCATCTTCGTTTGCCAAATCTCTGTCGGCAGCACGTTCGGGATGAGGCATCATGCCAAATACATTTCCTCCTTCGTTGCAAATTCCTGCAATATTGTGTAGCGAACCATTTGGATTTGCCTCTGGTGTTGCTTCTCCATTTTCGTCTACGTATTGAAACAAAATTTGGTTGTTGTCAATTAATTTTTTGATCGTAGCATCATCTGCATAAAAACGACCTTCGCCGTGCGCGATTGGAATTTTATAACTTTTCGATGAATCTAATCCTTTTGTAATTCCAGTTGTAGAGTTAGCTGGTTTTAAACGAATATTCTTGCAAATGAATTTTTGTGTGTCATTGTGCAAAAGTGCCCCCTCCAAAAGACCAGACTCAGTCAAAATTTGGAAACCGTTGCAAATTCCCATTACATATTTTCCTGCTTTAGCATGTTCAATTACGGATGTCATAATCGGAGAAAGCTTGGCAATTGCGCCAGATCTCAAATAATCACCATAGGAAAAACCACCAGGAAGAACTACAAAATCAACTCCTTTTAAGTCGGTATCTTTGTGCCAAAGGCGTTCAACTTTTTGTTTCAAAAGAGTTTCCAATACGTAAACCATGTCTTCATCACAGTTTGAGCCAGGAAAAGTAACTACACCAAATTTCATTTTTTGTCTGAATTATTTCGCTGTAAAATTAGTCAATTTGGCGACGATAAGGGTCAATTCCAAAGGAAAAGTTTTCCAATGCCGTATGCCAAAACCAAATAAAGCAGTGCGCTACTCAGCCACTGGTAAGACTTGTTTTGCAAACCAAATGTTAAAAAGAAACTTAAAGGAATAAACAGCAAACTAAATCGCTCGATTTGACCAAAAAAGATAAAATCAAGGCTACCAAGCAAGACGCAGCAAATAGAAAACATTAAAAGCACCCGCATTAGTTTTTTTGCTCGAATAGAAGTTTTTTGACTTTGCCTGTTTAATGCGAGTAAGCTCAGTAAAACTGTGAATGCGAAAAGTATAACGGTAACCAAAAAGTCAATTCTTAGTTTTTTAATGTCTGTAGAAACAGTGATTAAACGCATATTTATTTGGTTGTCATTAAACCAGTAATAGGCGTATGCATAGATGAAAGGAACTAGAAAGCCAATGATCAGGAGGATAATTTCTCTAAGCACGAATGGTCGAATTATCAATACCATTAACAAAAGAAAAGGGAGAAAAAGTAAAAGCGCTGGGTGAAATGTCATCGCTAGCCCAGCGAAGAAACCAGCATTGAAAATATACTTTTTACCATCTTCATTCGGTTGCAACTTAAATATTTCGAAAAGGGAAAGAATTAAAAGCGAATGCGAAATGGTCAGACCATCGAGTTGATAGAAGCTATGATAAAAGCTAAAATAGGCAACATATACAAGAGAGGTGATGTATGTATTTCGATCAATAAAACTATTTTTATTGAACAAATTGGTAAGAAAAATTGCGTTGGCCAGCACGAAAGAAGGTCCGAGTATCAGAGTCATCCATCTTGGAAACTCAAATTTATCTCCCCAAACACCTAAGTTGGTGAACACCGAATATTCGTAATAGTTTGACCAAAGATTCAAAAGGACATAAATAGCAATAACTGCTGGTAAAAGCAACATTACGATAGGCCGATTTCCGATAAACCATTTTAACATCGATGCGAAGATAAAAAAAATTAAGGCTGAGGACATTGATGCAGGAAAAGAACTCGTTTTTGTTTAGTTTTGCATATGATACCGATAGAGTTTTACAATCTCTTGTTTCAAACAACAAGAGATGCTCAACTAGATCGGCATCATTCATTCCAAGGATCTAAAAAATTAAATCAACGCTAAAAAGAATGATTTTATACAATGTAACGGTGAGTATCGATCCATCTGTAAAAGAAGAATGGGTTGCCTATATGCGCGAAAAGCATATTCCAGAAGTGATAGAATCGGGTTGTTTTTTGGAGGCTCGTTTTTGTCGTGTCAACGGTGAAGAGGAAGGTGGAGTAACTTATGCTACAACTTATTTGTGCTCAAGTCAAGAAATGTACGATCATTACAACGCGAACCACGCAGATGCTTTACGTAAAGAATTTAACGAGCGTTGGGCTGGAAAATTTGCTGCGTTCCGAACGTTTTTAGATGTTGTTGAAGAATTTAAAGCGAAATGAGTTCAAGAAAAGAGAATTTCCGAGGAGGCAAACAGGATGACGGAACGGTAAGGGCAAAAAAACATTTAGGGCAACATTTCCTCACGGACAAAAACATGTGTCGGAAAATAGCGGAGACTTACCAATCGCATTTTGGATGCAAACGAGTGTTGGAAGTTGGACCAGGAATGGGAGCAATCACGCAATATATTCTTGAAAAGAAAGATTTGGATGTCAAAGTAATGGAAATCGACTGGGATTCTGTTGCGTTTTTGAAAGCAAACTATCCACAATTAGAAGGAAGAATAATCGAAGCCGATTTTCTAAAAAGTGATCTGAACGATATTTTCGACGGAGAACAATTTGCCGTTGTTGGAAATTTCCCCTACAATATTTCTTCCCAAATTGTTTTTAAGTGCATTGAATACAGAGATTTGGTTCCAGAAATCATGGGCATGTTTCAAAAAGAAATGGCGATGCGTATAGCGGAAAAACCAGGTTCAAAAGTGTACGGAATCATTTCTGTTTTGACGCAAGCTTTTTATGATATTGAATATTGTTTCACAGTTGATGCGCAGTTGTTCAACCCACCACCAAAAGTTCAGTCGGGCGTTATTCGTTGCACGCGAAATTCAAGAGACAAATTGCCTTGCAATGAAAAATTATTCATTCAGGTAGTGAAAATGGGTTTCAACCAACGACGTAAAACTTTGCGAAATTCCTTGAAAGGTATGCTAAAAGGAAACGTAATGGAACAACACGTTTTCACATTGCGTCCAGAGGTATTGTCTGTTGAAGACTTTATTGAGTTGACGAATATTATTGATGCTTTAGAAGATGCTCCTCAGAAAGAGCAAATAGTGGAATAAACCCCTAAAAGCGTTAGGTATTGTTCATTTTGAGCGAAAGCCTAATTGGACTTTTCTCAATCAAATAAACATATGCGTTCTCGTCTCGTCTTTCTCTTTGTTCATTGGCGCAACAACTCTTCTCCGCCTTGGGAAAAGTAAGCCTGCAATTTTTTTTAGTAGTGTGATCATAACTCTTGATTAATGTGATTCTTTGAGACCTATCTCCCAAACTCTTTCAGGGTATAAAGGTACTGCAAGTCAGATGACTATACCAAAAGTATTTTGTTAATAGAGCTTAATTTAATTGCGTTGCTTCTTCTCGGTCTTTTTAGTTCAAAAAAACACCTCTTTTGGGCACTTTACGTTCCCGATAACAATTCGGAAATAACTCGCATTTTTTGAAAGAGCATTCTGAAATTGATTTATTGGTATATTTGAAGTGAATGAAAAAGCAACACAACCTACAAGCGTTTACAAACGGGAATTGTCGAATAAGTAGCGGTGTTTATTGTGTGAATATGCGCTGTTGTGCATAGCGATTTGTTAGGCGCAAGCCTAATACGTAACGACCGAATTAACAAACAGTGACTTTTGTGACAAACAAAATAGATAATTAAACGGAAATTTGGTTTAAAAATAAATGACAGAAAACATAAAACTCGGGCTTAAAGAAAATTGGAAGCAGTTTACCATTTTGGTAATCGTAAACGCTTTTGTTGGTGGAATGATAGGCATGGAGAGGACAATTTTTCCACAGTTTGCCGAGTTGGAATTCGGTGTTGCTTCAAAGACCGCCATTCTTTCATTCATTACAGCATTTGGAATTACCAAAGCAATAGCTAATTATTTCACTGGGCGACTTGCAAATAGATTTGGACGGAAGAACTTACTTTTAATTGGTTGGCTTATCGCAATTCCAATTCCATTTATATTAATTTACGCTCCAAGTTGGAGTTGGGTGATTTTTGCCAATGTGCTTTTAGGTGTTAGTCAAGGACTGACGTGGAGCAGTACAGTGGTCATGAAAATCGACCTTGTTGGCGAAAAGGACCGTGGTTTCGCAATGGGTTTAAACGAATTTGCAGGATATTTTGCAGTCGGTATAGTTGCATTCTTGACAGGTTATATTGCCAATACATATGGAATTACACCTTACCCATTTTATATTGGAATTTTCATTTCTATTGTTGGATTCATTTTAACGGCTATATGGGTAAAAGACACGAGGGTATTTGTTCATAACGAAAGTACTAAGGACAACACAGCACAAATGGACAATATCTTTTTGGAAACAACCTTTAAAAACAAAACGCTAAGTTCTGTAACGCAAGCAGGACTCGTAAACAACCTGAATGACGGAATGATTTGGGGTTTACTTCCAATAGTTCTGTTATCGCTAAACTTTGATAATGCTAATATTGGAATCATAACAGCTATTTATCCAACTGTTTGGGGTGTCGGACAACTTTTTACAGGTAAAATGTCAGACCATTACTCTAAAAAATCAATGTTGTTTTGGGGAATGCTTTTACAGGGATTAGCAATTTTACTCATTCCGTTTAGTAGCGACTTTTATGTTTTGGTTTCAATTTCTGCAATATTGGGTTTAGGAACAGCCTTGGTTTATCCGACATTCTTATCGACCATTGCAAACGCAACAAGTCCAAAACAACGAGCAGAAAGTATTGGTACATTTCGTCTTTGGAGAGATTTAGGGTACGCTTTTGGCGCTGTAATTTCAGGTGTTACAGCCGATTTATTCGGTATTCAGTATGCTATTTTTCTAATTGGTGGTCTTACCATTATTTCTTCACTCATAATCAAATTCCGTATGCCTGAACAAATAAAAGCGGCCAAAGATTGTATTGAAGTTGACGAAGTAAAACAAGCTCTTCAAGCCAACAAAAAAATTCAAATCATAGACGTAAGAAGCAAAGAAGAATACGAACAAGCACACATTCCAAACGCATTGAACATTTCACTACAAGACTTAAAAGACAACATTTCGCAACTTGACAAAAATTTTCAATTTGTTACAGCTTGTGGCAAAGGTGGCGGACGGTCAGCTGACGGAGCTAAACTTTTGAAAGAGTTTGGGCTGAATGCAATTTGGCTTTGTGGTGGGACAAATAAATGGCTTAACATAGATAAATGAAAAAAACGCCAGCACCTAACAATGTATATGCGATAATCACTTCCTATCGTCAGCAACTAAACAGATACTAAACGTTATACATAAGCAGCTTCTAATTTGAAGTAATTCAATAGGATTAATAAGAAGCTTTACACTCCATTCAAAAAATTATGATCGAAGAAATAGCCAATACAGACATCTACCTCCTCGATCAATTGTTGAAAGGGAGAATAACTCCAGACCAGAAAATTTTGGATGCTGGTTGTGGCGTAGGAAGAAATAGCGAATATTTTATACGCCATAATTTTGACCTTTATGGAATTGATATAAATGAGCAAGCAATCCAATACGCCAAAGAACAAATTGTTTTATGGAATCCTCATTTTGATTTGGAGCGTTTTCGTATTGCCGATTTAACAGAAATTCCTTTTCCCGATAATGATTTCGATTTTATAATTAGTTCGGCAGTGCTTCATTTTTCAGAAGATAGAGCGCATTTTCAGAAGTCATTTGAAGAGTTAGTCCGCGTATTAAAACCTGGCGGTATCCTCTTTATTAGGATGACAACCAAACATACCTTAGCTCATCTTTCCCAACATTTGCAGGATGATGTTTATCAAATTCCAGATGGTTCTATCCGATACTTGTTGGATGTGGAATATTTAAAAGAATTGATGAGCAAAAACAAATTGAGTTTTGCAGATCCGTTAAAAACAGTAAATGTTGAGGATGTTCGGACAATGGCGGTTGTGGTATTAAGGAAGGAAGAGTAATAAAATTAATCTCGCTTCGAAAATTACTCCGCTCTTCTTTTTCTTTTTCGCCGTGAAAAAGAAGAAAGAAGCAAAAAGAAAAAACTCCCGCTACGGAAAGTTCCAGTTGACAAAATTGGCATTGTTGACCTTATCGGCGATCCTACGCATGCGCGCTATCGCTACCACATGCTTCGGCTTCCTGAAGGTGCCCACCAATGCCTGCTTTTCTCGCCTTTCACTTGCCTGAGGCGATTCAGATTTGAATTCTCGAAGATAGATTTAAGAGTATTAATGTGTCGAAAATCACAAAAGAATTAAATTCTTCCTTGATTTTATATACCTCCAGAATCCAACCATTCGAGCAACGTTTTTTCTCCAAAAACCTCCTCAACCAAAGCAACTCGTTCTTCCCATCCTTTTTCCGTCAATTTTAATTCTATCAGACCTGGTAAAATTTCCAAAACATCATCGACAGAATTTGCCAAATGAAAACCTGTTTTCAAACCACTTCCGCTGACCATTTCAGGCGAACAAATCAATTGCCCTGAACCACCCAAAGCATTTAGTAATTTCAATTTTACCCCGGAAGCTTGCTTCGTCCAAAGTAAATGCACTTGTGCTTCTTGAATTAATGTTAGCATTTTTTCCTCAGAAGGATTGCTGATTACTTTTCCTCCAGCAGATTTTATCGTTGAAATTAATTTACTTGAGGGCTCTTTTCCCGCAAAAATGAATGGAATATTACGGATTTGAGGCATTATTTTTTCAGAAATCCACATGGCAGCATCATGGTTTTCTTCAACAGAAAGATTGCCGTGAAAGAGAACATAAGGTTTAGTTGTTACAAATTCAGCGTTATTTTCGAACAAGGGTGGAACCCAAATTGAGTTCGGATTGATATTTTTAAAATGTTTTACTTCGTTTTCTGCGATAACCAAAATGCCTTTTGCTAAAGCTAAAATCGGTTCGTATTTTTTTAATTTCTTGGCTTCTGCTTTAAAGAACAAACGTTTTGCGCCAACAGAAGATTTTGCCAATTCTGCGTAGTATTCGTGTTCAATGTTGTGGGTGCGAAGCCAGAATTTTCCGGGTTGTAAATTTAAATAATGCGCACAATGCAATCCTTCCAGCAACACTAGGTCATTCGTTTCTGCGAGAATTTTTTCAAGCTCATCGTTGATCCGCGTCTTAACGATAAACGGAAGTCTGGAAATTAATTTTGAGATGCCTTTTGGTCGATGATAATAGTGAACCTCGGCATATTGCTCCAATTCTTTTGCCTGTGGACGACTGTATTCGAAGCAATGCAAAACAACTTCCCAACCATTTTTTGAAAACCATTTTAACCGAGATAAAACGTCGATTACACCACCGTAATCTGCTGGAAAAGGCACATCAAAACTGACGATATGTATGCGTTTATTCAATTTGCTTATTCAATTTTATAAAGATACCACAATAATTTATCGAACTGTTTGAATTCGTATTGGCAAAAAATTTATCGCAGTTCTTTTGTCTTGATACAAAAAGAACCCCTGTCTGCTCTGTTGTTACGACAGGCAGGAAAAAATCAAGGCTTTGATAAACAGTTGAAGTGCGGTATGTTTCTAAATTAAATTCTCGCTTCGGGCACTTCATTTTGATCCCGATAGCTATCGGGACCTGAAAACGGGATTTTATCGGTGATCTTCTTCGCAGCGCTGTGAAGCTACCTCCAAAAGTCTCCATTTTCAGTTCCCCTTCAAAACCCTGCTCATCAAGGCCAATTTAATTCTTTTTAAATTCATTGAGGTAGTCTCATTCAGATATCAGAAATATTTCAAAACGCTTATAGAAATATGAATAATCAGTTTTCTAGATAGATTTTTTCGAGGACTTTGCACTCGTGTTCCCAATTTAGAATTTGAGCTGTTTTGAGGCAATTTTGGGCGTAAAAACGCAATTTTTCCTCGTTTTCGAGCATTTTTTTGAGTTTTTCGGCTAAATTCTTTGGATTCAAGTCAGTAATAATTTCACCGATTTCGTATTCTTCAACGATGCTTTTTACTTCTTTAATGTCGGTTGCCAAAATAGGTGTTCCACCTTGAATGTAATCAAACAATTTATTGGGTAGTGAATTTTGATAATTGATGTTTGTGCCTTTGTCAAGCGTTAAACCAATATTAGCCAACCGGGTAAATTGCATCATTTCCATATAAGGTTTCTTACCCAAGAAATATACTTTTCTGTCCAGACGGTTTTCGTGAACATACGTTTTTAATTGCGGAACCACGTCGCCGTCGCCTATGAAAACGAGAACAGCGTTTTCGATTTCGTGCATTGCTTCAACGGCTTCTTCCGCGCCACGATCAACATTGATTCCGGCACCTTGCATTAAAATGATTTTCTTGTTTTCTGAAATGCCATAGTCACTTGGTTCCAATAATTTCAGCACACCGAGCAAAGGTGAAACGTTTCGAACGACATACAATTTCTTGCCGTATCTCGCTTCGTACAAGTCGGCAATAGATTGATTTACGGTGTAGATTTTATCCAATTTTGGAAATATTTTCCCTTCAATCCGCTCCCAAATTTTTTGAACTTTTGGTCGAGCAACTAGTTCCGGAACACCAGTATAATATTCGTGAGAATCATAGACGATTTCACATTTTCGTTTGAATTTTTTCGCCCAACTAGCTGCGAGTAATGTGTCCAAATCGTTTGCAAGAATGATATCGCATTTGTGAAAAAGCAAATAGAAAAAGAAGCGAAGATTTAGAAAAGCATAAAACAATGGTCCTTTTGTGAAAGGAAGTTTAAAACGTCTTGTTTCATATGGCCGACCAGTTATCGCCTGACTATTTTCCAATTTACGTCCCAAGAGTGTTACTTCAAAAGCATTTTCATAAAGAAAAGTACAGACTTTGTGAACCCTTTGATCTGTGTAAAGATCGTTGGAGACAAGTACAATTACTTTTTGTTTTGGGGACATAAATCAAAGTTAATGAAAAGAGAACGTTTTGAGTTGGAATGTATTTGGAAATGAGAATTAATTCTGGAATAAAAGTGAAAATGGATTAAAATGAAAATAATATTAATGGGAATTTTTATGTCAATTTTATTTCTGTGAACTATTGATATCATTGACGTTCAGGGGTAGGTTCGTAAATTTGGGAATTTGCAAATTTGCAAATTTTAGTCTTAGTTTTTAAAGTTTGTGCTGAACCGATTTGAAAACCCATTGTACAGTTTCACAAATCTTAGAAATCATGAAAAAATCAATATTATTCACATTGGCATTGTTAGCGACATCAGTTTTCGGACATGCACAATACAACTCTTGCGCTGGGAAAAGTGAGGTAATGGAAAGCAGAACTATTGACGTTCGGGACGAAACAACTGGAGAAATGAAACAAGTCGTAATTCAAGAAAAAGTTAAGAAAGTCGATGGATTTGGAAACGCAACCGGCAACAAATACGACTTAGCTGTCGATGGTGCTTTTGAAGGTCAAACAGTTGTCGTGCTTCATTTCTACACAGGTCAAAATTTCAATTTCGAATTGCCGAAAGCTGCTTTGGCTGAAAAAGGACTAAGTGTTTATCGTTTTAGTAACGCAGCGCCAACGCCTGAAGTTTTAGAAGAAGCTCTTTCGAAAGCTTGTCAACTTTGGGTGATTTCAACGAGTACTCAATTGTTAAATGACGAACACGCGGAAGTAATTAAGAAATTTTTTGAAAGTGGAAAAGGCGTTTATCTGTGGGGAGACAATGACCCTTTCCACGCAGATGCCGACTTTTTGGCCAGCAAATTAATGGGCGTGACTATGGACGGCGGATATTCGGCGAGTAAAAATGTAACCTTCAAAACAGAAACATCGAAGGAAGGAATGCGCGCTGACCACCTTATCACCACCGGATTAGAATACGTTTTCGAAGGCGTAACCATTGCTAAAATCAATGATCCAAATCAAGCCTTAACACCATTAATCTGGAGTACAGATGGAAACGTCGTTACATCAATCTACGAACAAGATGGAAAACGTCTAATTATTGACGGTGGTTTCACTCGTTTGTATTGCAATTGGGATAGTGCAGGAACAGGACGTTACGTAAAAAACGCTGCAGCTTGGTTGGTGAATTACGAGCGATTTGGCGAAGCAGTTGTTAGCGAGAATTTAGAGAAATAGTGTACAGCATTAAAAATTATATATCATGAAAAAATCAATTTTAATCACATTAGCATTTGTTGCAACTACAATTTTTGCACAAGGACAATACAATAGCTGCGCTGGGAAAAGCACAGTAACAGAAACTAGAATAGTAAAGGTGAGGAATGAAGCTACTGGAGTTATGGAGCAAAAAGAGGTGCAAGAAAAAGTCAAGGATGTAGACGGTTTTGGAAATGCACGTGGTAACCAATACGATTTAGCTGTCGATGGTGCTTTTGAAGGTCAAACGATAGTTGTACTTCACTTATTTACAGGTGAAGGTTTCGATTTCGAATTGCCGAAAGCGGCATTGGCGGAGAAAGGATTCAGCGTTTATCGATTCTTAAATGTACCTCCATCTCCAGAAGTTTTGGAAGAAGCACTTTCGAAAGCTTGTCAGTTGTGGGTTATTTCTTCACTTGAGCAGACATTGAACGATGAACATGCCGAGGTCATCAAGAAATTTTTTGATAGTGGAAAAGGAGTTTACCTCTGGGGCGACAACGATCCAGCTCACGGTGAAGCAGATTTTTTAGGAAACAAATTGTTGGGAGTAACCATGAATGGTCATTATATGGGCGATCAGAATGTGAGCTTTAAAACGGATACTACAAAATCCGGAATGATACCCGATCATTTGATTACTACAGGCTTGGAATATGTCTTTGAAGGAATAACAATTTCAAAAATTAACGATCCAAACCAAGCAATGACTCCCTTGATTTACAGTACTGATGGAAATGTAGTTACCTCAATATATGAGCAACAAGGAAAAAGATTAATCATAGATGGAGGATTTACCCGATTATACTGCAACTGGAAGAGCGCCGGCACCGGACGCTATGTTAAAAACGCAGCCGCATGGCTCGTTAATTATGAGCGTTTCGGTGAAGCGGTGGTGAGTGAGAATTTAGAGAAATAGTTTACAGCATTAAATATTTTATATCATGAAAAAATCAATTTTATTTACATTGGCATTGTTGGCGACATCAGTTTTCGGACATGCTCAATACAACTCCTGCGCTGGAAAAAGCGAGGTATATGAAACAACAACTAAGGATGTTCGGAACGAAACAACGGGTAAAATAGAAAAGGTTGTTGTCCAAGAAAAAGTGAAGAATACCGACACTTATGGCAATGCTTCTGGTAATCAATATGATTTGGCTGTTGATGGCGCTTTTGAAGGCCAAACGATTGTTGTGTTGCAGTTTTGTATGGAAGGCAGTTTTGAATTACCAAAAGAAGCTTTAGCTGAAAAAGGTTTTAGTGTTTACCGTTTTTCGAAGGTCGCACCTAGCCCGGAAGTTTTGGAAGAGGCACTTTCAAAAGCCTGTCAGTTATGGGTTATTTCAACTACAACGCAATTGTTAAACGAAGAACACGCAGAAGTAATCAAGAAGTTTTTCGACAGCGGAAAAGGCGTTTACCTCTGGGGTGATAACGATCCATACCATGCTGATGTTGATTTTCTTGCTGGTAAATTAGTTGGAGTTTCATTAAGTGGAAGATATATGGGAACAAAAAATGTTCGATTCAAAACAGATTCTACAAATTGCGGCATGTTGCCTAATCATTTAATTACTACAGGTTTAGAATTTGTCTATGAAGGAATAACGATTTCAAAAATAAACGATCCAAAGCAAAACATGACCCCGTTAATCTGGAGTTCAGATGGAAATGTTGTAACCGCAGTATATGAAAATCAAGGACAACGCTTAATTATTGATGGTGGATTTACACGTTTGTTTCACAATTGGGATACCGCCGGAACAGGTCGCTACGTAAAAAATGCTGCCGCTTGGTTGGTCAATTACGAGCGATTTGGTGAAGCTGTTGTTAGTGAGAATTTAGAGAAATAATGTAGATTGAATAATTACAGATTGTACTCTTACTTTAAACCCCTCCAAAGGGGGAAATATAAATCTCACGCCGATAACTAAGTTGTATAGCTAACTGGAAACTATGTCCCTCTTATGAGTAGGGAGGGTCTTCACTATCGAACCGCTTGAGGGAGGATTTTGAGAGGCTTTCGAAAATCAAATTAAAATAAAGTAGGTGGTATTCTTTTGTTAAAGAAATGAAGCAACTTTAGCCTATACTTTATCGACCTAACTAATCTAAAAAATATATGTAAAGAGCATTAAAATTCAACAAAATGGTGAACTATTTTTCAGGATTTCGTTACGTTATCTTTCGAAAACATGGATATGCATCTAGTTTTATATCAATCTCAATATACCAAAAGTGAAATTGGTGAAATAGCATTTATTTAAACATCTATACGATCAAGGTTGAAACCCCTCTTAAACAACGGTTTATAATGTATAAATATATAGCGGCCATTGTTTAATTCACCCAATTATTGTTATTAATTCTCTTTATGAATAGATTAGCTTTATGTTTGCATATGCAATTAGGACATAAAATAAAAATTCTTAGAGAGTTAAAAAAACTAACTCAAAATCAAATGGCTGAATCAATGGGGATTTCTCAAGGAGCTTATAGTAAAATGGAATTAGGCGAAACAGAAGTTACTTATTCAAAGTTGGAGAAAATTTCGGAACAGTTTGACATGAAACCAGAAGAAATTATTGCTTTCGATGAAGGAATTGTTTTTAATGTCATGAATAACGAAACAGCGAATGGTTTGGTGATTAATAATGAACAATTTACGGATGAAGAAAAAAATCTTTATAAAGCACAAATTGATCTGCTGAAACTTGAAAACACACATTTGAAATTTGTCATTGAAAATCTGCTAAAAAAGTAACATCGAATCACTTTTAGACATTGTTTGCGCAGCCGATAACATTCATTCGTAATGGGATATAGAAAAACAGAAAAAACCTAATTTTTAAAAGATTTCCCGCTTTTTTAATGGCTTAATTTTCTATACTGAATAGAACCGAACCCACAAGCGATAGGAATTGTTTTCACAATGTGAAGACATGATTTTAAATTGATAACCTGCTTACTTGCGCACCGCCGAAAATTATTCTATTTGGTTCAACGGTTTATTTCTTCTTACTACTTAATTTTTTATCACTTTTTTTTCATTCAGCGCTCATAAGGATTGCGTCTTTATTGTTTTACCATAGGCTTATCAAGGCTCTATCCTTTCATATTTATTTAGAAATCGGGTAACAAACATTGTAAATAGTGTAAGTGCTAATTAAAATTATGTGAATTTTATATAAGGAGTAGAAATTTTTTAGATGTAAGCATAATGCAATTATTGGGTTTACAAAAAAATAGAAAAAAAGATTTTGAGCAAACTGATTGCGAAACTAGACAACTCGTAAACATTCTTTTAGATTTTGGCTGGTCAACTTGCCATTCTCGGATTATTCTGGTAGGAACAACTATCATTTTTTTCATTGAGCATTTATTAAAATATAATTACTAGCCCGATAGAACCCCCTTTTGAGAGCCGTTTTATGTTTATTAAACATAAAAGCCCATTGTTTGTATTAAATTTTTTTTCTATTTATTTTAATTCTTCTTCTTTTTTATTTTTAAATTAGCATATGGGTATAGGCAATAAAATAAAAGTACTTAGAGAAATAAAACAACTAACTCAAATTCAAGTGGCTGAATCTATTGGAATATCTCAAGGATCCTATAGTAGATTGGAAATAGGCGAAACAGAAGTTACTTATTCAAAGTTGAAGAAAATTTCGGAACAGTTTGACATGAAACCAGAAGAAATTATTGCTTTCGATGAAAGAATTATTTTTAATGTCATGAATAACAAAATAGCTAATGGTCTGCAGATTAATAATCAGCTATTGACGGCTGATGAAAAAAATATTTTAAAAGTACAATTGGAACTGTTGAAAATTGAGAACACACATTTGAAATTTATCATTGAAAATCTGCTGAAAAAATAACATCGAATCACTGGTAGACTTTTTTTGTGCAGCCTAGCAACATTTTCGTAATAGGATAGAAAAACGAAATAAAACCTAATTTTTAAAAGATTTTCCGCTTTTTTAATGGCTTAATTTTCTACACTGTTTAGAATTAACCGATAACCGATAAGGATTGTTCTCACAGTATGAGGACATGATTTTAAATTGATAATCCGTTTACTTGCTCACCGCCAAAAATTTTTCTATTTGACTCAACGGTTTATTGCTTCTTACTACTTGTTTTTACTATTTTTCGCATCATTCAGCGCTCATAAATAGTGCGTCTTTACTGTTTTACTATTGGGTTTTCAAGGCTCTAACCTGTATTGTTTATGTTGAAATCAGGCAACAATCATTGTAAATTGTATAATTCCTACATCAACATATGTGAATAACGCATATTTAGTTTTGAAGTATTAACAGTAATTACCAGTTTTTTAATAAATTTGTCCGTTGCAATTTTTAGTAAAACTTTTCTCATGTATATTAGTGAAATCGCAAGTGCTGTAAAAAGATACAGGCAAAATAGAGGTCTTTCTCAAGAAAACATGTCTATGGACCTGGGGTTGAGTCAATCTCAATACTCCAGGAGGGAAACTGGAAGAATACAATTTACAGCGGACGAAATTCGAAGAATTTCTGTTATACTAGACGTTGATATAGATACACTTATCAGTAAAAGTCGAATAAAAGTAACAGAAGCCAAAGCTCCAGCCAACTACAAAGAAAAGGATATGGGAAGGCTTATTACTCTATTAGTAGAAGTTCTAATTACAAGTGAGGAAAATTCAGAAGTCAGGTTGGGTTTAATCCATAGTTTATCTGATAAATTGAAGAGTTTGTGAAATTTAAAAATCACGAATAACTTGTGAAGAAATCGTGAAATTCTTTTTGTTTCAATAGGCTTTTGTATAATTTAAAAATATCTGAAATACATCCTTTTTACCCGATAATTAATTTGTGCATTTCGTTACGTCTATTCAATTTTAATTGGATAATTGAACGGAAAGTGCATGATGCGCTGTTTGTGCGAATATTGAGCACCGCTCGAATACTGAATAGTTGCTTTTCTTATACCGTCCTCGGTGATTTTGTATTCATTGACTTTTTTTCATCTCGGATCATTTTATGTGTTTATCGCACACGAAAAAATATGAATAAATACTGAATAATGAATGAAACATCAATTAAGTCGAATCTTACCCACTGGTTTATTGTTGGTTGAATGGAAAATATGGCACGCGATAATTGCATAAATTATTCATGTGATATGTGTTAATCACATTGGAATTAGGATTTTTATGTCTGTACTTTGTTCCCAAGATCTAGCAGATGCGATACAGTATACTGTTTAGATTTTTTAAATAGACGAGCTCCTTAAAAGTGATAAATACAAATTGCAGCTATGATTTTCGAATGCTTTGTGGAATTTCTTGAATACCCGCCAATCAGTTTAAATTCAATTGGTTTTGAGTGACAACTTTCAAACAGAAAATAATGTGGAAGAAATTTGAAAAATGGTTTGACCTAAATCTAGGATGGTTTTTTATAAAAGGAAGAAAACAAGAAGATTGGTACAAATACCTTAAAGAAAAATATCAGGATAAATGATTCAATGTTACAGCATGAGGTTTTTGAACAAATGAATAACAGACGATTTAGTTTGATGCGAATATCATTTTTATAGAAAAACAATGAAAACACACATAGAAAATTTCCCCCAGGACATAGTAGATGCTTTTCAAATCATTGAAATAAATCAGCTCAAAAAGTTTTATCCAAATTTTAATAATATTCTAATATGTGGAATGGGAGCTTCTGGAATTGGAGGATTATTGGTGTCTCGATGGTTTCAAAATGAGTTGGTTATTCCTGTCAATTGTTGCCAGGATTATAATCTACCTGGCTATGTTAACAAATCAACGCTCGTAATTGCCTGCTCATATTCAGGCAATACCGAAGAAACACTTTCTGCAGTAGAGCAAGCACATGAAAAAGGAGCCTCTATTATTGCAATAACTTCTGGCGGGAAACTGGAAAGATTCTGCAGCGAAAATAATTACGAAAGCACAATCATTCCAGGCGGAAAGCCACCACGAACGCAATTGGCCTATATGTGTGTTTTGTTGACCGATATTTTTTGTTTATTCGGTTTCATCGAGGAGGATCGTTTGGTTGAAATATTTAATGCCTCGTCAATATTAAGAGGTGTAAACGAGAAAATACATAAAGAAGCAAAAAGAATTGCAGAATCGTTATTCAAAAAAAATATCGTCATCTATTCGGAATTAAAAGACGAAGCTATTGCGGTAAGAGCTCGTCAACAATTTCAGGAAAATTCGAAGGTACTTTGCTCTCATCATGTGATTCCAGAAATGAACCACAACGAATTGGTTGGCTGGGCAGGAGGTAATGAAAAACACGCTGTAATTTTTATTGAGACCGCGTCCATGCATCCTCAAAATAAAAAACGATTTGATTATACAAGAGGTGTTGTAGAATCAAAAACTGCGCATAGCCTAACGATTAAATCTGACTTTGAAAATGAAATAGTTTCCTCACTGTATTTAATTCACGTTTTGGATTGGGCATCCTACTATTTGGCAGAATTGAGAGATGTAGATGCCACTGAGGTTGACGTAATTGACAAGCTCAAGATTTCATTGGTTTAAAATTTCCCAAAAAAACGATAAAATGAAAATAGGAATACAATTAATTATATAGATAATATTTTCATTCAGAAAAGTCGTGAGGTTTATTGCTGTCGGTAATGCCGAGAGTGGGTGTTTTCAGCAATAAATGAAGCCAATATATTTGGGAGAGTATAACCTGGTTTTATCGCGACTTTTCTGATGATTTTACACAAGTACTTTCGATAGAAAATGCCGTGTAAAACTCTAAAATAAACTCCATATCCAAATTTTCACAAATGAAAACAAGGTTCTATTATAATGAATATGATATCGTGAATTACTTAAAAAAGAGAAAAACGGTCTTAAACCTATTTTTCATCTTCATTTCTTTCTTTTAACAACTTGTTTAGAATTTGTCTATGAAGGAATAACGATTTCAAAAATAAACGATCCAAAGCAAAACATGACCCCGTGAATCTGGAGTTCAGATGGAAATGTTGTCACCGCAGTATATGAAAATCAAGGACAACGCTTAATTATTGACGGTGGATTTACACGTTTGTTCCACAATTGGGATACCGCTGGAACTGGTCGTTACGTGAAAAACGCAGCTGCTTGGTTGGTGAATTACGAGCGATTTGGTGAAGCTGTTGTTAGTGAGAATTTAGAGAAATAACCCTTGCCTTCGACTCCGCTCAGTCTGCGCTTTAATATCATTTTTGAATTGTAGGTTGAGCGGATTAGTTCGTAGGCTGAGCGGAGTCGAAGCCTACATTTCCTCAACTTCCTTCACCGAAGCAAACAAATCAAACGCTTTTTGCAAATCCTTAACATTGTTGAAGACCATGCGCAAGCGATCGTTTTTCTCTGAAAGCGAACAAGGCAATTGTCCTGTTTGAATGCGTTTCAATAAGACTTGAAAAATTGCTGACTCATAGAATTTAGATTGTGGGTCGGGAATCATGAATCCAACCATTTTTCCGCCCTTGATAACGAGTTTCTCTACACCTAAATCTTGCGCCAACCATCGCAATTGGAAAGACATAATTAGTTCATTCACTTCATGTGGCAAAGGCCCAAATCGGTCGATCAAGTCTTTGGCGAATTTCTCCAATTCCTCTTCCGTTTTCAAATTGTCCATGGATTGGTAAAGCGCTAAACGTTCATTTACGTCGTTCACATAATCATCTGGAATACGAACTTCCAAGTCCGTTTCCAAAATACAATCGCGAACAAAAGTTACTGGTCCGTCGCCTTTTTTAGCAAACAGATCTTTGAATTCTTGTTCCTTCAATTCATCAACAGCTTCGTTCAAGATTTTCTGATACATTTCAAACCCAATGTCAGAAATGAAACCACTTTGTTCACCTCCCAACATATTTCCAGCTCCTCGAATGTCCAAATCCTTCATGGCAATATTGAAACCAGCGCCAAGGTCGGAGAATTGAACCAAAGCTTCCAATCGTTTTCGCGCTTCGGAAGTAAGAACCGTAAATTTTGGAGCAATTAAATAGCAGAAAGCTTTCTTATTGGAACGACCAACACGTCCACGCAATTGGTGCAAATCACTCAAACCAAAGTTTTGGGCGTTGTTAATGATAATCGTATTCGCATTGGAAATATCAATACCACTTTCGATAATTGTTGTAGCAATTAGAACATCGTATTCGTGGTTGATGAAATCAAACATGATTTTTTCCAACTTCTCGCCGTCCATCTGTCCGTGACCAATTCCTATTCGAATACCAGGGCAAAGTCGTGAAATCATGCCAGCAACCTCTTTGATATTTTCCAATCGATTATGAACGAAAAACACTTGTCCACCACGACTAACTTCGTAAGCTATTGCATCGCGAATTGTTTCTTCGTTGAAAGAAATTATCTCCGTTAAAACCGGTTGACGATTCGGCGGAGGCGTGTTAATAATACTCAAATCTCGTGCACCCATTAAGGAGAATTGCAAAGTTCTTGGAATTGGAGTAGCCGTTAAAGTGAGCGTATCAACAGTAGCGCGAAGCGTTTTTAATTTGTCTTTTACCGACACACCAAATTTTTGCTCTTCGTCGATTATCATCAAACCTAGATCCTTAAATTTCACTCTATTGCCAACCAAAGCGTGTGTTCCGATTAAAATATCAATTTTACCTTCCTTTAATCGTTGAAGCGTATCGGTAATTTTTTTAGCCGATTTAAATCGATTGATGTAATCCACATTGCAAGGAAAATCCGCTAATCTTTCTTTAAAACTGCGATAATGCTGCATGGAAAGTATGGTTGTTGGAACCAAAATTGCTACCTGTTTACTATCGGCTACGGCTTTAAAAGCTGCTCGAATGGCAATTTCCGTTTTCCCGAATCCAACGTCCCCACAAATCAATCGATCCATTGGCATTTTGGATTCCATATCTTCTTTCACCGCTTGCGTTGCTTTGAATTGATCGGGTGTATCTTCATACATGAAGGAAACTTCTAACTCATTTTGCAAGTAGCTGTCTGGTGAAAAAGCAAAACCCTGTTGCGCTTTTCGTTTAGCGTACAGTTGAATTAGATCAAAAGCCAGTTCTTTTATCTTCTTTTTGGTTTTATTCTTTAATGTATTCCAAGCTTGTGTACCTAACTTGTTCATTTTCGGCGCAATACCATCTTTGCCGGTAAATTTCGAAATTCTATGAAGTGAGTGAATGCCCACATACAAGACGTCTCCATCTTTGTATATAAGGCGTATAGCCTCTTGAGGCTTACCATTTACGTCGATAGTTTGTAGACCAGAAAACTGACCGACGCCATGGTCTATATGCGTTATATAATCGCCTTTTTGCAGGTTGTAAATGTCTTTCAACATCAAAGCTTGCTTGTTTTGACGGAAACCTTCTTTTAATTGAAAGCGATGGTAACGTTCAAAAATTTGATGATCGGTATAACAGGTTAATTTCAAATCAGGAGAGATGAAACCTTCGTGCAAAGCAATCGGCATAGGAATAAAATCTACCTCACCACCTATGTCTTCCAAAATTTGAATCAGTCGTTCAATTTGTTTTGGTTGATTAGAAAAGATGATGTTTTGAAATCTATCTGCTGTTTTCTGCATCAAATTATCGCGCAGCAATTCAAATCGTTTATTGAAACTTGGTTGCGGTTGAAAATTGAATTGGAAAGTTTTTTCAGCTTTGAAATGATAATCTGGACCCCATTCTAAAATGGAAAAATCAGCAATTTCTTTTGCCAATTGTTTTCCTGAATAAAATAGAATTTCAGGTAAAGTTCGTCGTGTATCTACTCCAAAACTAGCATGTATTTCCTCAGCTTTTTCGAAGGCCTTGTCTAAAATAGTTTCTGTATGCTCATAGCTCGACATCCATACATTTGTCGATTTTCCGAGGAAAGTCAATAAACTTCCCGTTCCCTCATTGGTTAAAAATTCATCTTGAATATTAGGGACAATATTGAAGTGCTGATGCGTTTTCACGGAGAGTTGGTCAACCGGATCGAAAACACGAATCGTTTCTACTTCATCACCAAAAAATTCAATTCGAAAAGGAAGGTCGTTGGCATAAGAGAAAACGTCCACAATACCTCCACGAATGGCAAACTGACCGGGTTCATAAACATATTCTACACGATCGAAATGATATTCCAGAAGCAATTCGTTCATGAATTCTATGGAATAGGTTTTTCCAACCTCAACGCGCATGGTATTCTTCACCAGTTTTTGTTGCGTCGGCACCATTTCAAAAAGTGATTCGGGATAGGCAACCAACCAAACATTTTTTTGGTTGTTTATGGCTTCCAAAACTTCAGCTCTAGCGACAACGTTGGCATTGTCTGTTTCTTCAATATCGTAAGGAACACGATAAGAGGCAGGATAGAAAAAGATGTTTTTGTTATCGGGATGTAGATGTTCTAAGTCATTAAGAAAATAAGCCGCTTCTTCTTTGTCTTGCAATAAAAACAAATGATGTCCCGGAATTTGGTTCGCCAAAGCAGATGCACAAAGAGCCCGAGAAGAACCAATTATCCCTTTCCATTGTATGCGAGTTCCTGCAAATTGCAAAGCATTCGCCGTATCATCTATTTGGGGTATCTCTTTAAAGCGATTAATTAATTTTTTCTGATCCATTTCTTACTTCTACAAACGACGAAAATGCCCTAAGTGTTCTTAGGACATTAAAATTTTGTGCAAAGATGGGGAAAAAAGCAGACTTCGACTCTGCTCAGTCTGCGTTTTTAAACTAATTCTAAAGAGAAATTTAAACCTAGGTCTGAGCGGAGTCGAAGACCGATAACCATCCAAACATCTCCTCAAAAGCTTTCTCACGCACTTCTTTTTGGGATAAAAACAAATCATGCATTCCATTTTGGATTTCTATGATTTTCAGATTACTGCCCAGCTTTGGTCCTATATTTTTCATGTGCTCAACATTCAAAACAATATCCGCTGAGTGTGCAGCTTCTTGAAATTTCAACATCTTTTTTGAATGATGAGAATGCAGAATCAAAACAGGAATTTGAATAGAAGATTTCCTAAGTTTCTTCTGTGCTTTGTCAATAGCGATTAACCATTTGAAATAGGTTGGAAAGCCTTTTATCGGCTTCCAGTCTAGGTTAAAATCCCATTCACCGTGAAAATCTTTGTGCAAACTTTCAGGATAGGATGGCGGCAAAGCACCTTCTAGTTTGCCATATTGCAAAGCCTGTGAACTAAACTTTGCCAAAACTAAACCTGCTTTTTTCACCGGTTTAGGCACATTGAAATCAAAGAAAGGAGAATTTAAAACTAGATTTTTTACCAGTTTTCTTTCTGCTCCATCGTTCATGTAATTGCAGGCAATAAGTCCGCCTGTTGAATGTCCTAAAAGTGTTATATCTGTAGAATTATTGTCAGAAATTGTCCGCAAAGCAATGGAAATTTCTTCAAAGTATTCCTCTAAATTTTTGCAGTAATTTGGGTGTTGATGAGGTAATAATGATCGGCCATATTTCCTCAAATCAAGCGCATAGAAATCGAAGTTATTTTCCAAAAATTTGGCTGCGACATGCGGGTGAAAAAAGTAATCTATAAAACCATGAAGATAGAGAACCGCCTTTTTTCTATTTGAGTTTTTATTTGCAGAAATAAGCGTAGCAACTACTTCTCCTTCGTAATCATTTTGAAGTTGGAGTGTTTGAAACGTGAAATCTGAATTGAGGTTCATAGATGGAATTTACGAATAATCTCCCACAACTCAATCGTATATTAACTAAAGTTGTGGTTGAATAAAGTCGTTAAGAATTTTCAAAAAAGCTTTATGTTGATCTACCTGCGGACCATGACCACATTTTGGGATGGAAACAAATTTGGCATCTATGGCTGTGGCAAATTTCTGTCCTTCTTTTAAAGGAAAGATTTCATCGTTTTCGCCCCAAAGGACTAGGGTTGGAATTTTTTTGAATGTAGAAAGATCCTGCATTTTTGATTGTTCGGCAGGTAAGGAAGTCATCAATGCTATTTGTTCTGCATTGTTTTTATGAAAATAAGCGTCGAACATTTGTCTGCGCAGGAATTTAGGAATGTGTTTATCTGAATAGGTAGCAGCATTCATTAGTCGCTGAATATTATTTGGATCTTCAAGCACAAAAAGATCAGAGATAGTATTCAACTCGAAATTTTTACAAACCGTGTCTAAATAAGAAATATCGAAGGTTGGGCCAGGAGAATTAGCGATAACTAGTCTTTCAACTTTATCAGGAAATTTGTATGCAAAATCTAAGGCTACAAAACCACCATAACTTTGTCCTATCAATGTTGCAGAATCAATTTGTAAATGAGCTAATAATTTCTCAAGAGCCGATGTTTGGGTAGATAAATTTGCAGGTTCGTTAGAGTAACTGTCACCAAACCAAAGCAAATCATAGGTGATAATAGTATTTGTTTCAACAAAATGTTTTAGCTCTTTTTCCCAAGTCACCGTTCCGTCGCCGCCAAAACCGTGAATAAAAACTAAGGTCGGTCCTTGACCTCCTTTCCAATACTTTATAGAAAGTGAATCGCTTTTGAATACTGAGGAATAGATTTCATTTTTGTTGAGCGATTTTACAGTATGACGCCCACTCATTTTCACCAAATTACAGGATGAAAAAGAAACAAGTATAGACAATAGAATGACTAAGTAATTCATGGTATTCGATTAAATTAGAGTTTACTATACCGAAACAACTCCAGACTTCCTTTGGTTTAAATGAAGTTCCGATTAATCCTTCAAACAACCCATAGCTTTCTCCATCATATTTTTTGAGCCCGTATAATATGGCACCCGTTGATGAAGTCTTGTTGGTTTAATTTCCATAACTCGCTTACGACCGGTTGTGGCCATTCCGCCAGCTTGTTCTGCAACAAAAGCTAAAGGATTACACTCGTACAACAAACGAAGTTTACCCTCAGGGTTTAAAGTGGTATCCGGATAAACGTAGATTCCACCTTTGATTAAATTTCGGTGAAAATCGGCTACCAAAGAACCAATGTAACGACCAGAATATGGGTGCATTGGCGTAGCATCTGCTTCTTGGCAATACGAAATATAGTCGCACAATCCTTGTTCACAGATTTTGATATTTCCTTCGTTCATGGCATACAAACGCCCATCAACTGGCATTTTCATATCTGGGTGAGATAGGCAGAATTCGCCTATACTTGGGTCTAAAGTAAATCCGTTGACTCCTTTTCCAGTCGTATAAACTAACATGGTAGAAGAACCATAAAGCACATATCCAGCGGCAACTTGATCATCACCTTTTTGAAGCATATCTTCCATAGTTGCATGAGTACCAACTGGTGAAACTCGTCTGTAAATGGAGAAAATAGTTCCTATAGAAACATTTACATCGATGTTTGAGGAACCATCCAAAGGATCAAAAAGAACGACATAATTTCCGTTTTTGGATGTTTCAGAATCAAAAGCTAAGAAATCATCATTTTCTTCAGAAGCAATTCCGCAGACTTCACCGCCTTGCTCAAACATTCTAATAAATTGTTCGTCAGCAATGACATCCAATTTCTGTTGTTCCTCACCTTGAATATTGATTTCACCTTGAGCACCCAGAATATTATCGATCAATCCGGCACGACGAACATCGCGTGTTACAATTTTTGAAGCAACAGCAATATCATTCAAGATACGCGACAATTCGCCCGTTGCAAATGGAAAGTCTGCCTGACGGTCTAAAATAAATTCGTTAAGGGTAATCAATTTGGACATCCGATATTTTTTTGGCAAATATCGTGATTTTCAAAAGAACTATAAGTTGTACGTTCGGCTTTCTTTAAACTCTTTTGAAATCGTATGTAATTACAGTGTCTTTTGTGACAGTAACATTGTTCCATGTTGGTATTTCCTGCGTATAAGTGATTGTAAAATTATCTCTTGAAACAATTTTACCTTCAACTTTTCCGTAATACGGACTATTAGGTGCCAATGGAATTATTAAAAATGGAACAATGGAGTCAGGCATTGCCATTGACTTTGTCGACCAATCAATTAAAAAAGAAAAATCAGTTTTAAGAAAATCGAAAGTACCACCTTCAACTTTCATATGTGATCTTTCAAAAGAATAGACTTGTGCTGTATCAGAAACAGTATCGTTGTTTCTTAAATACGAAAACCGACCTTCCAATCGAGTTGAGGAATATGAACAAGAGCCATCGTCTTTTTTCACAGCCTCGAAATAATTTATTGCCAATTCGTCTGTACATCCTTTTTTCTTACAAGATGTAAATACAAGCATTAATAACAAGGTTGATCCAGTGGCAAGCAACATTAAGTTTTTCATTTTCTCGATTTTATTTAGCGAAGCTACTACTAATTTTTTTTCTGTCAAAAAATACTTTCGCTTTATTAACGAGTTCTTGGAGGATTATTGCTTCTGTTTTATCTTTTTATTTTGTGAAATCTCAAATTGTCCAATTTTTAGATAAAAGCCTTTTCTTTCGCTTTTTGCATCTTCACCCGATTTATAATCTACCTGCGTTTTGATAATATCTGACAACTTGTTGGTCAAAGGCTTCACAGGGTTTGTCATGGCCAATGCATTAGAAGGAGACTCTAAAACTTCTGTTTGGCGGTATGCGACAGCATCAGGGTTCTTATCTTGAAGGGCTCTGTTAAGCACAACATTTTCTGCAAACAATGTCTCAATTTTTTCTGCTTTTCTCATAGAAAGATTTCCTGAAATAAGCTTGGAAGCTGAACCGTTTTTATTTACCGATGGGTTTATTGCTTGTTGAGCAACAAATTGAGTAGCGTTGTTCGAAGAATTTTGATTTAATTCTATTTGAGTCGAATTGTTTTTTGGAATGTCATTGGTATTTCCCTTTACACGAATAGTTGGCACACCAGCGGCAGAGCGAATTTCACCATTATATGGAGAATTTGGAATTAGCCAAATAACCAAAACCGCACATGCAGCTGCAAGGACAGATAGCAGTGGCCAAAGGACAATTGTTTCTCGTTGTTTTAGTTTTGATTTGTCTTTAAAAACTTCATTTTTATCTGCTTTTAATGTAGATAAAGCGTAAATTTTTCTATCCAATTTATATTTCGGATGAGCAGAAATGAAGGAATCCAATTCAGCCAATTTTGTTTTAGAAAGTTGGTTTTCTTTTTCGGCAGTTAAGAAATATTCAATGTTTCCAGTTGAAATAGTTGACGAGTTTTGATCTTGTTTTAAATTGTTTTTGAAATCATTGTCCAATACAAAAGCGGAGTCCATTAATTCTGGACCCAAATCTTCCACTTGCAACTCAGGATTATCAGCCAAAAAGGCAAACAAGGCCAAGGTTGCGTTTTCATCTAAATTTCCTTCAAGGTAATCGAGATAAAAAGCTTCGTAATTTTCTATATTTATTTGGTCTTTCATTCTTTATTAAACAATCAATTCAACACTTTTCAAATATGTCTTCAATGCCTGTCGAGCTCTAAAGATATATACTTTCACTTGAGATTCTTTCAGTTTGCAAATTTCGCCGATTTCTTCGTACGAATAGCCTTCATAATCACGCAGAAGGACCAATGTTTTTTGAATCTCCGGCAACTGATTTAGTGCTTCATTAAGGATTTCTTGTAAATCGAAATTCGTTTCAGGCTGCGTTCTAGCTTGTTTATCTTCCGCAGGCATCTCGTAACTTCTTTTTTCCTTTTTTACAAAATCCATAATCGCATTGTATGCAGTAGTAAATAGATAACTCTTTACTTTTTCTACATTTATCTCATCGTGTTTTGCCCAAACTTTCATGAAAGTTTCTTGCACAATATCTTTTGCAGACATCTCATTTCTAAGATGTTTCATCGAAAATCGAAAGATATTATCCGAAAATTCGTCTACAGCAATATTGAATTCTTTAACCGTCATTTTAGTTTAGCACATCTGTAAGACTGACAAGTAGATGAAAAGTTACAAATAACAATTAAAAAAATCAAAAATGAAGAAGATTTATTCTTCATTGGATTGATTTCTCTTTGAAAATGAACTATATGAAAACAAAGACTTCGGTTAATTTTTAGTTAAAAAAGCTCTAAGCAATAAATACAAAGTACATTTGTCTTGTAATAGTGTTCATATAAAGTATTATGAAACAGGGATTGAAAATATTTTTATTCGTACTTCCTCAGCTTTTTGCTCTGTTTGTGAAGTCGAATACTGCGTTTTCAGCAACAGACTTTACCCACAAACAATCTTCAATTACTCAACTTTCAGATCAACATTTTTCCAATGTTGTTATTGCAGATAGTTTCAAGGATTATGAAATAGAACTGGAAGACGATGAGTTTACAGATTATTTTATTTCATTTCCAAGCAAGGAGTTTATTGTCAAAAAGAAAAATGAGATTCCCTATTCCTGTTGTTTTTCCCACACTTATAATACTAAGCTATACATTCTTTATAGCTCCCTTAAATTAAATTTTTAGGTATAGATAAATGAAACACACCTTTGGGTGAATGTTTCATTTATCGACTCTGTTCAATTCTATTCTGAATTGGATTCTTTCTGTGCTTTGGTTCAGAATAAAAATCACACAAATTTTATTATAAACGTTGTTCTTCGGAACAGCAAAAAAAACAAGATCATGCAAACAACGCATCATCAACAAAACGGGGTGTTCGACTTAACTGAAGTCCTTCATAAACTTGGGCATTATTTACCCGCACAAGCTCCATTAAAAGATTTCATTCACCACAATACTTTGCATGCCTTTCAGCATGAAAAATTCCACTCTGCTGTTACGAAAGCAGGAGAGATTTTCGGGTTTAAAGGGTATTTATCTCTCCATGATTTCCGACAATTATATATTGATAATAAAATTGACGACGAAATTATTTCTCGTGTCATAAAAGGGCGAAAAGGTTCTTCAGAAGTTGATCAATGGAAATCTAAAATGATTGAAGGTTCATTCGATACGGAGCATCGTCCTCGTATTGGGAAACTTAGAGATACCTGGAAAAGAGTTTACAAAGTAAATTTAGACAAAGTTACGCACCCAGTTCTTTTTAGAATTATCAGCAATTATCTGGATCAAGGAATTTCCAAATGGGATTTCCCAGCTTCAGAAAAAGGACTTTTGGCCTCTCTTCGTGAAATTGAAAAAAATAGTTTCACAAGTTTTTTCAGCGGGAAAAGAGCCAAGAGACTCTTAAATAAAGAAGATTTAAATTTAAAAGAACTTCTTGATTTGTTGATTTACAAAGAAGAGTACTTCGAACAGTATTTATTCGACTTAAGCTTTGCTCATCCAGGTTGGTCGGGTATGGTAGCTGTTTTGGAATCAAGCCCAAAAGGATTACTGGATAGAAGAAACGTTTCGCTTTCAGATTTCATCATCATTGATTTGCTTTTGGAAATTGACGCGTTAGATGAAAAACTGGGTGAAACCTGGAGTCCGCTTGGATTGAAAGTTGATAAAAAACCAGTTAAACTTTTCGCAAAAGTGAAGGATTCTGATCTAGCAATGGTTTATGAATTGTGGCAAGAGTCTTTCGAGTGGACATATTATGATGAGGTTTTGGCAGGAATGGAAAAAACAAGTCATCAGACTCATTCAAATACCACAGCTAGTTTTCAGGCTTTGTTTTGTATTGATGACAGGGAATGTTCAATCCGCCGTTATGCCGAGGAATTAGACAAAAACTGCAAAACTTTTGGAACGCCTGGTCATTTCAATATTGTCACTCATTTTCAACCAGAGAATAGTGCTTTTCATACACAAATTTGCCCAGCACCATTGACACCCAAGCACCTTATTAAAGAACTTGAATCGGGTGTGAAATCGAAAAAAGATTATCATTTCACGAACCACGATCATTCGCTTTGGCGCTCTGGAATAACAACTGCAACAGTTGGTTTATGGTCTGGATTTAAGCTTTTCGCTAATATCTTCAAACCAAGTTTTACAGCTAGTGCAGTTTCTTCTTTCGAACACATGGACGAAAAAGGAAAACTGACAATCGAATTTCAAGGAGAGACAACAGAAGATGGACTACAAGTAGGTTTCACAATCGACGAAATGGCTGATGCTATGGGTCGAATGCTAAAAAGCATAGGCTTAGTAACGGATTTTGCTCCCTTGGTATATTTGATTGGTCACGGAGCAAGCAGTGTGAACAATACCTACTATGCTGGTTATGATTGTGGCGCTTGTTCTGGTCGCCCAGGTTCGGTAAATGCTCGTGTAGCTTCATGGATGTTAAATGATGAAAGAGTTCGTTTGCGTTTGATTGATATGGGTTTAAACATCCCGGCGACAACTCAGTTTATAGGTGGTTTACACGATACAACTCGTGACGAAATAAAATTCTTTGACGAAGATGTATTGAATGAGAAAAACGCGATTGCACATGCTGGTCGCAAAACACTTTTCGAACAAGCATTGGATTTAGATGCGAAAGAGAGATCAAGAAGATTTGCTTTGTCACAAACAAAAGGTTCGGCTAAAAAAGTACACGATAAGGTAAAATTGCGCTCCGTTTCTTTATTCGAACCTCGTCCTGAATATAACCATGCAACGAATACACTTTGCATTATTGGAAGAAGAGATTCGTTTAAAGATTTGTTTTTGGACCGTAGAGCTTTCATGAATTCTTATGATTACAGATTGGATCCAAAAGGAGAGTTTCTTGCTGGAATTTTAGGCGCAGCGGCCCCTGTCTGTGGTGGAATTAATCTAGAATACTATTTCTCTAGAGTCGACACAGATCGTTTGGGCGCAGGTTCTAAGTTGCCACACAACGTAATGGGATTGATTGGTGTTGCCAACGGCTCTGATGGAGATTTACGACCAGGTTTACCTTTCCAAATGGTGGAAATTCACGACCCAATGCGTTTGATGATTTACATCGAGCAATTTCCAAATGTTGTTTTAGACACCTTAAATGGTTCTCCAGCTGCAAAGCAATGGTTCCAAGATGAATGGATTCATTTGGTCGTTCAGCATCCCGAAAGCAAGTTACTTCATCAATATATCGAAGGCAATTTTGTGGAATATCACCCTTTGAAAAAATTGAATGATCCAGTTTCCGATTTAAATCATTTGATTGAAACAACGGAAGACAACATGCCAGTTTTAATTCTTAATTCTTAATTACGATGGACTTTATATTTCAAAACTTACCTTGGTTCATCAATATTTTTATTGGTGTTCCAGCACTTGGGTTCTTCGTTTCTTTGGTTATTCCTGAGCGAAAAGAATTTGCCTTGTCAGTTGTGGCTTTTGTTACTTCATTGACAACTCTTTTGGCAGCATTCGTGTTTGTCGGTTTTTGGGCAGCGCAAGGATTTCACTCAATCAATTTAAAAGAAGTGGTTCTTTATCAATCCGAAGAATATTCTTTTTTAATTGACTTGTATTTCGATCGAGTAACAGCAGTTTATTTATTGGTTGGCGCTTTTCTTACCTTCATGATTGCAGCTTTTAGCCGTTTTTACATGCATCGCGAAAAAGGATTCAAACGATTCTTCAACACGATTTTGTTCTTCTTTTTGGGCTACAATCTCACAATTTTCTCCGGCAATTTCGAAACGCTTTTTATCGGTTGGGAGATTTTAGGGTTGTCTTCATTCTTGCTAATTGCTTTCTACAGAGAAAGATATTTACCTGTTAGAAATGCAATGCGTGTTTTTTCCATTTACCGAATTGGCGATGTTGGCATTTTGCTTGCCATGTGGGGAAGTCACCATTTATGGGATGCGAACATTACCTTTTCTCAACTAGAGAATCATGCAGCTGTGCATCAACATGTAGTTGGTCATAGCGCTGCAGCGATTTTTATTTCTTTGATGATTGTTTTGGCTGCGGCTGTTAAATCTGCTCAGTTGCCATTTTCATCCTGGCTGCCGAGAGCAATGGAAGGGCCAACACCATCAAGTGCAATTTTCTACGGTTCGCTTTCCGTTCATTTTGGTGCATTCTTATTGATGAGAACATATCCGTTTTGGTCAGAGCAAATCTATATTAGAATCTTAATTATTCTATTGGGATTGGTTACAGCAATAGTTGCATCGCCAATTGCAAGAATTCAATCGTCGATAAAATCAAAAGTGGCGTACGCTTCAATTGTACAAATAGGAATTATTTTCATAGAAATAGCTCTTGGTTTAGAAGCTTTGGCTTTGGTTCATTTCGCTGGAAATGCTTTTATGAGAACGTATCAATTGTTGGTTTCACCATCGGTTGTTGCATACAGAATTCGTGAGCAGTTCTATCATTACGAAAAACGCACCCAACCAATTGTTAGTACCTACTGGAAAAAATGGGAATACACGATTTATCAATTGAGTCTGCGGGAGTTTAAATTGGACCATATCCTAAACAGATATGTCTTCAACAACATCAAAAAAATAGGTCAAAACCTTTCGTTTATTACACTTAAAAACGGATTTTGGTTTTTTGGATCAGTTTATTTAATTGGTGTTGCTCTATATTTCAATAAAGCTTCAATTGATCCTAAACTTTTGGATTATTTACCTGAAACCTTCTCGTTTATTGGATTGTTGATGGTTTTTCGCGCCTTTGGAGAAAGAAAATCACCGCTTTTAGCCTGGATACTTTTGATGACCAATAATTTTTGGTCTGTTCTGGCAACTTCATTCTTAGGTGAATTATCTGTGATAGAACTAGTGTTTTATTTGAGCGGAGTTGTAATTCTTGGAATTGCTGGATACGCGATTCTTTTGCTCTTGCAGAAAAAAGAAAAAAATTATTTTTCATTAAACACTTACTATGGCCATGTCTATCAGCATCCTAGAATGGCGTTTGTCTTCTTAATTAGCTGTATGGGTGTCATGGGCTTCCCAATCACGCCGACCTTCATAGGTGAAGATTTACTTTTCAGTCACATTCAAGAAAACCAAGTATTCTTGGCTGTTTTCAATGCTTTAGCCTATATAATAGGAGGAATTAGTGTAGTACGAATTTACGCTCGATTATTTCTCGGGCCACATTGCAAAACATATCATTCAACAGCTTTAAAAGCTTCATAAAACTTTAAACAATTAAAATCATGACAACAAAAAAAATAAAACAAATACCAGCTGACGGATTAGCGGGTTTGAAACAAAATTTTACGAAAGATGCTCTTTCTGGGTTTATGGTCTTCCTTTTGGCTCTTCCACTGAGTCTGGGAATTGCCAAAGCTTCCGATTTTCCACCAATTTTTGGATTGGTTACAGCAATTATTGGAGGTGTATTCGTTAGTTTCTTTTCGGGAACTTTACTTTCCATAAAAGGTCCTGCAGCAGGATTGATCGTTATTGCAAGTGGAGCAGTGGGTGCATACGGTGGCGGAATAATTGGATGGCAATTGGCATTAGGAGCTGTTGTCGTTGCGGGTTTCATTCAAGTTCTTTTTGGAATTTTTAAACTAGGTGGATTGGCCGATTTTTTCCCAACGGCCGCGATACACGGTATGCTGGCCGCGATTGGCATCATTATCATTGCGAAACAAGCTCACGTTCTTTTGGGAATAGACCCAGCAACCTTGAAAGGCTTAGAGCCCCTTGAATTATTAGCTATGATTCCAAGTAGTTTGCTACACGAAAACGCACATATCACGGAAATTGGCATTGCTTGTTTGGTTATTCTTTTCGGTTTTGGATTCATTAAAAATGCCAAGATTAAAAGAATTCCGGCACCATTGGTTGTTCTTATTGTAGCCATTCCTTTGGGACAAGCCTTGCACATTAAAACAGACGGTGCAGTTTCGAATTTTGCCTTGGTAAAAATCGGAAGTATTTTCGATGCGTTCAAAGATGGATTGATTCAAGCAGATTTTTCAGGAATCAAACAAATGGGCATTTTTGTTCAATACGTAATTTTATTCTCTTTAATTGGAAGTATCGAATCATTATTGACTTCAAAAGCAATCGATGGAATGGATCCTTACAAGCGTAAATCCATGTATAACAAAGACATAATGGCGGTAGGCGCAGGAAACATGATTTCTGGACTTTTGGGCGGTTTACCAATGATTAGCGAAGTTGCCCGTAGTTCTGCAAACGTTATCAATGGCGCACAAACACGTTGGGCAAACTTCTTCCACGGCATGTTCTTGTTGATTGCTGTTTTGTTTTTAGTTCCTTTTATTGAGATGATACCAAACGCAGCCTTGGCAGCCATGTTGATTTACGTTGGATTCAAATTAGCTCACCCTAAGGAATTCGTTCATATGTGGAAACTAGGAACAGCCCAATTTGTCATTTTCGTATCGACTATCTTTATGACTTTAGCAACTGATTTATTGATAGGTGTTGGAACAGGAATTGCTTTGAAATTCTTGTTTACTTTCATCAATGGCGCTAAAGCGAATGAGTTATTCAAATCAAAAACAATCATTGAAGAAAGTGGAGAGAACATAACTGTTACTTCAGAGAGTAGTTTGGTTTTCGCGAATTTAATTGGCTTTAAGAAAAAATTACTGGCTTTGCCGAAAGGAAAAAATGTAACATTGAATTTAGCAGCATCGAAATTGGTGGATCACACGTCAATGGAAGCTTTGCATGAATTTGAACACGATTACAACGAAGCAGGTGGACACGCTCATATTATTGGATTAGAAAAACACAGAGCCCTAGGTCATGGAGATACTGCTGCGAGGGTTTTGAACTAGAAAATTAAATAAGGTGAAAAGCGGCTTTCGAAATTTTCGAGAGCCGCTTTTTTATTGGAGGATTTTTCGAGCAAATTTCACTTCCAGACTTCTTGGTGTAAAATCTATCATTGTTTTCTAACTCGATCACAGGTTTTCGTTGCAGCAAAGTCGTCTATAAACAGCTCAAATGAACCTTTCAGTAATTTGCGCTTTCCATTTCAGAATATGGAGTTTTTGTTGCAACTTTTTCTTCAATTGATTCCCATTTTAAGTTTCCAATGTATCTTTTAGAAATCTTCCCATCTTCATTCATAGCGAGAAGTTTTATCCAGCCATTGTTACAAAGGTCTCGAACCATTTGATTTCCTTCAATAACCGCGTTCATTGCTTCTATTGGAGCTTCAATAACAACGTTTAATCTTGAAGGCAAATGTTGATAATTTGTGCCGTCGTGAACCGATTGAATAGGCAATCCAGTTCGTAAATCTCCACCATGACCTTCTAATACACCAAACCCTCCAACTACGTTGTGCAAAGTTTTGTTTCCAGCACCAAAGTTTTTTTGATCAACTATGGAAGCATAATATTGCAAGTTTATCCAACTTGTTACAACCATCGGTGCAGACATAATCGCAGTGAGTACACCTCCGCTCTGATCTTCTTGCCATTTATATTCGTGTAAGAATGACTTTCCTTCCAAATTTACACCTTTCGTTCTATATCGAGGTGCAACTACAAATGTGTCGCAGCCAGCTAATCCCCATTCTGGACGAACTTGTGACCAGTCTTTGCTTCTGAATAAAACGGCGTCATTCTTTTTGGATTCTGAATTGAATCGAATGGCTCTTTCTGTTCTATTTGCTTGACTCGCTTTTTCAAACCAGATCTTAACTTCTTTCACTGCTGTGATATGAGTTTTTGGGATTTGACTTTGATTATAAATTGTTATTTCATCCGTAGTAGTGTCATGCAGACAAGCCAAGAACAAAGTCTCTTTGGGAATTTCAATACCTTGTTTAGCAAGTTCTATTCTAACATCAGCATTGTTCAAAATCTTGGCTGCTACCTTAGTATTTACTTCTCCTGTTCTTCCGCCGCATGCGCCACAATCAAGTCCAGTGGAGTGTGGGTTATTTACGGTAGTTGAACCATGTCCGACGAAAAGGACCAATTCGGCAAAGCCAGAAGTTAATGACATTGCTGTTAAAGCACCCTTTCCCATAGCAACTTGATCATCAAAAGGAATATTAAGGCTTACTGTTTTTTCTTCTTCGAGTGCTTTATCTAGTCCTATTTGATTTGGATGTGTAACCGGTCGAGTGAGACCGAAACTATCTGAAATTAATTTTGGAATATAAGTTAAACCTAAACTTGTTACGAAACTGAATCCAGAAACAGCTCCACCTTTGAACGATTTCCAAGATTTGGTATACTGCTGTTGCGATTTTTTGGCTTTAAACACTTTATCAAAGCTTGCTTGATCTTTAAATTCATCGGATACTTTAGGGCCCGAGGGAATTAAAACAGGACATTGATTTTCGCTTGATTCTTGCGCAGCAGGAGAATAATCGACCGCCATTCCGAAGAATCCGGCAAACCCTTTGGTTTCTATTTTTGGCGTAATCATTTCTAAGTTTCTCCGGTAAACTTCAGATCGAACATCAATACAAAAAAAGGCTTGTGCTTTAATTTGTTGATCTTCTTGACTTTTTAAAATCTTTTGTTCGTTTACTTTTTGAATTAATTTTCGTTGCGTAGCAAGATCGTGCGCATTTTGCAAACAAAGTTGTATTTCTTGAGTATAACTGGAGGTTGTAGAGTTTTGAATTTCAGGAAGCTTTGCCCTAAATTTAGTCCAGTAGGCAATTAAATTTTCGTTTGAAATGCCTTTCAAAATGCAAAGCTCCCAAGTGAGCAAAATAGCTAAGAAATTTAATTTGTTGGAGATAGACCCGCCATAAAGATTATTATCCCAATCAATTCCTGAGGCATAGGATGACCAACCTCCAACTTTCATGAGTAGTGCGTACAGATAAACTTCTTGTCCATCAGCGGGGATTTCTAGTTGTTCTAAACAATAAATGATCGCTTCTTCAGTGTTTTTCGGAACCTGCTTTAAGGTGTTATGGAAATTTTTGAGTCCTGCGATAACAGGAGTTTTGTCAACCAATGCTTCCATTTGCCAAGATTCGAACATGTCGACTTCTTTGTTTGCGGTGTTCCAAAGTGATTGACCCTTGTCAAAAAAGGCGGATGCCCAGCTCGTGATCCGGTCGATAATAAAAACGCTCCATTTTTCATCCTCTAGTAGTTCAGCAATATCGGCCACCAACATCTGCTGTCGGGGATCCGTTTCATTCGCTTTTGAATTGGCGATTTTCAGGAATTCATTTGGATTACTTTCCAAATTGAACGGCAAATTAGTCAAAGCTTTTTCGACATCGTTCATGGTGATTTTCCCTTGTTCTATTTCTTTCAAATAAAAGGAAATCGGCATCGTCATCGTTGCTCCCGCTTGTTTTAGTTTTACGGCAGCCTGTTCAAATTTTAGGTCCGTAAAACCCAAGAAAGGATTTACAGCTACGTAATTTTCCAAAGACCACAATGGAGCAATTTTGGCACAAGCTGAGTTTGCGGATTGAATCATTTTTTCTTCCATTTTGCTTTTCATGACTCTACTTTTTAAAGTTGATGATTAATTTCTTTGTAAATTTTCTTTTGACTTAAGGCGCCAATCCATTTATCAAAATAGGCATTGACATAAAATCCATTTCTAAAGTGCACACCCATTTTATAGGTAAAACCATTTTGTTTTATGCGCGGCGAAAGGATTTGAGTGAGAATTGCAAGCGCAAATAGTGCGACTATAGCTATCATCAGAATGAGGTTAAATCCTTGTATAATTTTTAAGTCAGGAAGCTCGGATGCGAGCAGGTGATGAGCGCCAACTTCAAAGGCGAAAAACGCATTTGTAATAATTACCGATAACACTATAGTTTTTATGATTGCTTGAGCGTAATTTGCGCTGTCAATTGCTGTTGTAAGCAATAAGCTTAAAGCAAGAATAAGAATAATCCCTAAGGCAAATAATCCTAAATTTTCGTTTGGGGAAATACCCCATATTGTAGCAAATAAAATATATATACTTAAGCTGGAAATAAAGGCAATCAAGATTCTAAGTAGCTTGCCACTTCGTCTTTCTGCTAAAACCTTTTTTGCTCTTATTATTTCTACTGCTGTTCCTGAAGAAAGAAATGCATGTCCTTTATAAAAAGAATGGCCCACTAAATGAAGGAGAGCAGCCGGATACAAACCGAATCCAGAAGTGAGAAGTGAAAACCCCATATGAGCCACGCTAGAATAGGCAAGTGCAGTTTTTTGCGCAGGCTGTGTTGTAAATGATATCGCTGCAAAAATCGCAGTTAAGCCACCAACGAGAATAAGAATGCCGCTTCCAAGGCTTGAGTAGTGCAATAAAAAGGCCATGCGAATCATTAAAAATGGACCAGCATTTAGCAAACCTGCATGCAACATGGCTGAAACGGGCGTTGGCGTTTCCATAACTTCAATTAACCAACCGTGCAAAGGGAACTGAGCCGACTTTACGATTGCAGCAAGTACCAAACAAACAACCGCTGCTTCAAATTGAAGATCACCCTGCTGAAGCTCGCTAACCGAACTAAAAATCACTTGAAGATCGCCTGTGCCGAAAACACGATAGAGTAAAACAGATGAGGTAATTATGAAAACATCCCCTATCCGTGCAAATATGAATTTCTTTTTGGCTGCAATAATCGCTTTTGGACGATTCGGGTAAAAAACCAACAAACGATGAAGAGCAAAACTTATACCTACCCAGGCTGCTACCAACAAAAATAAGTTTCCAAAAACAACGAGTAATTGAACCATTGCGATCGCAAGGGCCAACCTTCCAGTAAATATTCCTTGTCGTTGATCGCCGTCTAAATAGTTATGACTGAATTTTACAATTACAAAAGCTAATAGAGAAATCATACTGAACATGATTGTGCTCAAAGTGTCTATCCGAATCGAGAACCCTAAACCATTCGTGCCGATAAGGGATGTTTGGCTAGTTCCATTAATAACTAAAAGGGAAACGGCATAAATAGCTGTAAGTAATCCTATAATAGTTATGGCAGAGCTTAATTTTTTTAACTTGGAAATTGGTTTAACAAATCGGGCAATAATAGCTAGTAAGAGAAAAAGAGCCGGTGAGATTAGAACTATCGATGTTAAAAAATTTGTTGTCATTTGTTTTATCGTTTATTTAATTCGAGGACAAAGTAAAAGAGAATGATTCATTAATTTTCATTTATATTCATTATCAAAAGCATAAATTATTTTAATAATAACTTGAAAAAGACAATATTACGAATGTGAAAATTGGGCATTGTTGTGCCTATCGAATAAAGGGATTCGACAGTAATCGTTGTAATAAATTCGGAATAATAGATTCAATAAAAAGTCATCAAAGATTGACGATTGCGTAATAAATCGGTAATCCAATTGTAATATTTATTGGGAAAGTGACAGCCAAGGCCATTGGTAAATATAGTCCGGGGTTTGCTTTTGGGACGGCAATTTTCATCGCTGCTGGAACCGCGATATAGGAAGCACTGGCACCAAGAATAGCAAACATAAATCGACTAGAAACATCATCAGTGACAATGCCACTTGCTAGTGCCACCCAACAGCCATTTATTATTGGAAAAATTGAAGAGAACAAGAATGGGAACCATCCGAATGAAAAGAAAGATTTAAGTTTTTTGCCACTTTCAATTCCCATATCAAGTAGGAATATTGCTAAAAACCCTTTGAACAAATCATTCGTAAATGGCCGAATACCTTCAGCTTGTTTTTCATTGGCGAGAATACCAATTACCAAACTGCCCAATATCAATAAAACACTCCCGTTGATAAATGAATGCTTAATAATTGAGCGTTTTTTAATCTTTAATCCATCTTCCTTATTGAATAAGTGAATAAGAATAATACCGGCAATAATCGCTGGGGATTCCATTAAAGCCATGATAGCTACCATATGTCCATGCAGAGCTAATCCCTGAGATTCTAAATAAGTTGTTGCCGTAACGAAGGTTACCGCGCTAACAGATCCATATGCGGCGGCAATGGCTCCTGCATCGTAAACGGAAAGACGTTTTTTCAGGATAAAAAAGCTATAAATAGGTATAATTAAGGCAATCACAATACCGAACAACATCGACCAGATTATCTCAGTAGTAAATGGTTCATGCGATAATTCTTGGCCGCCTTTGAATCCAATGGAAAATAATAGATAAAGTGAAATGAATTTTGATGAATTGGCTGGAATTTCAAGATCACTTTTAAGAACTACGGCTATAATACCCAAGATAAAAAAGAGTAGGGCTGGGTTCGTAAGATTTTCAATTAGTAAGTTTAAATTCATGGTGGATACAGTATAATTGAGTATTTACTTTTTAATTGCTCGTTTTAGTCGATCATTAATAGTCTTTCCTAAACCTTCATTTGGAAAGTATTCTGCGATAATGATATCTAATTCAGATTTGTCCAAACGGTGCATTGCCGCATAAAGATTTTTAGCAGCCTCGCCTAGGTCATTGGAAGAAGACAAAACTTCTTGTATTACATTTTCATATTTGGTTTCGAAATTTTTAAAAATAATTACACCAACCTTTTTGTTTTGATAAGACTTTAGCGTTTGTTCTATATTGTGAGTTAAAAGTGTTTCGGTTTTTGGAGCATAGTGTCTGGATAACATTCCAGGAGCTACAGGTGACTTTTCTTCAACACTGGAATATACTTTTATTTTTCCGATAACCTTTTCAATATCTTCGATGGAAAGCGCGCCATGCCGGTATAAAATTGGCTCACCATTTTCAAAACCTACTATTGTTGATTCAACTCCTTTTTGACAAGAACCACCTTCCAAAATGAGCTCAAGTTCCTCTTTAAAATAGCCAGAAACGTGCGCTGAGTTGGTTGGACTGATAGAACCGAAAGGATTTGCACTTGGCGCAGCAAGGGGGAAATCAAGCCGATTTAACAAATCCAGGGTCACTGGGTGATTTGGAACACGCACAGCTACAGTTTCTTTTCCAGCCGACACAATATTTGGAACGTGAGTATGTTTTTTTAAAACCAAAGTCAATGGACCTGGCCAAAATTCACGAGCCAGTGTAACTGCCAATTCTGGAATTTCAGAGGCTACTTGAGTTAAATAATCGGCTGATTTTATGTGTAAAATCAGAGGATTGAATAAGGGTCTTTTTTTAAGCTCAAATATTTTTTTGATTGCGGTCTCATTGAATCCATTTGCAGCCAATCCGTAAACCGTTTCAGTTGGTATCCCGACAAGTCCATTGTTTTCAAGAATTATTTTTGCGCGATCAATATCAGTAGTTATCATGTTATTTCATTAAGGGTTGCAGAAATCACAATACATAGGATCCTCCATTTGTTTATCATTCGGATATTTCTCCTCGAACGTATGGGTGCATTTTTTGCAACTGTGGATATAATACAAAGTAGATCGAGTTGGCTGATAGCACATTTCACAAGGAAGCCCTGTTTTAGAGTCCGTAACACTAAATCCAGGAGTATTGCAGTTTGGGCAGGTTGAATTGATTTTTTCAACCAATTTGAGAGCAGTTTGCTCTATAACTGACATACGAGATGGATTTGCCATTGCCCGCATATCAGTCTCTAAATAAAGGCTTCCAAATCGGTCACGATAATCGATGAAAACTTCATTTAGTTTTTCCCAAGAATTAATATTTTTAAGAATGGCGGAGTTATCATCTTTTGATTTTCTTGCGATTAACCCATGGCTAGGAAAGCTGCTTTTTTCAGCAAAATTCTTCAAATCATTTTGATTGTTGATGTCTGAGCCATAAAAATTTGTTTCTGTAGATAAATTACGGGCGACTATTTCGAGATTATTTTTCTTATCTAGAAATAGTAGAATTTCATCATCACACGAGACAAAAAAAATGGAAGGGTGCGGACCAAAAGATCCTTCGCTGGCAATCGCCAAGTCGCAGTTTTCAATTTCCATTGCACGCAAACATTTTTCACGTGCAGCAGACAAAGGGTCGAGAATTCTTTCTATTTCACCAGTAAAAGTTCCAAGAGTATCTGTATTGAAGTCTGCGGGAACTTTGCAAATAACACCAAGAGATTTTTCTAAAATTGGTGCGATTACTCTTTCCTTACCGTGCTTGGTTGCAATGAGCAAATTTCTTCCAGCAAACATTTCTGGTTTATTTATCAGAAAATGTGATAATTATATCTGAAGAAATCTGAAGTGTTCGATTGTTTTTTTCAGCTTCAGAAATGAGGTTTAATAGAGACTCAATAGAATCATTTAAACTTGAAATTCTTTTTGCAGCATGTTCATCATCTGCTCCATAACGTTCTTGATGGCTAAAGTTTCTTCTCTCATGGAAATTGATTTTACTTGAAAATACATTCATAAGAACTTCCTTTGCATCTGCCGACGTAAAGGTTCCTTCAATTAGTTTTAGTTTTTCAATTTTGCTCATCTTGTTGGTTTTGATTTAAATATTGTTGTGAAAAATAGGATCCAATAATTATTGAAGACCCAAGTGCTAAATAGCTTTGGAATATGTCTTCAGCGAAGAACCAAAAGACTAAAAATAAAACGGTCATTGTAAAGCCAATAGTGATCTTAAGTTTTTTGTTGCTTTTTGCTGGTTTGCTTGGCATATATCCTTCCATATTTTTTTATTTTTATAATTATTATATTTCGTTTCGATGAACAAATTGTCCATTTACGGTGCTATATTAAACTTTACGGGACAAATTTCAGGATTCTATATCATTAGTTTTTATTTATATTTGTAATGATATACATTACTTTTTTTTATGAACTACACATTAAATCAGTTACACATTTTCTTGAAAGTCACGCAAAATGGCAGTGTAACTAAAGCAGCCGAAGAGCTTCACTTAACCCAACCAGCCGTTTCTATTCAATTAAAAAACTTTCAAGATCAATTTGAACTGCCTTTAACTGAAGTTATTGGGCGAAAACTTTATATCACAGATTTTGGCAAAGAGATAGCCTTGGCGACGGAGCAAATATTGAAACAGGTAGAAGAAATTAACTACAAAACGCGGGCATTTAAAGGTCAGATTTCAGGTAGATTGAGAATATCAATTGTGTCAACAGGAAAATATGTTATGCCTTACTTCTTGACGGATTTTCTCAAACTTCATACAGGAATAGATTTAGAGTTGGACGTAACGAATAAAAATAAAGTGACTAAAAGTATAGAGCAAAATCAAGTAGATTTTAGTTTAGTTTCCATTTTACCAGCTGGTTTAAACATAGAAAGCTTGGACTTGATACCTAATAAACTTTACCTCATGGGACCGTCAAATAAAAATGGCAAACCCAGAAATTCCAAAAATCCAGAAAAGGTGCTATCAGAGATTCCATTGGTTTTTAGAGAGGTTGGATCCGGAACGCGACAAACGATGAATCAGTTCATTGATAAATTCAATATTGACCTAATAAAAAAGCTTGAGTTAACATCAAATGAAGCAGTAAAGCAAGCAGTTATGGCAGGAATGGGATATTCAATTATGCCAATTATTGGCACTAAGAACGAATTGAAATCCGGGGACCTTGAAATTATCCCAGTCAATGGATTGCCTATCGTAACAACATGGTCTTTGATATGGCCAAAGGGTAAAAAGCACTCTCAAGCAGCACAAGCTTATTTGGAATATTTAAGAACAGAAAAAAGCAATTTGGAAGAGAAATATTTTTCTTGGAATCACAATTATTAATCTTTTCGTGATTGCGCGTCCTGTGAAAAATCGGTTAGTGATTTTTCAACTTGTTCGGATAAACAGATTGTGCGAATTTTTCATATACATTTTAGATTCTGAAAAAGCAGCATTTACTATCAAAGATTAACCGCGTCGCGGTGTGCTATAAAATCAAATTGACATTTTTTAAGAATGTCCATAATTACTATTCTTTTCTGAATTAGTTCATTAATAATCGTTCGATTTGACTTAGTTAATGACCTTAAATGTTTTCGCTTTTTGCTGTGTTGAATTGCTGTTACATAGATCAAAGCATAAACGCCTGAAGTATACATTAAAATAGGATAAAAAACGGCTAACCATCCTAAGCCCAAGTAGCCCACTAGAACTGCAACCCCGATATACCAAAATAAGAAAGTAAACAATCCTATAGCCAACGCCATTGATCCTACAAAAGTTGACTTTACATTCGTTTTATTCGTTAAAAAACCAACTGCTTTATATGGTATTATGTTGTTTATCAATCCAAAAATAAAAAAGGGTAAACCAAGAAAGAAAGAAAGAAACCTTCTGTTGTGATATTGCTTTTTGAAATCACCTATTGACTTGTCAGATAGTCGGTTGGATTTCAGTTCGGAAAGATAATCGTCAATTTTGGCTTCAGCGTTACGATAAAGCGACTCATTCTCCTCTTTAAAGTATTGGATAGCTTGAATAAAATCTTTTTGCATTTCAAATTCACTTTCTTGATCTTGAAATGTAATATCTAAGTCGGCTTTTATATCTCTAGCAAAAACTTTTTCCAATTTTCCGAGCATTAATTCTTCCGCATCTGAATCAAGGTGGAGAATATTAGCTTGTAGCTCTTTTTGCAATAATTCAGTAACTTCCTTGGTGTATTCAATTTCAGCTTCTTTATCTTTGATTTTACCCTGATCTATAAAATCACGAACGTAAATTGGAGCACCAATTTTAACGAACAAATCACTCCTGAATGAGTGTGGGTCACTGTAATTAAGTCCTACGGGAATTATAGCAACACCTAATTTGAAGTTTTCAAGCATTTCAGCGCCAAGTGCAATTCGAACAGTGCCTGTTTTTAATGGTTGCAGCTTTTTTTCGGTAAGACTGAGCCCTTCTGGAAAAATAAGTAGCGCTCCTTTTTTGGAAAGGTGTTCAAAACACTTGACAAACATATCTTTGTTTTTATGCACATCCTCTGGTCGTGTTGAAGGACGATAGACCGGAATCATATGTAAAAATTTTCGAAAAAACCAGCCTTTAATCCCTTTACCTACATATTCTCCAGCAGCAATAAAATAGACAGCTGGTTGAATAGAAGTAGCCACAACCATAGGGTCCATAAACGCACTGGGATGATTGGCAATAAAAATGTAAGGACCTTTAGATGGAATGTGCTCGCGTCCTACGATTTTCACTTTTTTGAAATATCCGTAGATGGTTAATTGAGATAAAATTTTGAGTAAGCGGTAAAACATTGTTCAATATAATCATTGCTTTTAATATGTTGTATTAACAACTCTCTAAATCATTCGCAATCCCTATATAAAGAGTGCTCAGTGGTCCGGTGGAACAACGACTGAACTCTTTATTTATACAGAAACCGCTAATTTTTCTATGCGGGATTTTGATTTTAGATTAAGCATAGCAACTGTTAATGTCTGGAAATCCGAATTCACCCCTTATATGTTGCCTTAACCGAACTTTAATGATTTTGGATGGTGAATCATCGAGAGCAACAAGAACGACTATTCCTTGAAAGTATTAGCTCCTTTTGGCTTATTTACAGAATTTTCAAGTTCTGTAGGAAATGGATTAAACAAAGCTAGGTTGTCTATCCCAAGTTTTTGAAGGATATACGAATTCCAATTATTCATTTCTTTCTCTTTGGTTCCACGTTCCACAACGCTAAAAAATTTACGCTTCGTTTTTTTGAAATTATTGATGAACTTGGTATAGATTTCCTCGAAATTTTCTGGATCATTTTCCAAAGCAATTTGCAATTCTCTTCGTGCAATTTCGTGCAAGTCAAAATACATATTGATAAAACAATGCGTGCCCATATCCATTGGCAAATAATAATAACTTTTAAATGGATCAAAGATGGCGGCGGTTAAAATATGGATGGAATCATTGTAGATATTTATATCAGCAAAAAGTTGAATTTCCAACTCATATTTTTCTGATTGAGTTACTGGCGTTTCAGATTTTATTTTGAAAATATCACCTGCTCGTTCATCCTGTATTTCAGACATATTTTTAAATCGAATTCTATTTTTCGACCATTCTTTGTACCAATTTATCGAAGATGAATATTTTGCAGAACCATAGAAGCGGGTATTGAAAAGTTCTTTATCCTTTATGGAACTTGAATCTTCAAAAAAGAGTTCGTTCTTGCTTTTTTGAGAGTTTACTCTATCTTCAGTGTTGTTTTTCCAAAAAAATGAATTGTGCGGCAATGCATTGATTTTACGATAATCACTGACGTTTTGATCGAAGTTAAATTTAGGTAACAGAAAGGTTTTTTCTTGATCGTAGCTGTATAAAACGGCTTTGGTTTTGATATCTAGAATTTGACAAAGTGAATCATTGTACTTATTATTTAACTGACTTGTATAAAGAAAATTTGTGTCTCGAATGACACTTCTGTACTTCATGTCATACTGAAAATCGACATGATTGAAGCACATTTTCCCATTCGTTTCTATAAATGTTTTGGTAATGTTCATATCCAATCGTTTGATTTCATCGACTGGAAAAATGGGGAGAAAAGGGTATTTGCCACAATCCGCGCAATTGGTTGTCACTTTTAGAACTTGATTCTTGGATTTGTTAATCCAAACTGAACCGAAGAAATAATTGCCGCTTGTGTCTTTTGGGATATAATTTACAATGTAAACTGAATCTTTATTATCCAGTAGATATTTGCTTTTAAGATTTAAATAAAAATGTTTTTTCATCTCCCGCACCTTCATGTCAAAAGGATTTTCCGGAAAATAGGTGTTGTTTTCAAAGAGCTTCAATTGAACAATCGCCTTTGAACTTTCGAGCGACATGAACATTTTTTCATCAAAAGGTTGAATTGCTAAACGACCTGCCTTCAAATCAATTTTCCCCATGTCATAACCAATGGAAGAATAATTGTAAAAACCTTCAATGAACTCAATTTGATTCGTATCGATGAAGGTATTTAATCCATAATAGGCTTTCCCTTCATTCTTTATCTTATTGGTATTCAATCTACATTTTTGAACCAATTCATAGAGATAAGAATTGTCACGGGGTGAGGCAATCATTTCCTGAATTAGCTGAAGGTTTGCATCCAAATAAACCGTTTGAAAGTCCTTTTTCAAGTCGAACAATAGGTTCTGTTTTTTATAGCCAATTTGCGTTATCAGAATTACATCGTTTGCACTTGAAACATCGATTTTGAAGTATCCTTCGTCGTTGGTGATTGTTCCCAGTTTTGCAGAAAGGTTGTAAATTTTAGCAAAAGGAATTACCTGATTAGTTTGTCTATCAAGCAAGATTCCTTCAATTTTTTCCTGTCCTAGAATAATTGAAGTTGACGTCAAAACAAAAATCAGAAAAATCCATTTCATTTGAAGTGATTTTACTGCAATTTATAAAATAAGTGAAAGAAGGGAGTTACCGTTTAATCAATGATAGAAATTATTCAGAGTATTTTCTGCATAAAAACCAAGTCCAGCCACTTACCAAATTTGAACCCTACTTCCTTAAGTCTTCCAACTTCCACGAACCCAAATTCTGCATGAAATTTGCAACTTTTTTCGTTGCTTGCATCGATTCCAGCAATCATAGAATGGTAGCCTAACTCTTTCGAGGAATCAATTAGTTTTTCAAGCAAAAGATGGCCAATTCCCTTTCCTCGAGAGTCTTTATGCACATAAATGGAATGCTCAACAGAAAAGCGATAACCGTCGTGTGGTCTAAATTTACCGATAGTGCCATAACCCAAAACCTTATCGTTTTCTAGAGCAACAAAAACTGGAAAATTCAGGCTGTTTTTTTCTTCGAACCAAAGTTGAATTGTTTCCAAAGACCGCGGGTTTTCATCATAAACAGATGTAGAATTTTCTATTTCGTAATTTAGAATTTCCAGAATACTTGGCAGGTTTTGTATGGTTCCTTTTCTTATCTCCATTTCACACGAGTAAAAGTTTGAACTTGGTTGAAGTCTTTGGGTAATGATTTTAGAATAGAATCTCTCACCGCTTCAATTAACGCTTCTTTACTGAAGTTTTTATGCACGGCTAAACTAACTTCTCGAACGGGAACAGGGTCAATAAATTCTTTGATATGTTTGTCCTTTAAGTCATGTAAAACGGAAAGTTTTGGCACCAGGGTATAGCCTAAATTTTCTCTTACAAGAGATTTTAATGTCTCTATTGAACCACTTCTGTATTCAAAAGCATGCAGATTCTTTTTACTCCGTCGCGAGCAAATTGAAAGAGCTTGATCACGGAAGCAATGACCTTCTTCTAAAAATAACATAGCTTCTGAATCCAGCGATTTAGAACTGATCTTTTTTTCCTTTTGAAGAGGATGATTTTTAGGTAAATACAGGCAAAAAGATTCATGAAATAATGGAATTTCCCGAATGTGTTTTTCTTCCAAAGGCGTAACCAACAAACCCATATCCAATGAACCTTTTTGCAAGGCCTCAAGAATTTGAGATGTCTGCATTTCTTGAATAACCAATTTAGTCGACGGAAAATCTTGAATGAAACTAGGAAGAAATAAAGGTAAAATATACGGTGCTAATGTTGGAATAACGGCTAAAGTAAATTCACCATCAAACTCTTCAGTTTCATTACTAACGAATGCTTTCAAGTCTCCAACTTCTCCAATTATTTGTCGCGCTTTTCTGATGATTTGTTCTCCTGCTGCTGTTGGGCGTAAAGGTTTTTTTTGCCGATCAATCAATTGTAAACCAATCTCGTCTTCCAATTTTTTCAATTGCATAGTCAAAGTTGGCTGAGTTACAAAGCAACTTTCTGCGGCCTTCACGAAATGTCTATGGTCATCTAGAGCAACAAGATATTCTAATTGTTGAAGCGTCATTATATAAAGATAATTTATACAAATATAAAGCATATAATTTTTTTCAATGCGAATAGGCATTTATTCTTAATTTATCACTTTGAATTTTTGTCATTTCACCGATTCAATTCCACCACCGACCGATTTCAACTGTGTAGTTCGTTTAAAAAAAAATACTTTGGTCTTGTAAATCAATAAAACACCCAATTATGAAAATTCTAGGCATACTTTTTATCGCAGTGGGAATGTTCACCATCGCTTCTTGTGATGAGATATTCAATGAAAATTTTGAAGGAAAAGGTCCTTTGGTAAAACGAACAATTAAAGTTGGTTCTTTTGATGAGGTTGAGATTTCGGGTTCTATGAAACTGTTTATTCGTCAAGGTGCAGAGCAAAGAGTTATTATAGAAAGTCAAGCCAATATTTTAGATCGATTTGAAGCTAAAACAAGAAGTGGTCGTTTGGAAGTAGAAATGGAAAAAGGGAATTATAGAGATGTAGATTTTAATATTTATATAACTGTTCCGTACATTAAATATATTGGAGGAAGTGGTGCTTCAGAAATAGAGTTGTCTCATTTCAATCAACTTGGTGAATTGGAGCTAGACTTTTCTGGAGCTACGGAGTTCAAGGCGGTTGGCAAAGAATCAAACGTTGACCGCTTGATCGTTGATATTAGCGGAGCTGGGGAACTAGCAGGATTTTTGTTAAAATGTAGAAGAATAGATTTGGACTTATCAGGCGCTAGCAGTTGTGAGGTTTATGCAACCGAAACATTAAACCTTGATATCAGCGGAGCTAGTGAAGTTCGTTACAAAGGAAATCCCAGAATTACTCAAGATGTGAGTGGAGCGTCTTCAGTGGAAAGTGTGAATTAGTAGGCAGCGAGAAACAAGAAAAAAACCCTCAATCGACGAATCGAGAGAGGGTTTTTTGGGGTTTTATAATCTCTATTACAAGAAGTATGCGAATTCAACACGACGGTTGTAAGGATAAGCTTCTGGCGTATCACCTTTCATCAATGGGATATCTGGTCCGTGACCTTCATCTTTAATATTGCTTGAATTAACTCCTTTGTCAGCCAAATATTTCTTAACTGCGGCAGCACGTTTTTGAGAAAGCTCAACGTTTTTGTCATGATCTCCAGTAATATCTGTGTGACCGTGAACTGCGATTTTCACATCTGGGTTCATTTTCAAAATGTTCGCCAACTTATCCAAATTCTCATAAGCTTCGGATTTGATTACGTCACTTCCAGATTCGAAATACAAGTTCTCGATTTGAAATAAGGTATTCAAATATGTTTTAGGATCAGAAATTTCAGACCAGTGTCGCAATGTTTTGGCATTGAGCTAGTAGTAATTCCATTCCATGCACCAGTGTAGTTATCAACTAACATTGGTACGATTGCAGTAACTGGCAAACAAGCCAAATCCGCTAACAACCATTTACGTAGAACACCTTTCTTCATTTCGAAAGATTCTGTCATATATGACTGGTTAACATACTTCACATTGTATTTTTGTGTAGCATCTACTTCCATAGAAACGGGTGATTGTCCAATGTATTCACCATTCACGAAAACGAGTGTTTTCTCCTGTTTTGGAGCAAAATCAACAACTTAAGTTTTATCTTTTCTCAAGATAGTAGCACAACTCGACAGCAACAAACTTGCAGTTAAAAACGCAAGAAAAAGGTATTGTTTTTTCATAATCAACATGTTTTTGGTGAATTAAAAGCAAGTTAAAAAGTCATCTTAAACTTTATCAAGTCAAGGATGTTTTGAACATTCATACGTTTGTATCCAAAGGAGGTTGCGAAAAAACCTCGGTTTTTCACAGAAAACTAAAAATTGTCATAGTGAAAAACCAAGGTAATATTTGAATGGGTTTATTCTTTAACGATACGCCGAACGATTTGACCTTCGTTATTTGAAATAGATAAAATATAAACGCCTTTTTCCAATGCGCTTAAATCGATTGTGATTTGAGAATTGTTAAAACTACTTTTTGTAATTACTCTTCCATTTATATCCAGAAGACGGTATGATAAATCGTCTGCTGCATTTTGAGGGAGTGTAACCTTCACAAAGCCGTTTGTTGGGTTTGGTGAAATATCAATATTTGCTCCCCAAGAAAACTCTTCGATTCCAACCCCTGCAACAGTTGAAGTGGCAGTTGTAGAAACGCAGCCTTCAGGTGTTGTACAATAAACGCTGTAAACGCCATTGGCTGTTGCTGTGTAACAATTTGTTGTTGCTCCAGAGATTACATTGCCATCTAAAGACCAAGTAAACACTCCACAAGCTGGTGTGCACAATTGGAAACCAGTTTGTGTAATTACAGGAGCCGCAGGTGGTGTTCCTAAAGTCACAATAAATGAATCAATATTATGGCAACCAAAAGCATCAGTATAATTGTAGTACAAGGTATGAACCCCAGCAGGCGCCATATTTGGTGTAAAAGTGTTGTTGAATATTCCGGGCCCACTAAATGTTCCTCCTGTTGCCGGAACTGAATTTGTAATATTTTGAAGGCCATCCGTCACACAAAAAGTGTTACTAGGTAAATCTCCAAAATCGACTGTAGGTGTTGGATGAACAGTTACATTAACAACAGAACTAGTCGCAGCACAAATTCCAGCATTTCCAGAAACGGTATAATTTCCAGTTGTAGAAACAGTCAAAGAAGGTGACGTTGCACCTGAAATTGGTGTTGTTCCATTCATCCATTGAATGTTCGTTACAGCACTATTTACCTGAAGTAAAACACTGTCTCCAGCGCATAAATTTTGAGTTGAAGCTGGTGTAACGGTTACTGGCTGACAATTTAGCGTTAGAATCATTTCTTTTCTTCCTGTAGCCGAATGTGTCAGAGTGTTTAATGTTTGATTTTGAGTTGATGCGCCAACAGACCAAGGACTAGTAGAACCCGTCGCTCTAACCCCTAAATTCGTATATATTTCATTACCACCAGCTGCTAATGGGTTTGTTCCATAGTTATACGTAAAAGTGTAATTCGACGCTGGTGTTGGCGTTACATAAACACCATAATAATGAGATTGATCAAGTGAGTCAATAATAGCTACAGAAGTTGTAACCAATGGTGCAGCATCAACGCGGTATAAGTGCGCTAATGGGAGAGTAGCCGTACTTGTAACTTCAGCAATATCCATCGTTCCAAACGCCAAAGTTAAATTCGGTGCGCTCAAATAACTATATACGCTTGCATTACCAATAGGCGCTCCAGAATTAACTTGAGTAGCAGCTGTAACCGTACCATTATTTGCATTAGGAGATTGATCCAAAACAGATCCAGTTTGATCCATGTTCCAATACCCCCTTAAATTAGCGTATTGTGGATGAGAAGAAGTCACTTTTTTACACATGTATTCACGAATTTGTGTTTCTGTCAATGCAGTAGACCAAACTTTTGCCTCGTCAATTTGACCATCGAAATAGCGATTTCCCCCAACAGCAGAATATGCGAAATCTCCAATCGTTAAATCATAACTTGTTGTGGCAACAGTTCCTGTCCATGGAACTGTATTGGCCAAAACCCCATTGACATAAACTTTTAATAAACTTCCATCATAAGTTCCTGCAATGTGATACCATTGGTTCGTTGACATTACGGCTGATGAGGTTACTTCGTGCCAACCTGTATTTCCAATGTTGAATGAAACAGTACCGTTAGCTCCAACACGCAAACAATAACCATTGTCGCCAGTTGCCCATCCATCTTTTGATAGAATACTACCTTGCCAAGAGCTTGCTTGCCAACTATCGGCTTTAATCCAAGCCTCTAAGGTTAAGTTTGTAGGGTTTAAAGAAGAATTATTCGGGATAGTAATTTTTGCACTTGCGAAGTCATAAGCTTTTCCAGAACCAGCGAGCTGACCAAAGACAAAAAATAAACTAAAAATAAAGGTTATAGAAAGTAACGTTTTTTTCATGGCAGTATAAAATTAATTATGACTGCAATTTACTTATTTATTTAACAATAAAAGAGAAATTTAACACTTGAAAAATGTAAATTCTAAGCTTTATTAATGGCAGCAATACCAGGTAATTCAATGCCTTCCAAATATTCAAGCATGGCCCCACCTCCTGTGGAAACGTAGGAAACCTTATCTGCTAAATGAAACTGATTGATTGCAGCAACAGAGTCTCCACCACCGATCAAGGAAAATGCACCATTTTCAGTTGCTTTTGCGATTGCTAAAGCAACTGCTTTTGTCCCCGCTTCAAATTTGGACATTTCAAAAACACCCATTGGTCCATTCCAAAGGATTAGTTTTGATTTTGCTAAAATTTCTTCACAGTCTTTTCTCGTTTGAGCGCCTGCATCTAATCCCATCCATCCATCTGGAATTTCGCGGATATTTACCTCTTGAGTATCGGCGTCGTTTGCGAATTTATTGGCTATAACTGCATCAACAGGAATATACAAATTCACTCCTTTTGACTTAGCCATTTCGATGATTCGTTTTGCTGTATCTAGATAATCGTCTTCAATTAATGAAGAACCAACTTTGCCTCCTTGAGCTTTTACGAATGTAAATGCCATTCCACCACCAACGATCAAATTATCAACTTTGTCCATTAACATTTCGATAATGGTAATTTTCGAAGAAACTTTCGCTCCACCAACGATTGCCGTCAAAGGTTTTTCTGTGCTATTCAATACTTTATCTACACTTTTGATTTCTCCTTCAATTAAAAAACCAAACATTTTGTCATTTGGGAAAAAGTCGGCGATAATAGCTGTACTAGCATGTGCTCTGTGTGCTGTCCCGAAAGCATCGTTGACATAACAATCACCATGTTTTGCCAATTTTTCAGCGAAAGAGCGATCACCTTTTGTTTCTTCCTCGTAGAAACGCAAGTTTTCCAACATCAAAATTTCTCCTTTTTCAAGCGAGGCACTCATTGCAAACGCATTTTCACCAATACAATCGCCACCAAATTTCACAGGATGACCCAAAACATGTTGTGTATGACCAATAATGTGTTTTAAAGAAAACTCTGTGTCAGCTGCAGATTTTGGCCGACCTAAATGCGACATCAACACAACACTTCCGCCTTTTGAAAGAATATAATCAATGGTTTTTTTAGCAGCCCGAATGCGAGTATCGTCCGTTACTTCCATGGTTTTTTTGTCCAATGGAACATTAAAATCTACACGGATTAGTGCTCTCTTTCCTTCAAAATTGTATGTGCTAATATTCGCCATTTTTCTCTTTTTTCTTGGGCTGCGAAGTTAAGGAAATTGTTTCTTTCTAGAATAGCAATTTTTTAATTCTAATAGGAACGGGTGAAATTGCACTTCACATCAAAGGTTGCGCTGCCAATTTTCCAAGTGGCATCACATATTTCTACTTTGAAAGATGTTGAATCAATTCGATTAACGTAAACCGATTTCTCGTAAGAGAGATGCCCGTTATCAAAACCATTTGATAAAGTAACAACCACATCTTTTTCTCCTTCTGAAAGATATTGTTTGGTAGTATAAATCCCTGTTAGTGGAGGTGAATTAAACTTGAATGTAGCGAAAACTGAACTCCCGCTACTTTGGTATTCTACATAATCGAAACCATATGAAGCCGGCTGAAAATTCGAAATATAGTTTGTGGTGGTATTAATTTTAAATGAATTTGGGGTCACGGTGCAAGGAGCAATAACAGGAACCGCTTTGATGTCCGAAAGTTCAACGATGTTACTCATTGAATAGCCATAATAATTGATGGCAAATGCTCTAAAATAGTAAGTACTATTTGGATCAAAAGGTTGGTCATAAACAAAAGAAAAATCACCAGTTGGGCTCAATAAAATTTGATTTTCAGAAATATACCAATCCGGATCTTTGGAAAAGCTAAACCCAAAATTCTCTAGAGCTCCTTCTCCATTTTTTACAAATTGTCCTTTTACCAAAACAGTTCCATCATCTTGAATTTCGGCTGTCATTGTGATTTCAGGAAAATAGTCTTCCACGTTTTTCAACGCTTTCTTGCAAGAAGAAAAGGTTAAGAATAATACAATAAATAGGAAATATGCTTTCATGAAAAATGAATTAAAAGAAGTAATAAAAACCTAAACCAACATCGTTGTAGGAGACAAAGGAATAGGGAACGATGATTCCATAAGTGCGTGCAATATCTATGAAAAAGCCAGAGTTTTCAAATGCGTATTGGATTCCAATCCGGCCCTTTATTCCACCAATAGCGCCGCCACCAGTTTCTGTAACATCGCTTATTGCTGGATTGTAGAATTTCGTTTCTCGCACGTGGAAACCAATATTTAGGTCCGCACCGATATATGGGCGCAAGGCAAAGTCGTCAAAAAATTCTGGGGAAAAGTCGTAACCACCACCTAGAATTAAATTCATTAAAGTACGGTATTGATTTTCTCCCGGATAGAATTTATTTGTGCCTTCAATATTGGAATAACCTACTCCAGGAAAAATCTCCATACGAGATTTAAACGAAGCAAAATTCACGTAAGCACGCGCTCTAAATGGAGAATCGAATTCCTCTAAATATCCAACTTCACCGCTTATCGTTTTTTCGGCTATAAAGCCAAAGTCACCAGTTGGTCGAAATTGCAATACTTTAGCGTAAATCTGTGCATTGGCAAAATTCGAAAAGAATAGCACAAGAAACAGAACAAAGAAAATCTTGTTTTTGAAAAACATAGGTTAAGTTAAAAGTCGAGCAAATATATAATTTATTATCATGGAAAAAAGATTTCTGTTAGTAGGCTGTTTGAATATTTGTAACTTAGCTAACCAGCGATAAATTCATGTCCGAAAAACAAATTTTCACCCTTAAGCAAGTTGTTTCTTCCATAAAGAAAACAATTGACGAACGCTACAAAATGGCCTATTGGGTGAAGGCGGAAATGCACAAATTGAATCGCTTTCCAAGTGGGCATTGTTTCCCAGAATTGGTGCAAAAAGAGGATGGAAAAATCGTTGCTCAACTTTCAGGAACGATCTGGAAAACGGTGATGGATCGCGTAAACAAATCGTTTATGGATTTGTTGAAAGAACCCTTGAAAGAAGGATCCAATTTGTTGTTGTTGGTGAAGGTGACATTCAGTGAAACTTACGGATTGAGTCTGCAAATTCTGGATATCGACCCAAATTTTGTCCTAGGCGAATTGCAGCGCGAGCGCGAGGAAACTCTCAAAAGATTGACGAAAGAAGGAATTCTCAACAACAATCAGAATTTAGAATTTCCACTCCTACCAAAACGCATCGCAATCATTTCTGCAGACACGAGTAAAGGCTTGTCCGATTTCATGAATGTATTGCAAGGAAACGAATACGGCTATCGTTTTTACACTCACCTTTTTCCAGCGGCTTTGCAGGGCGACATTGCACCAGAATCGATACAACGACAATTGCGAATCATTGAAAAAGTGAAAGATTATTTTGACGTTGTAGTCATTGTTCGAGGCGGTGGTGGAGAAGTGAGTATGACCTGTTACAACAATTTCGAACTGTGTAAAGCAATCGTGAATTTTCCTTTACCTGTTTTAACTGGAATTGGTCACAGTACAAATTTGACAGTTGCAGAAATGATTGCCTATAGAAATGGAATTACACCGACGGAATTGGCCGAAATGCTCATTCGCAGTTTTCATGATTTTGCCGTTCCATTAGAAGATGCGCAGAAAATTGTCATACGCACAGCAGAGGATGTTTTGGACCAAGCAGAGAAAAATTTAGGCTATGCCCAGAAGTTGTTTCTCACGATGGTAACCGCAGAATTTTCTAAGCAAAAAGTGAGTTTAAAAGAAGTCGAACGAAATCTAATTAAATCATTTCGGGATTGGAACGAGCTTAAACAGGCTCAAATCACTCGTGAAAGTGAACGTTTAGGGAAAGAAGCACAGTTTTTAGTTCGGACTCATCAGCAAAAATTGATTTCGTTTACAGAGAAATTAAAACCAAGTTCGGATAGGGCCTTGCGCACTCAAATAGAAAAAATAGCTCAATTAGCCCGCAACATAGAATTGCTCAGTCCGAAAATGGTATTGAAGCGAGGATATTCCATAACACAGGTCAACGGCAAAGTAATTTCCAAAGATAATCGCGCGAAAAAAGGCGACAAAATTCTTACCTTCACCCATGATTTTGAACTAGAAAGTGAAATCACAGAATTGAAAAAAGCAGACAATGAGTAAAGAAATATCCTACGACAAAGCCTTTGAAGAATTGCAACAAATTGTTTCCGACATGGAAGAAGGTGAAATAGGCGTGGACGAACTTTCGCTCAAGGTAAAGCGCGCTTCGGAATTGATAAAAATCTGCAAAGAAAAATTGAGTTCTACGGAAGAAGATGTGAGTAAGATTTTGAAGGGACTTAAATAGGACTGTAATATTTTAGGACTCAATGAGTATCGGCTTTGCTTGATTCCTCTTCGAAATTTTATTTGGAAAAAGCTAAAAACAGCCTTAACTTAGTTAAACTTACTCTAATTCAACAGAATGAAAACCACAACTATTCAATTTCTAGTATTTTTTATCGTATTTATCTCAAGTAATTTTGCTTTTGGATTGAATCACAGTGTAAAAGCTAACCTTTACGATCACATGTTTGAAATAAACGAAAACTGGAAATTCCACCAAGGTGAGATTTCCAATGAGTCAGTTTCTTTTAAAGGTGACATTGAGCGAATCCAAACACATTTACTTTTAGTCGAAAAGAGTTTACGAAATGTTGAAGTAAGTGATTTAACCAAACAACAACTTTCCAATCGCCTTAAGACTTTGAATATTTTACATCAATATGCTTTGGATGGAAAATTCCCAATAAATACTGGTCATTCCGTGCGCCAACCTTATTTCATAGACATTTATGGAACACATTGCGCTGTTGGATTTTTAGTAAAAGAAACTGGATTCGCCGAAATTTCTAAAGCGATTTCAAAAAAACAAAACTTCGCTTATGTGAAAGAAATAGTTTCTCCAGAATTGGTTAAATGGAGTGAAGATTTTGGATTTACATTGGAGGAATTGGCTTGGATTCAGCCAGGGTATGCACCATCCTATAACTTTACACAAGCAGGAAAAGGTTCAAATGGAAGTGTTACTTGTTCAAAATCTTCTGGAAACAAATTAATTGTCGGAGGTGTGTTTACAGAATTGGATAGTTTGCCCTGCTTGAATGTAGGCTATTTTAGCAACAATCAATTGAGTTGTTATGGTAATGGTATTTCTGGGAAGGTAATTGGCGTAGCTGAAAACGGAGTAAATGGTGTTATTGTCGCTGGAGAATTTGAATCAAATGGAGTGATTTATCCTTTGGCGAAATACGATGGAACTAATTGGACGTATATTGAAATTCCAAATGTTCCGAATGCGAGTGCAACTAGCTTTGAATGTATCTTAAATGGGCTAGACATAAAAATTGCCATTCACGCCCCATCGATTTCCAATGGACAGGAAATTTGGTATTTAATGGGCGGATGGAATAAAATGGCTTTTGTTCCAGGAGTTGTTTACGACATGGATTTTAGTTATTCACCTGTTTTTGCAGGTCATTTTGATTCCATACAAATGACAAATACGAATAATTGGGTTGTTGCAAAAAACTTCGTAACAACTAATATCGCGGGCAACTGGTCGACTACAACAGACTGGGTTCCTGATACAATATATTCTGTCTTATCACAAGGTAATACTCTATATTTAGCTGGTTACGCTGGAATATCACCAAATGGAACAGCTTTAATGCGATTTGTGAATGGTGTCGCACAACCCCTTTTAACAAATACAACATATCCCGGCAACACAACTTCTCTCTGTGTGTATGATTTTATTCAAGCGCCGAATTTAAGCCTATTAATAGGAGGTGATTTAAAAATATATACCGATTGGGGTACCTATGGTCAAAATTTATTTACCTACGATTTAGCAAATTCGACATTAACGCCATTGGCAATTTTGGACAGCACGGTTCGCACAATTGCCAACTTTGAAAGTAAATTTTATTTCGGTGGAGATTTTACAGAAGAATCAAATTTTTGGAACAATGGGGAGCCTTTAAACCATTTGATTTATTTGGATGAAATGTTGAGTCTTACAGAAGAAAAAATAGAACTTCATTTTGAAATTTCCCCCAACCCCTCAAATGGAAACTTGAACATAACCAACATCAACGACGAGTTAATCAAATCGATAGAAATTTTAGATTTACAAGGTAAAATATGCCACTCGGCAAAAACAACCAATTTAAATCTTGCTCATCTAAAAGCAGGAACTTATTTCGTGCGAATTGAAACGACAACAGGTTCGACTAGCACAAAGAAATGGGTGAAAAATTAAGGAATGATTTGTCGAAAGAAATACACAAACCAAGGACTAAACTTTTAGTCCCTGTCTGTCGCCAGGCAGGTTCGCGAATTTTAGTTTTTTATAATCTAATTTTTCTCTTTGTGCACCTCTGCGAAATTCTCTGCGCCCTCTGCGGTTGAAGATTTTACTCTTTCAAATCCAACCCATAATCTTTCCCTTTATCAATTGCTGGAATTCCATCAACCAACCATTTTGGAGCAGGAGCACCTTGCAAATAATGGTCGAAAAACTGTCGCATACGTATACTCAAATCCATTCGGTTTGCATTTTTCATCAAGTTGTGATCGTCACCATTGTAGTTCAACATCCAACAAGGCTTGTTCAGTCGTTTCATTCCCATAAACAATTCTATTCCTTGATACCACGGAACGGCGCCGTCTTCATCGTTGTGCATGATAAGAAGAGGTGTTGTAACATTAGGTAGATGAAAAAGAGGTGAATTTTCAACGTACAATTCTGGTGCTTCCCAAATGGTTTTTCCAATTCTGCTTTGAGTTCTTTCGTACTGAAATTGTCTGTTCATTCCACTTCCCCAGCGTATTCCGCCGTATGCACTAAACATATTTGAAACTGGAGCACCAGCCATTGCCGCGGCGTAACGTTTTGTCATTGTCACGAGTTGAGCCGTTTGGTAACCACCCCAACTTTGACCTTGCAAACCCATTCGTTTTTCATCGATGTTTTTATACTTTTTCAAGACTTCGTCTGTAGAAGCCATAATGCAATTGTAAGCCGATTTTGCCGGATGACCAGGTTCGTAACGAATATCTGGAATCAAAACAACGTAACCAGCTGAAGCATATTCTGTCGGGAAAATGATAGAAGCTGTTGGTTTTGGAGCATAGTGACCATGAAATCTATCTGTATACAATTCATAAAAATAAACCAAGAGCGGATACTGTTTTGAAGTATCAAAATCTTCAGGTTTGTATACCAAAGCCTGTAATTTTTTACCATCGTAACTAGTGTAATCCATCAATTCCACAGTGGTCCAATTGTATTCACTTTGTTGAGGATTTGTATTGCTTATTCTTGTTTCTTTTTTGAAATGGTCATCCAATAAAAAGACATCGGCATAGTCTGTCACATTTGATTTCCGAATAATTATAGTTGAATCGTTCTTACTTTTATTAATGGTATTAATTGCATGTGGCGTTCTGTACATTTCGATCAAATCATGGTGATTTCCGTGATCAACCCATTGATAAATCATTTCATCCTTTGTTTTACGATCTACGGCCATTAGATATGAATTTTCGGCGGAGACATATACACTATCCCTTTCCCAAACTCTTGGAGAAAATTCAATCAACTTTTCTTTCCCTTCGCCGTTTGTAATTGAATTCAATTTTTTATTTGTTATATCGTATTTCCAAATGTCAAATTCAGATTGAAGAAACAAAGCATTTTCGCCTTTTTCCCAACCAAGCATTCCTCTAGGAGACTCTACGTAGGGCATTCCATTTCCATCTTCTTGCCAATCTATATCAGCGGATTTACAAGTGATACATGTTTCAGTTTGAGTTTCAAGATCAATTAAATAGTGTTGCTGTGTGCCTTTATCGAAATAAGAATATTTGTTTCCTTTTGGCGAAAGATTACCGCCGAAATGGACTTTCTTTTTAACCAATTCTTTTTTACCATCAATCAATGAGATTCTATAATGATCTGTGGCAAATGGAAAATCCCAATTGAAAGTTACCGCATAAGGATCGTCATTACTGCCGAGTAAATAATCACCTATAAGTGATTTGGACGATGAAGTTTTTATAGAGTCATTTTCAAGTTCAATTAATTCAAAAGTCATCAAGTTCAGAGCATGAAGGGAACTCTTCTTTTTATCCTTATTCAACTGTAGCAATTGCATTGGTTGATTGCGCATTTCATTGTAATGCCAAACGTCTAATTTTGCTTTTTCAGAATCTAGTAATGAATCTTTAGGTTCCTCAATTTTCAAATCATCCAAGCCGAGAAAAAGGTACTTTTCATTTTCTGTAAATACAAAGGATTGGTTTTCACTAACTGCTTCTGTTGAGTCGATAAATACAGAAGAACTATCCAATGAAATGAGGTTTTTTCTATCCTTCAAATTGAAGAGATAAAAGGTATTGTTCTTCACTTTACTCGTATCAGATGATGCCAAATAAGCGAGGAGTTTATCGTTTTCATTTATACTAAATTTACTTAAGCTTGTTCGCGCAGTATCGATCTGAAAAGACTCTTTTTTCGCAAAATCATATGCGAAAAGTCGAAATTCTTCTTTTTTATCTACTTTTTGCTGTGTTTTGTATAAGAAGTATTCACCTTGTGTGGAGAATTGAAACTCCTTTACATCCTTGAATTCTATTTTCGTTTCGGATGATGGTTGTGTGAGATAAACATAGTTTCCGTCCGATGTAATTGTTGGTTTTTTAGGCTCTTCTTTTTTCTTCTTTTTCTTAAACAGTTTGAAGCGTTTTTTCTTCTTTGGTTCAGCTGGTTTTGGTTCAACATAGTTGCTATCTATTGAATAAGCCAACCAATTCGTCTCGTCGCTTATTTGTACACTTTTTAAAAGAGCTACCGAGTTTATTGATCCATCACTTAAACGAACTGTAAACAAGGAATCCTTCGGCCATTTTTTCTTGTCAACTTTCTCTAATTCACATTTGCGAAGTGTATCAAAACCAGCCGTTTTTTTGAAAACAAAAAAATCGCTTGCTGATGAAAATGACCCATCAGTTCCACGGAAAAAAGAGTCGATAGTTTTATTCTTAGAATCGTATAAATACAAATATCCATCACCACGATGAGGTGTTATTTCATAAGTGGCGTATCGGCCATCATTAGAAACGGATTGACTTTTAAGCGATTTCCAGTCATTATAGACTGTATGATCAAGGATTTTTTTTTGAGAAAACAAGTTTGTGGTTAAGGAAACCACCAATAGAATGAGGATTAATTTCATCTGAAAAATTTGGTTTGGCCAAAATACCAAAAATCTGTCAGATTGGGCGTCATCGCAAAACCGAAAGTTGAATTAGCTTGAAATGCTATTTGGTCTTAATGCCGACATATTGGTAAGGACCATATTTTGCTTCGTTGTCGGAGTCACCAGAATACTCAGGACCTTGCACCAAGGCAGAAAGAACATTAATTTTCACTTTATTCTTTACCGAAGTTCTTTCGAAATAGTTCTCAAGATCTGCACGCACATTCTCAGCTCGCTTTTGTGCCAGTAATTCATTTGATTTAAAGGTTTCCGTAGGCACTTTAGAGGCCGAAGCGTAAATATCAATCGTTATTTTTTCACGACCTTCTAAAAGTTGCGTATGAATTTCGTCCAAATAGGCTTTTAAAGCACCTTCATCTATGGAAAGTTTATTTTTATTGAAATCTAGGTATTGTAGAAATTCTGGATTTTTGAATTCTTGTTTCTCAACTACAGGAACCAAAGTGTCTATCACATCTGCTTTTGGCACAAACAATGTTCCATCAGGGTTTAGTGTTAGATCACGCACAATTTCTTTGAAAGTTGTATCGCAAGAGGTTTTAAATTGATCTCTGAAAACTTCAATTTTATTTTCCACATTGGTATATACAATATCATAAGTTTTGCAGGGTTCAAGATCAGAAATATAGAATCCATCACGATATCGCGGGAAGATAATTCTTTTCACATTTAGTTCGCAATCCAAACAGGTCAGTGTAATTTGAAGCATTGTTTCTTCTGAAATCTTACTATCATTCGAAACATTAATATTTCCAGTTAAAACGCTAATGTTTTGAACACCTAGGTATTCATTTTGAATTTCATAAATATCCTTTTCTCCTAATCCATCTTGACGATAAGAAGTCATATAACCTTTCAATCCATCGACTGTTGTGGTGTAATAAATATCATCATTTGTTGAATTGAATGGATAACCTAGATTTACACTTTCAGACCAAATTCCGTCTTCATTTAATTTAGTTTTCAGGATATCAAATCCTCCAATACTTTTTGCTCCGTTTGAAGAAAAATAAAGTGTTTTATTATCGATTGATGTAAATGGAGAATCTTCATCATAAGGAGTATTTATTTGGGGCCCCATGTTTTTTGGCAAGGACCATTCACCATCTTCAAGCAAATCACAATAATAAATATCACGTCCACCTAATCCGCCTTTTCTGTCGGAAACAAAGAAAACCCTCTTACCGTCATGACTCATCATGGCATGAGGTTCCCATGTATCTGAATTAACACCAGGAATTTCTAGCCACTTAACATCTTGAAATTTAGCCTTATAAAAATCGGAGTAATAAATATCGCCACCTCCAGTTGAATCCATGTATAGGTAAATTTTTCTTTCGTCTGTGTTCACTGCAACTGTTGCCTCATTTCTTTGCGGCTCGCAAAATTTCAAGCGTGTTGGCTCCATCCAATTTTGGTCAAAGTCTTGATAACTCACATAAATGTCTTCAGGATATTGATTGTACATCATATCGCGAAATTCCTCTGTCAATCTTCGAGGCCAAGGTCTTCTTGATGTAAAATAAAGTGCCGAGCCGTCTAAAGAAATAACTGGACTATAATCGGGGAATTGAGAATTTATTGCTGAACCAACGTTGCTAAGAAATACCTGAACTGGAGCCGCCATTTGCTTTTTTGCCTCAGCGCATTGTAATAGGTTTAGCTTTGCTATTGGCAATAATTCTGAATTACCTCTGGATAGTGTGATGAATTTCAAATAGTTTTCCTCTGCTTTGTCTATTTCTTCGTTTAAATGATAACACTTCGCTAAATAATAAATTGCATCGGATGGCGCGCCCTTTTCATTTATGGCGAACATGTCATAGTTGTTATTAATTTTTTCTACTGCCTTTAAGAAATGTTCCGTGGCCTTTTTGTGATTTTTGTAGACTTCGAGAGTGGAATACCCTTTGCGATAATGATAATTTGCGCTTGTCGGATTGAGAATTAACAACCGGTCCGCAGCTAAATCTGCATAATACGTAAAACCTTCCATCAAAAAATTGGTATTCAACTCCACCAATTGCTTTTCTGAGGAGTTCTTTATAAAATCATTCACCTCTTTCTCAGTTTGAGAATTTGCTGTATTGAATGATGAAATTAAAAGGGAAAAGAGGAGAAAAATGCGGAAATTCATACTTTCTGATTGAGTTACAAAGTTTTTTTACGAGACTTTCGGCAAAAAGGTTTCTCAAAAAATGACAATATGAAAGCTAGTTTTCAAATAGCTCACTTACAAGGTAATCAGCCATTAACCAGCCTTCGCCATCGAGAAAAAGATGATTTCCTTTTTGAACCAACATCTTCTTGTTTTGAAATGTCTTCACTCGATTATTAAATTCGTTCGAAAGAGGAATAATGTCGTTTAATTGTTTTAAATCTACACCCCAAATCGTGCGTAAACCTGTCATCAAAAGTTCATTGAATCGATTAGCTGGCGTAAGTACTTCAACTTCGAAATAGTCACTTTTTGCACCAATCAACTTCATGTATTGATTATTGTTTGCAATGTTATACCGTCTTGATTTCCCATCGAAACTATGCGCCGACGGTCCAATTCCCAAGTAATGATCACCTTTCCAATATGATGAATTGTGCACAGCTTCTTTTCCTGGCCGACAAAAATTGGATACTTCGTATTGATGAAAATCAGCTTTTTTTAATTCAGAACGTAAAAGTTCAAACTGTTGAGCTTGTTCCTCTTCGTTTGAAGGAATAATCGTTCCTTCTTTGACTTGTTTGTGGAGCAAAGTTTTTTCCTCCACGGTAAGACAATAAGATGAAATATGGTCGACACCAAAATCCACGGCTGTTTGAATATGATTTTTCCAAGTTTTTAAATCCAAGTCGGGCAAACCATAAATTAAGTCAACGGAAATCGAATCGAAGCCTTCTTGTTTGGCTAATAGCACGCAATTTTTCGCTTCTTCTTCATTATGAGCGCGATTCATCCAGCGCAAGTCCTTTTCTCGAAAGGATTGGAGACCTATGCTCAAACGGTTGAATCCAAGTCGTTTCCAACTTTGAAGAGAGGTGATTTTTATATCGTCTGGGTTGGCTTCCAATGTTATTTCTGCGTCTTTTGAAATCTTGAAATTATTCTTGATTGTAGTAAAAAGATGAAGAAATTCTTCTTCTTGCAGCAAACTTGGCGTTCCGCCGCCGAAGTATATTGTTTGGATGGTTTGTCCAGTTAACTCTGGAGATCTAGATTTTATTTCATCACACATAGCAACAATCATTTCAGAGCGATATGCTTCAAAGGTCGTTGAGAAATGGAAATCGCAATACGAACACCGTTGTTTGCAAAAGGGAATATGTATATAAATGCCAGCCACTCCGCAATAATACAAACTCCTTTGGGAAAAGCTGTTAAAAGATTTTGTTGGATTGAATATTTGTATAACTTGCATGTGAATAACGACAGTAAAATGAAAGATTTTTACAAAAACAAGGAGAACCTAGACAAAGAGTTGGAGCAATTTATTAGCACCTTAAAATCTCTTTTGCCTAGATATTCTGCCCTATTGAAATCTAAAAAATTAACCACTGCAGAAACAAAAGAATTAGGAGAAATAGAACATTTTCTAATTGAAATCAACGCCAAAATTACCGAAATAAAGAACATGCTTGATCATGATTTATTCGGCCATTCTCTTGACCAATATTATGAATTGAAAGAAAAAGCGAAAGCCGGCGATATTGATGCAAGGGTAAAATTAGAGGCGCTGCGAGAGGCATTCAAAGAGTCTCTGAAAGGAGATACTTTGTTCAACTGGAATTGATTAATTTCATCTTTTTAGAAACTTTTTCCAATTGACGAATTTAGATTTAAACTTCATAGATTTTTCGGCACAAAACAGAAATTTTTCATCTATTCTTCAGGAAACGGATAGCATCCAGCCTTCGCTTGGTTATATCAACTATTTGAATGGAAACATTAAACCCACTGTAATTAGATTCGGAAGGAGTTATGACGAAAATGACTATGCCTTTCTTTTTAAATATAGTTTTATTGGTTATTGGAAATTATATCAATTCTTGAGAAAAAAGGACAATCTTGTTGTTTTATTTCATTCATTTTCCTTCCCTTTTTCTTTTCTCTTTTTCCAACTTTTATTGGGTAAAAAGGCAAAGTGGATAGTACAGCATCATGCTGGCGAACCCTCAAAAAATTTAATCAAAAGAACGATTCAAAAAATAGCATTCTCACGAGCGGATAAATACTTATTTGTCACTAAAGAACAAGCCAAAAATTATGTAAAACATGGATTGATAAAAACTATAGAGAATGTAAATGAAGTAATGGAACTTTCAACTGGATTTCAATTGAAATCAAAGGAACATTGTCGCGATGACTTACAAATCGATATAGATAAAAAAGTATTTATTTGGGTCGGACATTTGGATAAAAACAAAGACCCTATGTGTGCCTTGAATGCTTTCAAAAAGTTAAAAGAAGTAAACGCAGAATTTGTCGTTTACATGTTTTTTGGCGAGACTGTTTTGCTTGACGAAATGAAAAAATTTATTGAAATTAATCAGCTAGAGAAAAACATTATTTTGAAAGGGAAAGTTGAAAATCATGAACTAGAAAAATGGTACAATGCCGCAGACTATTTAGTTGCTTGTTCGCATTCTGAAGGCAGCGGAACATCTGTCGCAGAAGCAATGGCTTGCGGATGCACGCCGATTTTAAGTTCAATTCCTTCTTTCAAATTCATGACAAATAACGGTGAAATTGGCTACAATTTTGAAACAGGAAATTCTGATGAATTAGCAAAGATTCTCATCAACCTACCAAAAACTGCATCTATCGAAGATAGGGAAATTATAAGAAAACAGTTTGATGAAAAATTATCATACAAAGCAATAGGAAAAGGAATATCAAAAGTGATTAATCAAATCCAATAAACACCAATTTTCCCTACGCTTTTTCCAGACTCCAAACTTTCGAACGCTTTTGTGAAATCTGCAACTGGAAACGATCCGCCAACTTCTGGTTTTAATTTTCCAGTTCGGTACAATTCAAAAACAGCCTCCAAACAATCGAACATAATCATCGGTTTATTGTCCGCTATTTTTAGCATGTTGATGCCTAACAAGTTTTTTGAACGCATCATAAAACCAATTGGTAAAAGTATACCCATTTTTCGCATGAAATTTAATGCGGATAAAATCCCCCATTTACCACTACTCAATTGCGAACCGCCGAAAAGCATGAGTCTTCCTCCTGAACCAATTAATTTAAAATCCTTTTTAAAAGTATCGCCAGCCACAGCGTTGAAACTTACATCCAAGCGTTCGTCTCCAAGAATTTTAGAAATCTGATCGGCATAATCGGATGTAGAATAATCGATAACATGATCGGCACCCAATTTTTTAACCAAGTCGGCTTTTTTCGAAGAACCGATTTTAGCAAATACTTCGGCGCCATTCAGTTTGCAAAGTTGAATCAAGAGTGTGCCAACTCCTCCAGCCGCAGCATGAATCAAAACTTTTTCATTTTTGCGTACAGGCGACAAATAATGTGACATGTAATATGCCGTAACACCTTGAGTGCAAAGAGCGAGAGCTTCACCTGCTGGAATATCTCCAATCTCTACAAAAGCAAAATTCTCGCTAATTACGTGTTTCGAATAACCACCAAATCGACAAAAAGAAAGTACTCGTTTTCCAATCCAAGCAGAATCGATTTCCGAACCAACTTCAACGACTTTACCAACAACCTCGTAACCAACAACACAGGGCTTAGGCGGAGCCTCGCGATACAAACCCTGACTTGCCATAACATCCGCATAGTTTAGCCCAAAAGCTTCACTTTCTATGATTACTTGATCTGATTTTATTTCAGGAATTGACCATTCTCTTCGCTCAAAAGCTTGAGCAGGTTTTCCTTTTTTGACTAGGACTATTGCTTCGGTTTTCATTTTTGTTGGCTGTTGGCTGTTGGCTGTTGGCTGTTGGCGAAATAAGCTAACAGCCAATCGCCAAAGGCCAAAAGCTATTTTTTCTTTTCTAATTTCTTCTTCAACTTCACTTCTTCCTTCGAAATTCCTTCGATCAGAACAACAATTTCGCCTTTCGGGGTAGTTTCTTGGAAATATTTCTTCAATTCTTCGGCCGTTCCGCGGTGATAGGTTTCGAACATTTTCGATATTTCACGAACAACGCAAACTCTTCGTTCTGCGCCCATGAATTCTTCAATTTGTTCCAGACATTTTATCAAGCGATGCGGGGATTCGTATAAAATGACTGTTCTATCTTCCTCCGCCAATTCCATAAATTTGGTTTGGCGACCTTTTTTGTGCGGTAAAAATCCTTCGAAACAGAATCGATCTGAAGAAAATCCACTAGCAACAAGTGCAGGTATAATCGCTGTTGGGCCAGGCAAACATTCTACCTTAATTCCTTCGTCTATGCACGCTCGAACCAAAAGAAATCCTGGGTCAGAAATGCCCGGAGTTCCTGCATCCGAAATCAAAACAGCGGAAGAAACAGATTTAATTTTACTCACCACATTTTCCAATGATTTGTGTTCGTTGTGCATGTGAAAAGGAGCCAATGGTTTGTGTATTTCCAAATGATTCAAAAGGCGTTTCGACGTCCGAGTATCTTCAGCGAAAATAATATCCGCTTCCTTCAAAATACGTATTGCTCGAAGCGTAATGTCCTCAAGGTTGCCAATCGGCGTAGGAACTAAAATCAAATGACCCATGTGACAAATATAAGTGGAAAGTGGAGAGTTTTAAAGTAGAAAGTAAAAACTCCTCCACTTTCAACTTTCCATTCAATCACTCTCCACTCTTTTAACCCTTATTTAAAAACATTCTAAATTACTTCCAAACCCACGATATGACAAAGAAATGACACTATTCTGACAATGCTAACGTACTTTTGTAGGAGAGATATGAGCAGGTACAGCAAATTTCAAGTTATCGCCTTCACGCACAGCAATATAGATGTTGCTGAAATTGGGCTTCTTCACATTGAAGAGGAACATCGAGAAGCGCGTTTAACGGAAATTAAAGCGGTTTTAGGCTGGGATGAACTCATTTTCTTATCTACTTGCAACCGTGTAGAGTTTTTATTTTGCGGGAATCCAACAAAATCAGCTGAAGAATTAACGACGTTTTTTACAACATTGTATCCAGAACTTTCAAATGAGAAAGTGGATGAATTTGTTCAGGCAGCAGCTTATTTTGAAGGTGAAAACGCAATGGATCATTTGTTGCGCGTAGCTTCATCTATCGATTCTATGGTAGTTGGAGAAAGAGAAATCATAACACAAGTTCGAAATGCTTTTGAAAGTAGCCGAGCGATGAATCTATCTGGTGACTTCCTTCGATTGGCAATTAAACAAACGATTGAGACAGCGAAGAAAGTATATACAGAAACATCAATTTCCAGAAAACCAGTTTCAGTTGTTTCTTTGGCTTATCACCGTATGCGTGATTTGAATATTCCTTTGGATGCTCGAATTGTGATCATAGGAGCTGGAGTAACGAATACTAACTTGAGCCGATTTTTAAGAAAACACGGTTATACTAATTTCACTGTTTTCAATAGAACATTTTCCAAAGCTCAAAAATTAGCAAATGACCTTCACGGAAAAGCTTTGCCATTTGCAACGCTAACTGATTACAAAGAAGGTTTTGATGTGTTAATTTCTTGTACAGGAACAGATACACATTTGGTTACACCCGAAATTTACAGAAGTTTATTGCAAAACGAAACCGATAAAAAATTGGTTATCGATATCGCAATTCCTCAAGATTTACATCCAACGGTTTTGAAAGACCACGATGTATTCCATATATCCGTTTCTTCGCTTCAAAAAGTTTCTCAACAAAATTTGAAAGAACGTTCTTCTGAAATTATTCATGTAGAGGAAATCATTGAATTTTCAATGCTGCAATTTGAGAATTTAAACAAAGAAAGAAATGTAGAATTGGCCATGCGCGCCGTTCCACAAAAAGTAAAAGATATTAAGTCCATGGCGATGAACGAGGTTTTCAAAGATGAAATCGCTGGCTTGGACGGAAATTCAAAAGAAGTACTCGAGAAAATCATGGGCTACATGGAGAAAAAATACATGAGCATGCCGATGAAAATGGCGAAGGAAATTCTATTAAAATCAAATTAATACATGTCGAAAGTAATTATTGGTTCCAGAGGTAGCGACTTGGCTCTTTGGCAAGCTCACCACGTCAAAAAACAATTAGAGGACCTGAACCACGAAGTGGAAATCAAAATCATCGTTACACAAGGCGATGCGATTCAGCATTTGAGTTTCGACAAATTGGAAGGAAAAGGTTTTTTCACGAAGGAAATTGAAGTAGAATTGTTGGCGAAATCCATTGATTTGGCGGTTCATTCGCATAAAGATTTGGAAACGAATCCACCAGCTGGATTAGTAATTGCCGCCGTTTCAGAAAGAGAAAATCCAGCCGATTTATTATTGATTAGAAAAAGCTCTGTAGACAAAAGCGAAAAATGGGGTTTGAAAAAAAATGGGGTTATTGGAACGTCTTCTGCCAGAAGAAAATCACTTGTTAAAGCTTTAAGACCAGATTGCACAACGGAAGATTTACGCGGCAATGTTCCTACGAGAATTGGAAAATTAGCGGACGAACAATACGATGCAATCATTCTAGCAAAAGCAGGAGTAGACCGTCTTAAACTCGATCTTTCAGAATTCCATGTTCATGTAATGGACACTTCAGAATTTGTTCCCGCTCCTGCACAAGGCGTTTTGGGATTACAAATTCGTGAAGGCGATGAAAGAATGGCTGAAATTTTAAAGCATTTGAACAACAAAGAAGTACTAAACCGTATCAGAATAGAACGAAAAGTTTTGAATTTAATGGAAGGCGGTTGCCAATTGCCTTTGGGTGTTTTTTGTGATATTGACGGAAAAATTCACGTTTCTCATGCAAAAACAGCGAATGAAGCAGCGAAAATCACCCATTTTGAACACAATGGCGCTTTTGACATTGCTGAAAAAATAGTGGCAACACTTAAATAAAACAGATGAAACTATTCATTTCCAAAACGCCAGAAGACAGTCAATGGCTACAATCCTTTTGCGACGAACGGAAATGGACTCTAGACGCACAATCGCTCATAGCTTTTTCTGAAATCCCGTTTGAAATTCCAGCAAAAACAGAGGTCATTTTCTTCAGTTCGAAAAATGGTGTCCGTTATTTCTTGGAGCAAGCAGAAATCCCTGCAAATGTTGTAACGGCTTGTGTTGGAAAAGAAACAGCTCGCGTTTTGCGCAAACAAAATATCGAACCAGCTTTCATAGGTGAAAACAGTGGCGATCCAGTTTCTGTGGGCAAGGAATTTTTAAAATTCATAGGCGATAAACACGTTTTTTTCCCGACAAGTAATGCTAGTTTGCATACCATTGCGAACCTCATTCCCGAAGGACAAAAATCAACAGCTTCCATCTATGAAACGAAAACCGAAACCAAAAACATAGCCGAAGCAGATTTGTATATTTTCTCAAGTCCAAGCAACGTGAACGGCTTTTTTGAAAAGAACACCATTCCCGAAGACGCAAGAATTATCGCTTGGGGGTTTGTAACCGAAAAAGCACTAATGGATAGAGACTTTTTCCCTGAATATGTATTGGAAACAGGTCAGAAGGAAGAGTTGTTGGAGTATTTGAGTCGGTAATAGCTATTTTATGTTGAGGGAAGCAATCATTTTAATGACAAGTTTTATTTTGAGATTAACTATTATGATTGCCTCATCGGTAAGTTGGGAAGTACCTGAACTGGAATTCGATGAAGTCATGATTAAAATTCGAAAAAAACAAGCTGACCAAACATGAATTTCATTTTTTAACTAATAATCTGCTTTTCTAAAAATCCACCTCCTCGATTTTTTGTATTTTTACATTTTATAATTAAGAATTATGGGTTGTGCTAGTTGTAGCAGCGGTGGTGGAACGCCCCGCGGATGTAAAAACAACGGTACCTGTAGTTCTGGCGGTTGCAATAAATTAGAAGTGTACGATTGGTTGGGAAACATGACGTTACCAGCGGGTCAAACACCTTACGATATAGTAGAAGTTCGATTCAAGAATAGTAGAAAGACCTTCTTCAGAAATGCAAAAAATTTGTCCCTGCAAGCAGGCGACGTAATAGCAGTGGAAGCAAGTCCAGGCTATGATGTAGGAGTGGTTTCGGCCACTGGCGAATTGGCTAGAATACAAGTAGCGAAAAAGGCTCCAGGTTTAAAACCGATGGAGATCAAGAAGATATACCGTATTGCGGAGCAAGAAGATATTGACAAATGGGTTTCTGCTCGTGCTTTGGAAAAAGATGTCATGTTCCAAGCGCGCACATTGGCTTTGAAAATCAACTTGGAAATGAAAATTTCTGATGTTGAATACCAAGGCGATTTGTCGAAAGCAACGTTTTACTATACCGCAGATTCACGTGTAGATTTCCGTCAATTGATCAAAGACATGGCGGAAAAATTCAAGATCCGTATTGAAATGCGTCAAATTGGTTCGCGCCAAGAAGCGGCTCGTTTGGGCGGTATTGGTTCTTGTGGACGTGAATTGTGTTGTTCAACATGGCTAACAGACTTCCGTTCAGTTTCCACTTCAGCAGCGCGTTATCAGCAATTGTCATTGAATCCGCAAAAATTGGCAGGACAATGTGGTAAGTTGAAATGTTGTTTGAACTACGAGTTGGATATGTACATGGATGCTATTAAATCCTTCCCAAAGGCGGATACGAAGCTGTATACCGAGAAGGGAATGGCGTATCACATCAAAACCGACGTTTTCAAACGACAAATGTGGTTCGCGTATGAAGGTGGAATAGGTGGCGGTTTAATTGCTTTAGATCCAGAAAGAGTTCGTGCGATTATAGAATTGAACAAAGACAAAAAGAAACCACACGATTTGAAAGAATTTGTGGATAAAATCGTGGTTAAAGAGCCAGATTACTCTAATGTTGTTGGTCAAGATGATTTGAATCGTTTCGACAGTTTGAATAAAAAGAAGAAAAAACACAAGAAAAAACCAACTGGTAGTGGTCCGCGACCGGAGCAAAATACTGCAAATACACCTCGTCCTGAAGGAGATCGCAAACCGAATCCCAATCAGAATAGGAAACCAAATCCGAATCAAAACCGGAAACCAAACCCTAGACCCGTCGAGGCAAAGGATGGAGAAACAAAAAATTCACCAAATCCTAGACCTGAAGGACAGGCTCCAAAACGCAAACCGAATAAGAGAAGAAAACCAAACCCTAGACCGGATGGTCCGCAATCGACTAAAAGTGAAGAGTAAATTATTCATACTATCTCTCTTGGCTATCACGGCGCTCAGTAGCTGTGATAAGAAACCGTATTACGATAAAACGTATGCATTCGAGGGAAAATCTTGGGATCAGCGCTTTATGCCTGAGTTTGTCGTGCCTATTGAAGATACTGCTCAATTGTATGATTTTATTCTAACGGTTAGGACGACAACCGATTACAAGTTCAATAATTTGTGGATTTTCTTGAATACAACGACTCCAAAAGGGATAAAGGCAAGAGAACCATTTCAAATTCGCATGGCGAATGATGACGGCACGTGGATTGGGTCAAAAACAGGAACTATTATAGAAAATCAGCTATTGTTCAAGCGCAGAAAATTTCCTGACAAAGGCAAATTTAAATTTGTTGTGGAGCACGGTATAACTGAAAAGTCGGTTGAAGAGATCTTGGATATTGGCTTACGCGTTATTCCAGTTGATTAATCCTTATTCTTTTTGCGTTTATATTTTCTCGTAAAGGAGAAGGAGACGATATGTTCACTCTTGGCTTTTGTCAACGACTGACCGTACATGTATTTTAATGAAACATTGTAAGGACCGATCATTTCAAAATCAATACCCAAGGATGCACGGATTTTATTGACATATATCCCGTCATAAGCATCATTTGCAAAAAACCATTCACAAGACGCTGTAGGAGAGATAACACTGTTATTTATATCATACAAAACTCCTGTTTTCACTCGAACGCCTGGCGCTAAGTCAGAAAAGCTACTTTCTGTAGACCGAACTCGGGTAAATGTTCCTTGAAGTCGCACCCGGCCATCAAACTCAAATCGATTCCAATCGTGCGATAAATTTGCATTTATATTAAAACGGTGCCCGATATGGTAGTTTCCAAATTTATTTCTGTCAGATATTATTCTATAGTCAACTGAAGGCTTAAACCATTTTGCAACCTCATATTTTGCTGAAAATTCAGTGAAAAATGAGTTTAAAATCACAGGATTAGGATCTAAACGAAAGTTTAATTCACCGTAAAAGTCTAATTTTTTAGTGTAAGCATATTTAGCTCCACCCGAAAGCCAGAGTTCATTATCAACCTGAGTATGGGCAAATAGGCTAATAAAAAATGAAAGAAAAAGGAGCTTGCTTCTCATTAGTCTTTCACCTCGATAGTTCCGGCGTTAACCGATTCCTTGTTTTTTGAAATTGTCACCTTTTTCAAAATGGCTGTTGTATTTGTCACACAGCTGCCGCCAAAACATTTTTCATAAACGAAAATGGTATAATTTCCTTTTTCTAAATATCTAAATTCAAAGGTTCCATCATAACTAGTCGACACCTTATCATTATAGGCAGTATTTCCGTCACCGTAAATAATAAACACGTCGTGGTCTGCAGCGTCATAAGTATTATTCTGATATACTCCGGAAGCATTATAGTCAAGGGCCGTAACCTTTCCTGTAATCGTTGATGAACCGCCCTCTCCTTCTACTTTTTTACAAGAAGTTAAAGAAAGACTAGCTAAAACAAATAGGCAAAACAAAAGTTTTTTTGTGAACATACTATTTCAATTGTTAAAAAGACAATACATTGGTTTCGTAAAGTACAAATGTAAAATTAAAGTTGTAATCACCCTTCATTATTATTGCGTTGATAATTAATTGGCAATTACTTCCTCATAATAGACGACAAGGATCTTTAATTCCTTTTGGATAAACGCAAATTTTAAGCAACTATTTTGGGAAAACAAAGTCTTAATAGACGGGTAGAGCTTAGGTTGTTAAGATAATTTATTCTTGTACTGCTGAGCTTTCAAGAATAAAAGGTTTTTAATTTTAGCAAACCCCGCTTTTTTCTTAATTTCCCGTTAATATTTACTTAGTAATTAGGCAACAATTTATGAAAACGCTCCTTATTGTTTTTACTCTTCTCATTTCAAATTTTGGTTTTAGTCAGTTAGTCATTAACGAATATTCATGTTCTAACATGAATGGTCCAACCGATGCTTTTGGGGACCGAAGTGATTGGGTTGAATTATACAATCCTTCAGGAACAGCAATAGATTTAACTGGATATTTCCTTTCAGACAAGAGCTCGAATGTTATGAAATGGGCAATTCCTAGCGGTAGCGTTCCAGCAAATGGATATGCCATGATTCATTATTCGAAACGAAATTTAGTTCAAGCAGGTGAAATTCACCCAGATTTTGCCTTAAGTCAAACGCAAGGAGAGTGGATAATGATTTCAGACCCATTGGCCAATGTTGTTGATTCGTTGAAAATGCGCTTTATGACAAAAGCCAATCATTCATATGGAAGAACAACGAATGGAGCAAGTACTTGGAGTTTGTTTACAACACCGACTCCTAATGCTGCAAATACTGGAGGGGTAAATTATTACACTCCGAAACCAGTATTGAGCATTGCTCCGGGGTTTTATACTAGCACTCAATCGGTCAGTATTATTTGTTCAGACCCAACAGCAACTATTCGTTATACTCTGGATGGTTCAGATGTTACAACGACTTCCACAGCTTATTCAGGTCCAATCAGTATTGCTGCAACAACGGTGTTAAGGGCGGCTGCTTTTAGCGCTGAATTACCAAGTTTCATGGAGACGAATACTTATTTTATTAATGTAAATCACACTATTCCTGTTGTCTCTATATGTAATCAAGGCGTTTATAATTTAATTGCCAATGGCAATCAAAGTGGGCCAGATAGGATTGGTCATTTTGAAATTTTTGAACAAGACAAATCATTCATTGATGAAGGTCAGGGGAATTTCAACAAACACGGGAATGACTCATGGGCTTATGCTCAGAGAGGATTTGACTTCATCATGCGCGACGAAATGGGTTACAATAATGAAGTTCATCATCAAATTTTCCCAGAATCCAATCGCGAAGATTTCCAACGATTAATTCTTAAACCAGCCGCAAATGATAATTATAATTTTGAAAACGGCGCCCACATTCGTGATGCTTTCGTTCACACCTTGTCTATTCGCGCAGATTTAAGAATGGATGAAAGAACTTGGAGACCATGTATAGTATATTTGAACGGACAATATTGGGGTGTTTATGAAATTCGTGAAAAAGTTGATGACAGCGATTTTACGGAATTTTATTTTGGGCAAAACAAATTCAATTTACAATATTTAAAGACTTGGGGAGGTACCTGGATGGAATATGGTGCCCCAAATGCCAAACCAGATTGGGATGCATTGGTTGCCTATGTTAATGCAAATAGTATGGCTGTTCCTGCCAATTTTAATTACGTTGATAGCCTTTTGAATTGGCGCTCTATGGTTGATTATTTTGTTTTGAATTCTTATATCGTTTCGCAAGACTGGTTGAATTGGAACACAGCATGGTGGCGCGGAATGGATCCTTCTGGGAATCATAAAAAATGGCGTTATACCTTATGGGATATGGACGCAACTTTCGGACATTATGTTAATTATACGGGCATTCCTGACCCAACTGCAAACGCTGACCCTTGTAATGTAGAGAATTTGCCAAATCCAGGGAATCAAGGGCATACTACCATCTTACAAAAGTTAGTAGACGAGAACCCAATAGTAGAACAATTCTATATTACAAGATATATCGATTTGGTCAACACCTATTTTTCTTGTGCGTACATGAATCAACTTTTGGACAGCATGATTGCTGAAATTCAGCCTGAAATGCAAGGCCAGATTGACCGTTGGGTACCACCGGGCAGTGGAACGTATGCTGGCTGGGAAGCTGCCGTTCAAACGCTTAAAGATTTTATTGATTTGCGATGCACAGCTCTACAAGCAGGACTAATAGGTTGTTATAATCTTACCGGCCCTTTTGTTACAACTTTTGATGTTATCCCAAGTGGTGCTGGAAAAATTAAGGTTAATTCTACATGGGCCCCAACTTATCCATGGTCAACCAGCTATTATGGAGGTATAGTTACGCTTTTGGATGAAAATGCAAACTCTGGTTATGTTTTTGATCATTGGGAATCTACCAGTGGCCCATTGGATAGTTTAATTACAAACTCTGAAAACTCTATTTCGATTACTGGACCAGGAACAGTGAAGGCCATATTTAAGGCAGTTGACGGATCAACTCCGCCTCCAACGGGAAATGTAAAAGGAATTCATTTACCAACTGCATTCTCGCCAAATGGAGACAACAAGCACGACGTGTTCCGTATTATAGTTGGTTACAATGTTGAATCATTTAATCTGAAAATTTACGATAGATGGGGCCGTGTAATGTTAAATACCGTTGAACCAAAATTTGAATGGGACGGCACATACAAAGGAAAAGATGTTGAGGGTGGAGTTTACGTTTATACTTTAGAGGTAAATTATGTAGGTGGAACATCCGAAAATTTATCGGGTAACATTACAGTTGTACGATGAGAAAAATAGTCATAATCCTTTTGGGATTGCTCCTAGGTAATGCTCTCGTTTTTGGCCAAGATGCGATGTTTTCCCAAGTCAATCAGGCGCCAATGCTAATTAATCCAGCTTCGACGGGATTAATGGACGGTTGGGAAAGAATCAGTATGCAACATAGAAACCAGTGGCTCGGATCCAATGGAAAATACAACAACACAATGTTCTCTTTCGATTTTAATTTATTAAAGTCAGAAATGAACAACAATTCATACATTGGTTTGGGAGGCTTTTTCTTAAGAGACGTTGCAGGTGATGGACAAATTGGTAGACAAAGTGGCGCTGTTTCATTGAGCAGCATTATTCCTATGGGAAGAAGTGGTCATTCCATTTCAGCAGGACTGCAAGGTGGTTTTGGAAGTACAACCCTAAATGAAACAGCTTTAGTTTTTGAAAGTCAATGGAATGGTAAAGAATTTGATCCAACATTACTTTCTGGAGAGCAATTGTCTAATCATCATTCATTTCTGGATGCGAGTGCCGGCGTGATGTACCAATTTGATGGCGGTTCTACCTCATTCTTTGGAAGCAGCGACGTAAAATTTCAATTGGGCGCGGCCGTTTATCATTTTAATAGACCGACAATAAATTTTGCTGCGGGCGGAACAAGCACACTGAATAGAAAATTTGTTTTTCACTCATCATTTTGGAAAGATATTCCTGATTCAGACGTTCAATATGAAATCGATGTAACGCAGTTCATTCAAGGAAAACAAAGAGCTACCTATTTTGGAGGTATGTTAAAATACAAGGTTTCGAATGGTGGAAATTACCTTGGAGGATCTAATCAAATAGGTTTTGGACTGCACATGAGAACCTTCGATGCGATAGTTCCTTCCTTTATGCTAAAGTTGAAAGGTTTCCGTTTGGAAGTTTCATATGATGCGACGATTTCAGCGTTGAGAAGATCTCCAGGGGGTGGCTCTTTTGAATTATCGCTTTCCTATACCAATTTCCAAGATGCCATTTTCAAACAAAGAAGAAAATATCGCCGATAATATTAGTTCGTTTTCTTCAAGCTTTTTAAGAAAGAGAAAATTCGTTTTCTAAAAAGCAAAAACAATAGGATATAAGGAATGGTCATTAAATAGAGAATTCCCATATTAATATTACTTCCAAAAGAAGCTTCGTCTAACTCAGAGGATTGCTCAGCCAACATTTTGCATTGCGAACAGCCTTGGCTGTAAGCATCAAATGCGAAAAATACGGCGAAAAACAGTAAAACTAGAATACCCTTTTTATTCATATTGCAAAATTACAACCTTTTGTCAAATGGTTCAAAATTATTTCGCGTAGACTCGTGTATTTTGGTAAAAATTAGCATTTCAACAAGAACGAAATTCTACTAAATTTGCGGTATGAAAATTTGGATTGGAATAATAGCTTTTTTGTTGGTTGGTTTGTCACTACAAAATTGTGGTGGAGATACTAAACCGCAAGTAAAAAAAGAGTCAAAAAATATAGATAGTTTGTTGGTACGATATCCGGATAGTGTTCCTATCCTCATACGCCACGGGCAATATTACTTTGAAAAATATAATTTTGAAAAATCAATGTCGTCTGCTGCAAAGGCATTTCGACTTGATTCAAACAATATAGATGCACGAATGCTATACGCTGACGTATTGAACAATAGATCGGATAGAACCATAGAAGAAGTAATGACGGCTCAGCGACACTTCGGATATATCATTGAAAAACAGCCAAAGAATATTCGTGCCATGGTTAGTATGGCTTCGACATTTAGTTTAATGCAAGATTTTGATCGCTCTTTTCAGTATATCAACGAAGCATTACGAATAAATCCAAAATACCGTGACGCATATATTTTGAAAGGGACAAATTATCTGCAAATGAATAAAATCCCTTTGGCAAAATCGTCTTATGAAACAGCCGTGCAACAAGACCCTGAATTCTATGAAGCTTATGTTGCTCTCGGAAATTTGTACCAAAAAGAGGATAATCCAATATGTATGGAATATTATACCACTGCAGCTTCAATTGCTCCAAAGGATTTGTCAGTTTTGTACCTTGAGGCCTATGCATATCAGTATTTTGGAAAAACCGAGGAAGCGTTGCAAAAATATAGAGCGCTGTATAAGTTGGACGATTCTTTCGCGATGGCACAATTTCAGCAAGGATTTATAAAACAGTTTTATCAAAACGACATTGATAGTGCAATGGTTTTTTATGATAGAGCATTATTGCAAGAACCAAGGTTTGTTGAAGCATGGCATAATTTGGGCATGTGTTATGAAGAAAAAAATGAGGTCAGCAAGGCACTTCAATCGTATTCTAGAGCTTTAAAATATGACCCAGATTTCGAAAAATCACGGGAAGCTGCGAATAAATTGAAGTAATGCAAAAATTCACGCAACTTTTTGCTGAAGCCATTCTACCAATTTTAGGTTTTTACTACTGGGATTGGAGCTGGTATTTTATCCTGCTTTTTTATATTTTGGATGTTTTTGCTAAAGAGCTTATTTTAAACTTACAAGCAAATAGAATATACAATACGCAAGGCGGTGATGAAACTCTTTTGACATGGAAAAAGTCCACAGTCAAAAGTGTATTATTAGGTTTATCAGTTTTAACCCTACTGCATTTATTACAGTACATACGCCTTCCTGATTTTTCCGTTTCCAACGAAATAGTAAACTTCTTTTATCATAAAGAAATGGGTTTGCCACAAGGAATAATTTTAATTCCTTTAATCTTTGTCAATGTATGGATGCAATATAAAATGAACTTTCTAAAGCTGAATTTGCACCTAAAAATGAAAATGTCCCAAATGTGGTCAGAACACATTCATTACAGACTTTTTGTTTTAGGAATCGTTTCGCTTGGACTTATCGCGACAACTGTTTTTGGTCTAAATGACGCAGTTTTGTTGTGGTCGGCAGTGTTGGTGCCTTTTATTTATTTGCAGTTCTTTAAAAAAGAGGTTTAAGGACTAATCTAGCCGTTTCTTTTGTCTTTTGCTCCAACAAAACTTCCTTGTTCTTCGTTACTAAATCCAATGTTTTTTGGTCGTAATGACGAATCGTAACCAATTCAAGATTTTCATCGAACTTAACTGTGTAATTGTTTTCAAACAGTCCAAGTATATTTTGCAGATCAATTTTCTCTTCATCGAGCAAAACAGAAAAACTCAAGGCTGAATTTTGCATCAAGTTTATTTTGGCATTTGCCCGTGATAGTCGATTGAATATATCACTCAAGTTTTCCTCAACAATAAATGAAAAGTCCTTTGGTGTAAATGACAAGAGCAGTTGTTTGTGTTTGAAAATGAAGGAAGGAATCAAATGGTCAAACTCAGAGGCTTCTTGAATCATTGTGCCTGGTTCCTTTGGATTTAAAAAGGACTTGACAAACAAAGGAATTTTTTTGTTTTGAAGTGGTTTGATGGTTTTTGGGTGTATAACGGAAGCTCCGTAATACGATAATTCAATTGCTTCTCGAAAAGAAATTCTATCCAATTTTATGGTATTCTCAAAGAATTTTGGATCTGCATTAAGCATTCCGGGCACATCTTTCCAGATAGTCACGCTTTCGGCATTAACGCAATAGGCAAATATTCCAGCAGTGAAATCCGAACCTTCTCTTCCTAAAGTGGTCGTAAAATAATCAGAAGTATGACCGATGAATCCTTGGGTTACCTGAATAGAATTGGTCTCAAAAAGAGGAAGGAAATTTTCTTGAATAAGAAATTCGGTGCCTTTCCAATCAATTTCAGCTTCTCGATAGTTATGGTTAGTACGGATAATCGTTCTAGCATCAGACCAGTTCGATTTATGACCGTCGATGTTCATAAATTCATTTACAATCAAGGTGGATAACACTTCACCTAGAGAGACTATTTGAGCATATTCAAAATCGAAAGATTTGCGTTCCGTTTTATTAAAAGAGATTTTCAATTCACTCAAAACGGATTGCAATAAGGCTTTTATTTTTTCAGAGTCAGTTTCAAAAAGGTCATCAATTAAATCAAAATGAAAGTCTTCAATCTCTTGAATTTTCCGATTGAATTCGGCTTCATTTTTCGACCAAAAAAAGTTGGCAACTTCTTCAAAAGCATTGGTCATTTTGCCCATAGCCGAAACTACGACGATAATTTTTTCACCTTCAAAAAGATGTAGAATTCTTGAAACGTTGCGAACTGCTTCGGCGTTTTTAACTGAAGCTCCACCAAACTTGAAAACTTTCATTAACTCAATTTATCAGATAATATTCTCATTTCAATTGCTGGCGAAATCTTTTCATAAAGAATATTATAAACGGCGTCAACAATAGGCATTTCTACTTGAAATTTCTTGTTCATTTCTACTACGCTTTTTGTTGCGTAATATCCTTCAGCAATCATATCCATTTCCAACTGGGCTGTTTTCACAGAATACCCTTTCCCAATCATAAAACCGAAGGTTCTATTACGAGAGAATTTTGAATAAGCGGTTACCAATAAATCTCCCAGATAGGCGCTCGTTTTAACATCGCGGTGAATAGGACTCACTTCATCAATGAAATTTTCTATTTCTATTATGGCGTTGGAAATTAACACGGCTTGGAAATTGTCTCCATATCCTAATCCTGAGCAAATACCGGAAGCTAAGGAATAAACGTTTTTGAGTACAGCTGAAATTTCTGTTCCAAATAAATCGTCCGAAACGGTAGTTTTGATATAACGACATCTCAATGCTTCAGCCATTTCTTCAGCATGGTCTTCACGCTGACAAGCAATAGTTAAATAACTTAAACGCTCGAGCGCAACTTCTTCAGCGTGGCAAGGTCCGCAGATTATCCCAATTTTGTCATAAGGCGTTCCAAATGTCTTGTGAATGAAACGAGCTGGGATAGCATTAAACTCTGGAATGATACCTTTTACCGCTGAAAAAACGATTTTACCACTAAGAACCTGGGGATTAATTGCTGAGAATATTTCAGTAAGAAATGCAGAAGGAGTGGCTATTATTACTATATCAGCTGGTTCAATGATTTCAGCCAAATCAGTGCTAACATTTATCTTATTCAAATCGAACTCGACGGATTGAAGATATTTTGGATTCTTTCTGAATTTTAGAATGTGTTGAACAGATTCATTGCTTCTCATCCACCAATTTACAGAGTCAGCATTGTTGCAGAGTATTTTTACTAGAGCCGTAGCCCAACTACCCCCACCAATTACCGCTATTTTCCTTTTATGTTCCATTTTGAAAGACGCAAAAATATAGAATATTATCCCAACCGTCTATCAATAATAGACTTGAAGAAGGTTGGGATATTTTATTCTTAAGTAACTAGTCTTTCAACAATTTCATGGTTTTAACACCATTACTATGATAAACTTGAATGAAGTATATCGCAGATTCTAAAGACTGTAAATCGATTGTCGCTTGTTTGTCTTGCAAATCAATAACTTGACCTACTTCACGACCTTTTGAATCTAATACTTTTATAGATTGTACAAGATTGCTTTTAGACCACATTAAAGTAGATGTGCCATTTGTAGGGTTCGGTGCTAATGTCCAGTCTACGTTGCTCAAATCATCAAGACTTGCAGTGTTTATAACAAAACAATTTGAAGTATCAGTACAACCGTTTTTAGTGATTTTAACAGAATAAGAACCTAACAAAGCTGTAGCTTGATAAGTTTGATTTGTGGCTCCAGCTATTGGTGAATTCCCACTAGTACAATTCAACCACTGATATGTTGTTCCAGAAAGTGGTTGCAAAGAAGCAAGCAAACTTCCGTTTTGAGTAACATTGGTGTTTAATGTAGTAACAGTAACTGTTTGCGTCGCACAAGGTTGATTCGTCACACAACCACCAGTTCCTCTAACATAATATGTTGTTGTAGAAGATGGCAATACATTTATTGACATTCCGGTTCCTACTGGCGATCCGCCGCAAGAACCTGCATACCATTGCCATGTCGTTGCATCATTTAATGATCCTGTTAAAGATAATGTAGCAGCTTCACCTCCACAAATTGTAGTTGGACCTGACAAAATTGGGAAGCTAGGTGCATTACAAGGAGTTCCTGAAATAGTAAAGTTATTATCAGAAATATCGAAGAAAGTTCCATTCGCTGAGATGACCATAATTTTGGCAGTTGTAGTAACGGTGCCTGGCACTGTTACACTTTGAGAACCATCATTTGGTGTATTTGCCAAAAGAAGTGTAGGAAAAGTTAATCCACCGTCTGTAGAAAGGTAAATGCTCACATTAGCTGCATTGATTGGAGCAGCAGTTGTATTGGCTACTGACCAAGTTACAGTTTGGATAGAAGAAGTTGCCCATGTAATTCCAGTTGTATTCGGATATGTTACCAAAAATGGACCAGCTGAAGCTATGGTTGAAATAGTCGTGTTCATGTATTCTGCGCAACCACCTGCACCTGGAGAATTATCTCTTACAGTAACACGGAAAGTCATTGTTCGTGAAACTGAAGGAATTACTTCCCAGGTAAATGGACCATTGCTATTTATTGAAGCCAAACTAGGGAAATATCTAGTTGGACTAGTTAATGAAGAGTTACTTCGGAAGTTAGGGCCATTTGAAGATGATGCAACTGGAGGTTGCGTGCTTACAGCGTTATCTGTTTGCTCCCAATTGTAAGTTAAAGGATCTGAATCTGGATCAGAAGCAACCGCTGTTAAAGCAAAAGGAGTATTTGCTGGAACATACACACCCCCATTTGTACTAGTAATTACTGGGGCATTATTTGATAATGCCGTTACAGCGGCGCATGTTCCACCACTAGTCAAAATAAATGCAGAAATTTCGCCCATACTAATTCCATGGAAGTGATCGTCACTATTGCTTTGAACGTTTGGCGAACAAATTCCAGCATATCCCATGATGGTGCTTGCACTACCTGGTTCTACCGCCGTTGCACCATTTCTATTACAGCTATTATTTTGAGTATGATTAGCTTTAAATTGATGTCCCATTTCGTGAGCTACATAATCAATATCAAAAGGATCGCCAATTGGGGATCCACTTCCAGTTACACCACGCGCTTTTTGCGAAGAATTACAAACAACCCCTAAACCAGCAATTCCACCAGAATTGGTTCCAAATACGTGTCCAATATCATAATTCGCAGAACCAATTGTACTTGTTATATTTGATTGATTCTCACCAAGCATTGCACTGGCATTTCCATTCGAATATGGATCCGCACCCGCATAGATTAGCAAGTTATTATTAGGAATTATTGTCATGGTAATTGCCATGTCACGCTCGTAAACTCCGTTTACACGATTCATTGTAGTCACCTGATTCGCAGCAGCGTTTGTAAATCCACTATGAAAAGCAACATATTCAGTAGTTCCAGCCAATGCTAATCTATAAGTACGAAGCTGGCAGCTTCCATAAGGAGGCCTAACCACTTCACCAAAGCTTAAAGCCTCTTCAATATTGTTTTGGTTATCGTCAAAACTACAAGCCATTTGTTTCGTAGTATAGAAATCTTTTTTAGCATAAACCATTACCTTATTTGGCGTCAATCTTGAAATTGGGTCAATGAAAATAGTGCTTTGCTCAGGTCCGTATATCATAGCATGAAATCCTTGCGGAGTAACGTCAAATTTTGCTTTCATTACGGGGTTGTTGATGTTATATCCTTCGAAACTAATTATTGAGGGAAATAATGCATTTAACAATGGATCCATTGTTTTGTTACGAAGAACTCGGAACGTTTGCATAATCCCATTCCCATCAGGAACAGAAAACAAATTCGTTGAGTTTACGATATTAGCCTCTTCACGATATGCCATGTTTTTTACGGCATTCTCAATTGACAGTAAATCTGCCTGGTAATAAATAGCTTTTGTCGTTGAAATTTCTCGCTCTTGAAGCTCAGTTGAAGTCATTTCAACTGAGGTAAAATGACTTTGCGCAAAAAGCGAAATCGATAGGGCGGAGAATAAGAATGTAAAAAGTAATTTCATAGTTCTATGATTTATATTAAGCGCAGTAAATTTAAGGATAAATTTCTTAAAACCATTTTGAAAGTAGGACATAAAAAAAATGGCACCTGAATTAACAGATGCCATCTTCCGATATGCAGTTAGTTTACTCTACTAATACGGGTGTACCAGTAGTACTAAGAGCTTCTTTAATTTTGTCTTCCAATTCTTCCATCAATTCTGGATTGTCAAGAACAAGTTGTTTTACGGCATCTCGACCTTGTCCTAGTTTAGTGTCGCCATATGAGAACCATGAACCACTTTTCTTAACGATGTTTAGTTCAACTCCTAAGTCGATAATTTCACCAACTTTTGAAATTCCTTCGCCATACATAATATCGAATTCTGCTTTTCGGAATGGCGGAGCAACTTTGTTTTTCACAACTTTAACCTTTACTCTGTTTCCTATTGCTTCATCACCATCTTTAATTTGAGTAGATCGGCGTATATCCAAACGAACTGATGCATAAAACTTCAAAGCATTTCCACCAGTAGTAGTTTCTGGATTTCCGAACATCACACCAATTTTTTCACGCAATTGATTGATGAAAATACAGCATGTACCTGCTTTATTGATAGAACCGGTTAGTTTTCTTAAGGCTTTTGACATCAATCTAGCTTGAAGGCCCATTTGAGAATCTCCCATTTCACCTTCAATTTCAGCTTTTGGAGTCAATGCAGCAACAGAATCAATAACAACAATATCAACTGCTCCTGAGCGTATTAAATTGTCAGCAATTTCTAAAGCTTGTTCACCATTATCCGGTTGAGAGATAATTAAGTTTTCTATATCTACACCTAGTTTACGTGCGTAGAATTGGTCAAAGGCATGCTCAGCATCAATGAAAGCTGCAATTCCACCTTGTTTTTGACATTCTGCAATTGCATGAATCGCAAGTGTCGTTTTTCCAGATGATTCTGGACCATATATTTCAACGACTCTGCCTTTAGGGTAACCTTGAATTCCTAAAGCTAAATCTAGTGTAAGTGATCCTGTTGGGATTACCTCAACATCTACAATTGGGTTATCGCCTAATTTCATTACGGTGCCTTTACCGTAAGTTTTTTCAAGCTTCTCCATGGTAAGCTGGAGTGCTTTTAATTTTTCTGAGTTTACTTCTTTAACTGACATATCGGTTTATGTTTAGTTTCCTGTTTCAGCAGGATGATTAATTATTATGGTACAAAGTTGGGATAGCAGAACGTAATCGATTTACGTTCAACTATTTTTTTTAAAACTTTCTAAAATTTCTTCGGCATGAGCTTTCGTTTTTGGCTTCTCGATAATGTCGATGACTTTTCCTGATTCGTTCATAAGGAATGTCGTGCGATGTATTCCATCGTATATTTTTCCCATGAATTTTTTCTCACCCCAAACACCAAAACTTTCTATAACAGATTTATCTTCATCCGCAATCAATGGAAAAGGCAAGTTCTGTTTATCAATAAATTTTTGGTGCATTTTTTCACTATCCGCACTTACACCAATAATGTTAATGCCTTCCTTTTGAAGTAAAGAATAGTTGTCACGAATGTTACAAGCTTGGGTTGTACAACCTGGCGTATTATCCTTTGGATAAAAATACACTGCCAGTTTCTTTCCTTTAAAGTCTTTGGAACCAATGGTTTCACCCGTTTCATTTTTCCCTGACCAACTTGGAGCGTTGTCTCCGATTTTAAGATGCTTCATGTTTTGACGAAATTTTAATCAAATGTAATGTTTATTTTCTAATCAACAAACATTCAACTAAAATTGTTCACGAAAAACGATTAAGAGGTCTTTTTTGAAAAAGTAAGAAAGAAAATAGTTTGCACTGCCATTCCTGACAAATAGGTCAGAATGAATAGGATGCCGTGGGTTTGAAGGGGTTTAACTTTAAGGTAAACGAGTGCTAATATAAAAGAGAGTATAGCTAACATTTGAAAAACAGTGATTATCATAAATCGGCTAACAAATTGACCTTCCCTGAATTTTAGATACATAATAAGAGTTCCTAAACTCAAAATCACAGCACTATAACCAATTTCTTTGATTAAAAAGTCGGCATTCAACTCTGGATATGAGTTTTGTGCAAGGAAATAGGCAACAATATGAATGATTAAAATACTAATTAGGCAAATGAGTCCGCTATTCTTCATCTTTATCTTTACTCATATTTATGACTTCTTTTATAACAATATAGAGGGAAATTGCTACACCGCCAAGTGATAATAGCACAGTCCAAAGGGGTCGGGTTAAATACTTTTCGTCCAAGAAAGTCCCTAGCCATGTTAGGCCAGCGATAATAATGCCCATTTGAATACCTAAACCTGAGTATTTGGCATACTTGGAGTAACCGCTTTCCTTTTTACTCATTAGTACACGATGTCTTCAGGATGTTCAGTCGAAGATTTTATAGGAGCTGACTTATTATTTGATTTGACACCAGCCATCACGCAGTTTCCTATGAATATTGCCCCTTGATGAATTTCAATTTTTGATGTATCAATGTTGCCTTTAACACGAGCTTTTTCTCTTAGTACCAATAAACCATCAACTTTAATATCACCGTTAATCGTTCCTTCTACATCAGCCTCGCTACAAATCAGATTTCCTTTAATGACGGCATTTTCGCCAATTAGTACTTTACCAGCACAGTTAACATTACCTTGAATTTCGCCATCAATTCGAATGCTTGTCTCGGTAATTAATTCACCAATTAATTTAGTTCCTTCAACGAATCGATTTAATCGATCTGGAGCTTCAAAATTTGCACTGTTTTTTTTACCAATCATATTTTTTTTAGGAATTAAGGATTAATAATAATCTTCATAAAAGTTTTCATACTCTTGCAATTTTTGAGTCTGAAAAAGAATTTTTAAGTTTTCCTGCGAGATGATTAGGGTCTTGGCGTTCTGTAAATCTAATAAATGTTTTCGGGTACTCTTGTAAACTCGCAGATAATTTAGAGCCTTCATTTCTGTGTCAAAATCATCTACAAGAGCAATACTTTGATTGTCGCTGTATATTTTCGACGTTACTTTTAATTTGTCTCGGGAGAAATATTCTCTATGAAAATCAACTATTCTGGTTTTGTCCAAACCTGGATTACTATTAGAATCTAAGAATATTAAAACGTACAGTCGAGCTTTATCATCGTAGGTGTAAATAGATTTTGAACTGAAATCAACAATTTCATTTTTAGAATACCCGTTGTTGATGATGTCGATCATTTGTTGTGCTTTTGCAGCTTCATCTGTGGTTGGAAATTCTTTTGTTAGTTGGGTAAGAGTTGGTAAAAGAGTTTTTTTATCCTCATTTAATTTACCTTGACACATTGCTTTCAACAACAAATATTTCGGTCTAAAGTCATTCGTGGGTTCATCTCTAAGAACGGCTTCTGCGGCACTAAGGGCTGGGTAATATAGTCCGCTGCGATAACGATCTAACGCTCTGACATAATCTTTTTCTGCTCTGGCATCCAATTCTTTCTTTTTGATGAAATAATCAGGATCGCGCAAATAATTGGCGTAATCTGAATTCGGGAAATAGTTTAATATATAATTTTTATGAATGGCAGCTTCCGTTGGATTTGACGTTTCATTCATTTTATATAATTGAAATGCCGACATTAATTTATAATCTGTTTCATAAACAACATCTAGTACATCTAAAAACTGTGTTGTCGCCAACTCTGGTTCCTTCAACTGGTCTTTATATATCAAACCAACGGTGTAAAGTGCTTTTACCAATCTTCCTTTTGAAGCATCCATGGCAGAATCCGTCAACGGAATATCTGACATTAAAGTCTCTTGACTGTAAGGATCGGTTTTCGCTATTTCTGGAGCGACACTGGCTGAGTCACCAATTATGCTATCATTGTCAGAAAACTCAACAAAAACTATTTTGTCAGCTCTTCGCCAGTCATCTTCATTTTCACGAGTCCCCCATTGTTTTTTAAACTCGTTTAGACCTTCAGCTCGCGTTTTGGCATTTCGGAAATACCATTTGTTACCCGATTGATTTTGATTGAATGCATTTTCATTTTTTTGCAAAGCCAATAATTTTTCAGCTTCTTTCTTTTTTCTTTCAGCCTCTCTATCCTTCAACTGCTGACTTACTTTTTCTAAATATGAAAAACGGTCTGATTCATCCATGTTGGCAATTCTTTGAACGCTATCTTCAAAAGTTGCAATTTCAACAGCTTTTACTAAGTCACGTAATTTACTTGCCTTGTTTTTAATGGCTTCAAAATTTGGGTAAGTGTCAGGCATAACCGTTGCGCAAGAGTCGTAATATTTTTGAGCGGGTACATAATCTCGTTTCACGAATTTCATATCACCCATTTGCTCATATGACATCGCTTTTTGGCGATTATTGCTTGTAGAATAGAACGCTGAGGAAGTTAAATTTTTAAAAGCGGCAGGCTCATCCCCTTTTTGCACATCGATTTGCGCTAGAGCATAATAAATCTGATCTTTAAATTCTGCGTTTTTCGCATCGCGAAGCATTTTTTTTAATTCTTTAACCAATTTCGCATCAGCCCCGAGAAAAGCTCTTTTCATTCGAGCACTAAATTCCATTTCAAAAGGAGCATTGTTTTTAAGAACCTTACTATAGTTTTCTTTTGCCTTCATGGTGTTTCCCATCCCTTGATGCAGTTGTCCGAGGATAAAGTATACTCTAGCTTTTTCAGGTTTTTTGCGCGTTTCTTTAAGCGATTTTTCTAAATTTTCTATTGCCAGATCCTTGTCTTCTTTAATTAAGGCAAGTTCCGCTCTAGTTTTGTAATAATCGAATAAAATCTTTTTAGGAAACTTAGCAACCTCTTCCTCTTTGGCTTTCTTTCTTTTTCTCTTGCTTTGTTTCATTTTAGCAAGGAATTTCTTGATGCCATTTTTCTTTTTACCTCTTTCGGCTTCAGCTTCCAAAGCCTTTTCCAAAATGTCTAAATTGAATCCTGCTTCAGTATATTTTTTAAGCGCTATATTCGTTTTTGCCATCCAAAGTTCACCTATGTAATTCGATGGATCATTTGAATAGAATTTTTTGATGAACATGAAATTCTTCATCGCAGCATTGTAGTCGCGGCGCATGTAGCTGGCTTTACCAATGGTTGTCCAGTTTTCATCTATGAAAGAATTGTTTTCTTCTTTTTTTGCAGAAGGTCGAGCCGCACCCGGCATGGAATGGTCAGATATTACCTTCGTACATTTGACGATTGCCGTATCAATTGCCGGGTATAAATTTTTTACGTCTTCTTCGTTGGGATATAGCTCAAGAGGAATTTGACTGTAATAATCTTCTTTCAAATTCTTACGATAACCTGTAATAGCTTGATCTAACAATAAGTTTGCATTGAAATGGCCGTTGTATTGTGCGGTAGTGGAATGGTAGAAGCGATTGATGGCGGTATTTTTCGCTGGGTTACACCCCCAAAGGAAAAAAAGGAGGGCTATTGCCCCCAGACCAACACTAAATATATATTTCATTCGTAATTACTCGTTTCCTATAGAACGCAAAATAGCGTGTATATTGTATTTGGAGGGCTAAATTTAAGAATTCGCTTTGATATTTCTAGGCGATATTTGTGAAAACCTGCTGGATATCATCATCATCTTCAATTTTATCCAATAATTTCTCAATGTCGACTAACTGCTCATCGCTGTATTCAACTGGCGATGTTGGGATACGCTCCAAGTTTGATTTTGTAGCTTCAATTCCTTTTTCTTCAAGAGCTGTAGACAATGTTCCAAACGAAGTATAATCGCCATAAAGAACCAATTTATCCTCTAATATTTCAATTTCTTCTAATCCAGCATCGATCAACTCGAATTCCAATTCTTCTGGGTCTAGTTCGTCTGTTTTATCAATTTCGAAAATACACTTTCTGTCGAACATGAATTCCAAAGAGCCAGTAGGAACTATCTGTCCATTTGCTTTGTTGAAGTAGGCTTTAACATTGGCAACTGTTCTAGTTGGATTATCCGTTGCACATTCCATGAAAACCAAAACTCCATGAGGACCTTTTCCTTCGTAAATAATTTCATGGAAAGACTCAACGTCTTTAGCTGAAGCACGTTTTATTGCCGCTTCAATATTATCTTTCGGCATGTTTTGTGACTTCGCATTTTGAATTGCCGAACGCAGTTTTCCATTCATCGCTGGATCTTCACCTCCTTCTTTGGCTGCCATCGTTATCGCTTTCCCTAATCGAGGAAATAATTTCGACATTTTGTCCCAACGTTTCTCTTTTGTTGCTCTTCGGTATTCAAACGCTCTTCCCATTTCTAGTTTTTTTTGAAAGGCAAATTTAATGAGAATTCAATTAATTTTAGTTGAATTGAATGAATGAAAAGTAGTTTAATTGAAAATTAGTCAGGAGGAAAAATTTTTCCTCCTGACTAATTTTTACTTTTGCTTAATGAAAATTCTAGTCATTCGTTTTAGTTCCATAGGCGACATTGTGCTCACAACACCGGTTTTGCGCTGCCTGAAGAACCAATTGGAAGATGTGGAAATTCATTATTTGACCAAAACAAAGTTCAAATCGTTAGTCGAAAACAACCCGAACATTTCCAAAGTAATAACGATAGAGAATTCTATTGAAGAAGTTTTACCGGAATTGAAAAGGGAAAACTATGATCATGTAATTGATTTGCACAATAATATTCGGACCTTATCCTTGAAACGAAAGCTAGGGAGACCGAATGCCTCTTTCAAAAAATTGAATGTTCAAAAATGGTTATTGGTCAATCTGAAAATGAACAAAATGCCTGATGTTCACATCGTAGATAGGTATATCGAAACGGTGCAAGATTTGGGTGTAAAAAACGACAATTTACCTTGTGAATTTTATATTTCTTCAGAAAATGAAGTTGATGTAAAAGCACAATTTGATTTGGAGCAGAACCAGTTTGTTGGCGCAGCAATTGGCGCTCAGTTTGCTACGAAAACCTTACCAACGGAGCAATTGATAAAGATTTTATCTAAAATTAATGAACCGATTGTGCTTCTCGGCGGTCCTGAGGATGAACAAAAAGCAAAAGATATTGTCATTGGTTTGCCTCGAAAAGAGATACAGAATTTGTGTGGGAAATTGAATTTGCAACAAAGCGCGTCTGTAGTAAAACAATGCAAAGTTTTATTAACTCACGACACAGGTTTGATGCACATCGCATCTTGTTTTGAAGTGCCCGTGGTTTCCGTTTGGGGAAATACTGTTCCAGAATTGGGCATGTTTCCTTATTATCCTCAAAAACCGGATTTGTATTCCATTCACGAAGTCAAAAACCTCTCTTGCCGACCATGTTCCAAAATTGGTTTTCAAACTTGTCCGAAAAAGCACTTTAAGTGTATGATGGATCAGGATTTGGGTAGAATTATAGAAAGTATGCGAGTGATGGCGGAACGCGGATCTGTCTGACTCAGGCACGGAGTCAGATGACACGGACTTTTTTCTGACCAATACCAAAATCTAGTGAGCACAATTTTTAAATCCGCCATCCGCCACCTATATTACCCCGTATATTTCCCATAAATTAACACTTCGAACAAAATAAACTACTCACTTGTTGGTTTATAGACCGTTTAGCGATAAATTTGCAAGTAATACAAATGCCATGACATACCAAGCAGGACCTTTTCTCGAAAAAATTAAGCTTCCAGAGGACTTACGGAATAACTTCACCGTTGAAGATTTACCGCAAGTTTCGGAAGAATTACGTCAATATATTATTGATGTAATTTCGGAAATTGGGAATTCTCATTTTGGAGCAAGTTTGGGGGTAGTCGAAATGACAGTGGCGTTGCATTATGTTTTCAATACACCTTTTGATCAATTGGTTTGGGACGTCGGTCACCAAGCTTATGGTCACAAAATATTAACGGGAAGACGTGAAGTTTTCCATACGAACAGAATCAAAGGCGGAATTTCAGGATTCCCGAAACGTTCTGAAAGTGAGTACGATACTTTTGGTGTAGGTCATAGTTCTACGTCTATTTCGGCAGCTTTGGGAATGGCTGTTGCCAATAATTACAAAGGAGAAAAAGAACGTCAGCATATTGCAGTTATTGGTGACGGCGCCATGACAGCTGGTTTGGCTTTCGAAGGAATGAATCATGCAGGTTTTGAAAAAGATGCCAATTTGTTGGTGATTTTGAACGACAATTGCATGTCCATTGACCCAAATGTTGGTGCTTTAAACCAGTATTTGACTGATATAACAACATCTCATACCTACAATAAAGTAAAAGACGACGTTTGGAAATTACTAGGAAAAATTTCCAAGTTTGGACCAGATGCACAATCCATTGCTTCCAAGATTTCTCAAGCAATGAAAGGTTCTCTATTGAAAAATAGCAACTTGTTTGAATCATTGAATTTCCGTTATTTCGGTCCAGTTGACGGTCATGATGTAATTGGTTTGGCAAAAATCATGGAAGATTTGAAAGATATTCCTGGTCCAAAATTGTTGCATTGTATTACTCGAAAAGGTGCAGGTTATAAGTTTTCCGAAGAGGGAAATCCTACTAAATGGCATGCTCCAGGTGTGTTCAACAAAGAAACAGGAGAAATTGTAAAGATTGTTCCAAAACAACCACAACCACCTAAATACCAAGATGTTTTTGGTCACACGATAGTTGAATTAGCAGAGAAAAACGATAAAATTATGGGGGTTACCCCAGCCATGCCTTCAGGGTGTTCATTAAATATCATGATGGCTGCTATGCCAAAACGAGCATTTGATGTAGGAATCGCAGAACAACACGCAGTGACATTTTCTGCAGGTTTGGCAACACAAGGAATGGTTCCTTTTTGCAACATCTATTCTTCGTTTATGCAACGTGCATATGATCAAGTATTACACGATGTTGCGATTCAAAATTTGAATGTTGTTTTCTGTTTAGACAGAGGAGGATTTGTTGGAGCGGATGGAGCAACCCATCATGGTGCATATGATTTGGCTTATATGCGTTGTATTCCAAACATGATTGTTTCAGCACCAATGAATGAGTCAGAATTGCGTAATTTGATGTATACATCGCAATTGGAAAACAAAGGACCTTTTAGCATTCGTTACCCAAGAGGAAACGGCGTTATGTTGGAGTGGAAAACACCAATGAAAGAAATAAAAGTTGGAACCGGTCGAAAATTGACAAACGGTGAAGATTTAGCGATATTGACCATAGGTCATCCAGGAAATTTTGCTGTAGAAGCGATTACTGAATTGAAAGAAAAAGGATTGTCCGTTGCGCATTACGATATGCGTTTCGTAAAACCTATCGATGAAGTAATGCTTCACGAGGTATTCTCAAAATTCAAGAAAGTAATCACAATCGAAGACGGTTGTTTAATGGGAGGATTTGGTTCAGCAGTTGTTGAATTCATGGCCGACCATAATTATTCAGCGCAAGTCGTTCGTTTGGGGATTCCAGACAAATATGTGCACCATGGCACTCAAAAAGAATTGTGGGCAGAGTGTGGTTTCGACAAGGCAGCTATAGTTGCGAAAGCGAAAGAAATGCTTGACTATTCTGAAGTGAAAGAGTCTAAAGAGAAGGTCGGATAAATTAATGCAAATTAAAAAAAGCACCGTGATGCTACCACACGATGCTTTTTAAACCTTACCTAACCTTCTTGCTTCTTCTATATCTTTTCAAATGTGAATTTGTATTGGTAGGTTTCGCCTTCTTCATATTCACATGTTATATCTAATTTTTCGAGCGCTTTTGTAATTTCTTTTTTAAGCTCAGGCTGTGATCCATGAATTTCTGTGATTTCAATTTCGCCATTCACAATTTTGAAACTCACGTTTACATAATCAGGTGTATACTTGTCTAATTCGATATGCGAAAGATCAATTTTAATTTTTCGGTTCAACAATTTTTTTAAACTTGGGTTGTTACCTGCAAAAGCAGTGCTTATCATAAGAAAACCCATTGCTAGTATTAATGCTACATTTTTCATCTTTGTTTGTTTTTTGGTTCAACAATTATTTCTTTGATTTCACCAAGCTGCATATTTTTAAGCTTTTGGAAATCTGTTTTTCTTAAAGTTCGCCGATCGGAGCGTTTAATTACTTTGTTTGTAGGTAAGACATAGTAGTCAAGAAAAAGTTACAATTATCTGAAAAAGAATTTACTGGGACAAACTCAAACGCCTTATTCTAGTGGGATTCAATGCGAATTTATTTAGCATCCGACAAAAATCAAATTAGCACAGCGCCGGATAATACATTATTGTACAATTTACCAAAAGTAATTTTCGAAAATAGTTGTGAATCAAAAAAAAATCCTATTTTCGTTTCAACTATAAAACAAACTATGGACATTTCAGGAGGCCAGACTGCCCAATCAAAGGAAAATTCTAATGAACCAATAAAAGCAACCAACTACGGAGGGGTAATAACATTAACTTCTGTGTTTTTCTTTTGGGGATTCATTGCTGCAGGAAACAGTGTTTTCATTCCCTTTTGCAAAAACTTTTTTGGGTTAGATCAATTTCAAAGTCAGTTAATTGATTTTGCATTTTACCTAGCCTATTACCTTGGCGCTCTGTCATTGTTTATCATTAGTAGTCAATCAGGCAAAGATTTGGTTGGCTCTTGGGGTTACAAGAAAAGCATAGTTTACGGTTTAGTTTTCTCGGCTCTTGGTGCAGGAGTAATGATTTTAAGTGTTGAAGGCGGAACCTTTGTCGGCATGCTTTTCGGACTGTTTATAGTTGCTCTAGGATTCTCTTTACAACAAACTTCTGCCAATCCTTTTATGATTTCTCTCGGAGATGAATCGACTGGAAGTAGTCGAATAAACCTTGGCGGTGGAGTGAATAGTTTGGGCACGACAGTCGGACCTTTAATCGTATCTCTTGCCTTGTTTGGTTCGGCTGGAGCGTTAACCGATGACGCGATTAAAAATTTGGAATTAGACAAAGTTATAATTCTATATTCTTGCGTTGGCGCTTTATTTTTGGGCATTGCTTTAATGTTTGGTTTTTCAAAAAAAGTACCTTCTGGGATTAGTATTCCAACTTCTGACAAAACAGAGAAAGCAAGTAAAGCTATGGGAACATTGCTGGTAATAACAGGTTTGCTTTTGGCTTGTTTTGCACCTGTTTTCAATTCTTATAGAAGCGATGAAGCGAAACAGTTGGTTGAATTAAATGGCGCTTTAGAACAATTGCAAATCGATGAAAATGAACAAAAAATCACACAACTTGATAACGATCAATTGAACACTAAACTTTCAATTGAAGCAAAAATTTCAGAGATAAAAACACCACTTGAAAATCAGCGTATGGGTTGGTTGACAGGAGGATTGTTGGTCATTGTTGGCGGAATAGCTTATGCTTCAATTAAAGGGAGTAAACAAAAAGTGGGTTGGGGAGCAATGCAATATCCGCAATTGACTTTGGGAATGTTGGCCATTTTCATTTATGTTGGAGTAGAGGTTGCGCTTGCCAGTAATCTAGGAGAATTGCTCAAACAAGATGCCTTCGGCGCTATGACAACATCCGAAATTGCACCTTATGTCTCCATGTTCTGGGGAAGTTTAATGATAGGTCGTTGGACGGGAGCCATCAATGCTTTTGAGCTGAAACAAAACACGAAAAATATTCTTCGATTTATAGTTCCGTTAGCTGCATTTGCTATTATACTTCTATTAACGAAATTGTCAGGATACAACATAGACAATTTGTATTGGTACATCATCTGCGTTTTCATCCAAATTGGCGCATTTTTCTTAACCAATGATAAACCAGCCAAAACATTATTGGTATTTGGTGTGCTCGGCGTCATTTCAACATCAATAGGTGTTGTTAGCACAGGAGATTTAGCAATTTACGGAATTTTGGCGGCAGGATTATGTTGTTCCATCATGTGGCCTTGTATCTTCTCTCTATCGTTAGGTGGATTAGGAAAATACCAAGCGCAAGGTTCAGCTTTCTTGGTAATGATGATTTTAGGAGGAGCAATTATTCCGCCTATTCAAGGGAAACTATCTGATTTAATAGGTATTCAAGAATCGTACATGGTATCTGTAGCTTGTTTTGCATTCCTAGCATGGTTTGCTTTCCAAGTAAAAGGGATCTTGAAAAGACAAGGTTTGGCTTTTGAGTAGGAATAAACTCATGTCGGCGGAGGTTGAAAAATTATAAACGCAAAGACGCTGAGGCGCAAAGATATCTGCTGCTGATTAATTTGAAGTTCAACAATTTTTGGGTCCTTGAAAAATGAATATGGGAAAGATGTTTTTCATCTCATGATTCACACAAAACCTTTTGATTATGAGCGTCTTGGCGCCTGCATGTCAGTAGACAGGTTAAAAATTTATAAACGCAAAGAAGCAAAAGCTACAAACGAGTTCAATAGAAATTCTAACTTCGACTTTGTCAAAAAACTTCTCTGCTCTCTATTCTGGATTCTCTGCTCTAAAAACTAGTGACAATCCTCACACCCCTTTTTCTTCTTCTTGTTTCTCAATCGGAAAAAGAAATAGACAAGTGCTCCAAGTACAGCTAATATGACGATTAATTCTTGCATTAGGCAACGATATTATAAGCAATCAAAGCTCCAAGGTAGGCGATTATTCCCATAACAACTAATTGAAGTATCGGCCATTTCCAAGAACCTGTCTCGCGTTTCACAACAGCAACGGTTGCCATGCATTGCAAAGCGTAAACGTAGAAGACCATAAGCGAAATTCCTGAAGCCATTGTGAAAACGGGTGTTCCATCGCGGAAAGTTTGCATGCGCATTCTATCCAAAAGTTTGACTTCGTTTTGTTCGGCATCGTTCACGGAATAGATAGTTGCTAGTGTTCCCACAAAGACTTCTCTCGCGGCGAATGATGTAATTAAAGCAATTCCAATTTTCCAGTCGTAACCAAGTGGTCTTATGGCAGGTTCGATTTTCTGACCCATAATTCCGACATAGGAATTCTCCAAACGTAAAGCGCCTAATTCATTCGCTGTTATTGGGTCTGAAACTCCAAATTCTGTGGCGGCAAGATCAGAAACATGACCTTTTGGTCCGTAGGAAGCGCCCAACCACAAAAGAATGGATAGTGCAACAATGATTTTACCAGCGTCGAAAACAAAACGTTTGGTTTTTTCCCACATCATGGTTAAAACGTTCAACCAACGAGGGCCACGATAAGGTGGTAATTCCAGCATCAAAAAGCTTTTTTCGTTTCTTTTGATCATCAATTTCATCACAAAAGCAATGACTAAAGCAGAGAATAAACCGAGTAAATACAAAGCAAGTAAAACAAGTCCTTGCACGTTGATAAATCCGAAGATTTTTGTGTTTGGAATAACTAATGCAATTAATATAGTATAAACAGGAATTCGCGCGCTGCAACTCATCAACGGAGCAACGAATATGGTAATCATTCGCTCTTTCCAATTGGAAATTGTTCGAGCTGCCAAAATTCCGGGAATGGCACAAGCTAAACTAGAAATCAGAGGAACGACGCTTCGCCCATTTAAACCCAAAGGTCGCATGAGTCTGTCCATCAGGAATATTACTCTCGATAAATAGCCCGTTTCTTCCAGTATTCCCAAGAAGAAAAAGAGCAGCGCAATTTGGGGAATGAAAACCAAAACGCCTCCAATTCCAGGAATAATTCCTTCCACCAATAAATCGGTTGCTATGCCGGCTGGAAGTGCATTTTCAAGAGACGAACTAACATATGAAATCGCAATCTCTATCCAATCCATAGGATATGCAGCAAGCGAAAAAATAGATTGAAAAATAATTCCCAACACCAGCACAAAGACAACATAACCCAAAATTGGATGCGCCAACCATTTGTCTAAAAAGAATCGTTGTTTGTTATCTTTTTCGAGTATTTGAACTTCAGAAACGAGTGTTTGAATTTTTTCACGTCGTTCAATAGTGTCTTTTTGTTCGTCAAAATCTTTTTCAGCAAATGGGAAATTGATATCTACTTTTTTGATTTTGTTGATCTCAGTTTCAATAGCGCCAATCAGTCTGTTTTTTCCCAAACCAACACGCGCGTTCATTTCAACTATTTGAGCATCCAAGTATTTTTCTTGTAGCTTGGCAACATCTGTAGTCAATCCTGCTCGTGTTGAAACATCAGACATGTTAAGAACAAGAATGGTTGGAATTTTTAATTCATAAATTTGATCGAAAAGCAAAAGGTTCCGCTCCAAATTTGAGGCATCAACTACAATTACACATACATCAGGGAAGCTTTCAGAGTTGGGATTGGACAAAACGTCAAATACCATTTTCTCCTCTGAACTTCTAGGAAAAATGCTATAAGTTCCTGGAAAATCGATGACCTGATGTTTGCTGAGAGCGCCTTTTATTTGACCCGTTTTTACTTCAACCGTAACACCACTAAAATTCCCAACCTTCTGGTTAAGCCCAGTTAATAGGTTAAATAGCGTACTTTTTCCGGTATTTGGATTGCCAAAGAGGGCGATTTTTTTCATTAACGACTGGGTGTATCAATCAAAACTTGCAAAGCTTCTTCTAAGCGCAAAGATATTAATGTTTGACCTATTCGAACAGCAATTGGACCATGAAATGGAGCACGCAGTGTAACTTCAACAGTTTTTCCTTTCAGAAAACCAAGTGCCAAAAGTGCATTTTGACAATCACCTGATTGAAGTCCAGCAATAATTGCTGTTTCACCAATTTGTAAGTTCGTTAATGTATTCATCTTTCTACGTACAAAGGTAAGCGGTTCTGAGGGAAAGCCTATACCATAAAAAGGTCATTTTTTAGGAGTATTGAATTTCCCAATTTCGTTCAGAAAGCACTTGATGTAATGTGATAAACTCGTTTGTATCAGTAATTTTTTCAATCAGATGGTCAATTTTCACCAATTGTTTATTCTTGACTTTTGATTCGGAAATGCTTGTTTGGAGTTGATATGGAAAAACGAGTTCAGCGCTTTTAGTCTCTTTTTCAACACCTTGTAAAAACTGTCGAAGTAAGTTTAGAGAATCATTTGAACTTAAAACTAAATCACTAGATCGGATGGATGAATAGAAATCAATTTTCTTTTTGGCTCTGGAGAAAAGAACATTTAATCTGCGGCGACCACTTTTCCGGTTCAATGGACCAAAATTCAACAACAACTTCCCTTCTTCGTTTGGACCATAACCTAAGCTAATGATCAATTGATCGCATTCATCACCTTGGATATTTTCTAAGGCTCTGAAAAAACAGGTATTTTGCTCTATACGCTCATCCAAAATTTGCTGAGAATCGGGTGACAAATGTTTATATATGCAAGCCAATTGAGTTTCGCTAAAAGCAACAATGCCTATGGTTTCTTTTTGTTTTAATAAAGTTTCAAGAGAGTCAGCAACCTGCTTTGCTTCGATAACATTCTCCCGATCGATGAATTTTCCATCCTCAACGAAATGCAATTGAAGCGGATTTACGGATGAATTTGCACTCGGATAAGCGATCAATTCATCGTTGTAAAAATGTTTATTTGAGAAAGCGATTAACTCTGGATTTTGACTTCTGTAATGATGTTTCAGCATAACCTTATCCCAAGTAAATCGAGCTTGATGGAGCAAATCCAAAGGTTCGGATTCTCCTGTTTTGAAGAAGTTGGTCGGTGTCATTTGCTGTTCATCACCGACAACGATTGCTCGCTTCGCTCTATAAAGTGCTCCTAGTGAATTGACCAAAGGAATTTGAGTGGCTTCGTCGAATAAAACAAATTCAAAGAGCTCTTTTTGCAAAGGAAAAAAATCGGCAACTTGCGATGGATTTGCCATCCAAACGGGCAATAAAGTTTGTATCCATTCGGCGGCATCTGAACTCAATAATTCACGAATAGTCGGATGACTGCGCGTTTTTGAAAACTCTTTCACTAAAAGCGAACGGCCTTTTTTTAATCTAGTTTTTCTGACTTTTTCATCATCCGATAATTTCCTTCCAGATGTATTTAGAAGAGCGAATAGGTCATCAAAATCCGATTTTATTTTAAGGATTATCTCGGTTGCAAAATCTTTAGATTCTTGATTTTGGAGACGAATTATCTCATTCAAATCCTCCGATAAGTTTGCCCATTTGAAACTTTCAAAGGCAGGATATTGTCCTGTGAAATTAATCCAAGAACTTTTCAAAATTCCCTTTTCCAACTCTTCCAGTGAAGTTTTTCGACCAATTTGAACAAAGAGTGATTCCGACAAAGCCGATAAGATTCCGCGTTTAGAAATTACAGTCTGAAAATGCGTTTTTGACAATGCAAACAATGTTTGAAATGAATCTTCGTCGTCCATTTTCAAATACATTTTCAAATCGTTGAAAAGGGAATTTATTTCTGCATTGGCATCTGCTAATTCTTTGTTTTCTTTCGAATTTATATAGGAGTATTCTTCCCAATCTTCTTCATTTATCTCTTGTGAAATATTCTTTATCCAATCAATTTCAGTTTCGTTTGCAACACCAATCTCGAGCAATTGCTTTTCTATTTCCTGAAACTTTTCTTTTTTATCCAAATAATACAACCAATTTTCTAAAGCAGTTTTTGTAGGAATAAACGAACTTTCCAACAAAGTTTTCATTCTTCTTGAAAGTCGAATTTTCTTAAAAAAGGATGGATTAGAAGTCGCTTCCAAAAGCATTTCAGTTTCAGCCTTCGTTGGTTGAATTTTCCAATTCTTCTTTTCTGAAGCGATTGTTTCCAATTCCTTGCGAAGCGAATAAAACTTCTTGCTTAGACGGTTGAATTTTTTTCTCTCAGATGAATTTGGTTTTAGAATCCCAAAATATACTTTTTGATTTTCGTTAGATACCAATTGGGCAAAACTTGCTTTTTTCATCAAGTTGAAAAGGTCCGCTTTTGTCTCTAAAGTGAATCTTTTGGCAAGAGCGTTGTATTTCTTTTCGACAGATTTTAAATTTTGATCGAAACTCGATATGATATCTTCGGACAACAAGCGAAAAGGTATGTACCTTAAAAACTCATTTAATCGCGAATTATAAATAGAACGTATCTCGTCTTTAAAATTTAAGAAAGTTGAAATAGAGGCAGATTTACTGTTGTAAGAAACGTTCTTTAAATCATATTGATGTGCCAAGGTTTGGTAGTCGGTAAACCCAATCCCACCAACAACATCTTTTCTAGAAAGCAAGTCCAGTTTAAATTGCAGTGCATCCTTTTTTTGCTTCGATAAATTCAGTTGAAAAGGCGACTTAAAATCACAGCTTTCCAAGAATAACCAAGTTTCTTTTAGTTGCTGAAGAAGGGAAAGAGAATTTTTATCATCGTTGGGTAAAAAACAAAATCGATCCAATTTAAAATTGCTCAATTTCTTATGCAATACTTCCAATGCAACACGTTTTTCAGAAACAACCAAAGTTGAATGTTGGTCGTACAAGGTTTTGCCTAAGAAATTGGTCAGAACCTGTGATTTGCCTGTTCCCGGCGGACCTTGTACAACCAAATTTTTGTTTTCACTTTCTATAAACACCTCTAGTTGGTCATTATCGGCGGAAAAAAGAAGATATTTTGTTAATGGTAGGTTTTTCGTTTTAGATTCAACAGGAACGAGTAAAAGTTCATTCAAAGGCTGACTATATGAATCACATATTTCAATGAATTCAACATCTCGCAGAATGGTATATCGGTGATGATGAAAATTTCCAATATGAGATTCACTTCTTATGGCAATTTCAAAACCAGCTACTTTCAATTCGGTTTCTATTGCTTTCCAATCAACGATTAAATTGTCGATTTTTGGCCAAGAGAAATCGTATAAATTTTGAAATTCAACGGCTAAGAATGGATTTAAAAAAGCTTCCGTTTCGTCAAAAGTGATTTTATATTCTTGCTTTATTTTATTGAATGTAATTTCAGCGGGGCAGAGTATAATTGGACTTTCGCATGTTTTGCCTTTCCAGTCCCAGACTAGTATTCCAGATGAAACACAGAAAACGTGAGCACCACTTTCTTTGAAATGTTGGCGAGCAGTTTTATAGATTTTATTCAGCTCAAGACTTTGGTGTAGAGTAGTAGATTTTTCATCATATTCTAGATCAAGTTTTTGAGATTGGGCTAAATTCACCAACACGTCGTTGCGGTTGAAAACCTTCAACTCATTTGCCAAATCTGTTATCGTATGTTCTATCGTTTTCTCCAAAATAAATCCCTCCAGCGAATTTACATAAAGTCTCGGGAAGTCGAACTCAGGTTAATAAGAATAGATGTAAATGAACTCCTTGTAATAAGTTAATTCTGTTAATTTTGTTTTGTGGAAGAGAGTAAAATGAAATTTGGCACTAAAGCCATTCATGCAGGTGTTCAGCCGGACCCAGCAACGGGAGCAATTATGACCCCTATTTACCAAACCTCAACTTATGTTCAGGATGGAATTGGAAATCACAAAGGATATCAATACTCGCGAACACAGAACCCAACACGTCATGCATTGGAAAAGAACATTGCAGCGATTGAGAATGGAAAATATGGCGCTTGTTTTGGTTCAGGATTAGCAGCCATCGACTGTATGATAAAAATACTAAATCCTGGTGACGAGGTTGTTTCAACAAATGATTTATACGGTGGGACATATCGCCTTTTTACCACGATTTTTGCGAAATATGGAATAAAATTTCATTTTGTAGGTATGGGCGACCCAGCCGAAGTAAAAAAACACATCAACAAAAACACGAAATTAATTTGGGTAGAAACACCAACAAACCCAATGTTGAATGTTATTGATATTGTGGCAATGGCTTCACTAGCAAAAGAAGCGAATGCCATGCTTTGTGTGGACAATACTTTTGCTACCCCTTATTTACAGAACCCTTTGGATTTGGGAGCAGACGTCGTAATGCATTCTGTAACGAAGTTTTTAGGTGGGCACTCGGATGTTGTAATGGGAGCATTGGTGACATCAGACGATAAAATAGCAAACGAAATTTATAGAATTCAAAATTCATCCGGAGCAGTAACTGCGCCGATGGATTCCTTTTTAGTGCTTCGAGGAATAAAAACCTTGCATTTGCGTGTTCAACGTCATTGTGAAAATGCTGAAAAAGTTGCTAATTTCTTGATTTCGCACCCAAAAGTAGACAAGGTTTATTGGCCAGGTTTAGCCTCTCATCCAAATCATGACATTGCTAAAAAGCAGATGCGCGGATACGGAGGAATGATGTCTTTTACGCTTAAAGGGAATAAAATGGAAGATGCACATTCGGTGGTAAGTAAAGTTGAAATATTCGCTTTGGCGGAATCCTTGGGAGGTGTGGAGTCGTTAATTGGACATCCAGCAACGATGACACATGGTTCGATACCGAAAGAAGAAAGAGAGAAAACAGGTATTGTAGATTCCTTGATTCGTTTAAGCGTTGGAGTTGAAGATGCAGACGATTTGGTTGCCGATTTAAAACAAGCATTGGGTTAATTATAGAATTATGAAACATAACAAATTTGCGGTTATAGGTGTTGGACGATATGGAATTAATATCGCTAAACGACTTGCGGAAAAAGGGGCTCAAGTATTTGCGTTTGACCCAGACGAAGAGAAAATTGAGTCGATAAAAGACGAAGTAGCTTATGCTGTTACGCTAGACGCGACGGATAAAAAGGCACTCAAATCGCAAAAGTTGAACGATATGGATGCTGTTGTTGTTGCTATTGGTGAAAATTTCGAAGCAACAATTTTAACATGCGTCCACTTAATGGATTTAGGAGTAAGCAGAATAATTGCGCGTGCAAGCGGTGTGCATCAAAAATTGATTTTAGAAAAAATTGGAATAAACGAAATTCTTACCCCAGAAGATGAGGTAGCCTTTGTTGTCCGTGAAAAATTAATCAACCCAAGTATACTTTCTTTCTTACAATTACCTGATGATTATGAAATTGCGGAGATTGTAGCACCTAAAGGTGTACTAGGCCGAAGCATAGATCATATCGAATTCCGAAACCAATACGAGTTAACACTTGTCACTATCAAACGAGCATATTGTGTCACAAAAAATGGAGAAGAGTTGAAAGAGCAGCACGTATTGGGTGTTCCCTCAAGCGATACTCAAATCGAAGAAGATGACACATTAGTGGTTTTCGGCACCTCTAAAAACGTCCAGCGATTTATGGATATTAATGAGCTTTAGTAGGCTTTCTAGTCGAATGTGACTAGAGTTACTTTACATGGTATATTTTTTGACGAATATTTAACGTTAGGTTTCCACTAATGTTAGTTTTTATTCTCTTTAATTAAAGAAATGAATTAAAGTCGCAACCAACTTATGTAGTAAATTCGTCGTTTAAGAGAGCAAGTCTAGCTTAAAAATAAACAAAGGCTGTAACAAGCTGTTTAATAGTAATAGAATTATAAAAATGATTAGAAAAATATATTTATTGATGGTGGTTTCTTTAATGTCCACCACATTCGTTTCAGCTCAAAGAGTGATTGATAAGCAGAATTGTAGAGAAGGTGAGTCCATCGAGTACTGCCATCAACACACGCATTTAGCGAAGGAATTGAATAATAATGAGTTTAAAAAACAATGGGATAAAGATCAAGCTCAATTGAAGTCTGAAGAAATTTTCGCGAAAGGAAAACTCGACATCACACCGAAAGGTATAGTATATAGAATACCTGTTGTTTTCCATGTTTTACACAATGGAGGTCCTGAAAACATTTCAAAAGCTCAGATTGATGATGCTTTGTTTATTATGAATAGAGATTATAGAAGATTAAATGCTGATGCAAATAATGTTTACACTCCTTTTCAAAGTAATCCAGCGGACATTGAGATTGAGTTTGTTTATGCTACAAAAGCTCCAAATGGTCAATGTTTCAATGGAATAACAAGAACGCAAAGTTGGATGACAACCCAAGGTGATGATGGAAGCGGTCAAGCAGATGCAATTGTTGCTGGTAATGATGTTTACAATGGTCAATGGCCAGGAAATAAATATTTAAACATATTCATATGTAAGGATATTGGTGGAGCAGCGGGTTATACTAGACTTCCAAGCAATTTTACAGGAACGAGTATGAAAAATGGAATTTGGGTATTGTCACATTACGTTGGGTCTATAGGAACAAGTACAGTTTATACAAGTCGCACATTGACACATGAAGTTGGTCACTGGCTAAATTTACCACACGTGTGGGGAGGAACCAATAATCCAGGTTTAGCCACTAATTGCGCTAATAATTCTGATGATGGTGTAGATGACACTCCCGAAACGATAGGAAATACAATTTGTCAAATTTCTGCAAATACATGTAATCTTGATTTTGCTTATTGGGGATTTGATCAAGTTGATCCAGTTGAAAACTATATGAATTATTCATATTGCAGCAAAATGTTTACTCCAGGACAAGCATTAAAAATGCGTACAGCGCTACTTTCTTCGGTTGGTGGTAGAAATAACATTAGTACACCTGCGAATTTAATAGCTACTGGAGCGGATAGTAATCTTTACATATGTTCAGCAGACTTTAGTGTTGCGACTAAGTATGTTTGTGCTGGTAATACAGTAGATTTCGTAGACCAATCATTTAACAATGTTAAAGGTTGGAGTTGGACTTTCCCAGGTGCTACACCGTCAAGTTCAACAGCTCAAAACCCAAGTGTGGTTTATTCAACGCCAGGAACATATACTGTAACGTTAGTTGCAACGGATAGCGTTAACAATCTCACTACAACGAAATCAAATTTCATTACTGTTTTACCTAACGGGGTAACCTTACCGTATTCTGAAAGTTTTGAAAGCTATACTAGTTTGAATGATGCAAGTTCGTTTTGGAGAGCAGAAGGTAATGCAGCTTCAAGTTTTGAGGTTTTCAATGGAGCAGGTTCGGCAGGAACAAAATCTGTAAGATTAAGAAATTACTTCCTTTCAGAAGGTGATCAGAGCGAATTGTATTCAAAACCTTTAGATTTGTCAGGAATACCAACCTCTACCCAAGTAACCTTCAGCTTTAAGTTTGCCCATAGAAGAAGAAACGCATCGGATTTTGAAGTATTTAGGATTCATGCATCAAAGGATTGTGGAGAAACATGGGACTTGAGAAAGACAATACTTTCTACATCCTTATCAACACAATCAGCAGGAAATGAATGGACACCAGCTCAAAGTGATTGGGTTCAAGTGCACGTGACAAACATTGGTTCTATTTATTTTGTAGATAAACTGCAAATGAAATTTAGCTTCGAGAGTGATAACGGAAACAACCTTTATATTGACGAAATCAATTTATACCAAGGTGGACCAGGAACAGCGAATATTCAAGAATTGGATAATTTGGAAAATCTAGTTTTGTTCCCAAATCCAGCAGAGGATGAGTTGAACATTCAATTTTCAGTAAATGACAATTCAGATGTTTATTTAGTTGTTCAAGATATCACTGGAAAATCGATTCGTACTGAATTGATAAAAGCCACTACAGGTAAAAACTTGGTGATGATGAATACTTCTGATTTGGCATCTGGAATGTATTTCATGAATATCACTCAAGGTAATTCTAAAAAGACAATACAATTCGTGGTTAAATAAAGAACTGTGATTTCATAAGTTACAAAGCCTCGCATTTTGCGGGGCTTTTTTTTACCTTGCTTATTGGGTGGAATGATAAAAAACTATCAACAAAATTGTGTAGAAAACCTTTTGAGATTATTTACTACTAATCGATAAAGAAGCTATATCTTTTGAAAAAAATACACCCTCTTCTATGCCGAAAAAAAAGGAAAAGATTTATGTACTCGATACATCCGTTCTTATTCATGATCACCAAGCAATAACAAATTTCGAAAACAACCACGTTGCAATTCCAATTACAGTTTTGGAAGAGCTGGATAAATTTAAAGTGGGAAATGATTCTAAGAATTTCTCCGCTCGAGAGGTTATACGTTTCATCGATAAAATGTCTATCACGACTAGCTTGCAAGAATGGATAAGTCTTGGTAAAAACAAAGGTGATTTCAAAGTGATTTTAGAAACAACACCTGAAGGTTTAAATGCCGAAGACATTTATGCTCATGGAAAAAATGACCATAAAATTATCAACTCTGCGTTGTTTTTGAAGGAACAGGAAAAAACGAAGGATGTCATTCTTATAACAAAAGATATCAACCTTAGGATTAAGGCGAAAGCCTTAGGCATTATGGCCGAGGATTATGAGACAGGTAAAGTATCTATAAATGAGTTGGAAGATGCGTCAACGATGACGATTGAAAACATCGATTCTGAAGTAATACGAGAAATATTTACAAGAGGAAGAATTGATGAAGACGGAATTCTAGGTGATCGAAAAGCGCCAAATGGATATTACATTTTGAAAAATGGAAAGTCATCTTCTCTGGCTGTTTACAATCCGTGGATGGATCAAATAGAGCGAATTGAAAAGGAATTTGTGTACGGAGTAAAACCAAAAAATGCCGAACAAGCATTTGCTTTGAATGCACTGTTGAATCCAAACATCAAACTAGTTGCCTTGCAAGGAGTTGCAGGAACTGGAAAAACTTTATTGGCTTTAGCGTCTGCTTTAGAACAATCAAAATCGTTTCATCAGGTTATTTTGGCTCGACCAATTGTTCCGCTATCGAATAAAGAAATAGGCTTTTTACCAGGCGATGCCAATGATAAAATTAGTCCTTACATGGAGCCACTTTGGGATAACCTTAAATTCATTAAAGCTCAATTTGGTGAGAATGAGAAGAAGCACAAAGCCATTTTGGAAATGGAGCAACAAGGCAAAATTATTATTACACCACTTGCCTTTATCCGTGGTAGAAGTTTGTCAAACATCATGTTTATTATTGATGAAGCACAGAATTTAACACCACATGAAATTAAAACCATCATTACACGTGCTGGTGAAGGAACAAAGATAATTTTCACCGGTGACTGTCATCAAATTGACACACCTTATTTGGATGAAAACAGTAATGGATTATCTTACCTGATTGACCGATTGAAAGGGCAACAATTGTTCGCTCATATCAAATTGGAAAAAGGAGAGCGTTCGGAATTAGCGAATTTGGCTAACGACCTATTGTAATTTCTATCCAAAAAGATCAGTAAAGGCGCTTTCGATAGTTTCGAACTTGTATGTGAATCCTAGATTTTTCAATTTGGAATTATCGCCTTTCACACCATCCAAAACAATGGTTGCTTGCTCTCCAAGTATCATTTTTAGGACGAAAGAGGGTATTTTAGGAAAAATCAATCGTCTTCCCTGGCTTTTTAATAAAGCCTTGGTAAAGTCGGTGTTTTTTTCTGGCTGACCTGTAAGATTAAAAGCTCCGTCCAAATTGTTTTCAATTGCGAATACATAAGCGCTCGAAACATCTTCAATATGCACCCAGTTCATCCACTGTTTGCCATTTCCCATTGGAGAAAGCACTCCCCATTTTGCTAAAGGAAGTAGTTTTTGAAGAGCGCCATCCTCTTTATCTAAAACCATGGAAATGCGAATTTTTGCAACGAGAGCATCGTCTGAAAAAAGATCAGCAGATTCTTCCCAGGCTCTAACAAGTTGCGACAGATAATCACTGCCATATGCATCTTTTTCAAGCTGAGGTGTGTCAATTGAATCCAGCGGATAACAATTGATACCTGAAGCTGAAAGAAATTGATTGAGTGACTTTAATCCCTTGAATTTTTCATAGAGAAAAGTATTAGTTCCAATTCTAGAATCGTGCAGTTCTACTTTCCTTTTTTTGGTCCAGCGTTTACTACCAATGTTTTCACCACACAGATTGATGAGGTAATTTGTTCCCTCAATTTTTAAGGTATCGATGGTTTTATTTTCTAAATCCCAAGCAATATGGTTGGCCTTTTTTGGGCTCCTAGTTAGAATAAAAACCTCATGATTTTTTGCGAGTAACAATTTTTCAATACGCTGACCGATCATTCCTGTACCGCCAGCAATCACAATTTTTGCCATAGAAACTTAACGATTGAGAAAACTATTTGTTTACACCTCGAAGAACATTCGACCATTTACCCATTCTGGGTCCAAGATAGAATTGTTTTTCTTATAGAAGTCGATAGCCAGTTGATTCCATTCTAAAACTTGCCAATCCATTCGAGCAACTTTTTTTTCCTTGGCCATATTTATAACTTCATCAAAAAGCATTTGACCAATGCCTCGTTTTCTGTGTTGTTCGCTAACGTAGAAATCTTCGAGATAAAGTGATCGACCTTTCCAAGTTGAGTAAGATGTATAACATAAAGCAAAGCCCAAGACAACATCATTCTCTTCAGCTACTATTGCTTCGCAAATAGGATCGACAAATAAATCATAACGAAGTTGTTCAGCTGTATTGGTAACTTGTTCCGGGGCTTTTTCATAAAGAGCCAATTCTTTGATTAAAGCATAAATGGCTTCAACATGTTTGTCCTCGGCTTTTTTAACACTTATCATTGAATTCCTCCTAGGTTGAATCGTAAACGAATACCTGTACTCAAGTTTCCTGTCGGATAAGAACTAGCGATTTTTGGTGTATTGATTACTTGGTCGTAATAATACATAATCGTTAAGTTTTTACCTACGTTATAATCTGCAGAGAATTTAATTGAAACAACTCGCTGACCTGCTGTAGCTTGATCTGTATTTTCTACAATCTTGCGAATTACAGTCAAATTATCACGGAAAGAGAAATCGAATCTCAAATTCACATCACTCGCTTTCACTTGCTTGATTGGCAATTTCACTTGTGTGAATTTATAACCAGATCCAACAACAATTTCGTTCCCAACAATTTCGGTAACTTGATTATTGTTTAATGAAAGCGTAACACTTCTGTCTTTTTTAATCTCAAATTTGGTCAACAAACCTTGCTCTTTTCCTTTGCTTTTAACGATCCAAGTCGCATCCAATCCAAACAATGGAGAGAACCGTTCAGTCATCGTCACATTTTGGATTTGATTTTGTGCAATATAGTTATTGTTCAAATCTCGAGCTGTTGGCAAATCATTTTGATCAAATGTTGCATTTAAATTTGTTTGAATTCCTGAAACACTCGTCGTAGAAGAATATCCGTGACGAAGAACAAAGTTCCGCACAAATTTCTTCATGAATTTAAATTTCGATAATCCGTTGTAGTTTACTGTCCAGTTTGGCAAAGGAACATTTGACAATGGATTAATAGTCTTACTACTCGCAGATTTGTTGCCGTATGCCGTTAAGAATGCTCCTAAGACTACTTCTTGTTGTGATTTGCCGTATCCGTCGTAATAACCCGTAGATAATAGTGACGAGTTAGCGTTTCGAGAACCAACGATTTCAGAAACCTGTGATAAATTCGTCAACATTTGGTCGAAAGTTGCAGAAGAGTAGGTTTTTCTGTCATACTTCGTAAATGCTGAACCTATCGTGATATTCGTGTACGTCAAGGTAGAAACTTCAACTCTACTTTGTGCTTCGTATTGTTGGCTCGTTTCGTCCCAACGGAAGAAGTCATTAGAATTTATGTTATAAGTTCGATTCATGGTAAGTTCGATAGTGAAATCTTTGAACGGTTCTAAACTCGCCCTACCAGAGAAATTCGTACTGTGCGCAATGGTATGTTGCTTATTTAAATCTTGATTTTTCACCAGCCAACCACGCTCTGCACTGGCGTTTGCTATGTCATAACCATTCTCTTTGCCGAAAATGGAATAGCTCTGCCTACCGAAGATAAAGCCGCCGAGGGTATTGTTATAGCCATCGTCAAATCCGAGAACATTTGCTGTGTTTCTATAACCTGGCAATAATGTACCATCATTCTGACCATAAGTTGCAGAAACATTTCGCAGAGACATAACCATTCTCAATCCAAAGCCTGCAATAGGGTTGACTTCTTTATTTTTATTTTTTTCTTGGCGAGCTTTTCTTTCGTCACGACGGATTTTTCGGAAGTACTTTCGTTTTTCACGCTTGGACATTCCTACTGTATCCTTCTCAATAGTAGAAGGTTTTGGTGGTGGAGTGGCTCTTGTATTTCCTCTCGAATCACCTGATTGTTCAATTCTTCCGCGCGTATTTCCTCGCCCTGCACCATTTACTCTTTTCAAGTAAGGAATTTTGTTGTACAGATTCGTCATGTTAACTTGCCCAGTAACATTAACTGTACGGTTATTTTGCATAACATTTCCGAATTGGTTTTGACCCAAAGGAGCACGTTGCCAATTGTATGAACCACCGTATTTAATATTACCAGAAACCATGTCGAGAACTGGAATTTTGTCGAATGGTATGTTGTACGTTAGATTATAGTTGTGTGAATAATCCGTTGTTTTACCAAACGTTCGCATTTGTGTCCGAATAGAATCTTTGAATTGCTGATAACCTTCAGGATCTTCTTTTCTATCTACACGTCCATTGGCTTCAGAGAATAAGGCCTTGTTGGTAGCATCAAAAGTTGCTTTTAAATTTTTCGTAATGTCATATCCTAAACCATATCGGCGGTTCCAGAAGAACTGTTTTGCGTAAACGGGTGCAAATTCAAAATCAGGAACCAAGTTGTTTCTAATTTGTCGTTCATTGTACATACGAGTTGCATCATTACTGAACGAAATATTTTTAGGTAAAAGGAATAAATTCATTTCCCGAACGATTCGCCAATATTTTGATTTCGACATGAATTTCACCTTTTTAAAAGGTTCAATCGGTTTTGAATTGAAAGAGTAGGCGTAATTTAAATTACCACTCCAAGTTTTCGTTCTGTCGTAAGTAATATTAAAATCACGTTGCAGTAATTCACTGTAAGAATATCCTGCTGACCAATTTGAAATACTAAAGATGGTTGGTTTTGCTCCAGCTTTTAATTCCTTGCGTACGTTCGTGAAATTATACGATTTTCTTTCCGTAAAGTCTTGACCCAATCTCGCTTTCTCTTTTCGCTCAGTTAAATCGTAGTCCTTAAGTCTCACATCAGGATTGAAAGGATCATATTCAGGATTGATCACCCCTCTAGAATAGCCATAAAAGAAAGGAAGACTAACGCGTGCTCGTTTCCCGAAAAACTGTCCCAATTGAATATTGGTGTTGATATCCACACCAAATTTTTGGTTTCGTTGTCTTTCTTGAACTCTACTTTCTACACTTCCCCAGTTGGTTCCACTGTAGTTTCCTGACATTGCAACGTTTGCAAAATCGGCAAGTTGAACTTGAGCTTGTGCAACAGCTGCAGACCCGCCTTCAGAAATAAAGTCCGTCAAACGCAACTCATTTACCCAAACAGTGGCACATTTGCTTTGTCCATCATCTTGCCATGTGATGTTTTGATCTCTATCCGGATTTCGGATACCTATCATCATGGTACGAATTCCTTGAAGGTTTGGACTACCCTTAACTTTTATTCTTCTCTGTGAGTTTTCTGGATCAATGGCTGCATATTCAACCGTATACGAAATCGTCGCGTTGCCAGTTTCAATTGCCCTGTTCCTTTCTTTTTTAAGATCTAATAAATTATCAAAAATAATCTCGACGTTATTGAGTTCAGGCCAGACCTCTGTATCAACTGTTGCGCCAGGAGCTGTTTTCTTTAAAGGTATTTCGTATTCATAATAGTTGTCGACGAAGTCGGTTCCTAAACGAATGAATAATGTCAAATCATCATCCTTTAAGGGTTGGGCATTTGAAGCTTGTTCAGCGTGGACAAACATTTTTAATTTCTTGTAAGTTCGAACGTCAAATTGAACATTACGGTAGGCGCCACGAGCGTCACCATCTTTCAAGTTACAAACTTCTAATGACAACGATTGCTCGTTTAACTGACGTTGGTTTTGCTGAGATGGGTCAATCTCACGAGTAATACCAGGAGGAATAACGTAAGCTACAGGAACTCTTTCGTTGTTTTCCTCAATGTTTACTGCAGCGATATTGAACAATGTCAGGTTAGGATCACTTTGTTGAGTTTCCCCTGGTTCTGTTAAATCCAACAAATACTTTCTCCACTCACCACGTACAAATTCTAATCTTGCAAATCGAAGAACAACCTCTTCATCGAAATCTTTCATGAACATTCTCATGAATCGGATGGAACGAAAATCGTTTATCCCATTTACACGTTTTTGGAATTCTTGAACGGGAACTTTGAACTGAATCCAACGTTCCGTTTTTGTTCCGTTTTGATACTCTTGAATGTTGGTTACAAAGTTTTTCCCTTCAACAAGATCGTTTTTACGCAAACTAACTTTGTATTGGAAGTAGGCTTCTGCTTCACCCAAATTGTTATCTTGGTTGATGTCCTCGTTATCAGGAGTAACAGTGGACATTGTGGTGTAAGCGTTTTGATTAATCTGGGCAGACATTTCGGTGGTCGGTGAATTTCCCTCTGTCCCGTTAAATTTCTTGTATCGTTCGAGTATGTTTTTCAGATTACTATCGTATCGATCGTCAAGATAATAGGTATAATCATCGCTAGATGCATCGGCAACCATTCTTGCTTTAGCTGCTGCAGAAAGAGTAGAATTACTTTGCACCCAAGCTACGTAATTCGCAAACGCAATTTGTTCTTCAGAACTTTTCCATCCATCCAAACCAACATCTTGATTTGCTCTTGAATCAGAGTTTTGATCGAATGCATTCACAACTACTTGCTGCGTTGAAACCTTTGCCCAATTCGTTGTATCTAAATTGTCATTTAGCGAAGAACCAGTTGGAGGCAAACCATTTTCAAAACTTTTTCTTGAATCCTTCAAAACGTCTTCTGAAACATTTCCAAGGTTGAAATACAAATCACCTCCACTATGTGAAGTTGTTGGATCGGCATTTTCAGCGTCAGCATTGAAAGGATCTAACATCCAAAATTGGATGAATTCAATATTAGCTTGTTCGAAATCGTTTGTTGTCAGCGCCCTTGTTATTCCGCCCCATCTTGCTTGTGGATTTGTGAAAAGGCCATCAGCATCAACGGTATTGGTAGTGTCGTAATTGTACATACCACGTTCTTTCGGGTAATAGGCTAAATCCAACACAGAAATATTGGTAACACTTCCGTATTGCTGTTGAAGGTTAGGGAAAATATCTGTTTGTTGAACAAGACGCATTCTACTATCATCCTTCATTACCTGATCATCCTGAATATGTTGAGGAGTGAACTGGTTGTTTTGGAAGAAAACTGGATCGATACTATACCAAGCCAATTTGGCGCGATTAAAACCAGGCTTTAAGGTTGTCAGGTCTGCTTCAGGGAATAAATCTGGCTGTCCTTGGGGAACAGATGCAATGTGCCAAGCCGAAAAGCTTTTTAAGTCGATGGTAGATTGAGAACCTTCGAAATCATCGACATAGGAAATTCCGGTTTTGTTAATGGCTCTTGGCGTTCCTGGAATAAGGTGTGCAAATTCACCTGTAAATGAGAAGTATGATTTTTCTCTAGTGGAAATCACAGGTAAAAAATCGACAAGTTTCGTTAAGAAAGGAACTTCAGTTTTAAAGGCAACGTCAACACCAATGATGTTGTTTTTGAAAGGCTCACTTCCAATATCCACTTTTTGGGTGACAGGGCGTTCAAGCATACGCATCCACGTTCCACCAACGTTGAAATTTTCATTGAAACGATAGTTGTATCGACCTCCGATCAGAGATCTGGCTTGGAAACCGAAAACAGAATTACTTTCTATGGATACCTTAATCGGTGTGTTGGATTCAAGGATACCTGAATTTAATATTTTTACTCGTCCAAGATTGTAATCAACGGTATAGTCGACACCTTCGGTCAGCTTTATTCCACCGGCAGTAACACTTACGGCTCCTTCTGGAACGTTAAGTGCATTTAATGGAATGTCTGATGTTACGGAAGATTGGAATTCTCCCTGAATCATGAAACGATTTTTACTCGGAATTTGCTGAGCCGCGGTTTTCGTGGAGTCGTAAAGTTCAGTGAAAGCGATTCGGTCTATAAAAACACCGGGCATATTGGCATCTTGCAATTTTTTCTTCAAGGTTTTCCCAAAAGGTTCGACTGTGGAGAAATAAACTCGTCCATTTCTAGTGTTAATGGTTCCTCCATTTTCCTGCCTATTTCCATTGAAGGTGATAGGAACAAAATCGAAAACACCATCTTGAAACGGTTGTTGATTCAAGTTAATACGGTCCATTTCCAACATGGTGATGAGCTGAACTTCATCCAAACCAGGATAAGGGAAAAACGGAACCAATAGCGAAGTCTCTGGATTGTTGTATAGTATGTTTAGTCTAAATCCTGTTTGATCTACTTGATAAGCACCAATGGAATAAACGTTTTTCATCATCAAGTCCCAAATTTTATTTTGTGGACTTGTAATTGTCGGTTTCAACAATTTAACGATTAAGGCATTTTGTCCGTCGATACCATCTGTGGAAAGTTCACCTACTTGGTATGTTTGACCTCGGTACGTATATTCATATGCGACTCCTAAAACTTCATCGTTGTTCAAAGGAATATTTAAGGAGATATAACCCAACTGTGCATTGTAGCTATATTCCTGTTCCGTCAATTTTTTTGCATTTTCCACTTTTTCATAGTGAACAGCTTGTTTGAATGGGCCGGGAGAATTTGTTTGAGCAGCAAGCACAGATACAGCATTGTTGAATCCTCTGATCAAAGGTTGATTCGATGCCCAGTCATAAAGACCATTCGCTGAATTATCAGGAATGTCATTTCCTGTAACATTTCCAGGGTTACCCTCCAAATTCACTTGTTTTCCTTCACCTATATCGGAGAAAGCAACGATGTTTCGCGTGTTTTCAATATTATTCGTTCGGTTGGTTAACCAAACTTCAATACGCGTAATGTTTATTGTAGAAGAAACGATAGGTGCAGTCGCCATTGCTTCATCGTAATGATCATGGTGATACATGTTCAGGAAGTAGTGGCGATTGACCTCGTAATTATCTGCGCTTAAAGCAAAAGGTTGGATTTGTGCTTTTCCTTCGATATTTATTTCTTGTCTTTTCCCTTTTGATGATGCAGCAATTAAATCAACCGTTGCACGACCAAATTTCATTTGAGTATAAGCACCGAATAGTGTTTGAGAACCTTGTATTAAAGATGTTGGCAATGGCATGGAAACATTCCCTAAGGCAATTTTCTGCATGATTTGATCTTCTTTACCAGTATACTCAAGCTTCGTAATATTGTCGAAATCGAAAGCAGCTTGCGTATTATAGCTAGCTCCGATTTTAAGTTTGGTTCCGATTTGCCCCACCAAGTTCAATTGAATTTGTTGCTGAAAATCGAAACGAGTAACTCTTCTTTGTTTTACAGGGAGAATTGGGTTGTCATAACGAGATGAATTGACTCCAAACGAGAGCTCCACGGATCCTTGAGGCCTTATGGTTATTTCATCTGAGCCGAAGAAATTCTCAAAGACTTTTGAGTTGATTTTTATTGGGTACTCTAAAGGCTGACCTTCCTCAGTTTGTTCATCAATTTTTTCTTTCCAATTGTCGGCTAAGGCTTTTTTGCGCTCATACTCTAGATATTCGTCCAAGGTCATCATGGAAGGATTTCTAAAGTTTACACCACTTTTCCCTAATTGCTCTTGAAAAACATATTTTCCAGTAATAGGATCGTAAATGATGGTTTGTTGAACAGAACTTGGATCACCAAGGTCAAAACTTTGTGGTTGGGTTAAAGTTGGATCGTTAACGTTTACAATAGGAAAATGCATTGTAGAATCATCTTGCGCAAAAACAGAATTGCCCTGCAAAATGATTGCTATACAAAGCAATAAAAAACGTAACGTATTATATTTCAACAAATTATTTAAAATCACTAGTTATAATATTTTCAGAGCTCCTTTGATCAATTGTTCAACTGTAGCATCTGTATCGACAATTTTGTCCAATGCTTTTTCAGCTGATTTTTTGTCAAAACCAAGCGAAACCAATGCACCTAACGCCTCAAACCGCGTTGTATTGTTTGAAGAGCCAACATTTTCAGTAGAAAAGTTCATTTTTAACATTTTGTCCTTCAAATCTATGATGACTCGTTGCGCCGTTTTTGCGCCTATCCCTTTAATTGCTTGGATTGTTCGTACATCATCCGTTTGAATGGCTTGAGCAATTTCTCCGGTTTGAAGTGAGGACAACATGATCATTGCCGTATTTGGACCAATTCCTGAAACGCTTATCAAATGATTGAACATCTCACGTTCTTCCTGCTCCATAAAACCATAAAGCAATTGGGCATCTTCACGAACGATTAGTTTTGTATAAATTCGAATGTTTTCATCTGAAATCAGAGAATAGGAGTAAAGACTAATCTTTACTTCATAGCCAACACCACCGCAATCAATAATGATGCTTGTTGGGTTTTTTTCTATAAGTCTTCCAGATAATTGAGCAATCATGTTTTACTTGTTTTGGGCGTCTACTACCGCAACTTTTACCATGTTAATAATTTCTCTTACACTAGCTCCCAGTTGCAGAACATGGGCCGACTTTTTCAACCCAACTAATATTGGACCTATGGCATCGCCATCAGTAATTTCCTGCAACAATTTATAGGAAATGTTTCCAGAAGATAGGTTGGGGAAAATGAGCGTATTTACAGTTTTATTGGCCAATTGAGAGAAGGAAAATTTCTCCATCATTAATTCATTGTTCAAAGCAAAATTGGCTTGTAACTCACCATCTACAATCAAGGTAGGATATTTCTCATGTAAAATATTTACAGCTTGACTCATTTTTTCAGAGTCAATACCTGGAGAAGAACCAAAATTGGAATAACTCAACAAAGCAATACGTGGTGAAACTTTAAATTTCCGAACCATACGGGCAACGTTGTTTGTTATTTCTGCAATTTGTTCAGCCGTAGGATCAACATTTATGGTCGTATCTGCTAAGAACAACGGGCCACGTTTTGTAACAAGAATGTACATTCCAGAAATGGTTGTTACATCTTTTTGCAAACCAATAGTTTGAATAAATGGTCGCACAACCTCACGGTAATTTCTTGTCAAACCGGAGATTACGGCATCTGCATCGCCTTGCTCAACCATCATTGCGCCAAAGTGATTTCTTTCACGCATCAATTGAATGGCTTCGTATTGTGTGATTCCTTTGCGATTTCGTTTTTCAAAAAAGGCATTCCCGAATTTTGTTCTTCGTTCCTCTTCTTCTTCTGATTTTGGATCTACGATTTCTACATCCGCAAAGTCCAAGGAATATTCAGCAATCAATTTTTCAATAATTGCACGTTTTCCTAAAAGTATCGGTATTGCAACGCCTTCTTCTTGAGATGTTTGAGCGGCTTTGAGTGTTTTAATATTGTCCGCCTCAGCAAAAACAACGCGTTTTGGGTTGCTTTGTGCTTTTTCAGTAATATTTCTTACAATTTTATTGTCGAGACCCAATCTCTTTTTCAAAATGCCCTCGTATTCTTCCCAATCGGTAATTGGTTGTTTCGCTACGCCAGAATCAATAGCTGCTTTTGCCACTGCTGGCGCGATATAATAGATAAGTCTTGGATCTAATGGTTTTGGGATGATTTGATCACGCCCAAAAAGAATGTTCTTTTCACCGTAAGCTTCAATAACTTCCTCAGGAATGGTTTCCTTGGCCAAGGAAGCAAGCGCTTTTACAGCGGCCAATTTCATTTCTTCATTGATACAAGTTGCGCGCACATCAAGTGCTCCACGGAATATATACGGGAAACCAAGCACGTTATTCACCTGATTAGGATGGTCAGAACGTCCAGTTGCCATGATAATATCTTTTCGAACGGATGTTGCCTCTTTGTATGAAATCTCGGGCTCAGGGTTCGCAAGGGCAAATACTATTGGGTCTTTCGACATTCCTTTTACCATTTCTTTCGAAACGATTCCTCCTTTTGAGAGTCCAACGAAAACATCCGTTTTTTTGAACACATCTTTAAAATCGATGTCTTTTTTATGTTTTGCGTATGGCAATTTGCTGCCATCTAAATCGCTACGTCCACTCCAAATTAAACCTTTGGAATCGTACATAAATATATTCTCAGTTTTTGCACCAAGAGCGATATATAACTTCGCACAAGACATTGCGGCAGCGCCGGCACCAGAAAAAACAATCTTTACTTTTTCAATTTTCTTTTTTGCAAGTTCCAGAGCATTTAGAAGCGCAGCAGCAGAAATAATTGCCGTTCCATGCTGATCATCGTGCATGATAGGAATGTTTAATTCTGCTTTTAGCCTTTCTTCAATTTCAAAAGCTTCAGGAGCCTTGATATCTTCCAAGTTGATTCCTCCAAATGTTGGAGCAATAGCTTTTACCGTTTGGATAAACAATTCCGGATCTGACGCATCGACTTCAATATCAAAGACATCAATGTCGGCGAAAATTTTGAACAAAAGACCCTTTCCTTCCATTACGGGCTTTGATGCTTCTGGACCGATATTCCCTAAACCGAGAACAGCTGTTCCGTTAGAAATAACCGCTACAAGGTTCCCTTTTGAGGTGTATTTGTAAGCATCATCTGGATTTTCAGCAATTTTTAAACAAGGTTCTGCAACACCTGGCGAATACGCTAACGACAAATCACGCTGCGTCGAATAAGGTTTCGTTGGTATTACTTCAATTTTACCTGGTTTGCCAGATGAATGGTAATCCAGTGCTTCTTGTTTTTTTCTATTTGACATGTCCGATTTTTGGAGGGGTAAAGATAAGAAAATCTTAAGAAAATAGGACAAGAAAAAAGGGAGTCAATTGCTTGACCCCCTTTTATTATTTTAAGAAATGTTCGTCTTATTGAACTGTAACTTTTTGTGTGAATTTCATACCGTCTTTTACGATAGAAACTAAGTAGTTACCGTTAGCAATTTCACTAACTGGCATCTCAACAACTTGAGCACCACTAACATTTGTCAATGAGCTAGAAGCTATAACACGACCAGTTAAATCAATGATAGAAATTTCATATGTTCCGTTTTGAGCTTCAAAAGCAACGTTGATATTGTCTGTAGCTGGATTTGGGTAAATTACAAATCCTTCAGAAGCCAATTCTTCGATTCCAGCAGAGTTGTTGCTAGAAGTGATTTTGAATTCTTTTCTTAAGCTACTTGTGAAAATACCATTAGTACTCCAGATAACAAGACCTTGACCGTCTTTCAATACAGCTCCACCAACTCCATAACCAGAGTTGATACCATCACCATAAGAATCAAGAATCTCTACACTGTAGCATCCTGCAGCAGGAACAACAATACTGTTTGTGTGTAACAAAACACCGTTTGCTGACAAAGTAGTATAAGGTCCACCACTTCCAACTACAGTTCCTGCAGCATTTTTGATTGACCATGTAGACTCAGTTCCATAACGGTCTTGTGTGAAGTCAAATGTCAAGTTAACAGTGTTTCCAAATGCAGTAGTTTCGTTAAATGAAGTTGATGCACCATTGTTAGAAACATCTTCGTCAGGAGCACCATTTACAGCAGAAATTGCAACTACAAAGTTGTTTGTTGGAGCAAGTGTGAAAGTTGTAGCTGGCAATTGAACCAATGTAGTTTGTAATGGAGAAAGAGATCCAGTCCAAGGGTATGTTTGAGGAGCACCACCGTTAATTGTGTAAGTAACAGTTGCAGAAGTCAATGTAGTTGAACCTTCATTTTTCATATTAAATGATGGAGCAATTGAATTTGAACATGTTTCTGGAAGTGGGCTCAAGTTGTTCAATGAAGCGTTTAGAGACGTTGTAAATCCTGTGAATGTAAGTGGCAATTCAGCAGCTGTTACGATATTTGTATTTCCTTCAGTAATGAAGATAATCAAACTTAAATCAGCTAATTCAGCAACAACACCAGTATAATCAGCTGGGACTGTGTACGTAATTTGGTTAGACCAAGTAGTACCCATTGCGTTACCTCCTGTGACTGCATCACCTAAAGAAGTTGGATTCAAAACATCACGTAACATGTGCATGTGACGGTAAGAACCATCTGCATTCACATATGTAGGATTGTAAGTTGCACCAGCAGTTTGAGGTCCGTTAACGTTATCTTGCAATAACATCACAGTGTATTTGTTTCCACCAGCTGGACCAGCAGCTGTAAAGTATGCTTCCATATTGATTACCATCTGACGAGTAGTAATATTTACAGTAGCTTCACCAGCAACATTTACATAAGAAGCTTCACCCATTACAGTTGCAGCGTTAGCAGCCCATGCGCTACGGCTATGTGCCATTGCAGATGAACCATTCCACAAACGTCTGTTGATTGCTCCTTGAGGATAACCAGTAATTCCCATTCCTGGTTGTCCAGCGATTGCATCACCATCAGATGTTCTAAAATCAGGTGCTCCAGCTTGTGGGTTTGCATATCCGCCAGTGTGAATATTTACCGGGAAAAAGTTTCCTGGATTCGCAGCAGCAATGTTATTCGCAATTTTGTGTCCGTCTGGACAGTATTGACAGTAGATTCCTGTAAATTCTTCAAGGATAGCTTTTTTGTTAGATGGTGCAGTACTTACTGGCAATTGTGCAAACAATCCTCCAGATAAACAAACTGCAACAGTAAGTGCATATAGTTTTTTCATAATTTTGATATAATTAGTTTGATAAAATGTATATAATTAACCAAAGTTAAGGAAAACTTACCCAGTGTTCCAAAACAATTTATGCATATACTTAACAATTCTTGAAACCCTATGACGCAAATAATGAAAGACAGACGAAGATTAGTTCTATTTTCAGGAGCGGGAATGAGCGCTGAAAGTGGCATTAGCACCTTCCGTGATTCGGGTGGGTTGTGGGAAAATTACGACATTGAGGACGTTGCAACGCCTCAAGCTTTTCTTAAAAATCCAGCTTTAGTTCAGTCATTTTACAACCAAAGGCGAAAGCAGATTATTGAAACCCAACCTAATGCAGCGCATAGTATTATTAAAGAATTGGAAGCTGATTTTGATGTAGTTGTCATCACTCAGAATATTGATGACTTGCACGAAAGGGCAGGCTCAAAAAATGTGATTCATCTGCATGGTAATATTCGTTTTGCGAAGAGCAGCGGACCCAACCAGGAAAAGAAGTATTATCCTATAGAAGGTTGGGAACTCAAAAAATCCGACAAATGCGAAGATGATTACCCTTTGCGTCCCCATGTCGTTTGGTTTGGGGAAGAAGTACCCATGATAGAAATTGCTGCACAAGAAATCCGTAAAGCCGATATTTTAATCGTAATTGGAACTTCTTTGAATGTCTATCCAGCCGCAGGATTGATTCATGCTACGAACGAAAATTGCACGAAAGTATTAATTGATCCAAATGCCGGCAACATGACCATCCCAAATGAGTTTGAAATAATTGCCGATTTGGCTAGCGAAGGATTGAAAAAATGGAAGATGAAAAATGAATAAACCTTCGTTTATTTATTCTTTGATTTCATGCTGTCTTTAACATAGTTCTCAATCGCCGCAGTCATTGAAGGTGAATTGGGCATAGGTGCACTCAAGTCAACTCGAAGATTGTTTTTTGTAACAGCATGGGCAGTTGTTGGCCCAAAAGCAGCAATCAATGTCTTGTTCTGTTTGAAATCTGGGAAGTTCTTCAGCAAAGATTCAATTCCACCTGGACTGAAGAACACCAACATATCGTAGAAAATATTCTCTAAATCAGATAAATCAGAAGCAACAGTGCGGTATAAAATAGCTTTAGAAAATTTGATTTTGTGTTCTTCTAAAGTATCAGGAATTTTATCTCTTAGGATATCAGTGCAAGGCAACAAATAGTTTTCGTTTTTGTGCTTTTTCATCACATCCATCAAATCCTCAATCGTCTGTTTACCAAAGAAGATTTTTCTTTTTCTATAGGTAACATATTTTTGAAGGTAATAGGCAACAGCTTCCGAAATACAAAAATATTTCATGGAATCTGGAACTTCAAAACGCATTTCCGTTGCAATTCTAAAAAAGTGGTCAACACCTATTTTAGAAGTTAGTATCACTCCTGTATGATCTTGTAAGTTTATTTTCTGAGAGCGAAACTCTTGAGCGCCAATCCCTTCAACGTGAATAAATGAGCGAAAATCTATTTTGAGTTTGTACTTTTCAGCCAAATCATAATAAGGTGATTTTTCCCCTTCAGGCTTAGGTTGCGAAACGAGTATAGTTTTGATAGCCAATTTTTGTATTAATTTAAGATATTATACTATAATCCAATTGTATAGAAACCATGCTAAAATACTGAGAGGCATGATTTCAAGCGTGCAAAGATACAATAAAATATAATACCACTCCACACCATGCGTCAACAAAAAGAAAGCAGAACGCAAAATTCTTTGCAAACTCAAGAGGACAAAGAATAGTAGGAAAATATAGATTAGCGTTGTGGCGAAAAATGGATTCAAAACCCAAATTAAATTCAATAAAAAGAAGATAATCCCAACAAATTGGGGCAAAACCCATGTGAGTTGCATAGGAGTTTGGTACACTTTGTTCAATCCAGTGAGCAAACGGATAACAAACATGGAAATGAAAGCGAGGAAAAAGAAGGATGCGGCAATTGCCAAAGCTATTAATATCAGCGAAAAGCTCTCTTTTTTACCTTGGCTTTGAAGAAGCAAATACAAACTATGCGCAAGGGTAATGATGAAGTTTATGGCTAAAAACCATGATGCCCCACCGAATATTGGCCAATTCTCCTTGATGCGCGAATCTGTTTTACGAGGTTTGAAGAACAATTGAAATACAATTTCAAAACTTCGTGTATTGGCATTTTTGGCTAATACAATTAATATAAGTGAAAGAATTAGAAAGAAAAAGGAATAGGTTCCGAACAAACTTTGCTTTGGCACTAGGTGAATATCCATCCACTTATCCGTATTGCTACCGAAAAAATTCAAACCGCTTTGCCAAAACATTCCTTTCAAACCACTGTTTATTTTAATAAGGGAACAGATTCGAGTAAATTTTAGCCATAAATTATTGCTAAATTTGCCGAAATTACAAAGATATAATTGAATGGCAACTGATCAATATGTACATCCAGATTATTATAACATGGATGATTTACTTACCGACGAGCAAAAATTGGTTCGTGATGCGGCAAGAGCTTGGGTAAAGAAAGAGGTTTCACCTATCATTGAGGAGAATTACGAGAACTGTACTTTTCCAAAACACCTTTTGAAAGGTTTGGGTGAAATTGGTGCTTTCGGACCCTATATTCCAGAAGAATATGGTGGACCAGGTTTGGATCAAATTTCTTACGGATTGATTATGCAAGAGTTGGAACGTTGCGATTCAGGTCTTCGTTCTACAGCTTCTGTTCAAAGTTCTTTAGTAATGTATCCAATTTGGAAATACGGAAACGAAGAACAACGCATGAAGTATTTGCCGAAATTGGCTACAGGTGAAATGATCGGTTGTTTTGGATTAACAGAGCCAGATCACGGTTCAAATCCAGGTGGAATGACAACGAATTTCAAAGATGCTGGTGACCACGTTATCTTGAACGGTGCTAAAATGTGGATTTCCAATGCTCCTTTTGCTGATATCGCTGTGGTTTGGGCAAAAGACGAAAGCGGTCGTATTCACGGTTTAGTAGTTGAAAGAGGAATGGAAGGTTTCTCAACTCCTGAAATGCATGGAAAATTATCACTTCGTGCTTCGGCAACGGGTGAATTAATTTTCGTGAACGTGAAAGTGCCAAAAGCAAACATATTACCAAATAAATCAGGATTAGGCGCACCACTTGGTTGCTTGGATTCAGCTCGTTTCGGAATCGCTTGGGGAGCTTTAGGCTCTGCAATGGATTGCTACGATTTGGCATTAAGATATTCTAAAGAAAGAACTCAATTCGGTGTTCCAATTGGTGGTTTCCAGTTGATACAAAAGAAATTGGCAGAAATGATTACTGAAATCACGAAAGCTCAATTGTTGACTTTGCGTTTGGGTCAGTTGCGTAACGAAGGTCGCGCTACATCGGCTCAAATTTCTATGGCAAAAAGAAACAACGTGGAAATTGCCTTAAACATCGCAAGAGAAGCGAGACAAATTCACGGTGCCATGGGTATCACAAACGAATATTCCATCATGCGCCACATGGCGAATTTGGAATCGGTTGTTACCTATGAAGGAACCCACGATATTCACTTGTTGATCACAGGTATGGATATTACGGGTATTCCAGCGTTTACGCGTGAGATGCCGGAGTTGTAAAATTGGGTATATATTATTTTAATAATGAGCTATGAGTTTTCTTGTAGCTCATTTTTTATTTGCCACGATTGCCTTCGATACTTCGCTAAACTCAGCACAGGCTAGCTCAGTCATCGTTCAGTTCATGCTCCGAATCTGAAAACCGGCCCCTGAGCGGAGTCGAAGGGTACGGTTTGAAATGCCCACTATGACTCCCATTTCGACATTCCGCCAAACTCGGCAATAATTCTTGTTCTCCATTAATTAAAGCTTCTTTTTTCTTTCGGCTCCAGCCTTGTACTTGTTTTTCGCGATAAAAAGCTGTGTCAATTCGATCGTATTCTTCCCAATACACCAGCTCAACAGGCAAATATTTCTTAGTATGGTTTGCACCTTCCCCAGCTTGATGTTGCTCCAAACGTTCGTATAAATGCTTCGTTGATCCAGTATAATATGAATCATCAGAGCATTTTAATATGTACATAAAACCGGTCATGTTTCGCTTCTGACTTCGACTCCGCTCAGCCAGCGCTTAGATTGTCTCCCTTATATCCTTCACATTCAACTGCAAAGTCGTTTTTCCATGCCATGTATTGCTTTCCAAGGTGTAGATAATATCAGCAGGAAGTCCTGAGGCGATTAAATCCAATTTGTCGGCGAGGTTGAAGCCGATTGCTTCTATGGAGAAATTGCAATTGGGTTGGGTGAGCGTGAGTTTTAAGTGCTTTTCTTTGAGGACTTTTGCGGCTATGGAAAAGACATTTTTGGTCAGAAAAACAGGTTTCATGTTGCCGGGACCGTGCGGTTCCAATTGATCGAGAACACGTTTTAGTCTTGGTAAAGATTGCAGAGGTTCGTTGCTTTTGAAAATATCGATGAATTCTACCTCTAAATCGACATGCTCGAAAGGGGCGAGGTCTTCGACTTTGATTTTTGCCGCTACGACTTCTTCAAATCGCAGTTGGAAATCGGCAATGTTTTCTTTGCGGATGGTTAGACCGGCAGCATGCGTGTGACCGCCAAATTTCTCTAGTAAACTTTCACATTCCACCAAAGTCTCGTGGATATCAAAATCATTCACTGTTCGCGCGGAACCGGTCAACAAACCATCATCTCCTTCGGCTAGAACGATTGTTGGGCGAAAGTGTTTTTCTATCAAACGAGAGGCTACAATTCCAACGACACCTTTGCTCCAACCTTCTTTGTAAACAACGGTTGTTCTTCGTTTATCATTTGGTTCATTCGCAACAATCTCCAACGCTTCTCGCGTTATGATTTCATCCAAAGCTCTTCGCTCGGTATTGTGTGCGTTTATGTTTTCGGCAAATTGCTGAATTTTAGCATCGTCTGTAGAAATCATTAATTCCACAGCGTCTGAACCTACGTTGATTCTTCCAGCAGCGTTGATTCTTGGGGCGATGGAGAAAACCACATCTGTTAAGGTCAGCGGTTTCGTTTTTCCGGCTATGTCCAACAATTTTTGGAAGTTGGGACGTGTATTTTCATTCAGAATTTTCAATCCATGATAGGCCAAAATTCTATTTTCTCCGAGTACGGAAACAATATCTGCTCCAGTGGCGATGGCAACAAAATCGAGTAGGGCGAAAAGTTCTTCTTCGGATTCTTTGTTTTTTTGCTGAAAAGCTTGCAACAATTTAAAGCCAACTCCGCATCCGCACAATTCTTTAAAGGGATAATTACAGTCTTTTTGTTTCGGATTTAAGATGATCGCATTGGGCAATTCGTCTCCAGGTTCGTGGTGATCGCATACAATTACATCAATTCCTCGTTCAACAGCCCAATCTATTTCTTTTTTGTTCTTGATTCCGCAGTCCAAAGTGATGATCAAATCCACTTTTGTATCCACGGCCATTTCCATTGCTTTCTGAGAAATACCGTAGCCTTCAGCATAGCGATCGGGAATATAAAAGCTCAAATTGGGCACTCTTTCCACAAAATAAGTATACAATAAGGCTACCGAGCTAGTACCATCAACATCGTAATCTCCATACAAAAGAACCTTGTTGTGGTTTTTTATGGTCGTATTTATTCTATCAACGGCTCGCTCCATGTTCTTCATGAGAAAAGGGTTGTGAAGATGGGCAAGGTTTGGACGGAAGAATTCCTCGGCGTTTTCAAAGTTATTAACATTTCGTTGTAACAAAATTTCGGACACTACCGTATCAATCTTCAGAGCGTGGCTCAACTGGTTTACTTCTACTTCAGGAATAGAATCGGCGATTAGCCAACGTTTTTGCATAGGATATTTATTTATAGTTTAAGATATGAAAAATTTTGTCATCATTTGTTTATTCGCTCTTCCTTTTTTAGGAACTGCTCAAACATCGTACGAGTTTTCAGCGCCCTTACCTCCGGGAGGAGATCAATTGTTTGCACCCTTTCCGGAGCATTTCGGAGAATTTAAATCCGATAGAAGCGATATCGTATTTGAACTTTCTGAAAACGGCATCTTTACCGTAAGTACTATGATCAATTCCGTTTCACGCGATTCGGTTAGAGGATCTTCAAATTACGAAGTAAAAGGAAACTATTTGTTCGGCATTGAAGGAATCGATTCTATAGCTATTGTTTTGCAGGACAACCGTTACTATTTCGGATTGCGCCACAGAGAAGAAGTAGTTGGACCCAACTCGAAAAATGTACTCGTTCGTGTGTCCTACAATTCTTACTTGTTGAATTTCTTCGAAAACGATGCCTACCAACCTTGCCTTTTCTCTATCGTATCTGGTGATCTGTCGATACAATACTTCGATTACGAAACCGACACACAAGTATTTGCCAAAGTGCCAACAACGAAACAAGTTGAGATAAACACATTGAAAACAATTACTCTAGCACCTGAACGGGCAGATTTCGCCGACATCAATTTTATGGAAATGTTTGGCTCTGAACGGAAATACAAAAAGATTGAATAAAAAATTACCCGGAGATAAAATGAGAAGGAGCGCGAGAAATTGTGCTCCTTTTTTTGTGCTTCTGCCTTCGACTCCGCTCAGTCAGCGCTAGGTTCTATCTAAAATTCAAACCGTACCCTGAGCGGAGTCGAAGGGTACGGTTTGAATTTATGCTTGAGAACAGAGAGTCGATAATAGAGAGCAGAGAAGAATCTTGTGGGGGGGTGATTTTCCCCGTGGAAAGAATATTTTTCCCAATTCATCTGCCTTTTCTACCCATTTCTTATCTTTAGGCAAACTATTATCTGGGATTTCTTTTTTCCATAAATAATTACGCAATAAATAATAAAAACTCAAGACCTCTATGGCCGCTGAACAAAAAGCACAACTCGAACAACAACTCTGGAACATTGCCAACACCCTGCGTGGGAAAATGGACGCGGATGACTTCCGGGATTACATATTAGGTTTCATTTTTTACAAGTACCTGAGTACAAAAATGGATTTGTACGCCAATGAAATTCTTAAACCAGACGGATTAACTTTCCAACAAATTGAAGGTCATGCGCAAGAAGAAGCTTTCATGGAAGCTATTAAAGATGCTGCCTTGGATAAACTCGGTTACTTTTTATTGCCATCTGAGTTGTTTTCTGAATTGGCTAGACGAGGAAACGCCGGCGGAAAACACCAATTCATTTTGGGAGATTTAGCCAAAGTGCTCAGCCACATTGAGCAAAGTACCATGGGAACCGAAAGCGAAGACGACTTCGGGAATCTCTTCGAAGATTTGGATTTAACCAGTTCTAAACTCGGTAAATCGGAAAACGATAAAAACGAACTCATTGTAAAAGTGCTATCGCATTTGGACGAGATTGATTTTGATTTGGAAAATGTAGATAGTGATGTTCTTGGTGATGCTTACGAATACCTCATTGGAAAATTTGCCAGTGGCGCAGGAAAAAAAGCAGGTGAATTTTATACGCCGCAAGAAGTTTCTAACGTGCTTGCACAATTGGTTACTGTGGGCAAAGACAAACTAAAATCTGTTTATGACCCTACATGTGGTTCTGGTTCTTTGTTGCTACGTGTTGCCAAACAAGTAAAAGAAGTAAGTGCGTTTTACGGACAAGAAATGAACCCAACGACGTACAACTTGTGCCGCATGAACATGATCATGCACGATGTACATTACAAACGTTTTGATATTAAAAATGAAGACACTTTAGAGCGACCGCAACACACCGACCAACGTTTTGAAGCCATAGTTGCCAACCCACCGTTTTCTGCCAACTGGAGCGCAAGCCCTTTGTTTATGAGCGACGACCGTTTTGCTTCCTATGGAAAACTAGCGCCAAGCTCGAAAGCCGATTTTGCTTTTGTACAACACATGGTGCACCAATTGGACGACAACGGCTCGATGGCCTGCGTTTTACCCCACGGCGTTTTGTTCAGAGGAGCAGCCGAAGGACATATACGTAAATACCTCATTGACGACCGAAATTACCTCGATGCTGTAATTGGTTTACCGGCCAATATCTTTTACGGAACCAGTATTCCAACCTCTATTCTCGTTTTGAAAAAAGACCGTAAAAAGGACGCTGAGCGAAGCCGAAGTGTGCTTTTTATTGACGCCAGCCAACATTTTGAAAAGGTGAAAACCCAAAATGTATTGAGAACGGAGGATATTGATAAAATAATTAACACCTACAAAAACCGAAGGTCTGAGGACAAATACAGTTATGTAGCCTCACTTGAAGAAATAAAAGAAAACGACTACAACCTCAACATACCACGTTATGTGGACACCTTTGAAGAAGAAGAGCCAGTTGACTTAACTGCAGTTTCTCAAGATTTGAAAGCTTTAGAAAAGGAAATAGCGAATACAGATTCTACCATTGCTGATTTTTGCAAAGAATTGGGAATTGAAACACCGTTTTGATGGGTATGGAAACAGCAACAATTGAAACGAAAAAAAAGCTTTCTCCGGCATTGAGGTTTAAGGGGTTTGATGGAGAGTGGAAAAATTTTGGTTTTAACGAGCTAATCCTAAAAGCTAATCAAGGAGTTAATACTACTACTGAAAAAGTTAAATACTCGGAAAATGGAATTACTGTTATTAAATCAAATAATATTGGAGAGAATGTAATCGATTTCTCAGGTGTCAATTATGTAGATGTTGAAACCTATGAAAGGTTGAATTCTAATTGTAAGCCTGAAAAAGGAGATATATTGTATTGTAATATTGGTTCAGCTTTAGGTTCAGCAGCAATATTGAACACAAAAGGGAAGGTGTTGATTAACTGGAATGTATATAGAATACAATACAAAAAAGATGTAATCAATGTTGTATTGTTTTGTCAGCTTTTAAATCTAAAAAAGAGAACAATAATGAGGTATGCGACTTTGTCAACGATGCCTTTTATTTCCTCTAAAGCTTTTAATCATATTTATTTTAACATACCAGATTTCCCCGAACAACAAAAAATAGCCTCCTTTTTATCTGCCGTAGATGAAAAAATACAGCAGCTTACCAAAAAGAAAGAGCTGTTGGAGCAATATAAAAAAGGGGTAATGCAACAACTGTTTTCTCAGAAAATTCGTTTCAGAAGAAATATCAACGATCCAGAGGTACAAGCTGTCATTGAAAACGGTCGGAAAAAAGGTTTGCTCGTTGACCCGAATATGGAGTATCCGGATTGGGAGGAGAAGTTTTTCAAAGATGTTGTAATTGAATATAGGCTCGGAGGAAATTATACTAATACTGAAGTAGAAACTATTTACCCATTAATTAAAATGGGCAACCTTGGTAGGGGTAAAATGAACACCAAAAAACTTGAATATATTCCTATAGACGAGGAAATTTATCCAAAGGATAAAATTGAATATGGGGACTTGTTTTTTAACACAAGAAATACACTAGATTTGGTTGGTAAAGTTTCCATATGGAGAAATGAACTACCTATTGCCTACTATAATTCAAATTTAATGTATTTGAAATTTGAAGATAACTTCTTTATGAACTATAGATTGAATTCTAATGAGGGAGTTAAAGAATTGAAAAGACTGGCAACTGGAACCACCAGCGTTGCAGCAATTTACACTAAAGATTTACTGAAATTAATATTAAATATACCTTGTTTAGAAGAACAACAAAAAATCGCCACCTACTTATCCAACATAGACAGTAAAATAGACAGCGTCAACCAACAAATAACCCAAACCCAAACTTTTAAAAAAGGGTTGTTGCAGCAGATGTTTGTAGCCGCGTAATATGCAAGAGGTAAAACAACATATCGCCAAGAAGAAGTTAGTCCCTCAACTTCGTTTTAAAGAGTTTGATGGTGAGTGTTCGAGACGTGTTTATAGTGACTTGGTAAAAGTAATTGATTGTAAACATAGAACTCCACTATATGTAGAAGAAGGAATTCCTTTGGTTTCGCCAGGGACCATTAAATGGGGTGAGATCGATTTGGTTTCGCCAACGAAGAGAGTTACGGAAGAGGAATATGAATCATTAATGGACCACTGTTCTCCAACAATTGGAGATTTGGTATTTAGTAGAAATCAATCTATTGGTGTTGCCTCTTATTTAAAAAAGGATGAGAAATTCGTTTTAGGACAAGACACTGTTCTAATACAATCAAAAGAGATTGATTCCGGTTATAATTATTTCTGTTTGCAAACTTTTTCAGTTCAAAGTTTAATTGATCGTTTGTCAGGCGGTTCAACTTTTGCCAGAATAAACCTTGGCGACTTAAGGAAACTAAAAATTATTGTTGCAAAGAACCTTACAGAACAACAAAAAATAGCCTCCTTTTTATCTGCCGTAGATGAAAAAATACAGCAGCTCACCAAAAAGAAAGAATTGTTGGAGCAATACAAAAAAGGGGTAATGCAAAAACTGTTTTCAGGCGAGCTTCGGTTTAAGGATGAGAATGGGAAGGATTATCCGGGTTGGGAGGAGAAGCGATTAGGGAAAATTTTTGAAGAAAGGAATGAAAAAGGCTTTATTGATATGGAATTGTTATCCATCTCAATAAAAGGAGGAGTTTATAACCAATCAGAGAGTAATAAAATTGACAATTCAAATAGCGACAAAGGGAAATATAAAAGAATTTTAAAAGGGGATATTGGGTATAATTCGATGAGAATGTGGCAAGGAGCTTCGGCTGTGTCGTCTCTAGACGGAATTATTAGCCCTGCTTATACAGTATTGAGAAGTAATGAGAATAGTTGTTCTGAATATTTTGGGTTTCTTTTTAAAATGACGAAAATGATTCAAACTTTTCAAAAACATTCACAGGGACTTACTTCTGATACTTGGAATTTGAAATATCCAATGATTTCTAAAATTAAAGTCATGAAACCTTGTTTCGAAGAACAACAAAAAATCGCCACATATTTATCGAGTATCGATACCAAAATAGAAAGTGTAAACCAACAAATAACCCAAACCCAAACTTTTAAAAAGGGCTTGTTGCAACAGATGTTTGTATGAAGAAGCAATTTATATATAATGAGATTTGGACATTGACTTTCGGCGGTGGTTTTCAGCGTGCAAATGTTTATAGTGAAGCTACTGATTCAGAAAAGAGTGAATTGAAAACAGCTTTGAGAGATTTTGTGGAATGCAATTTATTTCCAAAGTATAGTCAAGAGGTTTCTGATGATGCACATGTTAAGAATATTTACGATTTAAGTAATCACAGTAAACAATTTGGCAATATTTTACGGCATAATAAAATCAATTTTGGTGTTAGTCAAAAATTGCTAAATCTCTATTTAAAGTACAGATGGTGCATGGGCGATATGGAAATTGCTCCACCACACTTTCCAGTTGATAGAAGAATTCAAGAAATTATCAAATTCCCTAAAATTGTTTCTTGGACAATATTTACTGACCATAATGATTATATGCGTATAATTGATCATGTAAGAAGTATAAGCGGTGAATATGAAACTATTGCTGAATTTGAACTTGACCATTTTGAAAGGCGATTTAAAACTGAAAAATAAATGTCTACTCAACCCGAAGCCCTACTAGAAAACAACTTAATCAAGCAATTGGTTAACTTAGGTTATGCATCTGTCAAAATTCATGATGGAAACGCTTTGGTGTCCAATTTAAAAAGTCAACTCGAAGCCTTCAATTCAGAAACGTATTCACAAAAAGAATTCGATGCCATTCTGAATCATTTGGCAAAGGGAAATGTTTTCGAAAAAGCCAAAATTTTACGGGATCGTTTCAGTTTCACAAGAGAAAACGGCAGTTCGCCAAGCTCACCTACCGAGGTAGTGTATGTTCGTTTCTACGATAGTGAAAATTGGAACAACAACTTGTTTCAAGTTACTAATCAAGTGCAACAAGAAGGTTCCTTTTTAAATCGTTACGATGTTACTTTATTGGTCAATGGTTTGCCTTTGGTTCAAATAGAATTGAAGCGCAGAGGAATAGAAATAAAAGAAGCTTTTAATCAGATTAATCGTTATCAGCGTCATTCGTTTTGGAGCAATCATGGTTTATTTCAATACGTGCAACTCTTTGTTATCAGCAATGCTGTCAATACAAAATATTTGGCGAACAATAGGTTGCAATCGGTGAAACAAACCTTCTTTTGGGCAGATGCACAGAACAAAAACGTTACAGATTTAACGGCCTTTGCCGATGCATTTCTGAACCCAAACCAATTGGGGAAAATGATTGCACAATATGTGGTAATCAACGAAACGCATAAGGTCATGATGGTTTTGAGACCGTACCAATTCTTTGCTGCGGAAGCAATTATTAATCAAGTAAAAACATCGGATGAAAACGCCTACATTTGGCATACAACGGGTTCAGGTAAGACCTTAACTTCTTTCAAAGCCAGTCAACTTTTGATGGCTAATCCAGATGTTTACAAAGTGGTTTTTGTCGTAGACCGTAAAGATTTGGATTATCAAACCATGAGTGAGTTCAATGCTTTCAAAAAAGGAAGTGTTGATGTAACGGACAAAACAAGCACTTTAGTTAAGCAATTAACCGATGACACTAAATTGGTACTAACAACGATTCAGAAGTTGAACAATGCCATTTCAAGTCATTACCAGAACAAGATAACACACTTAAAGGATAAGAAAATTGTTTTCATTTTCGATGAGTGCCACAGAAGTCAATTTGGAGATACGCATAAAAAAATCACAGAATTCTTTGGCAAAAGTCAGTTGTTCGGATTTACAGGAACACCCATTTTTGCAGATAATGCATCAAAGAACGAACTAGGAAAAAGAACAACCAAAGATTTGTTCGGAAACTGTTTACACAAATATGTAATCACAGATGCTATTCGAGATCAAAACGTTCTGAAATTTGGAATAGAGTACGTTGGAAAATACAAACAAAAAGGAAATACCTTCATCGATATTGAAGTCGAAGATATAGACAAAGAAGAAGTGTTGAACTCTCCGAAACGTTTAGAGAAAATAACGGATTATATTCTAGCCTACCACGACCAAAAAACCTTCCGAAAAGATTATTCAGCGCTTTTCGCAGTAAGCAGTATTGACAATGCAATTGCCTATTACGATTTATTTCAAAAGAAGAAAGCCGCAGGCGAACACGACTTGAGAGTTGCTGCGATTTTTACCTACGGAGCAAACGAAGAAGACGAAGATGCACAAGATTTCATGCCAGGAGATGAAATGCAGTTGGCTGCTGAACCGCAAGCTGCTTACAAGTTTAGTCACACCAGAGATAAACTAGAAGCCTACATTGGTGATTACAATAAAATGTACAACACCAGCTTCACAACAAAAGATAGTCAGCAGTTCGAGAACTATTTTAAAGACATCAGCAAGCGTTTGAAGGAACGAGAGAAAGAAACTGCAAAAGACGAAGACCGTTTGGATATTGTCATTGTTGTGAACATGATGCTCACCGGTTTCGACGCCAAGAAAGTGAATACACTTTACGTTGACAAGAATTTAAAATACCACGGATTGATTCAAGCTTATTCTAGAACGAATAGAATACTTGGTGAACAGAAATCACAAGGAAATATTTTAAGCTTCCGTAATCTTAAATTCAGAACAGACGAGGCAATAACGCTGTTCTCAAATAAAGAAGCCATAGAAGTCGTAACGATGCCTTCGTATGAAGATATCGCAAAGAAATTCGACGAAGCTTTGGCGCAAATGCTAGAAATTGCTCCAACGTATCAAAGCGTCGATGATTTGCCGAGTGAATTAGAAGAAGTGGCATTCGTTCAAGCGTTCAGAGCCTTAATGCGAACGGTCAACGTACTTAGTTCTTTCACCGATTTCGATTGGGAAGATTTACCGCTTAGCGAACAAGATTTCGAAGATTATAAAAGTAAATACTTAGACCTTTACGATAAAGTAAAGAACGACCATACCAAGCAAAAAACTTCCATTCTAGACGATGTAGATTTTGAATTGGAACTGATACACAGAGATCAAATCAATGTTGCCTACATCCTAAAATTGCTCGCTCAATTGCAACAAACAAAAGGAGGAGAAACAGCAGCTAAGAAAAAAGCAATTATTGATATGCTCGGTGGCGAAATCCAACTGAGAAGCAAACGAGAATTGATTTTAAAATTCATCGATGAACACCTCCCACACATCAAAGACGTCGACAAAATTGAAGATGAATTTGAAATCTACTGGAACGACCAAAAAGTTCTAGCCTTACACAAAATGTGCGAAGAAGAACACCTCGACCAAGACCAATTCAGAGCCTTAATTGAAGCCTACATTTATTCAGGCCAAGAGCCCATCCGCGAAGAGGTTTTCGCATGTTTGGATAATAGACCGAGTATTCTCCTAGCCCGAACTATTGGGGAAAGGATAATTGAGAAGATGAAGGAGTATGTTGAGGTGTTTGTGAATGGGATGATGGCTTAGGGATAATTGCAAACAGCATTTTTATATAAAAACAAAACTAAAAATCTATGAATGAAGACTTTGTGAAAGATTGTGGTTCTTGTGGAAAAACAGGCTTACGTACGAAATATGATAGAACCTTTAAATGTTTAGCATGTAAAGGAAAAGGATGGATGAATTCTACGGATGTGGAGGAACACACAAAAGCAATGAACGAACACTACCTTAAAGAAAGGCATGAATCCGATTCAAATGATAATGAGTTTTTAGATTTTGAACGAAAGAGACAAATGGGAGAAGATTAACCCATTATTAAGGCAAAAATTTAATGTAAAAAAGAATAGAGATGGCAGAATTCTTGACCCCAGAAAATTTAATAAAAGAACTTAGAAAGATAATTGTTGGCGCTGAGTCATTTCTAATGTTGGTTTCACCATATATAAAATTGCATGATGACATAAAAAGCAAACTTTTGTTACACGCAGAAGATCCAAATTTTCAGTTGTTTGTCTTGTTCGGTAAAAACGAAAATAATCTTTCAAAAAGTTTAAGTTCTGAGGATTTTGAGTTTTTCAAACAGTTTCAAAATGTCGAGATTAGGTATGTTGAAGAGTTGCATGCTAAATACTATGCAAATGAAAATAAAAGTATAATAACCTCTTTGAACTTGCATTCGTTTTCAATTAAGAATAATATAGAAGTTGGCGTCATGTTTGAACAAACATTGAGTGAAAAAGTTTGGAATTTCATCTCAGAAAAATTGGTAAAAGAACCTAGTTCGGATAATAAGGCTTTTGAATATTTTTATGATTTAATTGAAAATAGCACATCACATTATAAAAAAAGAGCAAATATAAAATCCTCATTGTTTGGCTTAATTAAAAAGCAAGAAGGTAATATTGTCGAGGTGGACAACAGCGAAAAAATTTATTCCAAAGAAAAGAAAAAGGAGGAAACGCAAAAGCCTAAATCTCAAAGTGGTTTTTGCATACGAACAGGAGTTGAAATTCCATTCAATATAAAAGAACCATTTTCCATAAATGCTTTTGAGAATTGGTCCAAATGGAAGAATAAAGATTTCAAAGAAAAATATTGTCATTTTTCTGGTGAAGAAACCAAAGGCGAAACGACTTTTTCAAAACCAGTATTGCGAAAAAACTATACTGTAGCTATGCAAATACAGAAGGAGATCAGTAAGAAATGAAAAGCCTATTCAGAATTTGAGTTTGTATAATTTATATTAAAGATTAAATCCCAAATGAACCAAATTACAAAAGAAAATATCCTATCCGCTATTGAAGAAATTGAGAAAGACGGGGTGCGTTCAGGACGACATTCTAGCACATACGATTTACTTTATAATGGAAAACTATATCCTCCAAAACTGGTCATTTCTATTGCAAACAGATATGCAACTGGCGAAGAGTTAGACCCGAAAACTTTTGATGGAGGCTTGGGGACGAAATCGTTTCAAACCTTGGAGAGTTTTGGTTTTGAAATAAAGCCAAAAGAAGATCCAATTTTATCTTTATTAGCGAACTACAAGGTGAAAATCGCTTCAACGAAAATGCAAGATGAAGTTTATAAATGGGAGTTAGTAAAAGAATTAAAAGGTCTTCCTGATGTAAATGCACCAGATTTTAGAGCAGAAATCAAAAAACTAAACTTCCAGAATTTGATCTATGCCATGTCGGGAGCTGTTCTTCAAGGATTGAGCAAAGAACGTCCAGAAGAATTAAGGGCTTTATTCAAAGAACTTTTTGACGAGTCCATTGATTTAAAAAAGCGAATTGTAGATTTCAATCAGAAGACAAAAACTTTGTATGGCACGACTGATGGGAAACATTCGCATCATCAGGATGAACGTTCGATGGCGTGTTACTTAACCATTAAATATCCTGAAAAATACACTTTCTATAAATCTTCCTTTTACACTTCTTTCTGTAATTTATTAGGAGTCAAACCTGCTGGAAAAAACGAAAAATACATTCATTATCTTGAGTTACTTGATAAATTTATAAACGATTATATTGCTCCTGATCAAGAATTAATTTCACTAGTGAAGAGCTATATTCCAGACTTTTACGATGGGACAAATAATTTGCTTTTGGCGCAGGATATTTTGTATCAAATGCTAGAGAGCACAGAACCTGTTGACTATTGGATTTTTCAAGGAAATCCTAAGATATATGACATTGAAGGAGCAATTCAATCTAATTCACTCACAACTTGGAGTGTAAAAGCACATGAAAGTAAAATTAAAAGCGGAGACAAAGTAATACTTTGGGCGACTGGCGAAAAAGCTTCATGCATGGCACTCGCCGAAGTTACTTCGGATGTTTTTGAAGGCTTGGTTGATGAAAAGGAACTGAAATATTACACTGAAAAACCAGAGACAGGACCTTCTAAAAGAGTGAAAATTAAAATCACCCATAATTTGGTTAATTCACCTATTTCTTTGGATAGAATTAAATCTGAACCGCAACTGAAAAGTTTGAAGATTGGCAATCAAGGAACAAATTTTCAGGCGACTGGAAAAGAGTATGAAACTATTTTGAAAATGATTAACGACAAAAGTGAAAGTCAAAAAAAGCATAACGAGGATATGAAAACAGAAAAATTCCCACTGAATCAGATTATGTATGGCCCACCAGGAACCGGCAAAACTTATTCAACAATTGATAAAGTTGTAAGTATTTGTGCACCTGAATCCTATAATTCAAATAATCATGTTGCTAACAAAATCATATACGACGACTTGATTAAGGAAGGACGTGTTGTATTTACAACCTTTCATCAATCAGTTGCTTATGAAGATTTTATTGAGGGAATTAAGCCTGTAAAACCGGAGGAAGAAGATACTTTTTTGAAATATGATATCGAGCCTGGGATATTCAAACAAATAGCTAATAGCGCGAAGAAAATCCAGTCTTCATCAAAAGGATCAGTAGACTGGGACAATGTTGATTATTATAAAATGTCCATTGGTGGAAAACATAATCCTGAACTTCATGATTGGTGTATAGAAAATAGTGTTGTTGGTATAAATTGGGGTGGTGATGAAGACTTAACACCTTTAATTTCAAAATCAAATAGTTGGAAAGATTTTCGTGATAATTTCAAAACGAAATTTAAAGAAACAGCCGAAGACAACAGATATCATATTCAAGCCGCGTTTATTTTTATAAAGATGAGGATTGGAGATATTGTGGTCATTTCAAAAGGCAACCATATTATTGATGCAATAGGTAAAATTACTGGTGAGTATTATTTCGATGATAAGTCGCCAAAAGAGTTTTTACATTATAGAAAAGTGGAATGGATTGCCAAGAACATAGACACTTTTCCTGATAAATTTATAGGTAAACAGATTTCACAGCAATCGATTTATGAGTTCAATACTAGTGATATTAAAAAAGAAGCTTTCAAAGAAATTACGAGTGAACACAAAACAGAAGCAAAGCCATATGCAATTGTAATAGATGAAATAAATAGAGGGAATATTTCTGCGGTTTTTGGAGAACTAATTACGTTAATAGAAGAGGATAAAAGAATAGGAGAAAACAACGAGTTGAGATTGACTCTTCCTTATTCTAAAGAAAAATTTGGGGTTCCATCAAATCTTTATATCATTGGAACAATGAATACCGCTGACCGTTCTGTCGAAGCTTTGGATACTGCTTTGCGTAGACGTTTTAGTTTCATTGAAATGATGCCGAAACCAGAAGTTCTGTTGGATGAAGGTGGAAATGAGTTAGAAATTGAAGGAACGAATTACATTATCAATTTACCTAATCTTCTCAAAAAACTCAATGAACGTATTGAAGTTTTGGTTGATCGAGACCACACCATCGGTCATGCGTATTTCTTCAACTTGAATCAATTGCAAGATTTGAGAAACACTTTTCACAAAAACATAATTCCACTTTTACAGGAGTATTTCTATGGAAATTATGAAAAAATGGAATTGGTTATCGGTTCTAAATTCTTTAAAAAGGATGAAAGATCAAAAGTCATATTCGCAGCAAAAAGTAATGATTTTTCTTTTGAAGGACAAGCTTATACTATAAGAGACGCTTCCAAAATGAGTGATGAAGATTTCACTCAGGCGATCAAGGAATTAATGAACGTTCCAAAAGAAGATTGATCACAATAATCAAATACGAACATGATCGTCTTTCCATTGGCGAAGAAGGCTTCAAAAAAAGTCAATGGGATTCTTTCGTAAAATTGAATCAGCTCAACGAAGGGAAATACTTTACAGTCGAGCACAAAGGTTTGCGTTTTAGCCAATATGTTGGCGTCATTCAAGTAGATGGTTTCACAGTAGAGATTCATCCAAAAGCTGATAAAAATGATGACGACGCCAATTGGCGTGGAGTACTAATTCAAATGTTGAAAGCTTGCGGAAAGGTAAAAGTTAACACTTACGCAGATGCGCACTTGAATCAGCAGAATTTGAACTTATTGGAAATCTATTTCGACCAATATTTGTTGGAAGTGGAAACACTTTTAAGAACAGGTTTGGTCAAAAAATACAACCGAGAAGAAGGAAACGTAAAAGCCTTGAAAGGTAAATTGGATTTTGCCAAGAATATACGACACAATTTAGTTCACAAGGAACGTTTTTACACTGTTCATCAGGTTTACAATGTCGACCACAAACTGCATCAGATTTTAGCTCAAGCTTTACAAATTGTCAGTCAATTCAGTTCAGCCATGTGGATCGCTGATCGATGCAAACGCGTTCAGCTTCATTTCCCCGAAGTAAAAACAATAACCGCCGACAAACAACTGTTGGATTCGATACAACTCAATCGCAAAACCGAAGGTTACGAACGAGCATTGGAATTGGCTCGATTAATCATCCTAAACTACTCGCCAAACATCGCATCAGGCAACGAGAAAATGATTTCCATCCTCTTTGATATGAATCAATTATGGGAAGAGTACATGCTTAAAATGTTGAAGAAATCAGCTCCAGCAAATTTTGAAGTTTTAGGGAAAAGAAGATTACCTTTTTGGGGCAGCAATCGCTTGGAACCGGATATAGTTCTCAAAAAACGAATAGAAAACGATGCCACAGAAACTTTCATCATAGACACGAAATGGAAAACCCCAGGCAAGCAAACATCAATTCAAGATTTACGTCAATTGTATGCCTATGCTCGTTTTTGGAAATCGACAAAAGTCATGTTGCTTTATCCTGGAAGATCCCAAGAAAGTGAAGTGAACGAATTTGAAGATGAACTTTTTGAAGGCAGAGTTACTTGTTATAAGACTTTTGTTTCTGTTTTGAAGGATGAGAATGTTTTGGATGATGGGGTTGGGGACTTTGTCGTCAACCTCATTCACTAAGCTATTTTTAATAAAAAAATTAATTTCAAATACCGCAATTCTGAATTAATAATACTTCATAATTAAATAAAATTATTTACATTTAACTATCTGAACAAATATCCAATGCTTCGGCTAATTGGTTGCCACTTATGATGAAAAAGAAACCATTAATACTGCGGATTTTGACTTGTTATTTGAACAATTTTGTTCCATTAACATCGCGTTTTTTCAAATTGCTTTTTAAGGCAAGGATGGCGCCATCCATAACGGAAATCAAGTTGTTGAATCAATTTGACAAGCAATTTTATGCGTTAATAGATATTCAACTTCAATATGCCGTTTTCTTAATCATTGATGGAAATATCATTCCCATATTTTCAGATAACAACTTATTGAATATTAAAATACCACTCAAAGAAGGTCAAACTGAAATTGTTTTCAAAGCCAAAGGTTTAATCTGGTCCATTACAAAAAAAGTTGCTGTTCCACAGAAAAGCACTGCTGCGTTCAAGACGATGCAATTCGGAAGAAAAGGCCATATTATCGATAAAAGAATCCCGTTTCACAAAATCGAACCATCCATGAATTTGGAAGAAGTTGCGGGTCTCAAAAGCTCTGAACCGAAAAAATTATCCTGTGAAGTTGAAATTAAGCTAGAAAGAACATCTATTCAAGTGTTGGTCGAAGATCTTAATATTCGGAATAGCCTAGCAGAAATTGGAATAAAGAATACAACCGAGGAAATAGAATCAGAACTAAACAAACATATCATCTATGAAAAATAACTATTACGAAAGTCCGAAGGCAGGCAAATTAATGCGCATGTTTTGGAAAGCAGCAGGAGCAGATCAGTATTTGCTAGAAAGAAGTACTTATTCTGATCAAATCAAATATTTCTGTTTGGGTGGGATCGTTTTGGCAACGGGGGTGATGGCGGGTTTAGCTGGAGGTTATGCCATTTACACGATTTTTGAGCCTAGAGTCGATGGTCCGTTGAATGATGAAGTTCATATTCCGACCATGATAATGTCGTTTTTTTTCGGAATAATTTGGGGATTGATAATTTATAACATTGACCGATTCATAGTTACTTCAACGGGTAAAGGGGATGGCACCGAAGCAATAACTAAACAGGAAATAAAGAGTGCGATACCTCGTATTATTATGGGGGTTATAATTGCATTGACCATATCTAAACCGATAGAAATCAGGATGTTTCAAAAGGAGATAGAGGCCAAGCTTCAAACTGAAATGGAAGGTTATATTGAAGTTAATAGAAAATTGAAACAAGATAAATTCGATAAAAACTCCTTGAATGATTTAAATTCTAAAAGAAAAGAAATTCTTGCAATGGAAAGTGATTTGAAATCAAATATTAATGCGAAAAAATCTGAGCTAAACGTAGAGGAAACAAAATGTCCACCTGGTTCAGATGTTTTATGCAGAGGTCCACAATGGTATCGACTAGACAAGGAAAGGGCTGCGCTTGAGGCTCAATTACCAACAGTTAAAGTGGAAATGAACAAAGCGCTTAGAGAAGTTGATAAAGAAATTAAAAAAGTGAACATTTTAAGAGATAAAGAATTAAAAGATGTTGAATTAAAAGCTGCAAACATGGGAGGTCTAGCTGCGCGTATAAGAGTTTCTCATGAAGTCACTGGACCTTGGATATCCTTGTTTATTACTTTGCTTTTTATGGTTATTGAACTCACTCCTATTTTCTTTAAAATGATGTTGATCAAAGGTCCTTACGATTACATGGACGAAAATGTCAAAGAATTAGCGAGAGCAGAGGCCGGAATAGAAGTGCAATATGATTTTTATAATGACAAGGAAGGTACTGAAGCGCATAAAATAGTAAATCATGGAGCGAGGATAAAAGAGAATGAACGAATGTTAATACTCGCCGCCCAAGATGAAATCAATAAAAAAATCATAGAAACCTGGAAGAAAAATAAAATGATCGACATTGAACAGAACCCTGATGCTTATTTCGAAGAAAAATAATGAAAGAATTTATTTGGAGGGTAGCAGGTGCGGATTGTAAGATTTTGAATATTTCTGGTGCTGATAGTCAAAGAAGTTTTACGTTGATTGGTGGCCTTTTTTTATTGATCTATGCGATAATTTTTCTTGCCTTTTTTAATCTGTTTTATGGGATATTCGATGTGTTTCTCTTATCTTTTTTTACGACGATTGTATTTGGCTTTTTAATCAGTAATATTTATCGGTTGAATTTAATTAGTCTAGAGCCTGCCACTTTGCCAAGAGAAGAAAGTGTTGGGTCTATGCTACTTTCATATTCCGTTAGATACATAATTGTGGCTGCGTTCGCTTTTTTTGTGAGTAAGTGCTTTGAAATGGTACTTGTGTTATTTCTGGAATATGAAGGTTTGGTGGATTACAACGGAAGCGAAGGGTATATGGAACATCTTGTCAAATCAAATCAAGATCATCCTTGGCTTTGGCTGATAACTGTTGTCATAGTAATACTTTTCCTTACACCTGTTTATTTGAGACATCGTTTGAATCGAGCACATGAGTATTATTCAATCAAACAAACCAGAGATATTCGGATTGTTTTGGATCAATACAAAATGTATAGACAAGAATATAATTCAGTCATGACAATGCAATATAACCGATATGGTCAGCTGTCCGCAGATTATATTCAGAATGGCACCAGTTTTGACCCAACAAAAAATAAATTACCAAAGAATGATTTAGCTTCACCCGTTAAGGGCAAAAAAATCGTACCAGATGCGGATGATAAATACGAAGATCCTCCGTTCAATACAAAGCTCAACCTTGATAAAGTTTCAAGTAAAAAGTCGTACGAAGAATTCATAGCCTTATTTATGGAATCGAATGAGTGATTTTCAAGAAATCATATCAACAAAGATCTACTTGCTGTTTGAAGGTACCTCATCCTTTAAGTATGGAGCCGATTTGAATCATTATTTAACTGATAAAAAAGGATGTTCACATTACAATCACCGGATTTATTATGATGTAAATGTTAAAGTAGAAAAGAAGCCAAAAGAAATACCTGGTAGTGAAATCAAGCACTTGTATTCTGCACAATTCGAACTAAAAAAAATTGAAAAGGGCATAAATGTTCGGTATAAGCAAAGGGAGTATTTTTTCAATGCTGATCACATTTATCTCGACATAAATGCAAAAGCTGATCACGTTCAAAGTGAAGGGCAAGAAATGCACGGTGACTTTGTAGATGTGCCCGTTATGTTCGTAATGCATTATGAGGAGTCGCAAGTTGTTTGCAAAAAAGATATCCCAACTGGGCAGGAAAAATACGAAAATGGCCTTTTGCATAAAGAGTATACTACGGGAGCTTTTATTGAAGGAACAGAAATTTGTGAAACAGAATGGCGTCTAAATGATATTCCGCCAATACCTGGATGCATAAAGGATGACTTAACTGGTGAAAGAGAGCACAGAGACAATTGCTATCGTTTAGAGTATTATTCTGGACAACTCCTTGAAGATGGACAGACATGTGAAACCTATTGGGGAGAATGGATTTGTGAATGTGAGCAAAATAAACCAACGGGTAATGAGAAAAACGTCGATGGTGAGCTTTGGAAGGAGTATTTTAACAAAGATTGCTCTACATTTTGGGAAAAGATAACGCCACCACCGCCGCCGCCTCCGCCTCCTGGCTGCTTGCCCTTTTTTGCCTTCCTTTTTGTTTTGTTTTGGGCTGGCTATATGGTTTATCTGGCATTAAAATATGGTAGCTTCATGCCTATATTATTTGGTATTGGAATTCCTTTGTTTTTAATTGGCTTAGGAACTGCAATTAGCAGAATGGGTAAATTTTCAAGACTTTTTGGAACTTTGTTAAAATGGTCATTGAATCTGTTGCTCTTGGTTGTGTTACTCTCTGCACTTGATGGAATATTGAATGTTTATGAATCACGTAATAATTGGCAAGAAACAAACAAGGTTCGAGTTGGTGATACAATTGAAGTAACTGAAGTAAACCCAAATAACGAAAATAATTCGAACGCTGTTAGTGAAGAAAATGAGGTGCAAAAACCTTACAAACTTGTTCACTTGAAATGGGAAGACAATGCAAGAACAAAGTACAATGGCACCTTTAAATTATTGATAGAAGATATTAATAGAAGTTCCTATAATCTTAAACGAATCGAAAGCGAAAACTATAATTCGTTTACAAATATTTATTCTAGCGTATATGAAGCGGATAAAAATTATTTAGATGGACTCTATCAAATGTTGGATAGTATTAAAGAGAAGAATCAACAATCTAGTATTGAATTTGCAAACACGGTAGTTTCTATGGTTCAGTCGATTGAATATGTATTGGTGCTGGATAAATCTTGTTCAGACCCATATAACAGAAGAAATCCAATAATTCGCGAATTGCTCGATTCTGGAATTAAATGTGTTGGCCCATCTCCATTTGGTTTAAAAACACCAACAGAATTTTTAGCTACTACACATGGAGATTGCGATACTAGGACCTTATTGCTTTATACAATATTTAAGCATTACAAATTCGATGTGGCTATAATTAACAGTGAATTTTATGGGCATTCAATGTTGGGGTTGAATATAGGAGAAGCGAGAGGAATGTATAAATCCTATAATGGAAAAAAATATTATTTCTGGGAAACAACTCAAATTGGACCTCGTTTGGGTGAACTTCAACGCGAAGTAGGCAACGTAAATTATTGGAAAATAACTTTAAATTAAAAAATATGGAAGCAACAATTATTAATGCAATTGAAGTATTGATCACATTGGTTTTGATCTATGGAATACTTCTTTATTGGAAACGCAAACTCATTAGAGGTTACGATATTGAACACTCTAATTTGGCATATACCGTTTTTATTTCTAGTCAAATATTGACTATTCTGTTCATGGTTATGTTCAGTATTGACCCTCAAAATAGTGCTTATTTAGAAACGCTTACATTGTTTGGAAAAGGTGCTGATGACTTATGGACAGCTTTGAGTATTCAACTTTTTGGCTTGTCATTTCTATTTATTTTATCAAACGCTGTTGGTCATTTATTGTTTCGTACGACTATCAACAAAGATGGACTATACGAAGATATTAGGTCGAATGTGATTTCTTCAAGTATAATTGCATCGGTGATTATTTTCTCAATTGGCTTAACCGCGAGTAATTTTATACTCAAACCCTTTATCTACAATTGGATCAGTAGTCACGCCGGTTTAACTCCATTAAATTAAGCAGATGGACATCAATAAAACGATAAAAATTGGCCTTTCGATATTGTTTATCCTCTGCCTTTTGGATATGCCATATGGATATTATGAATTGGTGCGATTTTGTGGCATGGCAGGATTTCTTTTTCTAGCCTATACTGCCTTTGGAGAAGGAAAACAGAACCAAGTAATATTATATGTCTTATTAGCAATTCTCTTTCAGCCGCTATATAAAATTGCTTTAGGTCGCACTTTATGGAATGTAGTAGATGTTATTGTTGCCTTAGGGTTAATTGTATCACTATTTTCTGATACCGAGAAAGATGAAGAAACTACACTTGGATAAATGAGTGTTTTGAACAAAATATCGACTAGAAAGAACTTCCTAATTCTATACGGAAGTATATTTCTATTCTTTGCCGTTCCATATGGAATTCATTTGGTAAAGTTAGGAATTGCAAAAGCGAACATTGTTACTCGTGAGAATAGAGAATTAGAAAATTTCAATAAGCAAATTGATCTCGTCCGCAATCAGTTTAACAAAGAATACCCAAAACATCAATACTATTTTAACGAGGTACTATCTGCCTCTGTTGGCAAGAAATATAGGGACACAATAGTATCGTATTTTATTTACAGCAATTCATTAAGAATAAATACTTACGACCTAAGGTATACAACTTGCCTATTTGATCGCGCAGCTGAGCGTGCATCAAAATCAATTGCAGATGAAAAATTTGAAAAAGGAATTCGAAAATTAGAAATAGAACATGGAGCTTTAGCTCAAGAATGGGCTAATAAAATTGGTCAAGACAAATTTTTAAAAATAGACATCCTTGATGATTGTGCTCCCTATTACAAAGAAGCAAGAAGATATGCTTTAAATGAAAAAGCAATTTCTGATTTTGATGAGTTTTTAAAAGAATATAATCGACAACAAAACAGTACAAAATTTGAATCGGAAAGAACGAAAGCTCAGTATAGAAATGAAATAGATCGTCTGAAAGCGAACTTGAATCCGAAAGAAAAATCACTTTTGGAACAGCAATTGGAAAACAACACTGCCCTTAAAATGGGCAATAATAGATTTACTTTTTCAGGAGACGAACTCGGTTCATTTGATTATACAATTCCACGCTGGGCAATTGATGAAAAAATTCTGAATGATGCTATGGATATAGTTTATACAGAACAATACAAAACAAACTCTTTGAAGAATGGAGCCATGCCTTATGGGTATTGTTATGGTTATGGCAATACTGGACCATCGACCATTACAGTAAATACCGGTAACAGTGATGTATTAGTAATGCTAAAAAATAGCAATGATTTAGTAGTTCGACATTTTTATGTTCAAGCGAATAATCACCATTCTGTTAAAATAAATAACGGATATTATAACGTGTATTTCTATTATGGAGAAGGTTGGAACCCAAAGAAACAGATGAAAGATGCTGTTTGCGGTCCATTGGTGGGCGGCTTTATATATTACGAACAGCTTTCTAAGGATCCAAGTCAATTATCATTACACAATGATGGTATAGAATATACCTTAACTAAGGTCGTAAATGGAAATCTTCAAACTGTACCTTCTTCTATAAACGAAGCACTTTGATTGAGAGACTTGCCGAATTAAAATTTGTAAGTAGTCATTTAATGATTTATGAAAAACATAACTACACTAGTCGTTTTCTCCATTGACAAGAGCGGAATCCTTTATAAACCTATAAATTTTAAATTCAAACGTGGTCTAAAACATTTTTAATCAAAACTAGTTAACCCCTAATTCCAAAGAATACTATTATTAGAAAATAAGCTAGCATATAAAATAGGATTAACTTGTTTTAAGTTTTCGCATAAGTCATTATAAACTATATCCCATTCAATTTCAGTTATTTCATTTTCAGTTTTCCCTGTTGTTACTGATTTTGCAAAGCTAATTCTTAACGATATGGGTATTTCAAAGTCTTTTTCGGCTTTCATTCTTCTTATGGTTGTAAAAAGCGTGCCTAAACTAGTATGTCTTGTTATAGGAAATACTACGTTAAATGTTCGTAAAATCCCGTTCTTGCAAGCGATTTTACCGCCTTGTACTAATATTAAAAACACAAAATTATTGAGTAAACTATTATTCAATTTATTTTCAATTGGAATCAACAACACCCATTTTGCTTCGGTTTGAATCAAGAAATTACCGTGACCACTGTTAATAGCATAAGAAGCGCCAACAAAAACGTTTTTACTATCAAAATATAGGATTTGATAATCTCTAGATTTAGAGAAGTCAAATAGAGTATTCACATTGGAATGCATAATTTTAATTAGGTGGTTACCTTTGCCTAATTTCAATTCGTGAATTTTAATGTTGGTCTCTTCCAACGTTAAGTAAGATGATTCTAGTCTTTCTGAATACAGATTGATAATAAATTTCATACAAATAAGATTTAGTTAAAAAAAAACTTTATTTGTATTTCGCAAAAGCAAAAGGAGTCGTAACGTTTATTTTGACTGATCGTCCGTATTGTTTTACCACCGTGGTGTCTTCACTCGGTTGGTACCTTCTTAAGGTTCGAAATACTTCCGTAAAAATAATGAATAATTTAAAACGACTTTAATCTTTTAGAGTTTTTTGGACAATAACTTATTTTCAATAATCAAATCCCCAAAATGAATTTTTCACATCTTGGACTACCGATTGTAAATCTGTTCTTTTATCCTCAGCCAGCATCAATTGATTTATCGAATCAAAAAGATTGGTCCTCATATATGTATAAGGTTCAATACTATTAAAATGGAAATCAAATATCGGATAATTGGAATCGGAAATATCAATGAACAAGTCATAAGAAGTCTTATTTAATGGAACCCAATGTGGTTGGAAGAATTCCTTTTCCATTCCGGTATAAGAATCGTTTAACTTTAACCAATTTTGTTGATGGAGTAATAATTCCGTAGGTGAAATTAAGTCTGTTAAATCAATTTCGGTCAAAATAGCAGGGTAGGTGTTTAGGTAACGTAATACATGTTTTATATCGTTTAATTGCGAAGCCCATTTTTGCTTGAAAAGAATCAATTTTGATGGCATATTAATGTAATTCGGTTAGATATGAAGTAGTCCTTAAAGTTACTTGAATTTAAGTTTCGTCTGTTTGATAATGGCTAGTTTTTTCTCCTTCATGGAAGATAGTTCTTTCGTTACTACAGAACTGTTCTGTCTTAGAAATTCTTTCATGATATGGTTCGTAAATTGATCTTTGTTTTGCAATAGCTCACTTAACTCAAAGTCAGTATCGTCCTTGTTCAATATAATTAGATTAGTAAAATCTTCTGCAATTGCCAAACGCATTGAAACAAGCAATATCTCATTGTATTTACTTAATAGGACTTTAATTTTTTCTTCTTGTTTTATAGTCATTGACAAAAGGATGAGGTGAGGTTTAAAATTAGAAGAATTTCAAAGTATTATCAAATAAAGATTTCAACCAAATTCATAGTTTTTGGGAATATGCCTGGCAGTATAAGAATCCATAGTATCGGATATTATTCATCTGAATCGGATTGGAGTAATTAACGATTTGTAAAACCTTGTTTGTTTCCAGATGTGATTTTAAGGCATCTCTATATAAGTGACTATTTGCTGAATCTAAAATTTTATTTATTTTCAAACATGGAAAAGCATATCCTATCAAAATCTACTTTCATAAAAGGTTTACAATGTAATAAAGCCTTGTACTATTCAAAACACCGCCGTGATTTGCGAGATGATATAAGTCCAGCTCAAGAAGCAATTTATGTCCAAGGAACTTCAGTAGGGGAGTTTGCTCAACAATTATTTCCTGGTGGAGCAGATTGTACTCCCGTAAGCTATTACGATTTTCAAAAAGCAGTAATTCGAACTCAAGAAGAAATTGAGAAAGGAACCAAAATAATATACGAAGCAGCCTTTCAATACAATGGTGTTTTGGCGGCCTTAGATATTTTGGTTAAACATGAAGACGGTTGGAGAGCTTATGAAGTGAAAAGTTCAACGAGTGTCAGTGAAACCTATGAACTAGACGCAACCATTCAATATTATTGCATTACGAATTCAGGTATTGAATTAAAAGATATTTCCATTGTTCACATTAACAATCAATATGTGAAACAGGGTGAAATTGATGTGCACGAATTGTTTACAATAGCCTCCGTAAAGGAAAAAGTTTTAGAAAACCTTGTTGCCGTGCCGAATCAAGTTGCACATTTGAAAAAAGTCTTAGAATTAAAAGTAGAACCTGAAATTCAAATTGGACCTCATTGTTCGTCGCCATATCCTTGTGATTTTGCAGGACATTGTTGGAAGCAGGTGCCAAAATATTCAGCCTTTAACATAGCAAGACTTCATTCGGCTAAAAAATTCGATTTACTCGAGAAAAACGCCATTAATTTTCAAGATATACCGGAGGATTATCCATTAAACGAAAATCAATGGATGCAGGTTAATAGCGAATTAAACCAGGAAACATTTATAGATCAAAGTGCAATTAGAAAGTTTGTAAATGATATGAACTACCCAATCTATCATCTGGACTTTGAAACCTTTGCGAGTGCCGTGCCCGTATTTGACGGAAGTCGACCATACCAACAACTGGTATTTCAGTATTCCTTGCATATTGAACACAAGGATGGAAAATTGGAGCACAAAGAATATCTAGCAGAAATGAATGGAGAAGATCCAAGAATAAAATTTATTGAGCAGTTGATTAATGATTGTGGAGAATTTGGAGATGTGCTTGTATACAATATTGTCTTCGAAAGAGGTAAGTTAAAGGAGCTAATTGCATTCTCACCAAAACATACTTTGCCTTTATCCAATATAGTAGCTCGCTTAAAAGACTTAATGATCCCTTTCCGAGATCGGTCATATTATACACCTGAAATGCAGGGTTCATATTCGATTAAAAAAGTTCTTCCAGCATTGGTGCCAGAGTTATCCTACAGCGATTTAAACATAAAAGAAGGAGGGACAGCGAGTAATACTTTTTCCCAAATGGTCCAAGGAATATTTGAAGGCGATATTCATAGCACCAGAAAGGATTTGTTAGAGTATTGCAAGATGGATACTTTGGCAATGGTTAGGATATTGGGGGTTTTGAGAGGAGTTTAAGTTTCAAACTATGAAATTTACTTGCTAATCAAAAAAATATGATTTTTCCTTTTTACCTCAATCTTCGAAACTACTCAGTTTAATTAAAACAGAAAATAACATATGAGTTTACCTCTGTTTTAATAATACGAATGATCCATTCAATAAATTATTCGGTTAACGGATTTATCGTTATTGAACACTCAGCATCCAGGATAAGAATTCCTTATTCTCTAATCGCTTACCGATCTTAACCAAAGTATGGTATGTTTCATCGCAATAATACTTTTTGAGCAACTCTATTTTGACGCTAATTTCTAATCTTGAATAAGCGATGGCCCATATCATCGTTAATTTTTGAGTTGTTATGATATTGCTGTAAAATACTTGGTGCAGCTGATCGAAATCGGGAATCGAAACAGGAAGATTTTTAGTCGAGTCAGTAGGAACCCTATAATACCTCTTGGTTAATTTTAACTCTATACTGTCAGGGCCTTTAATACTTCCATCAATCAGTATATTAGATGTATTATCTGACTTTTGTTTGAAGCCTCCAAATTCGTTAATTAAGAGTGTATTCATGGCCAATTCATCTTCATATGACTTTATGGCTTCTATATCAAAGGCATTTATAGCTTCAAAATCGTCGATAAGAATTTGATTGTCAACTTCAAAATTTGAATCTTCATCAAGAAGCCAACCAACGATTTCTGGTCTACGATTTCTAATTAGACTGATAGTATAGTTGTCTCTAGCCCATTGACTAATTATTTTTGATTTAGTTGGATACCTTAACAATCGATTTAAAATTAATTCTGATTTTTCTGCCATTGAACAGAACCATTTTTCTTCAATTGGGGTTAGATCTATATTAATAAGAAGATTATTAACAATCTTTTCGGCTTCTCCAAGTTGTTTCTGGCTGATGTAGTTTCCTTCCACAAAAACTTTCCTAAATATCTCAAAAAGTAATTTTCTCGTTTCAATTGAAAAAAGGTAATTTAATCTATTGCTTTGGTAGTATCGTTTGTTAGATGTTTCCATCAATGAAACATTAAAGTATTTTTTTACTACCTGCAAAAGAGATAACCGATTCATTCTCTTTTCTGAATTCCATTCATTCACAACTAAATTTAATAGCCTTTCAAAAACAATAGGGTTAAATTGATAGTATTGCAAAAAATCACGAGATTTAAGGAAATCAGCATAGTTCAAAATTAAATCATCCTTTGGATAAGGCATTTCTAATTCAAAAATGGCTCTTTTTAGCTCTAATTTTTTGGCTTGAGTTTTCATAGTTTGCGAAGACTAAAATTATAAACTTCTTAATAAAATTATGCCTAGTTGAAAAAATTAAATTGGCCAAGATAAATTCTTAAAAATTGATGTCCTTGATGAACGAAAGCCTAACTGTAAAGAAGCGAGAAAATATGGTTTGAATGAAAAATTGTTTCAAGACTTTTGTATCCGTTTTAAAAGAAGCAAATAAATTGGATGATAAGGTTGGAACAAGGGTTTTTCAATCATTAGCCGAAGGCAATTGATAAAAACCCAAAACAAAAATCAGCGCAAATCCTACAAAATCCGTGTCATCCGCGTGCCTATCCTATACCCTCACCAACACAACCTTCGTATCCCCTTCAACCTCAATATCCGTAACTAGCGCTTCGCCACCAACGCCACCAAACAAGATCTCATTTGCCAACACCTCGTTGCAAATAAATTCGCTGTTTGTTTTGATTGCTTCCATGATTTCTGGCGTGCTGTCTAGTTGGATAGAAATACGATCCGTTACTTCAAAGCCGGCGTCTTTTCTGAAATTTTGAACGCGGTTTACGACCTCACGGGCGATGCCTTCTTTTCTCAGTTCGTCGGAAATGGTGATGTCCATAGCAACGGTGTAACTTCCTTCAGAAGCTACCAGCATGCCTGGAATTTCTTGCGCAGAGATTTCGAAATCTTCGTTTGTCAATTCTATCGTTTCACCGTTTATTTCGCCTGACCAAAGGTTCGTTTTTTCAATTTTGGTGATATCGTCTTGGTTGAAAGCTTGCACCAATTGTGCGATGGCTTTCATGTGTTTACCGTATTTCGGACCGATGGTTTTGAAATTCGGTTTGATGCCTTTTACCAAAACGGTATTTCCTTCTTCCAAAATTTCCAATTCTTTCACGTTCACTTCTGAAAGAATCAAATCTTGCACGTGAAGGATATTTTTGATGAATTCTTGGTCGAGCGCGGGAACCAATATTTTTTGCAAAGGTTGACGAACGCGAATTCTTTCTTTTTTACGCAAGCCCAATACCAAGGAAGAAACCTTTTGGGCAATTTCCATTTGATTTTCCAAAGCTGGATTGATGTAATCTTCTTTCACAGCAGGGAAATCTGCCAAGTGAACGGATTTTTTCGCTGCGTCGCCTTTGATGGTTTGCAAATCGCAGTACAATTGATCCATGTAGAATGGCGCGATAGGCGAACCCAAGATGGCAATCGTTTCCAAACAAGTATACAAAGTTTGGTAAGCAGATAATTTATCTGTGCCTTCGTTGCCCTGTTTCCAGAAACGGCGGCGTGACAAACGTACAAACCAGTTCGATAAATGGTCGACCGTAAAATCTTGAATTGCTCGTCCAGCGCGTGTTGGTTCGTAGGCATCGAAAGCACTTTGCACTTCTTTTACCAAGGAATTCAATTGCGATAAAATCCATCGATCAATTTCTGGTCTATCTTCCAATTTCAAATCCGCTTGCGAATAATCGAACTCGTCGATATTGGCGTAAAGCGAGAAGAAAGAGTATGTATTGTAAAGCGTTCCGAAGAATTTGCGTTGCACCTCCGTTACGCCGTCTAAGTCAAATTTTAGGTTGTCCCACGGTTGCGCATTCGTGATCATGTACCAACGTGTAGCATCTGCTCCGTACTTCGGCAAAGTGGTGAAAGGATCAACTCCATTCCCCAAACGCTTGGACATTTTCTGTCCGTTTTTGTCCAAAACAAGACCGTTGGAAACAACATTTTTGTAAGCTACTTTATCGAAAACCATAGTTGAAATGGCGTGCAAAGTGTAGAACCATCCACGTGTTTGGTCAACACCTTCCGCGATAAAATCAGCAGGATATGTTTTTTCTTGATCGATTAATTCTTTGTTTTCGAAAGGATAATGCGATTGCGCATAAGGCATAGCACCCGAGTCGAACCAAACGTCAATAAGGTCAGCTTCGCGTTTCATTGGTTCACCTTTGGAAGAAACCAAAACGATTTGATCCATGTAGCTTTTGTGCAAGTCAATTTGGTCGTAATTCTCTTCCGACATATCGCCCACAACAAATTTCGCTAGTGGGTTTTCCGTCATGATTCCAGCTTGAACTGATTTTTCAGCAGCAGCTTTCAATTCCTCAACAGAACCGATCATTATTTCTTCCGTACCGTCTTCCGTTCGCCAGATTGGCAAAGGAATTCCCCAGTAACGTGAGCGAGACAAGTTCCAATCGTTGGCATTTTTCAACCAATTTCCGAAACGGCCTTCACCTGTTGCTGCTGGTTTCCAGTTGATGGTTTCGTTCAGTTCAAACATACGGTCTTTGATCTCCGTAACTTTGATGAACCAAGAATCCAGCGGGTAATACAAAATCGGTTTATCTGTTCGCCAGCAATGCGGATAACTGTGGACGTATTTCTCCACTTTAAACGCTTTGTTTTCTTCTTTTAACTGAATGGCTATATCAACATCCGTAGAGCGTTCTGGTGCTTCTCCGTCGTTGTAGTATTCGTTTTTAACGTATTTACCTGAGTAAACCCCAAGACCTTGAATGAAACGTCCTTGCAGGTCCACTAATGGAACTGGATTTTCATTCGCATCCAAAACCAACATCGGTGGAATTTCTGGTGTTGCTTCTTTGGCAACTTTCGCATCGTCTGCACCGAAAGTTGGGGCCGTGTGCACGATTCCTGTTCCGTCATCTATAGTAACGAAATCACCTGAAATTACGCGGAAAGCGTTTTCTGGATTTTGGTAAGGAAGGGCCAAAGGCATTAGTTGTTCGTAACGGATTCCAACAAGATCAGCTCCTTTGAATTCTCCTAAAACTTGGTAAGGAATCTTTTTGTCTCCTTCTTTGAAATTCTCAAAATCAGCAGGTTCTGAAGTTTCGAAACAATTTTTTCCGAATTGCTTTCCAACTAGGTTTTTCGCAAGAATCACCTTGATTGGTCGGAAAGTATATTGGTTGAAGGTTTCAACGAGTACGTAATCTATTTTTGGTCCGACAGTCAAAGCTGTGTTTGAAGGTAAAGTCCAAGGTGTTGTTGTCCAAGCCAAAAGATGAATCGTTCCGAAGCCTTGCAGTTGCGCTGGCAAAGTAGAATCTATTGCTTTGAATTGAGCTACAACGGTTGTATCTGTTACATCGCGGTAACTTCCTGGTTGGTTTACTTCGTGCGAAGACAATCCAGTTCCCGCTTTTGGCGAGTAGGGTTGAATCGTATAACCTTTGTAGATTAATTTTTTATCGTAAATCTGTTTCAGCAACCACCAAACAGACTCCATATATTTTGGTTTGTAGGTGATGTATGGATCATTCATGTCCACCCAGTAACCCATTTTTTCTGTCAGGTCGTTCCAAACATCCGTGTAACGCATTACAGTCTCACGGCAAGCTTTGTTGTAAGCTTCAACCGAAATTTTCGTTCCGATATCTTCTTTGGTGATGCCGAGTTCTTTTTCAACACTTAGTTCCACTGGAAGTCCGTGTGTGTCCCAGCCAGCTTTCCGTTTTACTTGAAAACCTTGAAGCGTTTTATAGCGACAAAATATATCCTTGATGGTTCTTCCCATCACGTGGTGAATTCCCGGCAATCCGTTTGCAGATGGCGGTCCTTCGTAGAAAACAAAACTTTCTTTTCCTTCGCGAATCGCAATAGACTCCTCGAAAATAGAATTAGCTTTCCATTTTTCAAGCACCGTTTGCGCCACGTTTGGTAGGTCAAGACCTTTGTATTCAGGATATTTTTGCATTGTTAATCTGTTTGTTTGAGCGTGCAAAGTTAGTAAAAAAAGGCTTTTGGCAATTGGCTTTTGGCTCGCTTCGCTTTGGCTTTTGGTCACCCCTTCGCCAACCACCAAAAGCCAACCGCCAAAAGCTGTCTGCGAAAGGCCAATAGCCAACAGCCAACAGCCAAAAACCGCCCAAAAAGCTAATTGTTAAAAGGATGTTTTTCAAGGCGGTTTTTTCCTTAACTTAAATGTAAAAACAAGAATATATGAGAAATTTTAGAGAGTTTGAAATCTGGAAAGACAGCAGAATAATGGTGAACAAAGTGTATGATAAAACGGATGATTTTCCGTCGAATGAAAAATTTGGAATGACTTCGCAATTGAATCGTGCCGTGGTTTCTATAATGCTAAATATAGCTGAAGGTGCTTCGCGGAAAAGTGAAAAAGATTTTGCTCGATTTTTGGAAATTTCAATTGGTTCCGCTTTTGAAGTAGAATCTTTGCTTTTAATCGCATCTGATCGCAAGTTTATAACTGAAAAAGAAGCCGATGATTTGCTCTTGGAATTAAATTCAATTCAAAAAAGAATCAACAGTTTTATCGGAAAATTGCGGTAGAAAGTATATTTTTTTATTTTTCGCCAAAAGCCAAAAGCCAAAAGCCAAAAGCCAAAAGCCAAAAGCCAAAAGCCAAA